>NZ_JBJGXN010000003.1:0-535491 GCF_045447035.1 Pseudomonas sp. O230 | reverse complement strand
GATTGCAGTTGTTCGCAGAAGGTACATAACGGTCTTGGTACCCGCCTAGCTAACTTTTAAAACCAATTAAATCCTGAACGATTCCTACAGCCCTTTCTTACTTCGACGCATTACGTGGATCATCGTGGCTATCAATATACTCAAGGCCTAGCGGACCCGTTCCGTAAACCTGTGAAATGTACTCTCCTGATTTAGCCCAGTGAAAGTGTGGTGTATTAGCCGGAAGTATCACCACGCTGCCAGGACCGTAAGCAACCAGTTTGGCCGGATCGAAAACCGTACCGAAGCCAATATAGAAAACACCGGACATGACGGTGTAGATGCGATCCTCAGGATGTGTATGGGGCATCAATTTTGTGCCATTCGGCACTTTGACTCTTACCACATAGGGGGCTGGCTTACTCGGGTCGCCGGCCACCACAGCCAGTTTCACTTCTTTGGGGAAGGCTGGAAAGCTGCGCCACTCAACGTCTTCATTATGTAATGCGCCGACCTTATCAAGTGGCAATGGTTGGGCCTGGGCGAACGCCATTGTTGCGCTGGTGGCAACAAGCGCAGCCAGACAAGCAGTTTTCATCATGTTCTTGATCATGAAAGGCACCTTAATTACGCCGTAAAAAAATTGATATCGTCACCTGCGCCGCGAGTAAATACGCTGGAAAAATCGAGGCGGGTCGTGTGCGGCTTACTGTATTTGTCACTGGCGGCAATGAGAATGGTGTTGTTGCGCATTACAGTTGATACGCAATGTAATCAATGCTCTGTCACATTCCGGTGGCCAGGGCTGCACCGCATTATCACGCTCTCCAAAGGTATGCCGCCCGCCCTATCAATGCCGTCAATGGTCACCATCACGTCAATGAAGTTCTCTTAAAAAATCCGCGGCGTAACATCCGCTCCATACCAACCAAAAACACCCCGGAGCACACGATCATGAAACGCCAAACCATTCTCAGCATCGCTTTCTCGGTTTTTGCAGTTAGCGCTTTCGCCGCTACCTCGACTCACCCGGTTGTCGCTGAAGGCGGAGCGGATCGTCTGATCGAAAGCCGCGCTGCATAAACAAATCGCGTCACCGCAATACCCAAAAAGCCCGGCCTGATCAGCCGGGCTTTTTCGTGTTCATTGGCTCATCCTGACTAGGTTTTTTTACCTTCTGGCTTCTTATCAGGAGGGTGCAATGGATACGAGCACAAAGCGCGGTCAGCGAGCGCACCCTTGCCTGACAATATCAACCGAGATCTCCACCGCCGCAATTGTTCCTCTGTTCTCAAGCCAATGCGTGGTGTTCCTGTCCTCGGGCCAGCCCACTCCCGGCCCATAGTCCGTGGCGACGCCGTCTCGGTGGTCGGTGATCGTTCCTTGCAAGATGTAGACGGTGCCTGGTCTGTCTTTATGGTTGTGAATCGGCCCGAAGACGCCTCCAGGATCGATGGTCACCAAACGCATTCTAAGTTGGCGCCCCGCCATGCCCTCGATCTCAGGGCCGAGGTCGACCGTTGCCAATAGCTTCACCGCTACCCCTTTCGTTTCAGGGGCCACCTGTTCATTGTTCATCGCGCTCTTCTCTGTACAGACAGGGGTCTGAATAGAAGTAAACACCCTTATAGGTGTGATCAGTGGGGAGGCGACAAAGGGTCAAACTCGGACTATTTATTAATTGCTTAACAAAAGGAGGTATCTACATGGACGTCATAAATCAGGTTCAGCCCGCAAAGTGCGCAGGTATGGAGGACATCCGACGCGAGATTGATGCCCTGGATCAAGCCGTTATCACGTTGTTAGGAAGGCGATTCCAGTACGTACTCGCGGCTTCGAAGTTCAAGACCTCTGCGGCCTCGGTACAGGCTTCGCAGCGATTCGCTTCCATGCTGGTAACACGTCGCGATTGGGCCACGGAAGCAGGCCTGAGCCCGGATGCAATCGAAAAAATGTTCCGCGACCTGGTAACCCACTTCATCGCCGAAGAATTGAGACATTGGACAGCTCAACAGTCTGAATGAATTGCATTGGTCTACAGGCGTTTCTGAACACAGGGACAGGTTTGTTAAATCAATCTGGCCCCCTTTTTTACGTTGATCTGCCACTTCGGAATATCTGGAAACAGCCGACTGGTTGTCATTCGTTGAATCGTCTGCTTGCATACCGTCCCTGATCAGCACACACGTCAAGGAGACAATCGATGAAAACCATGGTGGTAGGCGCAAGCAAAGGTTTGGGCAGAGCGTTGATCGAGGGACTGGGTGAGGTGGGGGACACGCTGATTGGTGTTTCCCGTACCCGCCCCGAAAACGTTATGCAAAAGGCCGGTGTACATGTGCGGTGGGTTGAAGCCAACCTGGGTGAATCGGCGAAGGCTGTGCAGGTCATCGAACAAGCGGTGGTCGATGACGGATTGGATACGCTGATCTACAACCTGGGAATATGGGAGGAGTTGGCCTTTGATCCGGTGTACGACTTTCTCGCCGACCACGACGACCAGCTACAGGCCATCGTCAACTGCAACATCACCTCGACCATTTTGCTGATCAAACGATTGCTTCCAGTGCTGCTGAAAAGCGCCAACCCAAGAATCATCCTGACCGGATCGACTTCAGGCTTGCCCCAAAGTGGACGGCCCGAAGTTGCCTTCGGCGCTTCCAAGTTTGCCCTGCACGGTATTGCCGATGCCCTGCGCGAGGGCTACCGGGATCAGCGATTGGGGGTGACTTGCCTGAACCTGGGCTATCTGAACACCGAGGACCCGCTGAGCACGTCGCGAGCGCTTGCCGAGCAGAGAGGCGAAGGCCATCTGATCCCCGTCCATGACGTCGTGCACGTCGTACGCATGGCCTTGAGTCTGTCTTCGGCAAGCTTCGTCAGGGAACTCACCTTGCCCGCGATATTTGATGAACGCTTCTGATTGGGGGCCGCCCTTAAGTGTCTCCGCCTGAAGGCTTTGGGTCGGTGCTAGCGCATGCCCCAAATGGCATGTCCCTCGACATGGTAATGACATACGGTGCCTGCACCGGATAGTCCTTGGGCGTTGTCCGCTACCGTAAATCAGCGACTGTTCAAACGTTCGCTGATTTGAGAAAAGAGAGTTTCCATAACTGTCGCGTCCTTGAGTCGAGATGTTCCCTTCCAGCCTTCGATTTTCCTGAGTCACTTCGACAGGGCGCCCTTGCCAAAAGCAGCCACTCCCCTCACTGATCGCCTCAATGACGCTCCGAAAGCGAGAAGGCAGCGTTCTCAGTCAGCACTTTTACTCCCTACCGAAATCTGCGTGAACGCAAGGTAGTAACCGTTGCAGGCGCAATGCCGAACCCCCTTGATCCGTAAGGCATGTCCTGGAGTGGCCAGGCGATTTCAGTCTTGTCTCTCGCTGATTCGTAATGGGATCAAAACGTACAACGTTCGCGAGAATGCGACAGGACTTCCCCAAATATCCTGTTGGGTGAAGGTGAGGACCCGCTGCGCTGGATGCTATCCAAACCACCCGCTCAGCACCCCTGCGCCCAACGCAACCAATGCCGTATTGAGGCAGACCAGCGCGAAACCAAACCTTACCAGTTCACCCTCTTCCGTGGCCTGGGTTTTGGCCAGTCCCAGAATCAGCATGACGATCGACAGAGAGCCCAGTGCCGCATGCCCTGCCGAGCTGTTCTGTACCGCTGCGAGCAATAAGCGAGAGGATTCGGGCAACATCGCGATGGCCGGCATGAAGATCGCGTTGCCGCCAACGTTCGATCCCGTCATGTAGCCTGACAGCCCGCCAAACAGCGCCACCAGCGACGTCGCGGCGGTGGGCGACAGGCCCGCCAGCAGTTGCATCAAACCCGCCAGGAAGCCGGCCTTTACCATCATCTGCGACATCGCGAGAAAGAAGAAAATGGTCAGCAATGGTCGCTTCGCGCGGGCCGCCAACGCAGCAGGCATACAGACGTCCGGCGCTGGCTGGCGTGGTGTGTTGCGCGTGTGAACATTTAGCCCGATCAGCACCAGAATCAGTGCCAGCCCCGGTGAGGCCAGTGGCTTCCAGGTGACTTGGTCGCCCTGTATGACCCAGCTGTCCTGCCAAGCGGTGATCGTCCACACCATCTTCAACGCGACGATGTAGGCAACCAGCAACAGATACGGCCAGGCCTGACGCGGCCATTGCACCGCACCGCGCTCGCTATCGCTGCGGCGCAGGCGCCACAGCCCGGCAGACAGAACTGCAACTGCCGTCACCAGGCCCGCGGCAACGCCGGCCACTTCCGGCCCTAACCACCGACTTGCACTGTAAAGCACACCCACAAACAGCAACCAGAAAACGCCCAGCGCCCGCCATTCCCGAGGCTCACGAACGCCCGCCAAATAGAGCGACATCGCACTGAGGGCGAAAAAAACCGGTGCGCTGGTGAGTGCCGAGGTCGACGCCAGCGCGGCGGTGTCCAGGTGAGCCAGCGAGGCGCCAATGACCGTTGCCAGGCCCAGCGTTCCCCACGGCATGATTGCCATGCCGGCCAGCGCGATGCGTAACGCGACCCGGCGCTCGAAGAGGCTGAGCAGTAGAGGCACCGTTGCGATCAATGACACGCCGAAGCCGGTCATCGCTTCCAGCAACGGTGCCAGCCCGAGGACGATGAACGCCACTTGATCGCCGCGGCGCAAACCCAGTGAACGCACCCATTGGCTAAGTGCCAGGTTAACGCCCAAGCGCTCGATGAAAATCACGAAGGCCAGACCCGGCACGATCACGAAGGCCGTACTCGCAAACAACACGACGGTATCTTCAGCAGCGGCGACCATACGACCCGGGTGCCACGCGTCGGCGGCGCCTGCGAGCCAGAGCACCACGACGAGTAGAGTGCCGGCGATGGCCGCGTGAATGGGCGGCCGGCGCAGTACGACGAGCATGGCTGTCACCAACAGGACAGGGGAAAGATGAAACAGTGCGAGCATGCCAATTATCCTGTGTGAATTCCCGATCAAGGCGGCGAGAGCCGTCTGCAGGCAAGATAATATTTCTCACAGCTAGATAAAGGGCCGCGGTTTTCTGGTAGTTTTCGAGAAAATTTCTCACGGGCCTGACATGGCAAAATACGACGCTGCCTCTGAACCACTGGATAAATTCGACCGTGCCATCCTGGACCTCGTCCAGCGCGACAACACCACACCGCTGCGCCTGATGGCCGAGCAGGTCAATCTCTCCACGGCCGCCGTGCAACGCCGCCTCAAGCGGATGGAAGAGAGGGGCGTCATCACCGGCAATGTCGCCATCGTTGATCCGACCGCGGTGGGACGGCCGATCACGATCATTGTGGAAGTGATGGCCGAGCGTACGAGCATCGAGGCACTGGAGGCGATGAAGGCACACTTCGCGGTGCCCGAAGTTCAGCAGTGCTACTACGTCACCGGCGAAGTGGATTTCGTTCTGGTGTTAACCGTTGCCAGCATGCAGGAATACCAGATGTTGGCGCGGCGATTGTTTGCCGAGAATGCCAACGTGACCTGGTTCAAGACGATCGTGGCGCTGGACCGTGTGAAAGTCGGGCTCGATGTACCGAGCGTGCCCGGTTAAGCGCTGGCTCAAGAGCGTCTTGCGCAGAACCGCCCTCCCCTATACCGACATGACGTTCCCTGCGATATCCCCCCACGATGAGAGAAATCCCCCATAAACGGGCTGTATTACCCGCATCCTGTTTCAACTTTCATTGGCCAAGGAATCAGGTTGCGCCGCCCGCGGGGAGTTATGGGCTGTTAAATGTTCTGGCATAGAGAATGCTGTGGGCTCACTAGTGCATTAATTGAAAGTTTGAAGTTGTTATTACCGAAAAACAGCTTTCCACCTGCGCCGCAGATCAGCCGCGCATTGCCAGCCCTGCTGAGGAGTTACCTTCATGCGAAGTGAGCCGCTAATCCTCATGTTGGTGCTGATGCTTTTGATCTTTGCGATCGGCGCAGCCTGGAGTCTTATCAGCTTGTTCAGCAATTAGGCGTTGTTTCTGATGCGGATGGGACCGGGCTAACCTAGGTAGCAGAAGCCGTGCGCGAAGCGGCCCGGCGCTTATAAAAAAGGGAGGGCACCTATGCCCTCCCTACCGCTTTCCACGCGTCTGTGACAGTACCGATCAGTACCTCAAGTGGCGAGAATGAAGTCCGTGGCGCTCACTGATTTAGACACGCAAAGGCTTCAAGGAAGGAGGCACCAGCCCCCACTCCGATGTCCTCAATGCCGAAGAGCGGCTGTTCGTTGCGCGCCACGATCTGTTCGAGGGCAAGCTGCGTTACTTGATGTCGCGCCTGCGCCTGGCCTCTTCGGTGGGCAGTCAGGGCGACGACGACATCGACCACATCAACGACTGCCTCGGCCCGGAACTGTTGGTCACCAACTGACGTTCACCTGCGCGGAGTTTTTTAACCGATTCCGCTTTCTATCTGCAGAAGTCGCCCCTCTGCGTTTCCAGGTGGGCTAATCGTAGAACGGCGCGACCAACGCCCGACTGCCGACAAAAAAGCTATCGGCCACCAACCGCAGCGGCTGGAGGTCCAGATCACTGGCCTTGGCGCCAATCAGTTGATGAAAATGTCGATACACCGCCGCGTACTCGCCCTCCTCCGATACGGCCTGGCGCACGCCATCGATACTCAACAGTGCGCCGCCGTTGTCCAGTCGCAAGATGCCTTCGGCGCAGCGAATTTCGATGCTCCAGAGTTCGTCATGACCGTGGTCGAAATCGAACTCCGCGCGGACGTCGAGATGGCGTGCGTCAGACATTTTTATGGACGCGGCGATAGGCGACTGGCAGTTGCCGGGGACGCGCAGTTCGGCAGACTCGACAAACAGCGGTAGCGCCAGCAAATGGGTGGCAATCGACAAGGCATTGATGCCGGGATCGAAGACACCAAGTCCGCCGGGTTGCCAGATCCATGCCTGGCCGGGGTGCCATTTGCGTACGTCTTCCTTCCAGTCGATCTGTACGCTTTGCAAGGTGCGGGTGGCCAGCCAGTCACGGGCGGCCTGGATGCCGGGCGCGTAGCGCGAATGCCAGGCGAACAGGCCGCTGACGCCTTGCTCACCGACCTGATGCACCAAGGCCATCGCTTCACCCAGGGTGGCGCACGGCGGCTTTTCGACCAGCACATGTTTGCCAGCCGCCAGCGCTTGCTGCACCAGCGCGAATCGTCCTTGTGGTGGTGTGCAAAACGCAATCGCATCCACTGGCGGGCCGTTTTCGAGCAGCTCGCTCAGGGACTGAAAATTCTCTACCCCGGCGCAGGGCGGCCCTTGCGTTGCGACAGCGACCAACTGGAATGCGGAGTTGGCGTTGATTGCTGGCACGTGTTGATCCTGGGCAATCTTGCCGTAGCCCACCAGACCGAGACGGATCGGTTGCATCAATGACTCCTGTTTTTTTCTTATTTGGGGAAGCGAACTGGCGAGATTACGTTTGTGCGGCGGGGAAGTCATTGATGACGTGCAGAGTTTCACCTGCCATGTGAGCGCTGCCCTTCATTCAGTCCTTTCTCGCACCGACCGCCTGACCTCAGCCTGTATGGCATAAGCCGGCGCCTCCACAGCATTGAAATCTTGCGTGTACCGCTGGGCAAATCCTTCTACCCCCCATTCCTGAAACTGCTGCACATGCTTCAATTCGTGAGCCCAAAGCGCGATGTTCTGTTCTGCGGTTTGTGCATCCCGAAAAAGGATGATGTCGATCAGCGTCACGGCGCCGACATCGGGGTTTTGCAGCATGGCCGAGGCCGCGCTGAATTGGCCGTTGTCGCTGACTTTGTAGTGCACGGCATCGAGAACAACGGGATCGTACCAACGCAGCAGTTGCTCGCGAATGTGCGGCGGGATCGGTTGGATGCCGGCGCTGACTGCTTCGGCGCGGGCTTGGGTCAACCACAGCGCCAGGGCAGGTGCCGCGATCTGGTAGATACCGTCAGGCACGGGACCAAGCATCGGTCCCAAGTCTGGCAGGCAGATGCAGCCGTCCAGGCACACCTGTTTCTCACCCGCTGGGCAGGTGCTGGTCTGGGCTGGCGCTTCCAGTGTCAGGCAAAGAACAAGCAGTGCCACCAGGCGCATGGTGATGGGCGGCATGGGGCCCTCCAGGAACGGAAGCAGCGCGAACAGTGAGTTACAATATCGACGACCCGCAAAGCTTCTGCGTATCCCTATCGGTATCATTCCAGAACTTACAAGCTGAGTAGAGAAACATGAATCGTCAAAAAAAAATAAAGCAGCTGTTAAAGGCTCACGCCAAAAAGGCCAGCGCCAAATTGGCACCGCAAAGCAAGACTAAATACGTGAGTAAAGCTGACCGATTGAAACTGGCGGCTGAAGCCAGCCAAGACTCAATCATTTCCGCTGAGAGCTGATTTAGTGTTTTAAGCTCCCGTTGCTGAACACCCAGGCCCAGCATCCGGAAGCCTGGAGAACAGTTTAGTTCAGACTTGACCTGCCCCACCGAAACGCATCGACAGCGACTAAGCTTTTTATTGGACCTGACCAATCATGTGCACCGTATTTGACCAGAATGATTGGTGGCGACATGACCGGCAGAGAACCGCCAAAAGCTGCCATTCACTTAAGTAAATCGTAGCGATATAACAACAGAACAACTCGGGCATCATTGCACTGGGCGGCATGATCATGCGCAACGCAGTGATCCTGATCGATCAAGTGCAGATCGAGATCGCCGAAGGACGCGACCCGTGGAACGCGGTGCTGGACGCTGCCATTCACCGGGCCCGTCCGGTGATGCTGACGGCGCTGGCCACCGTACTTGCAATGATCCCGCTGACGCGCAGCGTGTTCTGGGGGCCGATGGCAATTGCGATCATGGGCGGCCTTACGGTGGCGACGGTGCTGACGATTTTCTTCGTCCCGGCGTTGTACGCCGCATGGTTCAAGGTGGGTCGCCAGACGACCGCTGACGCTCATCAGTTACAGGGGGACGCCACGTTCGCTTCTGACTTATAAATGCCGGGGCACTGTGCCCCGACTTCACCGCAATTAGAAGGCTTGCGAGGCGGTCGTTCAGGCTATTCGGCTTCGAATGCTGCTCTCCAATCGAAGCGCGCCCCGCTCCAGCCTCTCTTAATAGACTTGAGGAACGATGAGTTCCGGTGGCGTCGGGCTGCGGGAGTAATCCTCCTGTCTTACGCGTTGCGGTAGCTCGATCACCGGTAACTCTACTTCTTCATAGGGCATCTGCCCGAGCAGGTGGTGGATGCAGTTAAGTCTTGCTTTCTTCTTATCATCGGCTTGCACCACCCACCATGGCGCTTCGGCGATGTGGGTGCGTTCCAGCATCACTTCCTTGGCCTTGGTATAGGCTTCCCAGCGCCGACGGGACTCCAGATCCATGGGGCTGAGTTTCCACTGCTTGAGCGGGTCGTGAATGCGACTGAGAAAGCGCAGGTGTTGTTCCTGGTCGGAAATGGAGAACCAATATTTGATTAGCTGAATGCCGGAGCGTGCAAGCATTCTTTCGAACTCTGGCACGGTGCGGAAGAACTCTTCGTACTGATCGGCGTTGCAAAAACCCATCACCTGTTCGACGCCTGCGCGATTGTACCAACTACGGTCGAAGAGCACGATCTCACCCGCTGCCGGCAGGTGTGAGACGTAGCGCTGGAAGTACCACTGAGTACGTTCGCGGTCATTGGGTGCAGGCAACGCGGCAACCCGGCACACGCGAGGATTGAGCCGTTGGGTAATGCGTTTGATGACACCACCTTTGCCCGCGGCATCACGACCTTCGAACAGAATGACTACTTTGTGACCTGTCTTTACCACCCAGCTTTGCAGCTTCACCAATTCGCCTTGCAGGCGGAATAGTTCGCTGAAATAAACTCTTCGAGCTTCCTTCTCACTTCCTTCCTCTAGCTTCTCATCGAACAGAGCATTCTGGTCAGTGCCGTCTTCGGATAATTCCAGTTCCAGCTCTTCGTCACTGTGATCAAGCAGCTCACGGTGGATGCGCTGTATCAGGGTGTCTTCGGTTGATAGCATGGGAGCAACTCGCGTCGGGAAGGGCCTGAGTCAGTGTTAGTCGTACTTTGTTACGAAGTAATTACAAAAAACTTTGCTTCAAAGCAGGCTCGCATCAGGGGCGACTACGGATGCAAGGCGATATCGAGCTGGCAGACAAGTCCGTCAGCGGGATCTTGTGCCACCCGACTTTCATAAAAGCGTAACAAGATTGTTGCAGAGTTCCGGAGCCCGCTATCACAAGGAGTTCCTTCGATGAAAAATTTGATGAAGTCTGCTGCGCTCGCCATTACGGTTTCTCTTTGTGCAACCTCAGTGTCTTTCGCTGCAGAAAGCGTTCGCCTGACAGGTTCCGGCGCCAGTTTTCCGGCTCCGATTTACCTCACTTGGTTCAAGGATTTCAGCAAGAAAACCGCTGGCGTCACCGTGGATTATCAATCCAAGGGCAGCGGTGCAGGTGTGCAGGACTTTCTGAACAAAACCGTTGATTTCGCCGCCAGCGACTCGGCGATGAAAGACGAGGACATCGCCAAGGTTGCCGAAGGGGCGCAATTGTTGCCGATGACCGCGGGTGAAATCGTCCTGGCCTATAACCTGCCAGGCAGTCCTAAAGGTCTGAAATTGCCACGCGACGTTTACTCCAACATCTTCCTGGGCAAGATCACCCAATGGAACGACCCGCAGATCGTCGCGGCCAACCCGGAGCTGAAACTGCCTGCTACACCGATCACCGTTGTCGTGCGTGCAGATTCCAGCGGCACCACCGCGGTATTCACCAAGCACTTGGCGGCAATCAACCCGGCGTTCAAGCAGGAGTTGGGTGAAGGCAACACCGTCAACTGGCCAGCCAGCGACAAATTCATCAAATCGCCTAAAAACGATGGCGTGACCGCTACCGTACGCCAGACCCCGGGCGCCATTGGCTACATCGAGTACGGCTTCGCCAAGCTGGCCAAGGTCGACTTTGCCCAATTGCAGAACAAGGCCGGTCACTACGTTGTGCCGAATGCCGAGAGCGGTGCCGAGGCTCTGGCTGCGGTGAAGATGCCTGAAAGCCTGGTGGCCTGGCTGCCTGATCCGGATGGCGCCAAGTCCTACCCGATCACTTCCTACACCTGGATGATCTTCCGCAAGCAGAACGAAAGCCCGGCCAAGGCCAAAGCCATGCGTGAAATGGTCGAGTACAGCCTGACTGAAGGTCAGAAAATCGCCGATTCGATGGGCTACATCCCCCTGCCGCAATCGGTCGTCGATCAGGTTCGCAAAGCTTCCGCCAACATCCAGTGACGCTCGCGAGACCTCTCGGCGTGTGCTTCCAGCCTCGCCGGGAGCGTTCTCCCCTACGCCGGAATAGCCCATGAACAAGCCATTTGTCGTACCGGTCAATCCGGATTCCGCCTGCCGTCCACCGTCTGCAAAGGATTTTCTGGTTGATCGCACCTTCCGCGCACTGGCGCGCATCGGTGTGGTTCTCGTTCTGGCGCTGGTCTTTGCCTTGGTGTTCGAGGTGGGACGCAAGGCACTTCCAGGTATGGAGAAACACGGTTTTGACGTCCTTTTGGGGACCGTGTGGGACGTGAACCAGGGCAAGTACGGCATTCTGCCGGCCATTTGGGGCACGCTCTACAGCGCCTTCATCGCCTTGATGATCGCAGGCTTTTTCGGCGTCAGCATGGCGATTTTCCTGACCCAGGATTTCCTGCCCGCGAAACTGGCGGCCGTTTTTCGCACCATTGTCGAATTGCTCGCGGCCATTCCCAGCGTCGTTTATGGACTGTGGGGCATCTACGTGGTGATCCCGGCGATTCGTCCCCTCACGGATTGGCTGAACAGTGAACTTGGCTGGATCCCCTTTTTCGGCACGACCTTGAGCGGACCGGGGCTGTTACCTGCCGCGCTGGTGCTTGCCATCATGATTCTGCCGACTATTGCCGCCGTTTCGCAGGATGCCCTCACCGGCGTTCCGATGAAAACCAAGCAGGCGGCCTATGGCATGGGAACCACCCATTGGGAAGCGATTCTCAAGGTCATGGTGCCCTCCGCTGCCACCGGCATTTTTGGCTCGCTGGTGCTGGGTCTGGGCCGGGCCTTGGGTGAAACGATGGCCCTGGCCATGTTGGTAGGCAACTCGAACAACATTTCCCTTTCGCTGTTTGCACCCGCCAATACCCTGGCTGCCTTGTTGGCGTTGAACTTCCCCGAGGCGGGACCGACCGAGATCGAGGTGTTGATGTATGCGGCACTGGTCCTGATGCTGATCACCCTGATCGTGAACGTCATCGGATCCATGATCATGGTCTATGCCCAGCGAGGTACGAAATAATGACTGATCTCACTTCCCCTGCGGCCGCGTTGCCCAGCCTGCAGCGCAAGTTTGAAGGCCGCGCCCTGCGCAGCCTGGTGCTGACGACGCTGGTCTGGGCTGGCGCCCTGCTGGCCAGCGTGCCCCTGATTTCCGTGCTCTACATGCTGATCACCCGCGGTGGTGCCCGTCTCAGCCTGGAGGTGTTCACCGAACTGCCGCCGACCGGCTTTGAGACTGGCGGCGGTTTCGGCAACGCGATGGCAGGCACCTTCGTAATGGTTGGTATCGCGGCCGCCATCGCGGTTCCGATCGGCATCATGGCGGCCATCTTTCTGGCTGAGCTGGGGCCGGATAGCAAGCTAGCCAATGCCGCGCGCTTTGCCGCCAAGATGCTCACAGGGCTGCCTTCGATTTTGGCCGGGGTTTTTGCCTACGCCCTGGTGGTGATGACCACGGGTACCTACTCGGCACCGGCAGGCGGCGTGGCGCTGGCAGTATTGATGCTGCCGATCGTTGTGCTGACAGCTGAAGAATCGATGAGGATGGTGCCCAAGATCATGAAGGATGCCGCCTATGGCATGGGCTGTACCCGATCGCAGGTTATCTGGAAAATCGTACTGCCTACCGGCCTGCCGGCGATCCTGACCGGCGTGATGCTGGCGGTGGCTCGTGCAGCTGGCGAAACCGCGCCGTTGTTGTTTACGGCCCTGTTCAGCAACTACTGGATCTACCACGACGGCAGCCTGGCGGTGATGAATCCGACCGCATCGCTTGCCGTGCTGATTTACAACTTCTCAGGTATGCCCTTCGACAATCAGCTTGAGCTCGCATGGGCTGCCTCGCTGGTGTTGGTGATGATCGTGCTGATCGTGAATATCATCAGCCGTATTTTTGGCAAGCCAAAGTTCTAAGAATGGGAGCACATAGTGTGAATGTATTATCTGCGCAAAAAGTCGCCCCGCTCGAGACCCAGGTACCTGTGGTCATGGATTGTAAGCTCGACAAGATCTTTTACGGCAATTTCATGGCGGTACGTGATAGCCATGTGCCGATCGAAAAAAACAAGATTACTGGATTCATCGGTCCTTCAGGCTGCGGCAAAAGTACGGTTCTGCGCAGCCTCAACCGGATGAATGATCTGGTCAAAGGCTTTCGTTTCGAGGGCCATGTGCATTTCCTCGGGCAAGATGTCTATGGCAAGGGTGTTGATCCCGTGGTTGTGCGCCGCTACATCGGGATGGTGTTTCAACAACCAAACCCGTTCTCGATGAGCATTTTCGATAACGTTGCGTTTGGCCTGCGCCTCAATCGCTATCAGGGCGACCTGGGTGACCGCGTCAAGCACGCCTTGCAAGGCGCTGCGCTGTGGGATGAAGTCAAGGACAAACTCAAGGTCAGCGGCCTGTCCCTCTCGGGCGGCCAGCAGCAACGACTGTGTATCGCCCGCGCCATCGCCACCGAACCGGAAGTCCTGTTGCTGGATGAGCCGTGCTCGGCACTCGACCCGATTGCCACCCGCCGTGTTGAAGAATTGATGGTCGAGTTGAAGAAGGATTACACCATCGCGCTGGTGACTCACAACATGCAGCAGGCGATCCGTGTCGCTGACACCACGGCATTTTTCTCGGTGGATATTTCCCAGGGTACGCGTACCGGTTATCTGGTTGAGATGGGCCCCACGGCCCAGATATTCGACAATCCCCGCGAGCAAATGACGAGCGATTACATCAGCGGCAAATTCAGCTAATCGACAAACGTCCGGTCAAGACCGAAAGCAGCCAATGGCAAACGACATTGGCATGCCTTCGGTCTTTTTACCTCTCACACTTCTAATCAGGATTGCCAATGTCCGCAAAGCGTCGTCTTGACTTGCCAGCAATCGAGCGTGCACTCCGTAAGGTGCAGGGTCGCTTTGCCGAGCTCAGCAGGCACTTCACCGAGCCGCGTGATCCCTTGACTGACGAAGTGCTGCGCAATGTGGTTGATGGCTATGCGCTGATTGACGACTATGTCGCCCGTGGTGTCGATCTGTTCGATCTTCAGCAACTGAACCTGATGCTGGAGATCAATGCCACCGTTCTCTGCGGCCGAGACCCGGCACGTCGTCTGGAGTACGCTCAGCACCTCGCGGCTACCGAAGAACACTTCTTCAACAACGTTGAAGGCGGGATAAAGGACTTGTACAACTGGTACTGTGCGTATCGCAGCGAATCTGTCTGGAAGCGTGCGGCCGGCGTCTATGTACGAATCCTCAGCAAGCCGCAATTGTTCATTGAAGGCAATAACCGCACTGGGTCGCTGATCGTCAGTTACTTGCTCATGCGTGCAGGGCTGCCGCCGTTCGTACTGACGCTGGACAACGCCGAGGGTTACTTCAACCCGTCATCCGTCATCCGCAACTCCGCCAAACATGGCGTCAAGGCCTTGTACGAATTGCCCAAGATCAAGAAAAAATATGCAGCCTTCCTGGAAGAACAAGCGCCTGACCCAAGGGAATTTTTTGTGAGCGACAAACCAGTGCCCGTCTATCTGGGGGGCGAATGATGAGCAGGTATCCGATGCTCGACAGATGCCGGGTTTCCAGCGGTCGAGCGTGGCAAGCAATCAAGCGTTCCATTCCGATGGACGCGTTCAGCCGCCAGCGCATCCGTATTTCGTTTGATATCGATGACACGTTGGCCTGTCAGGCCCATCACTGCGCTGTCGAGCACAGCAGGCTGCCGGCTTTTGTTCATCGTTGGCTGGGCGAGCCATTGCGTAGGGGAACACGCGACCTGACCCGAGAGTTACGCCGACAGGGATGCAGCATCTGGGTCTACACGTCGTCCGGTCGGACACCGTCTTACATCAGGCGCTGGTTATTACTGCACGGTATCCACGTTGACGGTGTGGTCAACAGTGTTCGGCATAACCATGCCCTGACAGCGCATGGGCTTTCGAACTCCCCTTCGAAGTTTCCACCCGCATTCGATATCGACTTGCATGTCGATGATTCCGAGGGCGTGCAGATTGAAGGCTATGATCACGGTTTTCGCGTAGTGGTCGTGCGTCCGGATGATGAGAATTGGGCGCAGAGCGTTTTAAATGCAGCAGCTGAAGTCCAGGCACAGTTAGCTTGGCAGCAACCGCACAGAAACACGGAGCCTGCGCAACAACGCTCAGAAGCTTTTTCCTCCTGAATATCGAAACATCACGACCTTGTCTTTACTGTGACGAACATTTTGATGCGGTCGTGAATCTCTTGGAGTGCATGACGGAAGGGCTCATGTTTCTCACTGGTCGTCGGGTCTTCAAAACTCCACACGATGACCTCACCGGAGGACGGCATCCGTGAAGCTTCTTCAGAAGACTTATCACACAGAGTGATCACGTAATGAAACTCTTGCCCTTCAAATTCATTGATCGATTTGCTACGCAAGCCATTGGTCTCTATGCCAATGTGTTCGAGAGACTCCAGGGTGCGAGGATCAACCTCGCCGGGTTCGAGGCCAGCACTGAAAGCTTCAAAGTGTGAAGAATCAGTGTGGCGAAGCAGCGCTTCGGCCAGCAAGGAACGGACATCGTTTTTTGCGCAGACAAACAGCACCCGGAACTTGTCAGCCATTCCTTTCACCCCGCTTGGACAGTTGATCTGAATAATGCCAATGCTCAGTTAAGCAGCGTTTTTGATCGCCCGACCTCAAGTCGATGGAATGCACTATTTCCAAATCTTTCAGTGCCCGTGCCGATTCAGTCTGCCTCCTCCAGCAGGTGCAAGAGATCAACAAACTGGCCTGTCAGCTTGTGATGCCGGTCGAGGTGAATCAAAGGTTGGCAACGCTCATGTGATTCACGCATCTTCACCGAGCTGCCGAGATACACCGGAAGAATCGGCAGCCCTTCCGCGATGAGTTCTTTGACCAGATTGCGGTGAAAGCCAGTGGTGCTGACGTAGTGATTGATGACAATCCCTTCAACGACCAATGACTCATTATGGTCCCCCTGAAGTTCTGCCACCTGTGCCAGCACCTGGTACAACGCCTGACGAGCGAAGGTATCGCAATCAAATGGAATCAAAACCGCATCCGCTGCGATGAGTGCACTGAACGTATAGAAGTTAATCGCCGGAGGCGTATCGATATAAACCCGGTCGTAATCCTGGGAAATGTCGTCCAACAGCCGACGCAGCTTGTTTATCTTGAATTTCGCTTCCAGCTTGGGCTGCAAATCCGCAAGCTCGCCGCTGGCAGTGATGAGGTGAAGATTGTCGTAGGGTGTCTCAACGATATGAGCGCGGCTTTTTTTGGTTGCCGGCCCCGGAGACAAGGTTTGCTTGAAAAAGTCCGCAATACCCACCGGGATGTCGTCCCCGGTCAGGCCGGTGAGGTAATAAGTGGAGTTGGCCTGGGCGTCCAGGTCGACAACGAGCGTCCGGTAGCCTTCCATTGCGCTTGCAGCAGCCAGGTTGCACACAATACTCGACTTGCCTACCCCACCTTTTTGATTGAAAACAACACGACGCATCAACACCATTCCTGCGACAAAAGATTCCAGTCTATCGACTTCCCGCGAATCCACAGCGGCAACTTGATGAATTTTATATTGCAGTGCCCGTGCGCAATGGCTGCAACGAACAATAGCTCTGCTACGCTCTGCGAACGCACTCACAAGCGAGGACGATGATGTCTTTTGTCGACGATTTTGTAGCTCAGATCATTTCCCTGGAAGTCTCCCTCTATCACTCGCGCGCCCGGCTACAAGCCAACAGCGACAGTGAAGCCCTGCATGATCTGAGGATCGCGGCGCGGAAAATACGCAGCCTTTTGCGCCCGCTGCGTAACATGCCTGAGGTCTCAGCGTTGAATCAGGCTGCCGCTGAAGTCGGTAGAGTAACTACCCCCACGAGGGATCTGGAGGTCATCATTGGTGAGTTGCAAAAAATGGGCTATCACCACCAGGCAGCGAGTCGAGCCGCAGCCCTCACAAAACAGCATCGAAAGATCTCCACCAGCCCGGCGCTCGACAATCTGTTTGCCGAACTGGATCGATGGCCAGAGATATTCAGGACAGCCGAGAGAGCCGGCGAACTGGTTGATATCAAAAGACAGATAGAGAAAGCCCTGAAGAAAAGAATCACTCAACTGATCGCCGGCCTTCGGGACAAACATTTTGATCGGCACGAGCTAAGGATCATTGTGAAAAACGCGAGATACCTCTCCGAGGCGTTTCCAACACTGTCACCGCTCAAGGCAAAATCCAGGGATCAATTGAAGTCGGTACAAGCGTCGCTCGGCTCATGGCACGATCATCATCAATGGTGCCTGCGGGCCGAGGCGGAACCTGATTTGCTCGAAATCTCCCCCTACTGGAAAGTCGCGTCAGAACAGGCGTTGGCTGATGCCGAGTTGAAACTAGCATCGCTGCTTGATCACCTGGAGAAAGACCTAGCGAAGTCTAAAAAATGATATCAAATAGCCTTGAAACCCCTGATGTAGAGCCTCTGATACTTTTTTAATCATCAAAAAAGTGCGTTACCCTCCGCTGCCTCGACAGCAAAGGGTTTGCAGATGAAAATCACTATTGAAACAAATGAGCAAGGAAGCGGTTGCAAAGTTTGGCTAGGCGAAACGGCAGTTTCGTTCCCCAACCTGGAGGACGCTAAAACCTACATTGCCCAGCTCGAAGAGCGGATAGAGGCGGCCTCTCATACATTTGCTCAGGATGATGGAGCGTCTGAAGTTAATTAAGCATCTCGCAAGAGGTCGACGATGAGGCCAATCAGACATCCCAATATCATTGATACCACGAGGAATAGGCTGTCACTCCCTCGGTGCGCGTCACGAATGAGGCTCCAGCTTGATTTATCTATGGAACCTTTATTCATTTCTTTGCCGACCACTGCTGGATCTGTGCAAGGGTCGCAGTGGCTCCGCCACATACCACCAACAGAACGTTGTCGTATCGGTCTAGCGCATGAGGACTATAGGCTACGGCGAGCGCGGCACCGCACGCAGGCTCAACAAGCACACGGTGATCCAACAGAAAACGCTGGCACGCATCGAGGGCATCCTGATCAGTGACCGTTACGCTTTTTACGTTGTGAGTAGTGGAATACTCAAATGCCTGGTTGCAGATCCGCTTGGCTCCAAGAGATGTTGCAACTGAGCTGATGCCTTCTATTTCCACAGGTTTACCAGCCATTATTGCGGCGTGGAAAGAAGCAGCGCCTTCAGTTTCCACTGCTATGACTGGAATGTCCTGCCATCCATTGCGATACAGGCCTTCGACTACGCCGCAGAGCAACCCTCCACCGCCGACTGAGAGCACTACCACATCAGGCTTTTGGCCAAGCTCGGCGACTTCGTCGATCAGAGTCGCATGCCCAGACCAAAGAAGCGGGTCGTCGAACGGATGGATGAATGCATCGCTGGAGGTCATGAGTGTCAATGCCAGCTGGTTTGCCTCCTGCCAAGAGCTACCGTGAACGATTACTTTCGCCCCTTCCAACGCGAGCAACTCTTTTGCTCGTTCAGTCGTAGTTTCCGGAACAACTACCGTCACCGGGACACCTAACACACGCCCGGCATACGCTACTGCCAGTCCTGCATTGCCTCCCGAAGATGATATGAATCTCGTAGCCTCACGCGCGTGATGAATTTCACACGCGTGGCCGACGCCGCGCAGCTTGAAAGAACCACATGGCTGAAGAGCGTCGAGCTTGAGCCAGATGGTGCCCCCGGCTATGGCGCTCAGCGGGCGAGATTCAATAAGGGGGGTGTTGATATGCAGGGCCATAGTGAGTTTGCTCTCAATACAAGTGGACAGGATGGCGGCAATTTTGATTCAGAAGGCCTGAGGCGCTAAAGCCTGGACTTCAATCTCGACATCCAGATCAAACGCCAGCTTGGCGCTGACGACCGACCGAACAGGGAAGCCGTTGCTGAAATACGCTGCGTAAGCCTGATTGAAGTCTGAGAAATGCTTCATATCGGATAGCCATACAGTGACCTTGAAAATATCTTCAAGCTTCGCACCGACCGATTCCAACGTATGCGATATGTTGTCCATGATCACTTGCGTTTGAGCCTTCACATCCCGTTGATAGGCGTTGCATCTGCCGCCATGGAGACCTGACCGGATAGAAATAAAAAGCCGCTGGCTAATTTGCCAATCAAATCTACGCTCATCGCGGGGGATCCAAACAGAGGGGCGAGCGGGGGCTCGTTCCAAGTGCTCACTTTGTTGCACGGGATCTCGTTATGAATCAGACAAAGCTCACCCAACTCATTTCAGCGTCTATGCTGCTGGTTGCATGGGTATGTCCCAGCATCACATTAGCGGCTGAAAAGTTACCGCCCAATATCGTGGTGATCATGGGCGACGATATAGGCTGGTCCAATATCGGTGTCTACAACCAGGGCATGATGGCCGGCAGAACGCCCAACCTCGACCAATTGGCCAACGAGGGCATGCGCTTCACCGATTATTACGCCGAGGCCAGCTGCACTGCCGGACGCGCCAATTTCATAACTGGCGAACTGCCGATCCGCACTGGCATGACCACGGTCGGCCAGGCCGGCTCGCCCATCGGCATTCCCGCTGAAGCAGTTACCATCGCTACCGCACTCAAATCCATGGGTTACTCCACCGGTCAGTTCGGCAAGAATCACTTGGGCGACTTGAACGAGTTCCTGCCCACCGTGCACGGCTTCGACGAGTTCTTCGGTTACCTCTACCACCTCGACGCCATGGAAGACCCGGCACATCCCAACTACCCAAAAGAGCTGTTGGACACCGTGGGCCCACGCAATATGGTCCACAGTTGGGCAACCGCTACCGACGACACGACGGTGATGCCGCGCTGGGGCAAAGTCGGCAAACAGAAGATCGAAGACGCCGGCACCCTTTATCCGGAGCGGATGAAAACCGTCGACGACGAGATTCGCGACAAGGCCTTTGCCTTTGTCGACAAAGCCAAACAGGACAACAAACCGTTTTTCCTGTGGCTTAACCCGACCCGCATGCACATCGTCACGCACCTCTCCGACAAATACGAAGCCATGCGCAATTCCCAGAATGGCTGGTCGGAACAGGAAGCCGGCATGGCGCAGCTCGATGATATCGTCGGCGACGTCATGGCCAAGCTGAAAAAAGACGGCATGGATGACAACACTATCGTGGTCTTTACCACTGACAACGGTGCGGAGAACTTCACCTGGCCCGACGGCGGCACTACGCCGTTCGCCATGGGCAAAGGCACGGTGATGGAAGGTGGTTTCCGCGTTCCGGCGATCATTCGCTGGCCGAACAATGTCCCGGCCAATACCATCGCCAACGGCCTCATGTCCGGCATGGACTGGTTTCCGACCTTCTTGGCGGCGGCGGGGAATCCGAACATCGGCGCCGAACTGCTCAAAGGTAAACAGCTGGGTGACCGCACCTACAAAGTCCATCTGGACGGCTATGACCAGACGCCACTGATCACCGGAAAAGGCCCGTCCAACCGGCATGAGATCTTTTACTTTGGCGAGAGTGCGTTGGGCGCGGTGCGGATCGATGACTACAAGTACCGGTTCATCGATCAACCGGGCGGCTGGATGGGCGCCAAGGTTGCAGTAGACGTGCCGATCCTGACTAACCTGCGCCTCGATCCGTTCGAACGTATGGGGTGGCCGGAAAACCAGGCCGCCCAGGGTTCCCAACAGTACTTCGACTGGTTCAAGTTCCAGTTCTGGCGTTTCGTTTTCGTCCAGCAGCAAGTGGCGAAACTGGCTGAAACCGCGATTGAATTTCCTCCGATGCAAAAAGGCGCCAGTTTCAACCTCGACTCCGTCAAAGCCAAGATCGCTGCGGCTCGGGCGGAAATGGCCAAGTAAGCCACTGAGTAACGGGTGGCAGACGCCGGCCACCCTTCTTCGGGAAGTACTTTTGCCGAGGTAACCCAATGCCAATGAAAACGTCCATCCTATCCGTCTCCACCCTGCTTGCCCTGTGCTGCCAGCAAACGTATGCCGGCGGCATCATGCTCTACGAAATCGGCACCGATAATGCTGGCCTTGCCAACGCCGGTGCGGCCGCACGGGCTCAAGGTCCATCCACGATCGCCAGCAACCCGGCCGGCCTGAGTTACCTGCCGGGCACGCAAATCACCGGTGGTTTGCAGGTGCTCTACGGCAACTTGAGCTTTGATCGTGACAGCAACACCAACGGTACGGGCAACGGCAGTGGGAACGCCCTCGACCCGATTCCCGGCGGCAGTTTTTTCATCAGCCATCAGCTGGACGAGCACTGGAGCGTCGGTTTTGGCAACTACGGTGACTTTGGCCTGGCCGCCAATTACGACAACGAATGGTCCGGCCGCTACTTCGCTCAGAACGCCAGCCTCGCGGGTTTGTCGTTTGTGCCCAGCGTGGCGTACCGCTTCAACGAGCAATGGTCAGTCGGTGTCGGCGTGAAAGCCATGTACGGCATGTTGCAAGCGCAGACCGCCATCGACCGCTCGCCGTTCGGACTCACCGACCGCAGCGACGGCCAGTTCAAGTACAAAGACAACGACTGGGGTTTTGGCGCCAACGTCGGGGTGATCTACGCCCCGCAAACCGGCACTCGCATTGGCCTGGCCTACACCAGCAAGGTCGATCTGGACTTCGAAGACGGACTGGACGTCAAAGGCGATGGCCCACTGTTGCGACGCCTCGATGGCCTCAATACCAAACTCGGCATGACCGTGCCGCAAACCGTGACGTTGAGCCTGTTCCAGCAACTCGACCCGCAATGGGCATTGCTGGCCTCGGTCAACTGGCAGGACTGGTCCGAGTTCGGTGACATTGCAGTGCAAGTCGACACCACCGCCGTCGGCGCCGAATCGACAACGATCAACGCCCATTTCAAAGACACCTGGCAACTGGCGTTCGGCGCGCAGTACCAGGCCACGCAAAAACTGCTGTGGAACGTCGGCGTGGCCTACGACAGCAGCGCGGTGTCGGATGGCAATCGCACGTTTACCGTGCCCATGGGCGAATCCTGGCGCCTGGCGACCGGGGCCACCTATGCTCTGAACAAGGACACCGACGTCAACGTCAGCTGGGCCCTGGTCTGGCTCGGCGACATGCCGGTGGACCAGACCAAATCCGCGTCGGGCGTCAGAACTTCCGGTCAGTTCGACAATGCCTGGATTCAAGCCCTGACCGGAAACATGACGTGGCGTTTCTAACCCCTTGCCAATTACAAAGCGACTTAACCCATGGAGCACACACCGCTATGAACCTCTCCCGAAAGTTGGTCATCGGCGCTGCACTGACGAGTCTGCTGCTCGGCGGTTGCACCTCGAAAGTAACCGACGAAGCGCAATATTCCGGCTATCTATCCAACTACAACAACCTGCAGGAAGTGACTACCACTACGGGTGAGAAGGCAATGCGCTGGGTGATTCCCTCCTGGAACCCGAATGCCTATGACACTGTCGTGTTCAAAGGCTTGGAACTCTATCCGCAACCCAAGCCCAATGAGCGAGTAAACCAACAGACACTCAACGATATCCAGAGCTATATGACCAGTAAGGCCAAGGGCGTGCTGGGCCAGAAATACCGGGTGGTGTCCAGCCCAGCCGCCGCACCTGCCGGGGCCAGACCCTTGATCCTCCGTGCGGCCATCACCGGGGTAAACGCTACGAACGAAGGCATGAAATGGTATGAAGTCGTTCCGGTCGCGGCCGTGGTCGGGGCGACACAAGCGGCCACCGGACATCGGGATCAGGACACAAACCTGTTCATCGAAGCCGAGTTCATCGACGCGAAGACCAATCAGACCGTGGCCAAGGTGGTGCGCAAGGTGATCGGCAGCCAACTTTCAAACGCCAGCCAGCAAATCACTACCAAGGACTTCAAGGCTGCGATTGACAAGGTGACCGACGATCTACGGGCTTTTATCCGTAATTAAGTTTTGCTTAACTCGCCAATACTTGTCGGCGATCAAATAGCCCTCAACGAGCGGATATCGGAGGGAGCCAGCGTTTGGATAAGCCTCGCTGCGGTACATTGCGACTTAAAGAACTGGATGATCGAGTAGTCTTTTGCATATCACTCCATGTCATCCAGAGCGATATTCATCGCATTGAAAGCATCGAATCAGAAGCGAGGTGTAGGCCCTATCGAAAAATGCTCCGCATCTTTCGATAGGGAGCATTTCTTCGATCGCAACGCAGATTGCTATGTTTACACACAGTCTGGCCCCATCAACGAACTCGCCAGCAATGCCTGCAACCCCATCGGCTTGGCAAAATAATAACCCTGGGCTTGCCCCGCGCCCATTTCGCGCAGCAAGACCAGCGTCGCCTCATCCTCGACGCCTTCGGCCACCACGCTGAGGTCCAGCGATTCAGCCATCCGCACAATCGCCCGGACGATCGCGCGACTGCGAGGACTGGTGGTCAGTTCGAGGATGAACGACTTGTCGATCTTCAAGCCGCTGAAACGGTATTGATGTACATAGCTCAGGGATGAAAACCCTGCACCGAAGTCATCGAGCACCACCGACATGCCGTTGTCAGCCAATTGCTGCATGGTCAGTCGGGCAATTGCCGGCTCTGCCACCAGCGCCCCTTCGGTCAATTCCAGGCAGATCCGCGACGGCGCGACCCGGTACCGCGCCAACAGGGCAAGCACGTCACTGGCGAAGTCCGGACGCGTCATGCTGTAGCTGGAGCAATTGACGTGTACCGGAGGCCAATTGGCGTGTTCAGGCTGTGCGAGGATCGCGGCGATGCTGTTCAGCATGTACAGGTCCAGTCGACCGATCAGGCGCAAACCCTCGACATCCGGCAAAAACTCGCCGGGTGCGATCACCCGGCCGCCCGGCTGATGCCAGCGGATCAGCGCTTCAAGGGCCAACAATTCGCCGCTTTCGACGCTGACAATTGGCTGGAAATACGGCAGCAGTTCGTCGGTACGTTTGAGCGCGTTGCGCAAGGCCCCTTCACGTTCAACCTGGTCAGAGACCTCACGGCGCACTTCCTGATTGAACACCGCGTAGCTGTCGCGCCCGGCACTTTTGACCCGGTACATCGCCGCATCGGCATCGCGCAGCAAATCGGCAGGCTCTTGATGGAACTGATTGTCGGCGCTGACTATTCCGATACTGCAGGACGAAAAAACTTCATAGCCATTGATTAAAAACGGCAGGTCAAACGCCAGCAGGATCCGTTCGGCGATGTCGATCACCACCTCCAGCGGCGCTTCGGGAGCCAATACGGAAAACTCATCGCCCCCCAGGCGCGCGAGCATGTCGCTGTCGCGCAGACAACCGCGCAAACGGTGGGCAGCCTGCATCAGCAGCAGGTCGCCAAAATGGTGGCCGTGGCTGTCGTTGACCAGTTTGAAACGGTCGAGGTCGATGAACATCACCGCCAGGTGCCCGCCTTCGCTGCCGAACTGCGACCAGGCCAGATTGAGGCGCTGTTGCAGGTAGGTACGATTCGGTAGCCCGGTCAGCGCATCGTGGGAGTTTTCGTGCTGCAACTTGGCATTGGCGTGATCGAGTTCGCGGGTGCGGTTCTGCACCCGGGCTTCGAGCTTGAGGTTGGCGGCGTGGATCGCTTCGGCGGCGGTGCGTCGCGACAACGCAGTGTCAATGTGCCGCGACACGAACGTCAGCAATTCCTGGTCACGCAGGGTATAGCGCACCTGCGAGGTATAGCTTTGCACCGCAAGCACACCACGCACCACATCGCCATCGAACAAAGGAATGCCCAGCCAAGAGTAGGATCGGACATATTCCTCGGCCAGTTCGATTTCGCCCTGCTCAGACAATCGCTCAGCTTCGCCGGAGTCAATCAGGCAAGGTCGACGCTGACGGATAACGTACTCAGTCAAGCCCCGGCGCCCTCGCCGGGCCACCGGGCAGGTCGTCTGCCGCTCATCGACAAAATACGGGAAGGTCACTTCACCGGTCGCGTCATCGAACAGCGCAATGTAGAAATTGCGCGCGAACAGCAGATCACCGACGATGCCATGCAAGGTTTGAAACAACTCAGCCATGTCGCCAGGCTGGCTGGAGAGTTCAGCGATCTGGAACAGCGCGCTCTGCAGATGCTCGGCGCGCTCGCGCTCCGCCACTTCCTGCCTCAAAGCGTCATTGAGTGCCGAGAGCTCGAGGGTGCGCCGCATCACGGTCGCTTCCAGATCCTCGCGGTGCAGAATCCGGTCCAGCGCCATGGCCACGTGACGGGCCACCACCAGAAACAGCGCGCGGTCCTCGGCGCTGTAGGTACGAGAAACCTCGTAGACCTGCATGGCAAGCATACCAAACACTTCATCCGAGGCATTTTTCAACGGTGCGCCCATCCAGAACTCGGGACGATCGCCTATGCAGAAAAAACGCTTTTCGGACTGGGCCGCAAGAATGCCGGCGGCGTCGATCAGCAACGGTTGGCCAGTGGTCAACACCTGGCCGGTCAAAGACAGGTGCGTCAGGTCAAGGTACTCGTAGTGCGAGGACTCCACGGCATCAACGTCGATGATGTCGACGTAATACGGGTAGTCGATCTTGCCGCTGTGCGGGTCATACAGCGCGAGATAGAAGTTCTCGGCGTCGATCAGGCTCGCCAGTAACTGGTGAACCCCCACCAGAAACACTGAGCGGTCGCGGGTCGAACTGGCCAGGTAGGTGATTTCATACAACACACGCTGAGTAATCTGCGCCCGGGCAAGGGTATTGGTCTGTACCTGAATGCCCAGGCGCTGGGCAAACTCGGCGAACGCCGGTTCCGTAGCCTCGGCGGCTGGAGCGAGTAGCCAACCCAGCACACTTTCGCCGTTGCCGGTCGGCCAGCGGTGCAAGTGTCGGGTCAGGCAAAAGGCGTCGAACTCGTCATTCGTGACACTTGACGGCCACTGTGCTTGCGGATCGCCCTGCCCTAGCCAATGCATCTGTTCACCGGCACGGTAAACGACCCACGCGGTGGTGTGCGCCCAGTTGCGCGCTGAGTCCAGTAAGTGTTCGATCGTGTCCTCGTTGCCTGCGCAGGTCATGCCGACAGCATCCGAATGTCCTTTAAGCTGAGAGGCGACAACGTCGCAAACGTTCGATTGCCACGGAAAGTCGGTCAAAGGACGAAAACTCATCAGCGCTCCCTGAGCCAGAAACTGGCGATACTCACTTACTGGTTGCTAGCAATGCGCCAGTGAGCTTCCCGTTTATAGAGTTTTTATTCAATAGGTTTTTTCGAATTGTGAGTTGCTTCCTCAACAGGTCATTCTGTACGAGCGCCACCCCAACTAACGACCGACAAGTGTGCCTCTGCACAACTATTTAAAGTCTCTCCACCAGGAAAAGGAGTGTCCTAATGGAGCCCGTCACAATTCGTACCCTGCAAAGCACTGATACCGAGGCGTTGCTGATTTTCGAAAAGGACAATCGCGAGTGGTTCGAGCGCCACATTGACGCACGCGGTGCTGCTTTTTACTCGGTGCGGGGCGTTACTGAGCACATTGCGACCTATTTATCTGACTATGCCGCCGGCACCTGGCACCCCTTTGTCATCGTAGACGCTGGCGGAAAAATAGTGGGCCGAGCGAACCTGAAAGACATCGACACGTCCGCTCGCTCGGCAGAAGTCGGCTATAGGATTGCTCAAAGCGCTTGCGGACAAGGGCTGGCAACGCGGGCGGTGAACCATTTGATCGAGCAAGCGCAGGTGCACTGGAACCTCAATCAACTGATTGCCAACGTTTACGCCGACAATATCGGCTCGGCAAAAGTACTCAAACGTTGTGGTTTCTTGATCGAACAGACCTCGCGGCAAGCAGGGGCAGACCAGGAATACCGGTTTGGCCTGTCGATTCAGACAAGTGAATGACCAGTCAATTCGAGCCCCGGAAACAGCTTGAGGTTTAGAGCGCGGCGTCCATTATCAAAAGCAGCAGTTGTTCATTCGCGAACAAAAAAAAGCCCCGCAACCAAATGGGTTGCGGGGCAAAAAATTGGTTGGTTGCGGCCAACCAAAGGAGCTCTGTAGAAAGCGTAGATGGGCCAGGGTCAGATGCAATCCTGTGCGGCGCGCTCAAAACTCGAAGGCAGCAGGTTCGAGGCCAGCAAGTGCCGCTCATAGATGAACACCTTGCCGCCATTCCCGACCTTGTAGGCTTCCAGCACGTTGTTCGCCGCGACTTTGCTCGGCACCACGATCCGGTAGCTACGCTGGGTTTGTGAGACGGTCGGGTTCAACGCATGGCTTTGCAATTTCGGTACGACGCATTCAGCGTACTGGGCCGGAGTCTTGCTGGTCTGCAAGGTCAGGGTCGGGTCGTTCGGCGCTGAAGCACAACCGGCGAGCAATAAAAAACCAATCGCCATGGCCGGCACATATAAAAGACGCATCGGTCTCATCCTGAAATCAAAAATTCGGTTCATCAAGTCACGCTGGTTTCGTGAGCGCTGTGTCGATGGAGCTGATTTTCCGACTATTGTCAGCAAAGTAGAACTCGCGTTTCATGATGGTCATTATTACTCCCAGCAATAGTTGCGCGCCGTTCAGACCGATACACGCCACTTGAACACTCTGATGAGGATCTTCCCTTGAGAACTTTTGACTTGATCCGCGACGCCGTTTTGCCGGACTTTCGTGACCGGGTAGCCGAGTATCTGGTCCAGTATGAAACCGTCTTGTCAGGCGAACACGCGCCCGACCCGGAGCTTGTCCGGGCTACCGCCCAGCAGTTGCGCGGCTATTTGCGCGGGTTGAACACCACGCGGGTATTGGGCATGGCGGATTGGGAAGAGCTGGATCGGCGAGTGCTGAATACGTGGCTTTAGCGACCGTCCGATGGCAGTGAAGCAACCCTCACGGGAGACAAAATCAGCGCGGCTTAACTGCTAACCTTCAATCAGCAATACCGTCTCGCCTGCCCTCATCCGAGGAAGTGAAAATGAAACTCGCATTCGTCGTCGCCGCAGCCGTCGTCATGCTCGGCTCATCGCTTCCCGCCGCAGCAGTTTCCACTGAAGCTACCGAAGCCGTCCGGCCCTTCCAGATCCACATTCCTGACCGCGATCTTGCGGATCTGCGCGACCGAATTACGGCGACCCGCTGGCCGGACAAAGAGACCGTTCCCGACCCGTCCCAAGGCGCTCAACTGCAACAACTGAAGGAGCTTGTGGACTACTGGGGCACCCATTACGACTGGCGCAAAACAGAGGCTCGGCTCAATGATTTACCGCAGTACGTAACGACGATCGATGGGGTCGACATCCACTTCATCTGGGTGCGCTCTCCCCGTCCGAATGCGTTGCCGCTGATCATGACACACGGTTGGCCGGGCTCTGTGCTCGAGTTTATCAATGTCATCGGCCCGCTCTCTGACCCCGCCGCTCACGGAGGTAACGCGGCGGATGCATTTGATCTGGTGATTCCGTCCATCCCTGGCTATGGCTTCTCCGGCAAACCCACTGGCATTGGGTGGGACCCGGATCATATTGCGCGGGTCTGGGCGCAGTTGATGACACGCCTCAATTACACGCGCTACGTCGCCCAGGGTGGCGACTGGGGTGGCCCGATCACCAGCGCACTGGCGCGTCAGGCACCGGCCGGATTGCTCGGCATTCACCTCAATCTGCCGGCGACGCTGCCGTCAGAGGCCACGGCGGCACTCGCCGCCGGTGGACCGGCCCCGGCGAACTTCTCCGAGCCGGAACGCGCAACCTTCGACGCCGTCGCCACGCTGATCAAGCAAGGGAGCCTGGCGTACAGCGCGATGATGGCCGCACGCCCGCAGATGATGGGCTACGGCGTGGCGGATTCACCGACCTTTCTGGCCGCACTGATGCTCGTTCACCCAGGGTTTTCGAAATGGAAGTACGGCGCCGACACTCAACAGCTGCCAACAAAGGATCAAGTGCTGGACAACTTCACCTTGTACTGGCTGACGAACAGTGCCGCGTCGGCAGGACGGCTGTATTGGGAAAACATGGGACGGAGCCCGCTGTCCTCCGCCGCACAGAAGACGACTGAGATTTCCCTGCCGGTGGCAGTCACGGTGTTTCCCGATGACGTCTACTGCCCTCCAGAAACCTGGGCCCGACGCGCTTACAGTCACTTGATCTACTTTCATCAAGCCGACAAAGGCGGTCACTTTGCGGCCTGGGAACAGCCGCAACTCTTTACCGAAGAACTCCGCACTGCGTTTCGGTCGCTGCGTTAGCGCTGTCTGTAGCGTCACGCACCAGCCTTTGATTGGTCATCCAAAACCGGCACAATTGTCGGCTTTTTTCGCGACAGGAAGTCCTCATGCAACGGATTGTCATTCTGGGCAATGCCGGTAGCGGCAAATCTACCCTCGCCCGCACCCTCGGCAAGCGCCTGAACCGGCCCGTGGTGCACCTCGACACGCTGTTCTGGGAGCCCGGCTGGGTCGAACCCGACGCGGAGCAGTTCCGTACCCGGGTTCGCGAAGCAATCGCAGCGGATGCCTGGATTTGCGAAGGCAACTACGCCCGGCGAACCTTCGACCTTCGCCTGCCCCGTACCGACCTTATCATCTGGCTCGATACGTCGCGGCTCACTTGTTTGACCCGGGTGATCATCCGCAGCGCCATGAACCGCCCTCGCGCTGACCTCGCAGCAGGCTGTACCGAGAAGCTCGACCGGGCGTTCCTGACCTTCCTCAACTTCGTGTGGAATTTCGATCGTGGCTACCGCCAAGGTATCGAGGCCGTGCGCCTGGCCATTGGCCCGCACGTTCCCGTGGTGCACTTGCGCAGCTCCCGGCAGATTGCCGCATTTCTCGATAGCTTGTCCGCAGCGCCCGGAATTTGCGTTGATATAGAGGGAGGGTGACTGTTGCTATCCCCGTCAGTCGATCTGCGTAGATCCGGGGTGGTGAATGAAAACAATGACTGGCTGCCTCCATGCAGAAGCAGCCATTCAAGTGACCCAAATTAGATTCATACCTGAAAGATTCACATCGACAAACAGCTTGAACTTGTGGCTTGAATTGAAAGGTGGCCAGCAAGGCAATAGGCCCTCTTGATCAGCGGTCCGCCCCTACTTGGACAGCAGAAAACGCAAAGGCCAGTGATGCATAGAGAGATGTCTTTCAAAGATTCTTCGGTCGCGCTTTTCCCCGCCAGCACGGAAACGATCTCCGTGACGCGAAGCTTAAACACCCGGGTCGCCATTTGGATGGGTTCCACTGTGTTTTATTCGAACAGCGGGATTGGCGTATTGTGTGATCGGATATATCGAAGGGTCTCCAGGCACAGCCTCGTTCATTTTCGGTTAAAGCCCCATTGTCAGCTCATCCCAAATCAAAAACTTCGGACAGGACATCATCGCCCTGGTAATGGACAGCATTTGTTGCTCGCCGCCAGACATGGCGCCAGTTTGCTGCTTGGGTCTTTCCTTCAGTATCGGGAACAGCTGGCACATATCCTCGACATCTTCAGCAATGGCTTTGCGACCTATCTCTTGTTAACCCACGAGATGCCATCAATCAGCAGTCATCAATATCAACTATACAGTTTCTACCCCTGGATTTTGCTTGATAGAGCGCGCTATCTGCTGAGACTAACAACTGTTTCAGAGTGGATCGCGATTGACTCATCGAGGCGCACCCAATACTGACTGTGATTTTGATTACCTCATCACCAGCCTCGACACTAGATGCTTCAATGCTGCTCCTTAGTCGCTCAGCAATCACTGAAGCCTCGATGCTATTACTCTTAGGCAACATAACGACAAATTCTTCGCCTCCAAACCTAGCGATAGTATCTCCGGGACGAAGAACTCCCTCGGCAATGTTGACTATAGACTTAAGAACTTCGTCGCCAATGGGATGCCCCCAGCTATCATTAACATGCTTGAAGTGATCGGCGTCTAACATGATTATCGATATTGAGTGTTCGTATCGACTTGCCCGAGCCAACTCTTTCTCTGCCAAGTTGAAAAAGTGAGCGCGGTTAACTGCGCCTGTGAGGTGGTCTTTAGTGAGCAAATTGGCCAGATTATCACTCGACACCTTTCGCTCAGTGATATCTCGAAATACAACGGTATAGCCAGAAAACTCGTCACTTTCGTCGCGCAAAACGGCGATCATTGTTTGAGCAAAAAAACTGCGTCCTGATTTGTGCTGGCAAAGATAGTCTCGTGAATGCCAACCCTCTTCACGTGCGAATATGAGTTGCTCCTTTAACACATCAACTTCCAAAGCAGACAAACTATAGAAGCGGCTCAACGTCTCACCAATAGCCTCGGATTCCGTGTAACCTGTTAAACGCTCTGCCGAAGGACTCCAGCTATTAATTACTCCCTGTTTAGTCAAGCCGAGGACTGCGAAATCGTTAACAATCGTATAGATGGCGTCCAGCCATGAGTCTGTCTGCTTTAGTCTCCTTTCAGTTGCAACCTGGCAAGAAATATCAGTCAGGACTGTTATCAGAACCTCGTCGTTGACCTTCACAATTGTACATGCGAGAACAATACCTCCGTCGGCTGCAGACGACACGTGAATTCTATGACTTACGCATATTGATCCGCATGATTCTCTAAAACTCGTTACAAGGTTACGTAACTCAGGCGCCACGGAAGCAAGTGTTTCAAACAGATTTTCAAGGCCAATAGACTTAACCAATGGCATCAACAATTGTGTTGCCATGGGATTAAGCATATCAATTTTCCCGCTGAGGTCGGTTCTTACCAGCCCAACTGGCGATAGATACATGAATGAAATTAATGCTTCGTAATCTGACTCGATTGAGTCATTGACCAGCTCTATGCTACTCATTTTTATGCCCATTCAACCAATAGGAAGCGGGTATTATTATCAATTTTTTTAAGCAGCCTTAATCTTACTGGGATGGGCCGCATTCTAAGTGCTAGAACGTAAGAAATGATCACGTCCAACTCAGGTTCGTTCTCAAATCTTTGCGCGACCATTGCGTTATTCAAGCAGGGAGCAATTTCCAAAAATAAATTCTTACCTAAAACACGCGCCTGTCGCAAGGCAGCACTTGTAGCTTCAAAAGTATTGTAGATTACCACTTCTGAAGCGTCGTCAAACCCGATTATGCCGAAGTCCAGAGTATCTAGCTGATCAGGCACGGCCAACAATGCCTGTATCGATGCTTCTTCGAATGTAAGATTCATTTCTCTACTCACTCGCAAAGTACAATATTAATTTGTAAAGGCCCAGTTGGGCTGTCTTCACCTTGCCATATCGCAATAACTTCTCTACCCGTTTAGCATTCAACTATGGCGGTATTCGGCCCTACCAATTAGGCCTTTGCAAAGTTACCCGCTAGTACAGTAGAAACTCTGCTCAAACCTGAGCACAAGGAACACTTCACAAAGAGCCTTAAAGAGCACCGGCTTCATCACGCGCCTGTGAAATCTGCGCTTTTTGCCATGTGTCAGGAGCGACCAGAGCCATTGCTTGAAATGCAGGCTTGGCGAACCAATACCCCTGCATCAGATAAACTCCGCATTCGGTTAGAAAATCCCGCTCCTCGGAATGTTCGATTCCTTCTGCAATGATTTCAATACCCAGTTCTGCACACATTATGACAACACCTCGGACGATAGCCTGACGAGCGCGATCACGATGAATATTACGCACCAATTCTAGATCAAGTTTTATAAAATCCGGTTGAAAGTCTGCCAGCAGTGTTAACCCTGAATAACCTGCACCAAAGTCATCAATTGCTGTTTTGAAGCCGAATTCCCGATATTCACGTAGAATATTGGTGAGATGATGATTATTATCAACGTATTCGCTTTCGACTGTTTCGAAAATCAGTCGATCGAGCGGAAAATTATGATTTCGTGCGGTTTCCAACGTGGTTCTAATGCAAAGCTCTGGACGATAAACTGCGTTAGGAAGAAAGTTAATCGATAGGTTTTCAGTCATTCCAAGTTGCGCAGCAGTAGAAATAGCGCGCATGCGGCAAAGCTGATCGAATCGATAACGATTGTCATCGTTTACTTTCTCCAGCACTGAAAGAGCCCCCTCACCATTAACACCTCTCACCAACGCCTCATGTGCAAAAACCGATTGATCGCGCACGTCCACAATCGGCTGAAAAGCGAAAGTAAAATCTAAATCCAGATCAATATTGCTTTTACAACCTTGGCAACCCTTTGACGAAGTCAATGCGCTTGGAAAAACGGTCATGTCGCGCTCCAAAAAATTAGTTACCATTTTTATGGTGGCCATTCTAATTAAGGTCTAAGCATCGGAACAAACGATAAATCCCGGAAGCATTTACAACACCACGACTAGACACTTTCACCATAGCAGTTCATTCTCATCTTGCTTCTCACCGACTGACAAACTCACGATTTATCAGCCTTAAAAACAACACCACCCGGTCAAAAAACTTTTATTAGTTAGATACTTAACCTTATTTCATACAGCTGGATTTTATTTTACACAGAGGGTTACCCGTCGCTAATTGCGAGGATGCGCGGCGAAAAACGAGACCAACATAATCAGACGAATGGCTTCAGACATGAGGGGCTCGGGGCAACACTACAATATATTTAGCACGATCAACACCAACTATAGTTGTCTTAAAAGACAGATCAGAGCCCCTGCCTTTATTAGCATGATGAACTTATACTTAAGCAAAATAGAATTTTCAAATCTTGTCTGCAATCGAACTAATCCCAGGACAGCAGCAATGCTTTGTGATTAACTACCAGACACTCGACCGAAGCCTCTTGCTCTTTCTACATATTTCTAAAAATACTCAGCCGTTAAATTGCTGTTAATACTGGACTATTGCCTATAGCAATGATTCTTATCTCTCCCGTCTTGACTCATTTATTCCGGCAGAAACATTTAGTGGTACTTTGATATCACGAGAGCCAAAAAAATGTAAGAAGTACATGATAAGAAAATTTCTTTATTTTCGCAGGAGATCAAAAATAAAAGCGAAATAAAATTTAACTCTTTGATTTTTATAGCTTATTAGGCGCACTAGACTTTAGTCAAAAAAGCCATAACCAATTTTAATTTCTTTTAAAATCATGGATCCAATGGTCTTAAATACTTTCAAAGCTTGCTAACTGAATTAGCGACGCTTGGATCCAAAAAACCAGCCGACGAATACTTCTATAGAACGATGAACGTTCCTGGCACACATGAAATTCTTAACTGGAAAACCAAACCCAAGATCGCGCAAAACGGATTTCTGACGGGGCTGACCGTCACGCAGAGCCTGATGCCGTTGATTTTCCGCCAGACAACTATCGGTGGCATCGCAGTAGCACCTCGCACGTCGTTTGATCGAATGAACGAATTCCTGAACGAACACGCGATACTGATCGACGCGATATGGCCATATCCCGGAATGCCAATAGCTGCACTCCGCGGAGGGCAGCTATTGGCCGATTCTGTTGAAAAAGTAGCTCCCCTGTCTGGCCTGCGGCAAAAACTCTGCATTGGCCAGCAGGGAAGCACGCAGCATGATGGGACAGTTATCGAGTGGGCAGGAGCGGCTGTTTTACTCGTTCAACCTTGAAAATCACATCCCAACCAATCACCTTCTGCGCAGGATTGATCGGTGTCTCGATCTGAGCGACCTGCGCCATTACCTCGCCGATTTCTATAGCCCGATTGGGCGTCCGTCGATTGATCCCGAACTGATGATCCGCATGCTGATCGTCGGCTATTGCTACGGCATTCGCTCAGAACTGCAGTTGTGCGAAGAGGCCCATTTGAGCCTGGCATATCGCTGGTTCTGCCGGTTGAGCCTTGAAGACGAAATCCCCAACCACTCGACCTTTTCCAAAAATCGACACGGCCGTTTTCGGGACAGCGATCTGTTTCGCTGGTTGTTCAATGAAGTGCTGCGTCGTTGCATGGACGCCGGTCTGGTCAAGGGCGAAGGCTTTGCCGTGGACGCCAGCATCATCAAAGCGGATGCCAGTCGGCAGCGCGGCGTACCGGGAGATGAACCGGTCAACTGGAGCGATCCATTCCTGAGCACCCGCGCCGTGCGTGAGTACCCTGAGGGACTCGATGAAGAGGCTGAGGAATACCGCTGCCCGGCCGGCAGCCCATTGCGCAGCGAATGGCGAGCCCTCAAGAATGAGCGTTCGCACGTCACCAAAGCCAACACCATCATCTTCCGATCCCGGCAGACCGACTGCGCTACGTGTCCGATGAAAGCCAAGTGCTGCCCGAACACTGCGTTCCGAAAGATCGCACGCAGCGTCCATGAAGCCGCTCGCGATGTGGCTCCGCGCATCGCCGCAACGCCGGCGTATCAGCGCTCTCGCCACGAACGTAAAAAAGTCGAAATGTTGTTTGCCCATCTCAAGCGCATCCTGAAACTGGATCGCCTGCGGCTACGTGGCATGAGTGGCGCGACGGATGAATTCACGCTGGCCGCTGCGGTGCAGAACCTGCGACGGCTGGCCAAATTTTCATCTCAAGGGCCACCCGTCACGGGATAGGTGCACCTGCACCAAGCAAAAAACCTCAAATTAACCCACTAACAGAGCAGCAAAGGTCACCGAAGGGCGGAAAAACCACTCACTGTGGTGAGTACGTTCTCCGGTGGTGGTCGCGCCTGAGTTCAGGCCATGTGAAAATTCGACTTTTTCAACAGAATCGGCCAAAAGCTGACATTCAGCTATCCAAAAGGTGTGTGCTTTCCCAACTGTTTACGACCATGTCTTGGTAGTTGAAACTATTAAGCTCATCGCCTCGATTCTCTTTGACTTTCTTGACGCGAAACACAATCAACGCAAGGATGCCAATCGCGAGCGGCGTCATTGCCTGCATGGCCTCTCACGGGGCCACCGCAACGCCAAGCAGGATGGAACTTCACTCAATTGCCTAGAAAGAGCATCGACCTTGCGACAAGAAAACATTATTCGTCCTCGATAAAAACAATCGAAGCCAAGCCGTCCCTGGCAGGCCTCACTGGCACGTGTTTCGTCACCTGCTTTGGCAATCAAAAGTTGCCGTTGAGCTCAAGCCGCGACATCTGCTCAGGGTAGTAGCGCCGAGCTTGTTCAGCCGAGATGTAATCGTTTTTGATATCGTCCTGAATAGCCTCGAAGCTCCGCGCTTTTGTCGGCCCCCAACCACCGCCGTTGGCAGTGACCAGACGCAGTAAATCACCTTTTTCAAGCTCTACACGATTGGCTCGACTGAAGCGCTCGGTTGGCCCCTGTGCGCGAATTACTTCGGCGTAGTTGCACGAGCCTTCATGACCCGAGTCAATTCCCCACGGCGGGGTGATACCCCGCCCAAAGAATGTCGACACCCAAGCTTTGGGCGACAGAATCCGATAATCGAGCATTACCCCTCTTCCGCCACAGTGATGCCCCGCGCCACCCTCTTCATGATGAAAACCATAGCGCTCGACTAATACTTCATAACAACGTTCGGTCAACTCGACCGGAATGTTGCTGGTTTCACCATTGCCCACACAGAACTGACCGCTCTCTCCGTCCTTGTCATGCCCCGCGCCCCAACCGCCAACCAACGGCTGAACCATAAGGTACTCATCGTTGGTAATGGAGTTGCGCCCATTCAATACCATTGAGCACACGGAACCGAGTTGCCCAGCGATCAAGCGATCCGGCAGCACTTGAGCCAATGCCCGACGTATCACGTCGGCGGCCGCAACCATTGACTCGAAGTAAGCAGACACCGGTGCCGGACGCTGAGCCGTGCAAATGGTGCCAGGCGGACAGATCACTTCAATTGGACGGAAACACCCGGCGTTGGCCGCAATACCGGGTCGCACAACGCCCATGAACACTTCGCGTACCGCTGACTGCAGACCGCACAAGGTATTGTTAATCGGCCCTTGCGCTTGCAGGCTTGACCCCGTGAAATCAGCCACGAAGCGACCTTCAGCGATCTCGACTTTGACTTTAATCGTAAACGGCCCGTTGCCCAGACCGTCTTCGTCGATGACGTCCTCGGCATAAAAAATACCCCGAGGCAAGCCTGCAAACGCTGCCAGCGTCATCGCCTCGCCGTGCTCGAGCAACCGCTCGATGGCATCAAGGGTGGTTTCCTCGCCATACTTGGCCACGATCGACAACAACCGCCGCTCCCCCACGCGCAACGCAGCTGCGCAGGCATGCAGGTCACCCAGCGTCATGTCTGGCAAGCGGACGTTGGCAGCAATGATGTCCACCACAGCCTGATTGATCCGCCCACGGTCATAGATGCGTACGGTAGGAAACTGCAAACCCTCCTGGTAAATCTCCGAGGCATCGGAACTGAAGCTGCCGGGATCCTTGCCACCCACCTCCGTCCAGTGAGCCTTGTTGGCCGTCCAGGCGATCAGGCGCTCCTTATGGAAAACCGGCATGATCATCGAGACATCCGAAAGATGCGTGCCACCTCCGCCGTAAGGGTCGTTGGTGATGAACATGTCGCCCGGCAAAATATCGGTCAGCGGAAATTTCTCCATCACACTGCGTACGGCGCCATCGAGTGTGCCGATAAAGCCAGGAATGCCGTTGCCTTGGGAAATCAACTGCCCTGTCGCATCAGTAAGACCAATGCCGTAATCCAGTGCTTCATAGATGATCGGGCTCATGCTGGTGCGTTTTAGGGCAATGAACATCTCTTCGCCAATAGCCACCAAGGCGTTTTTGATGATTTCGCGGGTGAATGGATTGGCGTTGCTCATGCCGAAACCTCCTGCACGTTGATATGGATATGAAGGCCACCGTACTTGTCGACTTCAAGCCGATCGGCTGGGCGAACGACTGTCGTGGTGGTCGCCTCTTCGATGATCGCCGGGCCATCGATCCGCATACCGCTGAGCAGCGCAGAGCGTTGGTACAGGGGCGTCTTGATAGGTTGTTCAGGCTCGAACTCGACCCAGCGCCGTCCACTCAATGCAACTTCGGCTGTAGTCGAAGTACTCACGCCTATGGGCGCCATGGGCGATTTGGGTACTTCGCCAAATGCCACCAAATGGAGGTTGACGACCTCGATCGGTAACTTCAGCCGGAAGGTGTAGGCCTGTTCATGCTGCGCGTGAAAGCGCTCGAGTATTGACGGCAACTGCAGCTCATCAAGGGCTACTTTTACGGTGTGTTCCTGGCCGGTATAACGCGCATCGATGTGCCATTCGAAACGGAGCTTTTCGCGCGGCATACCGTCGTCGGCAAATTGTGCTTCGGCAGTGGCCTGAAGACTGGCAAAAGCCCCGGCCAGGCCAGGCAACCCTTCGTCATCGAGCAGTTGCAGGTGGGTCTGTATGTAATCGCGGCGGGAATCGAGCATCAACATGCCCCACGCCGAAAAGACACCGGCGAACGGCGGAATGATGACTTTCGGAATCCCAAGTTCCGCAGCCAGGGCAGTGGCATGCAATGCCCCGCCACCGCCGAAAGCCATGAGCGCGAAATCACGAGGATCATGACCACGGTTGACCGAAATCAACTTGAGTGCATTGACCATGTTGGCATTGGCGATTTGCAATACGCCATGGGCCAGCAGTTTGGCCGATACGCCAATCTGCTCTCCCAGTTTCGCAAAAGCCTTTTCTACCCCTTCGACATCCGGTTTGATTTCGCCACCGGCGAAGTCATCCGGATTGATCCGGCCCGTATAGAGGTTGGCATCGGTGGTCGTCGGTGCCATGCCGCCTCGACCATAAGCGACCGGCCCTGGCGTGGAGCCTGCACTTTGCGGGCCTACACGCAGGCTACCCGCCGCGTCGACCCACGCCAGACTGCCACCGCCATTGCCGATTTCAACGATGTCCACGACAGGTGTCATGATCGGATAGCCGGCACTGATCGCGGTTTTCTCGATCACGTAGTCGTTGCTGATGTCCACCTTGCCGTCATGGATCAAGGAGCACTTGGCCGTTGTGCCGCCGATATCCAACGCCAACAACTGGTTTTCCCCGATCAACTGGCCGTAGGCCTGCGCCCCGAGGATGCCGCCGACTGGTCCGGACTCCACCAGGCTGATCGGATCCTGCTTGGCCGCATTGACCGGAGAAATGCCGCCGTTGGACTTCATGATGAAAGGTGCCGATTGCAGCCCTTTATCTGTCAGGTGCGTGGACAGATTATCCAGATAGTCCCGCGTAGCAGGCATCACATAAGCCGACAACACCGTGGTATTGGTGCGTTCATATTCACGCAGTGCACGGCTGACCTGATGCGAAGCGATGACCGCCACTTGCGGCCACAACTCGCTCACGGCAGCCATCAATTGCTGTTCATGCACAGGGTTGCAATAGGCATGGAGCAGGCAGATCGCGATCGCTTCGACGCCCTCCACGCGTAAGGTGTCGAGTATGGCTGGCAGGGCTTCAAGGTTCAGGGGGGTGACTACTTCACCGCGATAATTCAAGCGTTCACAGATTTCCAGACGCAGATGACGCGGCACGAAAGGCGGCGGCTTGCGGTAGTAGGTATTGAAAATATCCGGCGTATTGCCTCGGGCAATCTCCAGCACATCGCGAAATCCACGGGTGGTCAGCAAGGCGGTTTTGACACCCTTGCGTTCGGTCAGGGTGTTGATCACCACAGTCGAACCATGGGCGAAAAACTCGATTTCGGCGTAACTGACGCCACTTTTGGCGACCGCATTGAGCAGTCCCTGTTCAAAGTTCGGTGGTGTGGTATCGGCCTTGACCGCGTTGATCACGCCGTTTTCCAGGTAAACCAGGTCAGTAAAAGTGCCACCGATATCGGTAGCCACACGGATTGTCATAAGTCCTCCGGCAGTCATGCAAACGCCGGCCAGCCGCGAAGCCGCCGGCTGTTTTATCAAAAAGTGTGGGAAACGCTAAAAATCAGGCGGCCGTCATTACGAAAGTATTCGCCACTGTTGTGAAATTGACCGGAGAGGTCGGTATCGACCCAACTGAGTTTTGTGTTGATCGGGCCGAAGCTACGTTTAAGCGAGACTTCCCAGTTCGTGTATTCATGGCCACCGGTAACATCACGATCACGAAAGTATTCGCCCCAGGAGTGTCCGGCCATGAACGTCAGATCGAGGGCCAGCGGCAGATTGAAGGTGTAATCAGCCGCCGCATATCGCGATGTTTGGGACGAGCTGATCAGGTCATTGGAGTAGTAGTAATAGGTATTAAAGTTGCCGTAGCCGAGACTGAATCCGATTTCCGGGTAGTCGAGGTTGTAGTTTGTCGACGGGAAATAGTAGTAATACCCGATCACGCCATAGCGCAATCCGCTTTCCAGTTGGCCGTTGTAGCCCCCGTAGAAATCGACCTCAATGTTTGCGCCATCATCGTAGGGATCGCCGCTTTTGTAGCTGTCGGTGCTGGAAACCCAAGTCCCGACAAATGCACCACTCTCTCCAGCCCAGTCGAGACTCATGCTCAGCGCTGGTTTGTTGCCGGAGTATCCAATACCACGAGACTGGTACTCGGAGGTCAAGGCCAATGTGCTGGACACCTGCGCTTGGGCTGCGCAACTGAACCCGAGTGCGGCTATCACGATGAGTCGTAAGATATTCATTGAAATTGCTCCTGAACTTCTAATTGTTTTTATGAGCGTTGCGGTGGGCAGAAAAAAAACGAGCCAGGCCGTCGAACACCTGCTTGCAGTGTTCGCTTCACTAAAAACAGGCATAGCTTCGCCCTCCGGGTAAAACCCCGGGTCAACGCATCGGGTGGGGAGTTATCGGCTTTACGAGTGCGACGGCACTACCGTAGAAACAGGGGTCAATCGGTGGAGCACCAGGTACGCGACAAGGGCGACCAGTAGTGAGTCCAACGTGGGTTGCGATGTCAGCGTCCAACCTTCAAAGGACGTCATCCAGGCGACTGCGCTGGCCAGTGCCCAACTGATCAGTGCCGGCCAGCCAAATGCCGAGGACTGTTTAAGTGCATCAATGTCATAGCGTTGTTGGCGTACCACAAAGAAATCCGTGACATAGATACTCGCCAATGGCGGGATCACGATGCTCAAGGCCAGGACGAAATCCAGGAAATGCGTCATGAACCCACCTAAAGCCAGGCCAGTTGCGAGGACGCTCCCCCCCACTGTCAGCTTCCAGCTCGCGGTACGGCTGACGGTTGCCAGCGTGAGCGTCGCGGAATACAAATTCGCGGTGTTGGTGATCCAGGTGGAGAACACGAGTACGGCCAAGGCCGGTAGCAGTACACCCAGGCTAGCCATGATCAACATGATTTCGCTCTGGCCGGTGATGATCGACAACAAGCCACCGACGATAAGCACAAACGGAAAACCTGCGGCCATTCCAAGAATGGCAATCAAGGCATCTTTTTCAGTACGTGCATAACGAGTGAAATCAGGCATCAATACCGGCGTCAAAATCACCATGCCAATGGTGCTGGCGATGGCCAGTGCCAGGCTGTCACCCGAGCCCGCGAACCCGCCCAGTTTGCCGGGCGCTGCACGCTGGAAGCCCAGGTACAATGCAAACAGCATAAACAGCGCCATAAGCGGCACCGAATAAATCGACAGCCGATCCAGCCCGCGCAATCCATAAATGGCCATCAACGTCATCAGGATGCTCCCCCATACGCAGTGCACCCACGCCGGCGTGACAATGCCCCAGGAACTTTGCACCGCGCTGGCCACTGTGCTGCCGAAGATATCCGCCGTGGCGGCATAGAACCCCAGCAAGGTTACCGCCATGGTCAGGTTGATCAGCTTGGCGCCATGGCGGCCAAAGGAAAACTGCAGAATCATGTAGGTACTTAGCCGTGTCCGCACACCGACCATTGCGGTCAATGCACATAGCAAACCGAGCACGGCACATACACCGATGAAAATAAGTGAGGCAGTCGAAAATCCGACTTTCTGAGTCACGTCTGCACCCAGCCAGAACACCGGCAAGGTCATCCCTATCCCAAAGGTAATCAGCGCTAGTCCAGTCCCGGAAACCGTTTCGGACTGGGGCACGGGTCTACGATCGTACCCGTCGGGAATCACATTTTCTGAACTGTTCATGCTCGCCTCTATACTGGCAACGCCTGCTCTCCCACTATGAAGTGGGAGGCAAACCGACTATTAGAATTGTTTTGAGGCGCTCGCGAACGCTGGAAACATGATGTCAGCCCTCCTGAAATCTAACTGCGCTTTTGCAGGGGCCAGGAAAAACTATCAACGGTTATTCAGCAAGAAACTGCATGTTGTTCGGTAGCGTTTGCCGCAGCAACCATGCTGCGACATCCGGCTCCAGAGAGGCCGCCAGTGACACCTGAACAGTCCAATGATACTCATCGAGCCACTGAGTTTCGGCCTGGCTCAGCAGTCCACGGTCAATCAGTTCAATCGCAAACGGCGCCAGGGTAAGGGCCTGGAACGTGAGGAACCCCGGATGCGCCTCGACCTCAACGACCTCATAGAGGTTCTCGATGCGGATCCCCAGCTCACCGGACAGGTAAACACCCGGCTCGATCGAGGTCACCATTCCCGCTTGCAGAGGTACCGCGCTGGCGTGAGGGGCAATTCTGTGGGGGCCCTCATGCACATGCAGATAGCTGCCAACCCCGTGTCCCGTGCCATGGGCGTAGTCCAGCCCTTCTCGCCACATCACCTGCCGCGCAACGCTGTCCAGTTGCTGTCCACTGGTGCCTATCGGGAACATACAGCTAGCCAGTGCGATATGGGCGCGCAGCACGGTGGTGTAAAGACAACGCTGACGTGCGGTCGGCGTGCCGCAAGCCAATACCCGGGTCACGTCGGTCGTGCCCTGGGGGTATTGGCCACCGGAATCAATCAGCAGCAGCTCGCCGTGCTTGAGCTTTGCCGCCCGCCCAGACTTGGGCAAGTAATGGGGCTGGGCGCCATTGGCACCGGTGGCCGCGATGGTCTCGAAACTCGCGCCTTGGTAATCGGGATGTTGGGTACGCCAGCCCTCCAGAGATTCGACAATCGACAGTTCGCTCTGCCCGACAAATCGGTCGCAGCGGCAATGGAACTCATACAGAAATCGGCACAGAGCGAGGCCATCGATGCGGTGCGCTTCACGGCTGCCACGCAACTCGGCGGGCTGCTTGCAGGCCCGCTGCAATAGCAGAGGATTTTGCGCTTCATAAAACACACAACCAGCGGACTCGAACTGGCGATAAATAGCCGCAGTGCACATTCGGCGATCAATCCATACTCGCTGGCCATGTAGTTCTGCGATGGCCTGATCAAGCCATTGGGGTGGACGCACAGTCACTGCAACGGGAAGCCAGCCCTGGGGCAGTTGCAAGCGGTCGGTGTCGATGAACCAGTCAAGCCGGCCGTCGGCGTACAGCAGAGCGCTGCTGAACGGTAATGGGGCAATATCGATATCCTGACCACGCACGTTCAACAGCCACGCCAACATATCCGGCGCTGGCAACCACAAGGCATCGCATTGTGAAATGCCCAAGCTGGCAGTGAGGTGTTCGAGCTTGTCTTGCGCAGCCATACCTGCATGGTGCAGCCCCCAGGCAAGCACCGGGCTGTTCGGAGCCACCGGGCGATTGCGCCAGCATTCAAGCACCGGATTGTCCAGGGACTCGTGCCAGTTGAAGCCCGATTGCGCCGCCATGACCTGCCAGCGCGCACACTCATCGACGCTATGCAGCCTTGAATCGCAGGCGATGGTTGCGCCGGGTTGCAATTGCCCGCGTAGCCAGCTGAACAGGCTGCTGTCATCCAGCATCAAGGTCTCGAACTGAGCGCATTCCTGGCGGGCCTGCTCGGTATAGCGACCATCGACTAACAGCGCCGCGCGCTCTTTTGTCAGCACCGCCAGCCCTACGCTGCCACTGAAACCAGTCAGCCAGTACAAGGATTCGTCAGCCGGGGCCAGGTCTTCGTTGAGGTAAGCATCGCTACGGGGAAGCAAAAACGCATCGTATCGACGCGCTGCCATTACCGCCCTTACATCCGCATGGCGCCCCATCACACACCTCGCCGCTGACGATAGGCTCGCACGATCGCGATCTCAGCCTCGAGCGGCAAATATTCCTGCGCCCCGGCATGGCTCCAGATCGCCTCAACCACCTCCATGCCTGCACAGACCTGCCCGAACGCCGCAAAACCCAGGCCATCCGGATGGCGAGCGCCGCCATGATCGAAGTGCGGCTGATCGCCGATGCAGATGAAAAAATCACCCTCGGCACTATTGGCCTCGTCACGCCCCAACGACACACTGCCATGTCGATGGCTCAAGCCGGTCTGCAGAGTGCTTTCGAGTTCGATCATGGGCAAATTATTGGCTGCCAAGGGGCGCGTGCCCCCGTGCACGACACTAATGCGAACAGGATCTTCCGGTTGCTGATTGGACGGATTGACGATGCGAAAAATGCTGCTGCCGTCATAGCGACCACTGTCCACATAAGCCAGAAAATTCGCGGTGGTAAGCGGTGCCTGCTGGCCAAACAGCTCGAGTGTAAAGGCCCCCAGTGCCGTTTCCAGGGTGACGTACGCAGATGCAGACATGGTTGTTCTCTCCCTCAGGATAAAACCACCATTGTCCGCAAAGACGGCGATGCAAAAGATTGAGATAGCCTGTGTGCATTGCACTTGATGCGGGATGCTCGGGCATTTACCGCAGATTGTGCAGGTCGCTCCCCGTCACTCCCGCCAAATCAGATTCTCTAGCGGATAGCCGGCAAACCACTTGGTTTTATCAAGAATGATGTTGCTGCTGATTTTCAGGATGTTGGGGTTTTCATCCAGCAGTTGTTCACAGAGCGTGTTGAAATCGGTAACGGTCGAACAGGTGGCCAGGGCAATGTAGTCGAACTCGCCATCGACCTTCAGGCAGTCGACCAGCTCGCGACGCTTGGCGATGAAGCGTTCGAACTGAACTCGCAGATGGCCCGCGTGATCGCGCAGGCTGAACATGACATAGGCCATGACATTGATACAGATCGCATCGATGTCAATCGACGCCATGTAGGCGCGAATGTAACCGGCATCCTCCAGCGCCTTGGTTCTTTGCAGGCAGGCGCTAGGGGAGAGATTAATCTTCTCGGCCAGTTCCAAATTACTGATCCGAGCATTGTTTTGCAGATTTTCGAGGATTGCTCGGTTGATACGATCCAACTTCACTTTTTTCATGTTGCCTCTACACGAATCAACGATAAACCCCAGGATCTAGCGGAAAAAATGTCTGCCACGAGACTGACATGAGGCTAGCGATCTGGATAGCCCATACGTTATGTCCTCAATCGCAATTATTTCTGTTCCCTTTGCTCAAGGACTGCTGCCTTTTTTCAGTTTCTGTTTTCCGCACGCTTTAGTTGATCTGAAGTGTCCTACTTTAAAAATCATCCATTGAAATGCGAACCCACAGTCAGTGAGATAGACACGGCAGACAGTGATCTGCCATCCGTTGACAATAAGAGAAAAGGTTCGCATTCCATGCGCAAGCTCGTAAAAATCCTGACCCTGGCTTCCTTCACCCTCCTCGCTGTTCCATTCGCCACTCAGGCACAAGAAGCCTCCAAGGCGCAAAGCCCGGCCTTTATGGTGCATAAGTTAACGAACTTCCTCTACGCCATCGGCGAGCCCAACTACTACCAGAAGAACTATTCGTACTTGTTGGTGGGGACGGATCAGGCTCTGATGTTTGATTCGGGCGCGAACCAGAAAGAAGACATCACCCTATTGGTGCGCAAGATCACGGACAAGCCGCTCTCGATGCTGCCCTCACACCTGCATTTCGATCACCTTGGCGGCCTGCACAACTTTAAGAACATCTACTTGGTGGATACACCCTTTACCCGCCAGTTCAGGGAGAAGGACGGCTTCTACCGTGTTCCGGAGTCGGTTCACCTGGGCAGCATCGATCATATGGTCGTGCCGCCCTTCAAGGTAGCGCGGCTGATACAGCCCGACGAGATTATCGACCTGGGTGGTCTCAAGGTGCGCCTGATCAGCGTGCCTGGTCACACGCAAGACGAAGTGGCGCTCTACGATGAGACGCACAACATTCTGCTGGCGGGGGACCACCTCTATCCGTCCTGGCTGCTGGCGGGGAACGTGAAGGACTACGTTGCTTCTCTCGGCGCCACGCTGAAAGTGATCAATGAGCAGACCACTATCTATGGCGCTCACGGCACCGAGGACCCCACCAAAGTGCCAGCCATGACATACGCCGACGTGCAGGCGATCCGCGACAAGATGGTCCTGATCCAGACCGGGCGCGCCAAGGGTGAAGCCTTCAGCGATCCGGGACTTATCAAGAGCTCCGAGCTTTACAAGGTGGAGAAAGACATCAGCATTCTCACCAACATCCAGTTTAACGATGGTCGGGGTTACGGTTATTGATTGGGCTGCCCGGCCGTAGAGAGTAACCAGTCAATGAACGCCCGGATTTCCGGGCGTTCGCGCGTCCCTTCGGTACAGGCAACATAGTAGTTGTGCACCGCAGGCATCGTGATCGGCAGCGGACGCACTAATCGTCCTTCATCGAGATCGCGGGCGGAGACGATTTCATCGCTTAGCGCCACGCCGAAGCCGTCCCGCGCTGCCTGCAAGACCATGCCGAAATCTTCGAAGTAGATATCCTCGTCGCCACCACGGCTGAAGCCGGCCTCGACAAGCCATTGCTGCCATTGACTGCCATTGTCTTCGTGTAGTAAGCGATGCCGCGCCAGGTCCGGCACTTCGCGAATGGCCTTCGGTCCTCGCAAGTATTGCGGGCTGCATACTGGAGTCATGCGAACGCCGTGAAGTAGCCGCCACCATAAGCCTGGCCATGGCGGCGTGCCGTAGACCACCGCAACATCGGCGCGGCGCCAGTCTACTTGCGGCATGGCCTGCGCGGTGATCACGCTCACCCGTACCGAGCGCGACTCCTCCATGAAGCGCAGCAGCGGCGTGGTCAGCCACTTCACGCCCTCCGCAGGGGGAATGGACAAGGTGATCCCGACAACCTCCTGCTTTGTAGCGAAACCAGTCTGCAGTGTTGCCACTGCGTCGCTGATTTCGGTCATTGCGTTCGCTACATGCTTTTGTAGCAGTCGGCCGCTGGCGGTCAGCACCAGTTGCCGGCCGCGCTTCGCGAACAGCGCCACACCAAGGCTAGCCTGCAATGCTTTGACTTGCTGGCTAACCGCGCCGGTGGTCACGTGCAACTCAACCGCGGCGGCTGCCAGACTGCCCAGGCGGGCCACGCTCTCGAACACTTTAAAATTGTGCAAGGGGGGGAATGTCATCTCATCTCCGTAACAACAGCTCTGCGATCAGAACAGGAGCCCGACGAGGTCAAACCCGTGTACGCATACATCGTCTCGCAATTTGCTATTACATGGGTACCGTGATCGTGCAACCGGTCAAGGCAGCAAAGAAAAAGAAAGTCTCAAAAGGCTTCACGCCTAGGCTGAGAGTCACGCTGCTGGTGGGAAATGAATTTGAAGGCAAGATGCGCGAGATGCGCGAGATGGTACATGAGGCGGATACGCTGGGCTCCCTAGTTGCAGAGCAAGAAGCTACTAAGACGGCCAGAAAGAAATTCAGGTTTGTTGAAGTGGTGTCGGTCAAGTCGATTTAAGTGGGCGCTCTCACTTGGCTCGCTCGCCTAGCATTGAACCGCGTTCGGTTACCGTGGGCCACCCTACCGGTTCGTATCGATTGAGGCCTCAAACATTAGGGTACGGTAGTCGTATCGCGGACTGGCTTAACACCATCACCCCATCCAAAATCTCAATGCTTAACTGGTCGCCAGTCCCATGCCCCATAGCTGACGTTGGCGACAGGCAGAAATCGACCCATAGCGGATATCTCGTCTAGGTCACGGTATGCGACGGTGCGGATCGGCAAGGAAAATATTTTGCCAAATCGGTGTGCCTCGACCCTTTAAAGCGGCCGGTTGAGCACCAGTAAACGTGCCGCCAGAGCGGCCATTACCGCAGCGAAGCCATAAGCACCAAGGCGTTTAGATATCATGCCTTTGCTGAGGCGCCCATGCAGCCGTCCGGCGCAAAATCCGAGCAGGGTATGGAAGATCAATGCGATCAGCGCAAGCAATAAACCTAAGAACATCAATTGCGAGGTGACGCTGCTGGCACCTACGGTGACGAACTGCGGCAGGAATACCATGAAGAACAAAAGCGCCTTGGGGTTTAACAGGCTGTTGAGCGTGGCTCGGGCAAAGATTTTCCGAAGCGAAGCCTGTGTAGCTTGAGTATCAGTGTCCGCGGGAGGAGTCTTCAATGCCTGCCAGGCCAGCCACATCAGATAACAAGCCCCGGCCCACCGCAGCAAGTCAAACGCAGGTGCCCAACTCATCACCAGCGCACCGAGACCTGCGCTAACCATGACGGTCATCAGCACATCGGCCAGGGTTATTCCTAGTGCTGCGGCGAGGCCGGCGCGCCAGCCGTGGGCAACTGCATGGCTGCTGACGATAGCCATGTTAGGGCCAGGCACGATCAGCAACATCAAGGCGGCAACAATGAATAGGTTGAGGTTAGTGGCGTCCGGCATAGAGCAAAACTTCCTTGGGTGAGGAGTAATGCTAACCGGTAGTAGTTAGGCAGAAGCAGATACAGTGGGGATGGATTTGGCCGCAACAGTCTGGTGTGGAGAGGCAAAATAATCCGTTCGACAGCATGGTGAAACAAGTTCGATCGGCTGTTATTGGCCGATTTCGCTCAGTCGTGACAGACAGAAGTCGGCCAAAAGCAGCCAGTCGACAAGAACGTCACTCATGATGCATCACGTTTTTAATGTGCTGTTCCTGCCTACATCGAAACTATCTGCCCCCCCCCGCAACACCGCAATGTCCCGCTTGGGTGGTGCGCCAAACAGTCGACTGTACTCGCGACTGAACTGTGAGGGGCTTTCGTAGCCGACGTTGAACGCTGCACTCGATACATCCAAGTGTTCATTAAGCATCAAGCGTTTTGCCTCGTTCAACCGCAGCCATTTTTGGTACTGCAATGGACTCATCGCAGTGAGTTGGCGGAAATGGTGGTGAAAGGTCGGTGCGCTCATCTGTACTTGTGCGGCGAGTTCTTCTATGCGAAGCGGCGAGGCATAGTGCAGTTTTAGCCAGTCGATCGCCTTCGCAATCCGATAGCCCTGCCCATCCACAGACGTGATCTGGCGCAATCTAGTAGCCTGGTCACTCAGCAGCAGTCGGTAGTGAATTTCTCGCTGAATCAATGGCGCCAGTACAGGGATCGCCTCGGGCTCCTCCAGCAGCTCGAGCAGACGCCCAATCGAGGCTAACAAAGCCGGGGTCGCTGAGCTGATTCCCACGCTTTTCCCAACGGCGTTATCACCACTTGGCGGCAGGCTGCCCTGGGCGATCAACTCCGCCAACATGCGCAGGTCGAGCTTCAAAGTCAGCCCCAAACAAGGCTGCTCAGGGCTCGCCACCAGCACTTCTGAATTGGCGGGCAAGCCCAGCGAGGTAACCAGAAATCGCGATGTGTCATACAGATAGCCTTCACCGCCGACCCACAGGCGCTTCTCGCCTCGAGCGACGAGAATGATGCTTGGCTCGACCATGCAGACAACTGGGGGTGATGGGTGTTCACGCCGAAAGAAACCGAGACCAGCAATAGGCGTTGGGTAATCACCCGGTTGAGTGATCCGAGCGCCAATGATCTGCGCAAGAGCCTCTTGGGGCGATGTGTTCTTAGCGTGGGTGTCGTTCTTGATGGTCATGGGTGCGTATACCTCGTGAACGAACTCTAACTCGCCAGCCCGTGCCCTTCCCACCCAGAAAGCGAAAGCTCATCGGATTAGGCAAGTAATCCAGCGAAATGCGCTACAGGACAGACGAGCAGCGCCGGAGAATGTGCCCCTAGCAGGCAACAACTCAACGGCAAGGAATATCACATGAAAAGCATGCTGCTGGCCTTAGGGCTGCTCATCATTCCGGGAGCAGGTCATGTGGATCTGTACGATCGCGTCAGCCTTATCCCGTTCGCCAAACTGACTGCGTTCTTCCAGAGAAATCTGTAGTGATTGATCGGTGCCTGAGGTAGGCACCGTTTCTCTCGCGGTACTGATCCTGGTTCCGCTTTTCAGCATCTGTACCACGCCCAAGTCCCCTCTTCATAAAGGGTTCGTGTGATGACAGAGACCACACGTCTGTTAATTCCACCGGCAGTGCGCATCGAGATACCCAGGTTCTTTTATCCATGACCGATCAAAATGTCTCCCCGCAAAATCGCCCGCAATCCTGGGGCGCAGTTTTCGCCATGTCGCTCGCCGCGTTTGCGCTGGTGGCATCCGAGTTCATGCCCGTCAGCCTGCTGACGCCCATTGCAGCCGACCTGCACATCACTGAAGGACAGGCCGGCCAGAGCATTTCCGTCTCAGGGCTGTTCGCTTTGCTGACCTGTCTTGGCATCGTAGCGGTGGCAGCACGGGTTGAGCGCAAACGGCTGCTCCTGTCCCTTACGATGCTGATGATCGCTTCCGCAACGGTGGTGGCCTGCGCGCCGAACTACACCGTGTTTATGGTTGGCCGCGCGCTTATCGGCGTCGCCATTGGCGGCTTTTGGTCCCTGTCTGCGGCTACCGCCATGCAGCTGGTGCCGGATGACCAAGTGACACGCGCTCTGGCAGTCGTCAATGGCGGCAATGCCCTGGCCACAGTGATTGCCGCGCCCCTTGGCAGCTTTCTAGGTGCGCTGATCGGCTGGCGGGGTGCGTCTTTTTGTATCGTGCCGGTCGCCGCAATTGCCGCCCTATGGCTTCTGCTCAGCTTCCCCAAAATGAAGACCGAGCGTCGTTCCGCCAGCGGCAATCTATTCAGGCTAATGAAGAGTGCGCCGGTGGCATTGGGCATGCTGGCGGTCAGTGTGTTTTTCATGGGGCAGTTCATGCTGTTCACCTATTTACGACCGTTTCTGGAAGCGGTCACCCACGTCAGCGCTTCAATGCTGTCGCTCATGCTGTTCGTTTTAGGGGCGGCTGGCCTCGCGGGTACTTTCCTGATTGAAGGCTTCCTGAAGAAAGGCATGTATCGGACGTTGATCGCCATTCCGATACTGATGGCCGTCATTGCCCTTGCGCTTCTTGTGTTTGGATACTCGGTGGTAACTGCGACCGTCTTGCTCGGCTTATGGGGGCTGGTTGCAACAGCAGCACCGGTAGGGTGGTGGTTATGGCTCGCCAAAACACTGCCAAATGACTCGGAAGCGGGAGGTGCACTGATGGTGGCCATTGTTCAACTGGCAATTGGTTCCGGCGCAACCATTGGCGGTCTGGCATTCGATCTTAGTGGGTATCGAGCGACTTTCGAGTTGAGCGCTGCGGTGCTGGTGGTTGCGGCCGTGTTTGCCTACCTGGCTGGACGTGCATCATCAAGAACGCTTGCAGCTACTGGGGATGCCCCAGCCTGCGGGACACAAGAACACCCTCGACAGCATCAAAGCGCTCTCGGAAATCGACTTTCGCAATAGGCTAGAAGAGGTTCGAATTGTCGACGCTGGTTTACCCCGGAGTGCCAATCGCTTTGCCTCCAGATGTGTATGCGCATTTTGCTATATGGGCGGGTGCTGTCGTAAGGCCAAAACTACCTGCCACGTCACAAACTGGCCTCGGTGTATCGCGGCAACGCCAATTATAGGAACAGACGTTATGAGCACAGAAGCACAAACCATCCTCCGTAACGGCACCCAACCTTCCATCAAAGGCCTTGAAACCTGGTTTACCGGCGCCGTTCGTATCGACAGACTTTTCCAAATGCAGGAGCCGGGTAGAACCGGCGGTGCCATTGTGACGTTTGAGCCCTCCGCTCATACGGTCTGGCATTCGCACCCGCTCGGTCAGATTCTGGTCGTGCTTTAAGGGGTTGGCTGGACTCAATGCGAAGGTGGCGCGCGAACTGAAATACGCGCCGGAGACATTGTGTCGTGCTCATGCGGAACGCGGCACTGGCATGGTGCGGCTGCGACCACGGCAATGTCGCACTTCGCGGTTACCGAAATGCTTGATGGCAAAAACGTCGAGTGGATGGAGCCAGTGACTGATGAGCAATACCAGTTTGGCACCCTTGTCACCGAGTAATCCTCGGGTGCGCTTTGCTAGGCATTGAAACGATATCGGATCGCGTTCGATACGGCGCCGCTTGCAACCTTTTTCTTGCCGTATTCGGCGCCGTAAATCCGGCTCCAGATCACGCACTACGCTCTCGATTTCGTAAAGCAACTGGATGTAGCGCAGGGCCTGCTCGGCGAGCATGCTCTTGTTGGTCGCGTGCAGTTCGAAGAGCTTGCGCCGCGCATGAGCCATGCAACCGATCTCGATCACACCGAGTTCGAAGCTGGCCTTGTAACCCCCAAAATCATCACACACCAATGGCAGCTGTTAAAGCAGTGTGATCGAGCCTCCAGCGCTCGGACTATTACCAGAAGGCTTTCGATATCAATGACTGTTACAGGGTCAAAAGACGCATGGGGGATCGTAAGTAATCTTTTGCATGATGCTGGCTCCAAAACATGCAATCTGCAACGAGAAAAACCCTTAACTGGACGACATTGCAGATGAACAAACCCGCGCCCTGCCCGCGTTCTTCGCTTTGTAGAGTTGCTTGTCCGCAGCTTCTATCAAAGTCTCGAAGCCTAGTTCGCCAGTGGGCGTCAATGTTGCGACGCCTAGAGAGATAGTCATCACGTGATCGACATCAGAAGTAGAATGCTCGATGCCCAGCGCTCGGACACGCTTTTGCATTTTTTCTGCAATGTCGACCGCCCCCGAAAGAACGGTATTGGGCAGAACGCAGGCGAACTCTTCGCCACCATAGCGCGCGACTAGGTCGTAGGGCCGTCTAACCGTTTCAGATAACGCTTGAGCAATGGATTTCAAGCAGCCATCTCCAGCCTGGTGCCCGTACTGGTCGTTGTAGCGTTTGAAATAGTCGACATCCACCAAAATGAGCGATAGCGGCTTTTGCTCACGAAAGCACAGACGCCAATCCGCCAATATGTCCTCATTAAATTTGCGTCGATTGGCTACCCCAGTAAGACCATCTATCAAAGCCATGGAACGCAGCAGATCGCTCTGTAGTTTCAGGGTTAGATGTGTTCGCACACGTGCTCTGACAATGGTGGTATTGATGGGTTTACTGATGAAGTCCACCGCGCCAAGCTCCAGACCTAGCACCTCATCTGACTCCTGTTGCTGTGCGGTAATGAAGATGATGGGGATGCCTTGGGTTGCAGGGTCAGACTTGAGTCGACGGCAGACTTCATGCCCGTCCATCCCCTCCATGACTACGTCCAGCAGAATCAAATCGGGCAGTTGGGTCTGACATACGCTGATTGCCTGCTCACCGCTGGTGGCCATGAACACATCACAGTCCTCACGAAATAGCTCATGAAGTACCAGGATATTAGTCGGTTGGTCGTCGACAATAAGGAGTTTGGGACGGTTAAAGGAATGTGATAACCAGGTTTCCATCGATTGTTCCATCAGGCTGATCTCAACAGGTCACGACCAATCGGCATCGCAGCGGTGAAGTCTAGCGACTGCACCCTGAGAACAAGTTCGTCGAACTGTGGACGCAGGGATTGTGGCGTTTTTGACGCCAATGCGTCTGCCATTTCTATGGCTTGAAGGTTACCCGCTTCCAACAACAGCAAAATCTCCTCTAGGGACTCTCTCCATTGCGCCGGCGCCATGGAGTCGTCGTCAGCACTGCTTATTACACGCGGGCTCTGGCCAAAATCGACATTCATTTGCTCAAGGCTTTGTTGCAGCAACCTGCTCAACTCGTCAAGCCATGTTGGGTCGACCAAGAGGCTCGCTACAGAATCTGCATCTCCGTGTATTAGTGTGTGCTCCAGGTTGCCGGCCAGCAGCGACAACGCCTTGGCCCCCATGGTGCCGCTGCTACCTTTAATGGTATGGAGTACAAACGCGGCTCCCGATGCATCTTGCCGCTGGATCTGATCGCGCAACTGGACAAGCTGTTTTTCCATCTCTGGGCCAAAGGTACGTAGCACCTTGCGAATCAAGTCGAGGTCACCACCAAAGCGGTCAATCGTTGATGCACGAGACTCTATAACGCCTTCTCCTGTATTGGCTTGTCCCAAGGCTAAAGATGCCTGGCTATCTTCACGGCACGCTTGAAAGAGCAGCGTTACGACGAGTTTTTCCAGGTCTATCGGTTTGCCGACATGATCATTCATCCCCGCAGCAAGACAGGCTTCCCGGTCGGTATTGGAGGCATTTGCGGTCATCGCTACTATCGGCAACGCTGCAAAGCGCGGATTCGATCGAATGCGACGAGTCGCCTCCAAGCCATCAATATCCGGCATTTGGATATCCATTAATACGACGTCGAAGGACACACGCTCATTCATCACCTTGCTCACACCTTCCAGCCCGCCTTCAGCCAGTGTCACCTGCGCACCTTCACTTGTCAGTAACTCATCGGCGACCTGGCGATTGAGCATGTTGTCTTCCACCACCAATAGTCGCAGCCCGGCCAGACGCCGTGGCCTGTCAACCGTTGACCGAGGAAGGGGGGAATGCAGCAGGTCTTTACCCTTGAGTGCTCGCTGAACAGCGTCGGCTAGCTGCTTGGGAGTGACAGGTTTGGTGAGAAAATCCACGAAGGGTGCATCTCCAGCCTGATGGGCGTCGGCCAATACCTCGCGGCCGTAAGCAGTGATCATAATGACCATCGGAGGTGGCACTCCGTTACCCTGCTGATGGATCAATTGCGCAGCGCTCAGCCCATCCATATCGGACATCCGCCAGTCCATCAGCACCACGTCGTAGGCCTCACCTAGCGCCTGGGCTTTCTTCACCCATTCCACCGCATGCGTGCCACCACTTACGCGGTCAGCCTTCCATCCCAATGCATGAACGGTTCGCAACAGCAATTCACCCGCCATGGCGTTGTCGTCGACGACCAGAATCCGTAAGGGCACATCGACTCCAGTAAAGGCGGATCTCGGCAGTGACGTCGGCGCTACATCCAGAGTGATGTCGAACCAGAAACGACTCCCGACACCTTGCTGGCTCTCCACCTCCAGTTCACCCCCCATCAAGGTGACCAACCGCTTGCAGATCACCAGCCCCAAACCTGTGCCACCAAAGCGCCGGGAAGTTGAAGCCTCGGCCTGAGTGAAGCCTTCAAAAATGCGCTGAAGCTGTTCCGGGCTGATACCAATGCCGGTATCAGAAACGGCGATGCGCAAGCTCACAGCATTTTCCGTGCGTTTCAGTTGTTGAACGCTTACCACGACCTGGCCTTCCAGGGTGAACTTGAGGGCATTACCCGCCAAGTTGATTAGTACCTGTTGCAGTCGCAGGCTATCGCCGATCAGGTCGTTGGGTAAATTGGAGTCCAGGTCGAACATGACCTCAACCTCCTTCTCGCCCTGGTTACCTGCCAGCACTACAGCGAGGTCACGCATGAGCGGTTCGAGCTCGAACGGGTGCAAATCGAGTTGCAACTTGCCAGCCTCAATCTTGGAGTAATCGAGGATGTCATTGAGCAAACCCAGCAGCGATTTCGCAGCGGTCTGCGCTTTGGTCACATAATCGAGTTGGCGACCATTCAGGTCAGTGTTCTGCACCAACTGCAACATACCCAGCACAGCATTCATTGGCGTGCGTATTTCATGGCTCATGTTGGCCAGAAAAGCAGACTTGGCCGCACTTGCCCCATCAGCTTGTTCCTTGGCGTAATGCAGGCGCGACTCGAGTTCGCGCTGGGCAGTGATGTCCCGATTGATCCCGGTCACGCGCAAAGCCACACCAGCATGATCCCGTTCAATTTGCGCACCAGCGTGGATAAAGCGGATCTGGCCGTCCAGGCGAACGACACGGAAAATTGTGTCATACACATCAGTCCCCTCGACGGCAGCATTCAGCTTTGCAGCCGCTGCCACGACATCCTCAGGGTGAACACGTGAGTACCAGTGCATGTAGCTCAGACCGGTATTGCGCAACGTCAGTGGCTGCCCGTAGAACTCGAACATGCGGTCATTCCACTGCAAGTTATTGTCCGCCAACGTCCAAGACCAAACGCCCAATTCGGCTACTTCAGCAGCCATCAGCAGTTGATCGTGCACCGTCATCAGTTCGCTACGTTGTTCCAGTGTCGTCTTCAGGCTCGCAGCCAACTCCTTTTCTGCCGCTTTACGTTCGGTGATATCTACCGCAATCCCCAGGTAACCGCTCAATACCCCATCGGCATCGCGCATGGAGGTAACCACTAGCGTGACAGGAAACCGCGAGCCATCCTTGCGTGTGTAAGTCCACTCTCGGGTTTCTGCGCCTTCAAGCTCAGGTTTATGGGTAAGCACACGGAAACCGTCGATAGTCTGAGCGTACTCCTCGCTCAGCTCAACGCCACGTGCAGCGACTTCCTCTGGGACATGGAAGAGCGCCGGGGTGTCTTTGCCTACTAATTCATCGGCGTCATAACCCAACAAATGCTCGGCGCCTTTGTTGAACACACGGATAACGCCATCGAGATCCGTCGCAATGATGGAAACCTCAGTAGCCGAGCGCAGCACCGTGTCCAACAACAGATTGAGATGCCGCAACTCGGATGTTCGTTGCGCAACCTGCTCTTCCAGGTTGGAGTTGAGTTCAAGAATTCGGGCCTCTGCGACTTTTTTCGCCGAGATATCCCTTAACGTCTTGGACGCCCCAATGACGCGACCACCCTCGCCATAAATGGGGGAGATACTGACGGAGACATCGATCAGTCGCCTGTCTTTGTGATGGCGTTGCGTATCAAAGCTGCCGATACGCTCACCCGCCTTGATCTGCGCAAGGATATGAGCTTCCTCTGTGACAAGTTCTGCTGGAACAATCAGATTGGCGAGTGTCTGTCCCACCGCTTCCTCGGCGGTGAACCCAAAAAGGCGCTCGGCTCCTTTGTTCCAGTTGGTGACGACGCCATCGAGGGTTTTTCCAATAATGCCATCGCCCGAGCTTTCAACGATGGAAGCCAGCCTTGCCTGCTCGGCAAATATCTGTCGCCGACGTTGACGGCTGACACTCACGACACTCGCCAAGGTCGCCAGAAGAAGCGTGAGAAAACCACCGAAAAACAGCACAACTTTTGGTGAGACCTGATGTAGGCGCTGAATAAACAGCGAATTTGCGTCGAGTTCGATTTGCCACCGCCTCCCGTATACCTCGCGCTCCAGCTGATGCGTCATCAGCGTTTTTTGGCTAGTCGAGTCGTTGCTGCTTTCAAAAAACAGTTTCTCTTGCCCTGGGACAGTGATATCCCTCAATCGAAGCTTTACCGTCTCATTTTCTATGCGCAGGCCTTTGAGTACCTCCTCGGTCTGCAACACAAAATAGCTCCAGCCAAAAGCTGCGGCCTCTCGTTCAGCAGCGGTCGCCGGAGTCACTCCGCTGCGAAAGATGGGCATCAACACCAGGAAAGACTGCTGCGGTTTTCCTAGGGCCTGTATAAGCGTTATGGGCCCAGTGATCCTTGGCACACCACTCTGTATCGAGGATTGTGCCGCCTCTCGCCGAGATGTTTCTGAAGCGATGTCCAAGCCAATGGCAGGCTGGTTACCCTCGAGCGGTTCGACATACAGAACTACGTAACGCTCACCCGAATGGGCAGAAAATTGACGAATGGAAAAGTCAGCTTTACCGTCGGCTCGAACGTGCTTGAGAAACTCGCTTTCATCCTGTTCCGGCACACGCCTGATAAAGCCCAAGGCACTTGCACCAGGGAACTCGGCAACGAGGTCGCGCGTCTGGTTATAGTGGTCAAAAACCTCACGACTGATGCCATTTTCGCCCGCTGTCAGCAACGCTCCACGAGCACCTCGCAATCCATACTGGTAAAGATTGAGGCGAGCCAAAACCAAATCAGCGGCGTCTTCGGTCGCCTTTGTAATCGATTCTTGAGCCTGCTGTTCGTTGATGCGCTCAAGGATCCAGCCACCCAGAATGCTTGCCCCTAAACCCACTGCCAGAGTGATAGCTACTCCCCAGTTCCATGCAAAAAACTTATGCTTTCTCACCCGCATTGTCCCATCGCAGAAGGCCTTCAGCCTTCCAGATTAAAGTTCAACCCCTGTTGGGGGGGGGCCGCAAGATGTCCAACCTGCAAGTCACGAACACGCTCAGGTCAGGCCGGCTAATCGTTGAAGTCTGTCTATGTCTGCTTCGGGTTCGCCGTTGTTCATGGCGGCAGCAAGGCGCATCACCACTTGTTCGCGGCGAACTTGCATGTGGGGCAACGCATAAATTGCGCCTATCAACTCGCGTAGAACCATAGGCAGCCCCCAGCGCGCTTTCAAGCGCATGGCAAAAGGCGCTGAAAAATCACGGACAGCGTGGGTAAGCGTTTCTTCGGTCACGCTGTTGCCCTGGTTCTCCCATTTCTGAGTTTGGAACAGCACACAGAGTTCGCCCATGCGGTGCAACAGGGCGGCACTTTGCAGCGGAGCGGGATCCAGACCACATTGTTGAGCCAGGAGCACAACCCTTTCAGCTAAACGCTCGGCATCATCCAGATGAGCCTGGATGAAAGGCATCAGCATGCCGTCAGGTTGAGTATTGGTCTGTCGCAGGGCCTGGCTGATCGCCAGATTCACGCTGGAAAGCCCTCCCAGCCGCGCCAAGGCACCGTTCAAATTCGTGCATGGCTGCCCGAGCCCGAGATACGCGGCACCGTTGGCGGCGGCGATCAAGTGCGCACATAGCGCCGGGTCATACTGCCAATCATTGGCGAGTTCCCGCAAATCCATCACCGCCCCGCCATAGCCGAGCTGAAGCTTGTCTTTTACCGAAGCCAGTAAAGGCAAGTCCAACTCTGCCGCAGACAAACCACTGAGATAGCTGATCAGGTCTTCATTGTTGACAGTGGTCGCTCGGGGGGACTCATCCAGCGGAAGGAGCTTATCCAGGCATTGTACGACGCGCGAAACCTGGAATGGCTTGGTGAAAAAAGCGCTGACTCTCAGCGATTTTACCGCCAGCACACTGTCTCGATCAGCGCGCCCGGTGATCATGATCAGCGGCGTGCTTTGATCTTTTTCGCGAATTTTCTGCAACAGGTTGACGCCGGGGGCATCCGGTAGATTCCAGTCGGCCATCACCAACTGATAGGTACTCGGCTGCCAAGCGTCTAAAGCGCTAGCGACATCGATAAAGCAATCGACCTGAGCAACCGGACGGATGCTCAACACGAGCTGTTTTAAAAGATCTGATATCCAGGGGTCATCGTCCAGAATCATCACGCGCATTCGGTAATCCTTACTGGATTGAAACGCAACATAGCAACGTCTTAGTGACGGACTATCAGCCAACAGCAAACATAAACGTCGTTGAGATCAAGGGGGGAGTTGTAACCGAGCGATTTGGGTAAATCACGGCAATTTCGCTTTGGATGATGGCTAGATAGCATCCTTGAAGGGTTGAATCTATTCCTGACCAGCTAACTATACAAGCAAGCAAACAGCTCGCAGGTGAAAAGGAATGCGCAGGTTAATGCATGAACGCCGCGATGGCGGAATTGCTTGAGTGGTTCGGTCCTGCAGCTCGCTTCCCTAGGCCCACAAAAATGCGCTACCCCCTCTGACTCACGGATCCAAGCAGTCTTGGCTAATGGCCCGAGCGGCAGTCGCCCCATAGTGTTTCGGCTGGTTTTACGCCAACATTTATGGACTGTCCTGGCATTCTTCCAAGGGAACACGTCCCGAATGGCTGCAACGGGTCCAGCGTGTGTAAAAAAGCTAGATCCCGTTTCGATCTTCAAGGCTGAGCGGCAGTCCGGCTTCGTAGCCTGATCAAGGCACGATGTCCCTTCCTGATGAGCTAAACCGCCCCAGCAACGCGCCAGATCATCGAGAGACGTAAAAACAAGCCGGTTTTTAGGCCGTTAGCGCTTTCATCAAATGATGGGTACCAATGATTTTCATGACCCGTTTCAAGTTGTAGGCGAGCACATTCAAGCTCATCTGCGCACTCACCCCGGCCAGCTTTCGCGTCACAAAGTGCGTCGCCCCCATCCATTGCTTGAGCGTCCCGAAGGGATGCTCAACAGTCCGCTTTCGGACTCGCATCGTGCAACGATCAAATGGTGCTGAGTATCGACCGCTGTCTGCACGTTGTAGCCGACGACTCCCGTGCCGCGCGTCATCATGGAGCGAGCGTCTGGATCGGTCAGTGAGACCTGTTTATCCGGCGATTCATTGAGCTGGATTTCGATCGCTTGAAGCTCCTTCATTTGAGTTTTGAGCTTGGCGATTTCCTCCTCCAGCCGCACAGCGCTGGGCTCGGAAGCTGTTGGTGCTTGCCGATCGGCAGCATCGAGTGCCGTCAGGTAACAGTTGATGCTCGATTCAATTTCTTCCATTCGCCGCTTCAGTTTGGCGCGGGTGAAATTGCGGTCGCGGTTGTTGACTGCTTTGAATTTGCTGCCGTCGATGGCCACCAGATTTTCTCCGAACAACCCCAACCGCTGACACAGCACCACGAACTGGCGACAGACGCCTCGGATGGCCTGCTGTTGTCTTTTCGGAAGTTGGCAACGGTCTTGAAATCGGGCATCAAGCGGCCGGTCAGCCACATCAATTCGACGTTACGCTGGGCTTCTCGCTCCAGGCGCCGGCTCGACTGAATGCGGTTCAGATAGCCGTAGATGTAGATCTTCAGGAGGATCGTGGGATGGTAAGCAGGCCGGCCAGTATCGGCTGGAATGGCACCTTCAAAACCCAGTTTGACCAGGTCGAGTTCGTCGACAAAGACGTCGGCTACGCGCACCGGATTGGTATCGCTGAAGTAGTCATCGAGGCTCACGGAAAGTAAGGTGCCTTGGCCTCGATGTTCACCTTGGATAAAGCGCTTCATGGGCGATCCCTGCGATGCAATCCTCAGAAATCATAGCAAGGGTTCGCGACGGCGTTTTTACGCACTCTGGGCCGTATGCAGCCCCTGACGAAGCCGTTGACCTGGCCAAAAAACAAAATTGCCATGTGTTCCGCTCGTTAGTTCATACGTCGCAGTTCTCACTGCGTGTTCCTGTCTGTCTGGAGTTTTCTCGATGTCCTCGCCCAAATCCCTGCCCGCTGCGTTGTTGGGGCTGGCACTTGCCTGTCCGGCCATGGCCGAGGCCGAAGGCCTGGAGCTGGGACAAGTGCTGATCCAGGCTGAGGAGCGCAGCGGCGAAGACCCGTCGGTCGAGGACGCCAAGGCCCGGCTTGCCCAGGTGCCCGGCGGCACCAATGTGGTCGACCTGCGCCGTCCCTTGCAGGGCCGCGTGGCCAGCAACCAGGATGTGCTGGCTTATCAGCCAGGGGTCTATGCCCAGTCTGCGGGCAATGAAGGGGTGAAGATTTCGATCCGTGGTTCCGGGATCAACCGTGCACCGGGCGCCCATGCCTCGGGTCTATACACCCTGCTCGACGGTCTGCCGCTGACCGGCCCGGGCGGCACACCCTACGAACTGCTGGAGCCGCTGTGGCTCGACCATGTGGAAGTGCTGCGCGGCGCCAACGGTTTCGACAGGGGCGCGCTGGCCCTGGGCGGCGCCATCAATTACATCAGCCACACCGGCTACGACGCACCGCTGTTGCAGGTGCGCTACGCCACGGGCAGCCGCGGATACCAGCAGCGTCAGGTCAGCTCCGGGCAGGTGTTGGGCGACTTTGATTATTACGTGTCTACGACCGATGCGCGCGCAGACGGCTACCAGGACCACACGGCCAGCGAGAGTCAGGGCGTCATCGCCAACTTCGGCTATCGCTTCAACCCGAACCTGGAAACACGCTTCTACCTGCGCTATCGCCAGACCGACAACGACCTCGCCGGACGGGTGACCAAGCACGCCATCGAACACGACCCACGGGCGGCCAACCCCGCTTACGTGACGCGGGACGACAACCGCGAGCAGCCGGGCAGTACCTTCTTCGGCAACAAGACCACCTACTACATCGATGACGATTCGAGCCTCCAGACCGGCCTTGTCTACCACGACTATCCAATGGACTTGCGCGAAGGCCCCAACCGCTTGAAGGTGGCATACACGGATGTCAGCGGCACCTTCGACTACAAGCGTCGCGACACCCTCTGGGGCCTGGAAAGCCATAGCACGCTGGGCCTGCGCGTGACCAAGCACCTGCCCAATGCCGGCGCCAGCGAATCGGTGCGCATCCCCACCGGCAACACCGCCGGCTACGCGCCGGGCACGCCGATTCGCAACTTCACCTACCAGGGTTCGGACACCGTTTTGCATGTGGGCAATGATCTGGAGATCGCCGACGACCTGTGGCTGACCACCGGCCTCGCGGCCATTTACACTCGCCGCGAAAGCGCCGTGACCTTCCCGCAAGGTGGCGGCAAAACCAGCCTCAGCGACTGGGATTACGCCCCACGCGTGGGCCTGCGCTATCAGCTGACGCCGGATTTGCAGCTGTTCGGCAATCTCAGCCGCTCGGTCGAAGCCCCACACCCGTGGTCGCTGATCTACAGCTCCAACATTCGCTTCCCGGCGGGCAGCGGTGCCGCCACAGGCGCCCAGCGCGATCCGGTCAAGCTGCAAAACCAGACCGCGACCACCCTCGAACTCGGCGGCCGCGGCGACAGTGCGATGGGGCAATGGAGCCTGGCCTGGTACTACGCGCAGGTGCAGCACGAATTGCTCTCGGTGTTGCCGGATGCCAATGCCGTCACGCCTTACGAACTCAACGCCAGCCCGACCGTGCATCAGGGCGTGGAGGCCAGCTTGCAGAGCAATCTGTGGTCACCCGATGATGGCGGTCAACTGAGCTTGCGCCAGAGCTACACCTTCAGCGACTTCCACTACCGCGACGACGATCGCTTCGGCGACAACCGCCTGCCAGGCCTGCCGATGCATTACTACCAGGGCGAACTGCGCTACGACTGGCCCCAAGGCTTCTTCGCCGCGCTCAATACGCAGTGGGTGTCCAAAGTTGCGGTGGATTACGCCAACAGCTATTACGCCGATCCTTATGCAATATTCGGCGCGACCGTGGGCTACAACGCGCCCAAGGACGACTGGCAGACCTGGCTGGACCTGCGCAACCTGACCGGCAAGCGTTACGCCGCCACCGTTACGCCGGGCTACGACGACAAAGGTCTGGACGCAGCACGGTCGACGCCGGGTGAGGGTTTGGCGGCGTATGTCGGGGTGTCGTGGAGTTTGCGCTGACCTTCTGAGCGGTCCAGGCAATCCATTCGCAAGCAGGGTTGGTTAACGCTTCAAGGCCGCTTCAATCGCCGCAACATCGATCTTGCCCATCTTCATCATCGCGTCGAATGCGCGCTTGGCCACCGCGCGATCGGGATCGGTGATCGCCGCCGTCAGGACTCGCGGGGTGATCTGCCACGACACGCCCCACTTGTCCTGACACCAGCCGCAGACGTTCTCCCGGCCGCCGTTTCCGACAATCGCGTTCCAAAACCGGTCCGTTTCGGCCTGGTCGTCGGTCGCTACCTGGAACGAGAACGCCTCGTTGTGCTTGATCCCCGGCCCGCCGTTCAACCCGAGACACGGGAGGCCCATCACCGTGAACTCGACCGTCAGGACGTCGCCCTGCTTGCCCGCCGGATAGTCGCCGGGGGCGCGGTGGACAGCGTTCACCGTGCTGTCCGGGAATGTTTCGGCGTAGAACGTCGCGGCGTCCAGGGCGGTGCCGTCATACCAAAGGCAAATTGTGTTTTTGCTGATCATTTTGGCTCTCCAAAAGTGGGACTGACCTTTCATTCCAGCTGCGCAGCCAGTCGGGACGAATGTGGCAGTTTGGCCTACTCAACGTCTTCGAACGTTCCCGTACGGATGTCGCCGCTGCGCTCGTAGCGGCTGATCAAGACACCGCCCGGCGTTGTGATCGAGTGCGCCAGGGTGAAGGTCGTCGCCAGTGCATCGTCGCCGAACAGGCGCTTTCCGCGCCCCAGTACCACCGGAAATGTCATCAGCCGCAGCTCGTCGACCAACCCGGCCGCCAGCAGTTGGCGCACCAGATCACCACTGCCCTGGGTCAACAGCCGTGCGCCGTCCTGCTGCTTGAGCGCGCCTATCGCGTCGGCAACGGTGCCCTTCAATGCATGACTGTTCTGCCAATCGAGCGTATCGGGCCGGTGGGTGGCTACGTGCTTGGGCACGCGGTTGAACAGGCCGCCGATGGGATGGTTGTTTTTATCGGGCCAATACCCCGCGAAGATGTCGTAGGTGCGACGCCCCAGCAGCAACTCGAACGGCTGCGCGAAAAGGTCTTGAATGGCCTGGCCGGAGGCTTCGTCAGCGTAGGGCACGATCCAGCCACCGAAACGGAATTCGCCGCCGGGATCCTCGTCAGGGCCGCCGGGCGCTTGAATAACGCCATCGAGACTGATGAAAGCAGCAACGGTGAGCTTGCGCATGGTTTTCTCCTGGCTCGTCTTCGTGAAAGTGCTCTTGCAGGAAACACCGACGATCAAGCGCATTCCCAACGATAGTCGAACCCGACACCGGGAAATCGACAGCGCGATGTACGGATGACGAGCCCTGCGAAAGGACCGAACCCTTGCGAGTGACGAGCCGCAGCAGGCACGTTGATGCGCAGTGGATCGGCCTTGCTGAAACAGCTCAATGCCAGCTTCACAATTACGGCGTATCTTGGCCGACATTGAGCGTCTCAACGCGGCCACTCCAAGGAAGAACAATGATCATTGCGTCCACTTCAACCAATGCGGCGATGTCTGCCTACACGTCTGCCGTCGAAGCAAAATCTGTGGCCGTCGCGCAAAAATCCGTGGTTCAAGATGAACAGGCCAGGGCGCAAAACGAGGATTCGGTGAGCTTGTCCAACACGTCTACCGATTACAGCAACTCGATTATCGGCAATGCACCGTTCTTCCCGGTTCGTTCGGGGATGAACGCCGACGCGCTCGTGCTAGGCGCATCCAAACCTGGCGCGATCTCCAGCTCCAAGGACAAGACCTTTGCCGAAGTGGCCGTGGATGCCCGCAAGCGCATGAATGACAAATACGCGCTGATGACCGCCAGCGGCAAACCGTACACCGGCAGCGATGAAGACCGTAATGCGTTGATGGGCGATCTGGACCGACGTTCGCTGAACGCCGTCGCCACCAATCAAGGCGGAACATTCACCGCGCAAGAACAAGCCTCGGCACAAGCATTGATGCGCCAGCAAGCCCGGCTCGCCACCGGCTATTACAGTGGCCCGGCGGACCAGCAAAAAAACTGGAAAGACCCGTTTATCAACGACCCTTTCGGTCGAGCCCGCGCAGCGCTGGCTTTCATGGACAACATGAGCCCCGAAGAAAAATCCTCCCCCGAGTGGTTGACTCAGAAGTTGTCGCTGGAAGCGGCGCTCAATCAGAGCGGTGGCACGGATCCCGCCGAGAAAAAGACCGGGCACTTTCACAACCTGGCTGAAATCCTCGCGGGTGTGGTGACGGATGGATCTGACAACAAACAATCCGGCAAAGCCAAAAACGCTGACCCGAGCATCGAGATCCTGAAGAAGCTTCAATCGCTGACGTCCTGACGTCGTCGAGCCCAATTCCTGTAGGAGCCAGCTTGCTGGCGAAGCGATCCCGACTTTTGCGCAGCCCTTGCGGTTGCCATCGCTGGCAAGCCAGCTCCTACACGTTCTTGGATCTCTGGTCGGGCAGCGTGCGCCCTACTCTTCAAAACGGCCCGTGCCCTCACGGTCGCGTTCGTATCGTCTGGTGAGCGCAAATGCTGGCAGCCAGGACTCGCGACGGACGATCCAGCTTTCGTAGGTGGGCGTCAGTTGATCAGGGGCATCCAGCGATCCCAGGCTCACTTCGATTTCGTCGTCGGTGCGGGCGAAAACCGACGAGCCGCAGCGTGGACAGAAAAACCGCCCGGCGTAGTCGCGTGTTTCGCCGGTGATCGTCACCGCACTCTCGGGGAATATCGCGCAGGCGTGAAACAACGCGCCATGATGCTTGCGGCACTCGAGACAATGACAAAGGCCGACCCGGTACGGCCGCCCTGATGCCTTAATTCGCACATTGCCGCACAGGCAACCGCCAGTGAAAGGGTCCATGCTGCGCCTCCTCTGAAATCGTGCGATCGCAAGGCTTATTACGATAGCAGCCACCACTGGTCGCGACGAACTTGCCCCACAGACGCTTTTTACCTAGTTTTGAATCTATAGATTCAATTTGAGGTATTGAACATGGCCGTTGCCCTCCAGCAACAAGCCTTCACCAAAAGCCAGTGCGTAACCGGGCTGCGCGCGGCTGTCAGCATCCTCGATAAATGGCGAGCCTCCAGCGATCAGGCCTGCCGCATCCTGCGCATCTCTCGCAGCACTTACACCCGCGCCCGCCAACGCGATCCCGACTGGGCCGTGGCGCTGGACGCAGATCAGATGCAGCGCATCAGTTTCGTGCTCAACATCCACGCCGCGCTGCGCCTGGTGTTCGATAACCCGGAAAACGTCTACGGTTTCCCCTCGATGGCCAACGACAACGAATTCTTCAACGGACGCTCGCCGCTCGAGATCATGGCTCAGGGCGATATGATTTCCTTGTATGAGACCTTTCGGCGCATCGACGTGCTGCGGGGCGCGCAATGGTAAAGCTGAGCGAGCTGGCAGTACTTGCCGGCGAGCCATTGCAGGCCTATCGACTGGTCAATTCCAAGTTCCCACCGGTGGCGTTGTTTGATGACGTGGCGGATGCGGACGAATTTGAAGCGCTGTATCAGATCCAGGAACTCACCAACCCGCGACTGAAAAATGAAGTGGGTCGCCTTGAGCTGATTCGCCGCAGTGAAATCCCGTTCGGCATTCCTGGCTGCTCTTACGCGACAGCGCCGTTCACCCACGTCAACCCGGCAGGTTCGCGGTTCAGCGATGGCCGTTTCGGGGTGCTGTACCTGGCGGACACCCTGGAAACGGCGTTGGCCGAAGTGAAACATCACCAGAGTCTGTACTGGTCGAACGTGCCGAGCCTGAACTATGAGCGGTTTGTTTTCCGCGGGTTGTCCTGCTCTTTTGTGGATGCAGGGATGAAAGATGCGACGTCCATTGCGATCACCGATCCTGTTTATGATCCGGTCGATTACACCGACTCCCGGCGTTTGGGGACGCGGGTCAAAGAGGCGGGTTGTCCTGGGCTTCGATACCACTCGGTGCGAATGCACGGCAGTCATTGTTGGGCGTTGATGACGCCGAAGCCGGTTTTATCGGTGATTCAGGCGGCGCATTACGAGATGGTCTGGAATGGGCAGGTGACGAGTGTCAGTCAGATTCGTGAGGCTTGATTGCGTTGTGCCGAAATGAACACGGGCGCCTTGATTGGCGTCCGTTTTTTTTGTGGGTTGATGTTTACCAGCTAGCGTAGGGGATGCCCAATTAACCATCCATTGCTGACGTCGATAGTCACCATCAATTCAATGAAGTTCTCTTAAAAACTCCGGGGCGTAACATCGCATCCATACCCACCAATAACTCCCCCGGAGCACACCCTCATGAAACGCCAACTCTTCCTCAGCATCGCTTTCTCGGTTTTTGCAGTTAACGCTTTTGCCGCTTCTTCTGCTAAATCAGTTGTCGCTGAAGGCGGCTCGGATCGTCTGATTGAAAGCCGGGTGGCTGAAGGTGGTTCCGACCGCCTGATCGAAAATCGTGTGGCTGAGGGTGGTTCCGATCGCCTGATCGAAAATCGTGTGGCTGAAGGTGGTTCCGACCGTTTGATCGAAAATCGTGTGGCTGAAGGTGGTTCCGATCGTCTGATCGAGAATCGTGTGGCTGAAGGTGGTTCCGACCGTCTGATCGAAAGCCGCGCCGCATGAATGAATAGCCCTACCGCGGCACTCGACAAAAAGCCCGGCCTCACCCGCCGGGCTTTTTCGTGCACAAATAAATCAGCGCCCCTTAATGCCACTGGCACACCTGTGATACATAACACCTGATTGCGAGTCCCGTACCCAATGAGGTTTGCCCATGTTTTTCTCCCCACGTCTGCTGCTGACCTGCGCCCTGTCCGGTTTACTCGCTTGCGGCGCGCAAGCCGGCACGCCCTCCCCGGCGCCGGCCAGTTTGCAACCGCTGCTGGTGACGATGAACGAACGCCTGAGCATGGGTGATCTGGTTGCGCTGACCAAATGGGATAGCGGCAAACCGATCCTCGACAGTGCGCGGGAAGCGCAAGTCATTGCCAACGCCAGGAAGATGGCCGTGGATCGAAAATTGAACCCGGACGAGATCGCCGAGTTGATCGCCGCGCAGGTTGAGGCCAACAAGCTGGTGCAATATGGACTGCTCGCGCAATGGCTAGCGGCGGGCAAGGCGCCTGACACGCCACGGCCAGACCTCGCCAAACAGATCCGGCCACGGCTGGATGAGTTGCAAAATCGCCTGTTGCAGCACTACGCCGATTTCGCGCCCTATCGCAAAGATCCGAACTGCGCTCAGTGGCTGGCCAAAGCGCGGTCCGCGCTGATCAAGGATCAGTTGCATGGTCAGGCACTGATTCGTGCCACCGGGGATTTGTGCGTGACGGATTGATGGGTTACTGCGGCTGAAACGTCTGCAAGTACGCCAACACATCCTCAATCTTTTGCGGATCACTGAGCCCCCAGAAAATCATCCGGGTGCCGGGCACCACTTTCTTCGGCGCTTCGAGGTAAGCCGTCAATGTCTCGCGAGTCCAGACGATACCGGCAGACTTCATCGCCTCGGAATACTGATAGTCCGCCACGCTACCCGAAGTACGGCCGAAAATGCCGTTGAGTTGCGGGCCGAAGCCGCCCCGGGCCGATTCCCCGACTTGATGACAGCCACCGCAGATCCGCGTGAATAATTTCGCCCCGACGTCAACATCACCCGCCGCAACGGCGGGCGCGCAGAAGAACCCTGCGTTGAGCACCATGGCTACTGCAAGGGCTATGGTTTTCATCATGTTCGGTTCCAGATCAGTGGGTGATGACGCGAACGCAGACTAACTGAAAGGACCGGTTTTGATCACCAAAACTTGCGCAATCCAACAGTAGGCTAAGCTTGGATCAGCTCATTGCTCACGATGCTCGATTCTGCAGGGTTGTTGGTTGTTCTGGAGAGCGTCTGCAACAGCTATCTCAGACAGACCCAACCCTTTCACGCAGGATTGACGTGATGACCGAGCCCCTCCTCAGCTTTGATGCACTCAAGCGCGCCGCTGCCGCGGGTGAAATCGACACCGTATTGGTCTGCATGGTCGACATGCAGGGACGCCTGGTCGGCAAGCGCTTCCAGGTCGAGTTTTTCATCGACAGTGGCCATGAAGAAACCCACTGCTGCAACTACCTGCTGGCCGACGACATCGACATGGAACCGGTGCCAGGTTACGCCGCGGCCAGTTGGAGCAAAGGCTATGGCGACTTCGTCCTCAAGCCTGACATGTCCACGCTGCGTCGCGTGCCCTGGCTGGAATGCACGGCGCTGGTGCTCTGCGATGTGCTCGATCACCACCATCGAAAGGACCTGCCGCACAGCCCGCGGGCGATTCTGAAAAAACAGGTCGAACGCCTGCGCGAACGCGGCTACACCGGGATGTTCGCCTCGGAACTCGAGTTCTATTTGTTTGATGAGAGCTACGAGGCGATCCACCAGCGCAACTATCACCAACCGAAAACCGCCGGGCATTACATCGAGGATTACAACATCCTGCAGACCACCCGCGAGGAGCCGGTGCTGCGGGCGATTCGCAAGCATCTGCAAGCGTCCGGCATTCCCGTGGAAAACTCCAAGGGTGAATGGGGCCCCGGCCAGGAAGAAATCAACATTCGTTATGCCGATGCCATGACCATGGCCGACCACCACGTCATCATCAAGCACGCCTGCAAAGAGATCGCACAGCTGCAAGGCAAGGCGATCACGTTCATGGCCAAGTGGCGCTATGACGCCGCCGGTTCCAGCAGCCATATCCACAATTCGCTGTGGGACAAAAACGCCAAGAAGCCGCTGTTCTTCGACGCGAAAGCCGAGTTCGGCATGTCGAAACTGATGCGCGCCTGGGTGGCCGGGCAACTCAAGTACGCCAACGACATCACCTGTTTTCTCGCGCCCTACATCAATTCATACAAGCGCTTCCAGGCCGGCACCTTCGCACCGACGCGGGCGGTCTGGAGCCGGGACAATCGCACCGCCGGCTTTCGTTTGTGCGCCGAAGGCAGCAAATCCATCCGCATCGAATGCCGCATCGGCGGCGCCGACCTCAACCCCTATCTGGCCTTCGCCGCGCTGATTGCGGCGGGCCTGGCCGGTGTCGACGAGAAGCTCGAACTCGCGGCGCCGTTCGAGGGCGATGCCTACCTCGACGAGCAACTGCCGGAAGTCTCGAAAACCCTGCGCGATGCCTGCTCCGCCTTGAAAGGCTCGAGCATGTTGCGCGAGGCGTTCGGCGATGAAGTGGTCGAGCACTACGTGCACACCGCCGAGTGGGAGCAAAAAGAGTACGACCGGCGGGTCACCGACTGGGAACTGCAGCGCGGCTTCGAGCGCTATTGAGCACACCATGACTGCGAAGATTCAGCTTATTTCTCCGGTCGATGGCCGGGTGTACGTCGAGCGCCAACAAACAGATACGGCCCGGCTCCTTCAGGCGCTTGAGGCATCTGCAACTGCCCAGGCGCAATGGAAGCGCCGACCACTGAGCGAGCGCGCAACTTTTTGCAGTGCCGCTGTGGACGCGATGCTCGCCATGAAAGATGAAATCGTGCCGGAGCTGGCCTGGCAAATGGGTCGACCGGTGCGTTTTGGCGCTGGCGAACTGCGCGGTTTCGAAGAGCGAGCCCGGCACATGATCGCTATTGCGCCTGAAGCGCTTGCAGCCGTTGAGCCCGCACCGGTCGCGGGTTTTCGGCGTTACATCACTCGCGAGCCGCTCGGTACGGTGCTCGTGATCGCCCCGTGGAATTACCCCTATCTGACCGCCGTCAACACGATTATTCCGGCGTTGATGGCGGGCAACAGCGTCATCCTCAAGCATGCATCGCAAACCCTGCTGGTCGGCGAGCGTTTCGCTGAAGCTTTTCGCCGAGCCAATCTGCCTGAAGGGTTGTTCCAGAACCTGCTGCTCAGTCATGCCAGTACCGCAGTAGCCATCGTCACCGGAGACGTACAACAGGTGAACTTCACTGGCTCGGTGGACGCTGGCCTGCAAGTCCAACAAGCAGCCAGCACAGATTTCATCGGCATGGGCCTGGAGCTCGGCGGCAAAGACCCGGCCTACGTTCGCGCCGACGCCAATCTCGAACACGCCGTGGAAAATCTGGTGGACGGCAGCTTCTTCAACTCAGGGCAAAGCTGCTGCGCGGTCGAGCGCATCTATGTGGACGAGAAAATCTATCCCGCCTTCGTCGAGCGCTTCGCCGATCTGACTCGCCAGTACGTCTTGGGCAACCCGCTGGACGAAGCCACCACGCTGGGTCCGATGGTCTCGCCGGCCGCCGCTGATTTTGTTCGCGGACAGATTGCCGACGCGCTGGCCGAGGGCGCCAGAGCGTTGATCGATCCGAAAACTTTTCCCGCCGATGCACCGGGCAGCGCTTACCTGGCGCCTCAAGTGCTGGTGGATGTGAACCATCGCATGTCAGTGATGCGCGACGAAAGCTTTGGCCCGGTGGTCGGCATCATGCCCGTGACTGGCGACGACGAAGCCATCGCCTTGATGAACGACAGTGAGTTCGGACTCAGCGCCTCCCTGTGGACCCAAGATCTCGCCGCCGCCGAACGCCTCGGCAACGAGATCGCCACCGGCACGGTGTTCATGAACCGCTGCGATTACCTCGACCCGGCGCTGGCCTGGACCGGGGTCAAGCACAGCGGACGCGGCGTCACCCTGTCGCGCCTGGGTTACGAGCACCTGACCCGCGCCAAATCCTTTCATCTGCGCCACGAGGTGTAGGCCATGAACCTGACTGGAAACTGGAACTACCCCACCAGCATTCGCTTCGGGGTCGGGCGCATCGCCGAGCTGGCCGAGGTCTGCCGCAGCCAGGGCATCCAGCGCCCGCTGCTGGTCACCGACAGCGGCCTGGGGCGCGCGCCGATCACCACGGCGGCGATAGATGCCTTGCGCGCCGCGGGCCTTGGCGTCGCGCTGTTCTGTGACCTCAAGCCCAATCCGGTCGAAGCCAATCTGGCCGGTGGGCTCGAAGCCTGGCGTGCCGGCCAGCACGATGGCGTGGTCGCCTTCGGCGGTGGCAGCGGCCTGGACATGGGCAAGCTCATCGCGTTCATGAGCGGCCAGACTCGACCGGTGTGGGATTTCGAAGACATCGGCGACTACTGGACCCGCGCCGACGACAGCCGCATCGCCCCGGTCATTGCGGTGCCGACCACCGCGGGAACCGGTTCCGAAGTCGGCCGCGCGGCAGTGATCATCGACGAGCGCACGCACACCAAACGCATCATCTTCCACCCGAAAATGATGCCGAGGGTGGTCATCAGCGATCCGGCGCTCACGGTCGGCATGCCGGCGAAAATCACCGCCGGTACCGGCATGGATGCGTTCGCCCATTGTCTGGAGGCGTACTGCGCTCCCGGTTTCCACCCGCTGGCCGACGGCATTGCGGTGGAAGGCATGCGTCTGGTGGCCAATGCCCTGGTGCGTGCCGTACACACCCCCTCGGACCTTGAAGCGCGCGGACAAATGCTCGCTGCGGCGGCGATGGGTGCCACGGCATTTCAGAAAGGCCTGGGCGGCATGCACGCGCTCTCGCATCCGGTGGGCGCGCTGTACGACACCCATCACGGCATGACCAATGCCACGTTCATGCCGTATGTGTTGCAGTTCAATCGCCCGGCCATCGAGGAGCGGATCATCCGCCTCGCAGCGTACCTGCGCCTGCCCTCCCCCGGCTTCGACAGTTTTCTGGCCTTCGTTCTCAAGCTGCGCAAAGACATCGGCGTGCCGCATACCCTGGTTGAGTTGGGCGTGGATGACCGGCAGGCCGACCTGATTGCGGACATGGCGATTGTCGATCCCTCGGCCAGCGGCAATCCCCTGCCATTGACCAAGATGGGGGTGGCGAGCATTTTCGACGCGGCTTATCACGGCCGCGTTTAGGTGGGTAAAAGGAGCAGTACGACAAGGTGTTGAAGGCCAGCCCATTGCGCATTCGCCAGTGGATTGAATCAAAACCTGAAGGGGTACACAGCATGAACCCAGCAAGCCAGCCCGGCACTGACGCGCATGACGAGGACGTCAAGGCTTTGCACAACATGGGCTATGCCCAGCAACTGTCGCGACGGATGGGGGTGTTCTCCAACTTCGCGATTTCCTTTTCGATCATCTGCATCCTCTCCGGTGGTATCAATTCACTGGCCCAGGGCACCTCGGGTGCAGGGGGGGCAGCGATCGGCATCGGCTGGCCCATCGGCTGCCTGATCTCCGGGGTGTTCGCGCTGGCCATGGCGCAGATTTCCTCAGCCTACCCCACCGCTGGCGGTCTCTATCACTGGGGTTCGATTCTTGGTAACCGCTTCACTGGCTGGCTGACGGCCTGGTTCAATCTGCTGGGACTGGTCACGGTGCTCGGCGCGATCAACGTCGGCACCTATTACTTCTTTTTCGGTGCTTTCGGACCGGCGCTGGGCATGGAAGACACCACCACGCTGAGGGTGATTTTCCTGGCGATCCTGACCGGCATCCAGGCCTTGTGTAACCATCTGGGCATCGGCCTGACCGCGAAACTCACCGACTTCTCGGGCTACCTGATTTTCGCCACGGCGCTCGCCTTGACCCTCGTCTGCCTGATCTCCGCACCCAGCTATGAGTTCGCCCGGTTGTGGACCTTCGGCAACTATTCCGGTGAAGCCGGTGGCAGTGTCTGGCCACAGGTTTCGAACAGTTGGGTGTTCATGCTCGGCCTGCTGTTGCCGATCTACACCATCACCGGTTATGACGCGTCGGCGCATACCTCCGAAGAGACCCGCAATGCGGCCATGTCGGTGCCGCGTGGCATGGTCATGTCGGTGATCTGGTCGTTGCTGTTCGGTTGGGTGATGCTGAGCTCGTTCGTGCTGATGCTGCCGAGCATGGACGAAGCGGCGAAACAAGGCTGGAACGTATTCTTCTGGGCCATGAATGCCCAGGTGAGCCCGAACATCAAACTTGCGCTGTACGTGGCGATTTTCATCTCGCAGTTTCTCTGTGGGCTGGCGACCGTGACCTCGGTGTCGCGCATGATCTTCGCGTTTTCCCGGGACGGCGGCCTGCCCTGCTCGAAAGCATTGGCCTCGGTCTCGCCGAAATATCGCAGCCCGGTGGCCGCCATCTGGACCGGCGCCACCTTGGCGGTGCTGTTCGACTGGGGCTCGTCGGTCATCTCGATCGGGGCAACGCCGGTCTACACCATCGTGGTCTCGTGCACGGTGATCTTCCTGTTCTTCTCTTTCATCATTCCCATCGTGCTGGGCCTGTTCACCTACGGAACCGCGAAGTGGCCGACCATGGGGCCGTGGAACATGGGGCGCGGGTTGTTCTCCTTGTTCGCCGTGCTCTCGGTGCTCTCGATGGTGGTGATCTTCGTCATCGGCATCCAGCCACCGAATGATTGGGCGCTGTACATCACCATCGGCTTCCTGGTGCTGACGGCCATCGTCTGGTTCGGTTTTGAAGCGCGGCGTTTTCAGGGTCCGCCGACGGGCGACTTGATCATCAAGCGCCAGGCGGAAATCGCGGCGGCTGAGGCGACGCTGAACAAGCCGGCGTGAAGCCTTTTCCTGTGGGAGCGAGACCGGTTTGCCGGCGATGGACTCATGAACGACGCGTTTATTCAGAAAACACGCGTCATCGTTAACCTCCATCGCCGGATCGCCGCCCGGAGCGAGCTCGCTCCTGCAGGAGGCTTCTGCTGCTCGATTTGTATCGGCGTGTATTTTTGCGCGCTGATCCTACACAACGTTACACAAGTGCCGGATCAGGACACATCCGCACTACATGGAAGTGAAAAAGTGGGCCACATCGCAGCGTCAGACATCTGCGATAAACACAGACGTTGAAGAGCCCAACCACCACAGCAGGAATCCGCCATGACCCATCAAATCGACACCGTGCTGTACACCGGCAAGACCCACACAACCGGAGGCCGTAATGGCGAGTCGCGAAGCGACGATGGCCGTCTGGACATCAAGCTTTCAGCCCCCGGCTCTTCCGGCAGTGGCACCAACCCAGAACAACTGCTGGCTGCTGGCTGGTCGGCCTGCTTCATCGGCGCCATGGGCAAGGCAGCCATCGCGTTGAAAATAACCTTGCCGACTGACGTGTCGGTCGATACCGAAGTGGACCTGGGCAAGACCGAAAACGCGTTTTTCCTGCAGGCGCGCCTCAACGTCAGCCTTCCCGGCCTGGACCCTGCTGTCGCACGGTCAGTGGTCGATGCCGCACACCAGACCTGCCCTTATTCCAAGGCGACCCGTGGCAACATCAATGTCGTGATCAACCTGATTTAACCGGCGCGCCAGAGGCCAGTGATCGTGAGTGCACGCCAAACCTGTAGGAGCCTGGCTTGCCGGCGATGGCGATTTGGCAGACGCCATCGCCAGCAAGCCGGCTAACCCGCTTTAACGAAACCACCGACAGGCCGATTCAGGATTCATGTGAAATCCGTCAACAGTGTTTGTCCAGTCACCCGATATATGGCAAAGCCGTAAACACCTAGCATCGACTCTACCCGGCGAGCAATTGAAGTTGTCAGCAACTTGCTCGCCGGGTCCCAACCCCTGAATAGTCGATGCGAAGGTGAATATCATGAAACTTGTAAAAGCTGCGCTGTTCCTCGCTCTGGGAAGTTTAACCGCACAGGCATTTGCAGACGAAAGTCAGGCCGATGCAGCGGCCAGCCAGAAACCGGTTGAACGTTACACGTATGGAATGAAGCTCGATATTCAGAAGATCATTACGGTGTCAGACATTGCTAACGAATGCGCGCCGGTCCCGGCCCAAATGACCTATGAAGACTCCCACGGCCAACGGCACATCCTGCAATATCAAGTCATGGGCACAGGCTGCTCGAACGGTTGAGTCCCGTGCAGACGATGGAGGGTCGACACTCCACACCTGCCGCGCCACCGAACTGCGCGCCTGTCAGGGTTTTGCCGGCGAACCGACAATGTTTTCATCGGATGCCAACAGACCCGGTAGGTAGTCTTTCAGAAATTCCACCCAGGTTTTTATCTTCGCATCCACGAACTTTCGGGATGGGTAGATAGCAAACAAGTTGAATTCTTCAAAATGGTAATCCGGCAACACGCGGATTAACGTCCCGGCTCTCAGTCCATCCACGGCAGACGCAATAGGTTGAATACCGATCCCCATTCCATTCTTTATCGCGACCGTCATCGCATCGGCGGTGTTGACGTGAAAGGGAGAGATCGGAATGTTCACCGTCTCCACGCCGTCCGGCCCCTCGAATGCCCAGTTCTCAACCGGCATGACCGTATTAACAATCCGCAGACAATCATGTGCGCTTAGCGCCCCGGGAGAATCAGGGTGGCCGCGTTTCTTCAAATACGCAGGCGAGGCACAAAGGATGCTGTAAGTGATGCCCAGCCTTTGCGCGACAAACCCTGAATCGGGCAAGTCCCGCGCTAACACGATCGACATGTCATAGCCCTCCTCCAGCAAGTCGGGCAGCCGATTGGTCAGGGTCAAATCAAACATCACCGAGGGGTGAGTCTCGCGGTATCTGGCAATCGCATCGATCACGTAATGGTTGCCGATGGCGGACATCGCGTGAATCTTCAGCCGGCCAACGGGCGTGATGTGAGCGGTTGCTGCTTCCTCATCGGCTTCACGCACCGAATCCAGAATGGCCTCGCAGCGCTGCAAGTAGCGTACACCCGCCTCGGTCAATGCCAGGCGTCGAGTGGTCCGGTTGATCAGGCGCGTTTGAAGCCGGGCCTCCAGACTGGTCACCGCTTTGGAAACGTTGGTCGTGGTGGTGTCCAGCACCTGCGCCGCCGCCGTAAAACTGCCGGTTTGGGCCACCGCCACGAAAAAACGCAGAGTCTGGAAAGTGTCCATCGCTAGGCCTCAAGAGTCTGGAAAAACAAGGGCGACCTGACACAAGGTCGCCCTTCTCGTATCGAGTTACTTCTTGCGCGGAATAAACCCGGGAACACCGGTTTCCACCACCGAATTGAACCGTACCCGAGTGGTGATCTCTTCCTTGATTTCATGCATCGCCCGGTGCGGCAGCGTGGACAGATCGAAGTTTTCCCGGATGTGGCTCGGTGTCGCCGACGTGGTCAGAAAAGCCACGCCCCGCTGCACGGACCAGGCCAGCGCCACTTGTGCCGGGGTCTTGCGCACGCGCCGGGCGATACCGGTAATCACCGAATCCTCCAGCACATTGGGCTCCATGCCATGGCCGAGTGGCGCAAACGCCAGGACGATAATTCCATGTTGCTGACAAAATTCAAGCAGTTCCCACTCCGGCAAATAAGGATGGGACTCGACTTGCACCACGGAGGGCTTGATCCGCGCTTGGGCGACAATCGCTTGCAACGCCGGCAAGGTGATATCCGACAAGCCGATGGATTTGCACCGACCCTCATCCACCAGACGTTCGAGCGCCCTCCACGTCTCGATCAACGTGACCCCTGAATCGTAGATGACATTGCCTTGCTCATCCCTCGGGTCCTGGTTGTCGCCGGGCTGAAAGGCAAACGGCGTGTGGATCAGGTAACAGTCGATGTAGTCCACTTGCAGCCGGCGGCAACTGGCCTCGAAAGCGGGTTGCACCCGCTCGGGGCGATGGTTGGTGTTCCACAGTTTGGTGGTGATGAACACGTCTTCACGGCGGATTGTGCCGGCCGCCAGCTCGTCCTGCAGGGCAATACCGACCTGTTCTTCATTTCGATAGCGTTCGGCACAATCGAAATGACGAAAGCCCGCCTGCAGTGCTTCCTTGACCGCTTGCGTGGTGACAGTAAGGTCGCGAAACAGCGTGCCAAATCCAACCGCCGGTATTTCAGCGCTGCCATGGTTGAGCGCAAAACGCTGATCGCGAAGTGCATCGTGAAAGGCTTCGTAAGACATCTCTTTACTCCAATTGTCGGGCCGCAGCCGCTATTGATACGCAGGGTTCTGTGCTTCGCGGGTGGCCACCCGTTGCTCGAAGGCGCCGACGGAATTACCGCCGAGCGCCACGTACAGGCGCACCGTGTCGAGGTATTGCGCCGTCTTGATCCGGATTCGTCCCAGCAACGCCTGCTGATAGGCGCGCTCCGCTTCCAGCACTTGGAGAATGCTGTTCTCGCCTTGCGCGTAGGCTTGCTGGTTCAAGCGCAAACTGGTGTCGGCCGCGCGCAATGCGTCGTCCTGCGCGAGGTTTTCCTCGGCGTCATGGTTGATGGCTTGCAGCGTGTCGGCGACCTGGCCGAACGAACTGATCACGGTTTGCTGGTAACCGGCGAGCGTCGCGTTGTAGCCCTCGATGGCAGCCTGGCGTTCAGCCTTGAGCGTTCCGCCATCAAAGATCGGCCCCGCCAACCCTGCCGCGAAGCCCCAGAGTGCGGCACCGCCATTGCCCGAAGCAGCCTGTGCCAACGACGCGGACAACGTGACATGGGGATAGAGGTTCGCGGTGGCGACGCCGACGGCTGCGCTGGCCATGTGCAGTTCCGCCTCTGCTTGCCGCACATCCGGCCGGTCGTGGGCCATTTCCGAAGGCACGCTGACGGGCACGTTGGCCGGCAATGCAAACTCGGCCAGGTCGAAGTCCGGCGCAATCCAGTCGGCGGGGCCTTTGCCCGTCAGGATCGACAGCGCGTGGCGTGCCGAGTCGCGCTGCTGGGCCAGAGGCGGCAACAGCGTGCGGTCCTGAGCGAGTCGGGTCTCGGCCAGCGAAACATCGATCTGCGTGGTGCTGCCATTGGCGTGGGCCATGCGCACGAGGTCGAGGTTTTTCGCGTCATTGGCCAGCAGTTTCTCGACGGCTTGCATCTGCGCATTCGCCGACGCCACCAGCAACGCCTGACTGGCGACGTTGCCGGTCAGGGTCAGGTACGCCGCTTCGTAGCGATGCTTTTGCAGATCGGCAAATGCTTGCTGTTGTTCCACCAACCGCTTGTTACCGCCGAACGCGTCAAGGTCAAAACCGACCCGCGGCCCGATGGCATAGAAGTTCGAGACCGCCGGTTCTTTCGCGTTATGCACCCGTTGCCGGCCCGCCTGGGCGCCAAAATCGACTTGCGGGTACAACGCACCCTCCGCCGCGGTCACCGAGGACGCTGCCTGGCGGATCGTCGCATCTGCCGCCACCAGTTCCAGATTGCCCGCAATGGCCCGGCGCACCACCGTGTCGAGCTTCTGCGAACGGAACGCCGTCCACCAGTCACCGCGAACCTTCTGGCCGAGCTCAATCTGCTGTGCTCCTGGCGTGTTGCCACGCTGGCCAAGACGCTGCTCGGCCTGTTGATCGTAGTGCTGCGACAGGCTCGGCGCAGGCATTTGATAGTCGGGGCCGACGGTGCAGGCGGTCAGGAACACCAGCACCGCTGCCGCGCCGAACGTGGTTTTGAACGTCTGTCTGTTGCTTGCGAGCGCAGGGGATTTCATTTGGCACACTCCACGAAAACTAGTTGGCCGTAACGGGCTTGCGAAGAAAAACCACCAGTGGACTGACCACCAGCATCACCACCAGCAAAATCTTGAATTGATCGATCACCGCGATAAAAGCCGCCTGGCCCGTGATCATTTCGTTGAGCCCCGCCAGGGCTTGCAGGGACGTCGGCAGCGAATGCGCAGCCGCGCGATACGGCGTCAAGTTGCTGACCAGCGCCGTGTGCATCGCTTGCGTGTTGTTGAAGAAAAACAACTGCACAATCGCTACGCCCAGGGTGCTGCCGTACACCCGTGACAGGTTGAACAACCCCGTGCCTTCCGGGCGCAACGCGGGGTCGAGCGTGCTGAACGCGACCTTGGTCAACGACGGCATCAACACGCCGATGCCAATGCCCTGAACCGCACCGGCCACCGCCACCGGCCACTGGTCCATCAACGGCGAATAGCCGAGCATCAGCCAGTTGGCATAAACCACCACGGCCACGCCTGCCGCCACGAACCCGCGACGGTCGTAACGCTCGGGAACACGGCCCATCAGCAGGAACGCGCCGACCAGTCCGATGCCCCGCGGGATCGTCAGGAACCCCGTGGTGTCCGGCGGGTAGCCGAGAATTTCATCGAGCATCGGCGACGTCAGTGCCATGGTCGACAACAGCACGAAACCCACGGCGAAAAAGATGATCGTCGACAGCACAAAATTGCGGTCGTCCAACAAACGCTTGTTGAGGAAATGCACCTTCGCCGTGAGCACATGCACCGCGAACAGGTAGAACCCCAGCGCACAGCCCAGCGCTTCCAGGCAGATCTCGGTCGAGGCAAACCAGTCCAGGCGTTCACCGCGGTCGAGCAGCATTTGCAGGCTGATCAAACCCAGCGTGAAAGTGCCGAAGCCGAAGAAGTCGAATGACGGCCGCTGTTCGGCCTTCTTCTCCTTCAGCAACAGCGCCATCACCAGGAAGATGTACGCCGACAACGGCAGGCTGATGTAGAAGATCGGCCGCCAGCCGAAATGTTCGCTGACCCAGCCACCGATGCTCGGCCCGCTGACGATGCCGAACAACACGATGGCGGTCCACGTCGCGCCAAACTTTGCGCGCTTCTCGAGGGGCAAGGTTTCCATTGAAATCGCCATCGACAACGGCGCGAGCACGCCACTGGCGAGGCCCTGGATCATTCGCGCACCGACGAATTCCAGCGGCGTCGTTGCCAGCGTGGCCAGCAGCAAGCCGAGGGCAAAAAAGGCCAGCGCGGTCTGATAAACAAGCTTCAAGCCGTACCGCCCGGCGAGCCATTGCGCGACCGGCAGGGTGATGGCGCTCGCCGCGAGGTACGAAGTGAAGATCCAGCCCGCCTGGTCGTCGGTCATCGACAGGCTGCCCTGAATCAACCTGAGTACCGCGTTCGGAACCGGCAGGTTCGCCGACTGCATGTACGTCGCCAGCAGCGCCGCGAACCTCAGCGCACGCGCGCCCTCTCCCGCCGGGTGTTCACTCTGTTGGCTGTTCATCAGTCGGTACCTGCAGTCAACAACGCTTTGAGCGGATGCCACCACGGCGTGCGATAGGCGGTATCGACCTTGACCGTGGCACTCGTCCCCGAGAACAGCGCCAGGGCAGGATCCGCCTCATCGAGTTCGAGGCGAACCGGAACGCGCTGCACCACCTTCACCCAGTTGCCGGTCGCGTTCTCCGGCGGCAGCAGGGCGAAGTCCGAGCCGGCACCCGGGCTCATGCTGGTCACGTGGGCCTTGAACACGTGATCGGGATAGGTATCGATGCTGACGGTCGCGGCCTGGCCCGGGCGCATATGAGTGACCTGCGTCTCGCGGAAGTTGGCCTCAATCCAGATCTCGCGATCGGACAGCAGCGCAAAGGCTGGCGCGCCGTTGTTGACGAAGTTGCCCACCTGCAATTCGTCGACCTTGGCAACGATGCCATCGTCCGGCGCGTACACCGTCGCATACCCAAGGTAGAGCTGCGCCTCGTCCAGCTGAGCCTTGGCTTCGCGCACCGTCGGGTGACGGTCGGCTTCGATGTTCGGGTTGCCGTTGAGCGCGACGACGGTGCTGGCGATCTGTTGTTCGATCGAGGCAATGCGCTGCCGTGACACTTTCAGGTCGGTGTCCGCCCGCTCGTAAACAGCCCGCGAGACAAACTCGGAGGCAACCAGCGCTTTCTTGCGGGCAAACTCTTTCTGGTCGAAATCCGCCGACTCTTTGGCTGACTGCAATTCGGCCTGCTGCTGCCGATAGCTCGCCTTGAGTCCATCGATGCGCAGCCGCGCGACGCTCAACTGTGCTTCGGCACGATTGACCGCGATCTGAAACGGCTCCGGGTTGATGCGAAACAGCACCTGGCCTTTGTGCACAGGCTGATTGTCCTCGACCGCGATCTCGACCACCTGGCCGGAAACACGCGCGTTGATCGAGGCCTTCGCCACCCGTGCGTAGGCGTTGTCGGTGGAAACAAAGGGCATGCCCGCCTGATAGTGTGCGTAGCCAAACGCGGCGAAGAGCAGCGGCACACCGACCATCAGCAAAGGCCGCATTTTCGCTTTGAACGGTTTCTTCACGGGCGCGCCAGTCGGGTTCGGGCCGGGATGCTCCGAGGTCTGTGTCGCTGAGAGATCGAACTGTTTAGTCATGATCGAATACACCTTTAACCGGGAAGTCGGGCTAACACCCACTTGAACAGCGCCTTACCGTGTGCGGTCGGGAGGATCGCTCCACCGCACCTGTTTCGTAGCCGCAACACCCCGATCGAGCTCCGCTACCACAAACCTGCAAGCAAGGAATTTCTGGTTCCTTAATTTTGTGCGATGGTGTAAGAATATAGTCATACCCACCCTTCATTCAAGGATTTTGTACGACATGGCACAAAAAAAGATTTCCGAGGGCAAAGGTCGCGGCCGCCCTCGTGCCTACGACCCGCAGACCGCCTTGCAGCAAGCGCTCGGTGTGTTTTGGAACACCGGCTATTCCGCTGCCTCCCTGGACAGCATCGCCAGCGCAGCCGGGATGAATCGGCCGAGCCTGTATGCCGCCTTCGGTGATAAGCACGCGCTCTATATCAAAGCGCTTGAGCAGTATTGGGAGTTCGCTGCCGCGTCCATGCACGAGGCGCTGACGAACCAAGAGCTGACGTTGCGCCAGGCGTTGACGCTGTTTTACGAGGGGCAGTTGTCGATCTACTTCTCGGGTGACGGTCAACCCCGTGGTTGCTTTGCGATTGGCACCGCGACCACTGAAGCCGTCGAAGATCCGGAAATTCGCGAGGTGCTGTCGGATCGACTCAGCCGACTGGATGCCGACCTCGAAGCGCGTTTGCGTATAGCCATTGATAAAGGTGAGCTGAAAAACGACGTCGACGCTACGGCCCTTGCCGTGCTCGCGTCCTCCCTGCTGCACAGCATTTCCATCCGTGCGCGGGCGGGCAAATCCCGGGCTGAACTGACCGAGATGGCACGCAATGCGGTCAATGTGATCTGCGGTTGAGCGATGTCATGACGGACAACAGACTCGAAGACAGGCTTGCAGAGCATCTGGCGGTGGTGTTTTGCGGCATCAACCCCGGCATGACGGCGGCCGCCCAAGGGCATCATTTTGCGGGCCGGGGCAATCGCTTCTGGCGCACCCTTCATCTGGCCGGCTTTACGCCGGAAGAAGTTCGTCCGGAAAATGACCGGACAATCGTGCAGTATCACTGTGGATTAACGGCTGTGGTTGAGCGGCCAACGGCGCGCGCGGATCAGTTGTCGGTGGATGAATTCAGCGCCGCCGCAGCGGCGTTTGAACAGAAAATCGTGCGCTATAAACCACGCTTTGTGGCTTTTCTCGGCAAAGCCGCCTATTGCGCGCTATCCGGCCAACGCGACGTGGCCTGGGGGCTTCAGTCGCAGACATTCGCTAACGCCTCGGTCTGGGTCTTGCCCAACCCGAGTGGCCGCAATCGCGCTTTCGCCCTGGATCAACTGGTTGGCGCGTATCGACAACTCTATCTGGCCCAACTTGGTGTTAAATAGCAGGCTGTCGCGTAATGCAGTGCAACGAGAACGGATATGAGAACCCATTTTGAGAAAAGTGATGCCCCTGAGCCAACGCTCCCGCGTGATGGAAACCCTCACCCCGTCACCCCTCAGCAGCCGGTGGTAAGCGCATGATCGAAGTCACTGAAGTGTCCATTGCCGAACTGCGCGCGGCGCTCGAATCCGGCCAGACCACCGCGGTCGAACTGGTCCAGGCCTACCTGGCCCGGATCGATGCCTACGACGGCCCAGACACGTCCACCGCGCTCAACGCAGTGGTGGTGCGCAACCCCGAGGCGCTCAATGAAGCGCGGGCGTCCGACGCCCGTCGAGCCAAAGGTGAAACGCTGGGATCGCTCGACGGCATTCCCTACACCGCTAAAGACAGTTATCTGGTCAAAGGGCTGACCGCCGCCTCTGGCAGTCCCGCGTTCGCCCACCTGATTGCCTATCGCGATGCGTTCACCATCGAACGGCTTCGCGCCACCGGTGCGATCTGCCTGGGCAAAACCAACATGCCGCCGATGGCGAACGGCGGCATGCAGCGCGGGGTCTACGGCCGTGCCGAAAGCCCGTACAACGCTGACTACCTCACCGCCCCTTTCGCCTCGGGCTCGTCGAACGGCGCCGGGACTGCGACCGCCGCCAGTTTCGCGGCCTTCGGCCTCGCGGAAGAAACCTGGTCGAGCGGTCGCGGCCCGGCCTCGAACAACGGTTTGTGCGCGTACACGCCGTCGCGCGGGGTGATTTCGGTGCGCGGCAACTGGCCGCTGACGCCGACCATGGACGTTGTCGTGCCCTTCGCCAGAACCATGGCCGACCTGCTCGAAGTGCTTGACGTGGTGGTCGCGGAAGATCCCGACACCCGCGGCGACCTGTGGCGCCTGCAACCCTGGGTGCCGATCCCGAGCGTCGCCTCGGTGCGTCCCGCCTCCTACGCCGAACTTGCCGCGAACGCCGATGCGCTCGCCGGAAAACGCCTCGGCGTGCCGCGCATGTACATCAACGCCGATCCCGACGCGGGCACCAGCGACGCACCGGGAATCGGTGGGCCGACGGGGCAGCGCATCCACACGCGTCCATCGGTGATCGGCCTCTGGGAAGAAGCCCGCAAGGCACTTGAAGCAGCGGGTGCCGAAGTGATTGAAGTCGACTTTCCGCTGGTCTCCAATTGCGAGGGTGATCGTCCGGGTGCGCCGACGGTGTTTACCCGAGGCCTGGTGTCGAAAGAGTTCCTGCACCATGAGTTGTGGGACCTGACGGCCTGGGCATTCGATGATTTCCTGCAGGCCAACGGCGACCCGACATTGAACCGTCTGGTCGACGTCGATGGGCCGCTGATATTCCCCCACGACCCGGGAACCCTGCCCAACCGCGAAGGCGACCTGGTAGCGGGGATGGACGAATACGTGCGGATAGCCGAGCGCGGCATCACGCCGTGGGACCAGATCACCACGGTGCCTGATGGCTTGCGCGGGCTGGAAAAAACCCGCCGGATTGACCTCGAAGACTGGATGGATCGGCTGGGGCTCGATGCGGTGCTGTTCCCGACGGTGGCTGACGTTGCGCCGGCGAATGCCGATGTCGACCCGGCCGCTGCGGACATCGCCTGGAGCAACGGCATCTGGGTCGCCAACGGCAACCTCGCCATCCGGCACTTGGGTGTGCCGACCGTCACCGTGCCGATGGGCGTGATGCCGGACATCGGCATGCCCGTCGGGCTGACCTTTGCCGGCCGTGCCTATGACGATTCAACGCTGCTGCGCTTTGCGTCGGCGTTTGAGTCGACGGGGACCAAGCGCATGATCCCGCCTAGAACCCCAGCGTTGTCGACCGTTAAAAAGTAGAGCCTATGGGGTTGGGGTTGGGGGCATATCCGTTGCTGCGGTAACGGATATGCACACGATCAAAAAAATACAGATCAGCCCAAACAGCATGGCAATCAGATTGAATTTTTACTCACGAGGCCCTTACAGCAACGACAACGTGTAGTTGATGATAAAGCGATTCTGATCAACGTTACGCCCGGCATCAGTGTTCGATTTGCCGTTGCGCACACTGAAACCCAGCCCCTTGAGCGACCCCGACTGCAGCACGTAGTCCAGGGTCATGTCTCGCTCCCACTCGGACTGATCACCCGCATTGCGAACCTTGATGTCAGTCCCCTTCAGATACGCGATGGACGCTTTCAGACCCGGCACGCCCAAAGGCGCAAAGTCATAGGAATATTGACCGAAGTTTGTCTGTTCGCCCGCACGGGTAAAACTCTGGATCATGCGGTCCGTCGGCAGGTAAACGCTGCCGCCACCCGCGCCTTTATCGACCAGGCTGCCTTGGTTGGGCTGCACGAAGTTGCTGCCGTCACCCACCTGTTGATGCCCCAGCGACACCGAGTGGCCACTGTTCACATAGGTGATCATTGCCACCCAGGTGTTGTTGTCGATTTCACCGTTGTTGTCCTCGGTGTAACCCGAGGTGCGGTAGCCTTGTGCGCGGCCGGCAGCGGAACGGTTGGCGCCCGTCGAGGTGGTGTTGAAGTAACGCAAGTCAGTGGTGAATGAGCTCTTACTGTCAATCGGCAACACGTGGGTCAGACCGAAGAAGTTCTGGTTGTAGAAGTCTTCCATCTGCGCGAAGTAATACTGCGCCTTCAGTTCCTTGGTGATGGAGTAGTCACCGCCGGCGAAGTAGAACTTGTTGCTGTCCTGGATGGCGCCCGGCACCGACAAACCGGTCCGGTCCGTTGAGGCGCGACCGACCGCATGTTCAAGCACGCCACTGGTCAGCATCAAACCATCGATGTCATTCGAGGTGACCTGCGCACCGGTGAACGACTGCGGCAATACCCGGGCATCGTTCGACAGCAGGATCGGTAATTTCGGCAGCAAGGTGCCGTAGCGCAATTCTGTTTTGGCTATGCGCATCTTCGCCGTGGGGCCGAAGCTGCTCCAGGTGTCGGCAGCACCGTCGCCGTCAGTCGGGATCATGCCGCTGCCCACGTGACGACCCGCGCCGCTGTCCAGCGTCACACCGAGCAACGCCTGCGCATCCAGTCCGAACCCGACCGTGCCCTGGGTAAAACCGGACTCATAGCGCAGCACAAAACCCTGCGCAGCCTCCTCGGTTTTCGACGGAGCCGCCGTACCATCGCGGTTATCGCTGTTGAAATACAACGTGCGCATCGACAGCGTGGCTTTGCTGTCCTCCAGAAAACCGTGCGTGACAGAGTCGGCTGCCTGCGCACACATCGAACCGGTGGCCAGCAAAAGGACGGTGGGAATTGCTCGCTTGAACATACGGTGCTCCTGGGTGATTTTTTTATGTTTTTTTCAGTTTTTACCGACCGCTATCCGCCGCTGGCACGCAACCGCGGCGCGCACAATGCCGCGCTCGATGAGTGACCATGAGCCTTGAGGAAAGCGATCGGAGTGTTCGAGCTAGATCAGGTAAGAAAGACCCACGGTCAACGCGAAGGCGACCAGCGAAATAATGGTCTCCAGCACGGTCCAGGTCTTGAACGTCTGGGCGACGGTCATGTTGAAGTATTCCTTGATCAACCAGAAGCCGCCGTCGTTGACGTGGGAAAAGATAACCGACCCCGCGCCGGTCGCCAGCACCAGCAACTCCGGATGCGGATAACCCAGACCAATGGCCACCGGCGCGACGATGCCGGAGGCGGTGGTCATGGCCACGGTGGCCGACCCGGTGGCGATGCGCATCAACGCGGCGAACAGCCAGCCCATGATCAGCGGCGACAAGTGAAATTCATGGGCCAGGCTGACGATCTGGTCGGTGACCCCGGCGTCCACCAGAATCCGGTTCAAGCCGCCGCCGGCGCCGACCAGCAAGGTGATGCTGGCGGTCGGCGCCAGGCATTCGTTGGTGAATTTGAGGATCGATTCGCGGTTGAAGCCCTGGGCGATGCCGAGGGTCCAGAAGCTCAGCAAGGTTGCCAGCAACAGCGCGATCACCGAGTTGCCGATGAACAGCAAAAACTGGTTGAAGCCGCTGCCCGGCGTGGCAATCAGGTTGGCCCAGCCGCCGATCAGCATCAATACCACCGGCAACAGAATGGTCGCCATGGTGATGCCGAAACCCGGCAGGCTGTCGCGCGGTTCGCGGTCGAGGAACTGGCGTTCCAGCGGATTTTCCGCCGGCAGTTGAATGCGCGGCACGATGAATTTGGCGTACAGCGGACCGGCGATGATCGCGGTCGGAATGCCGATCAGAATCGCGTACATCAACGTCTGCCCGACCGACGCCCCATACACCTGCACCGCGAGCATCGCCGCCGGGTGCGGCGGCACCAGGGCGTGCACCACCGAGAGCCCGGCGACCATCGGCAAACCGACCATCAGGATCGACACGCCGACCCGCCGCGCCACGGTAAACGCGATCGGCACCAGCAACACGAAACCGACTTCGAAGAACAGCGGCAGCCCGACCAGAAAGGCAATGCAGACCATCGCCCAGTGCGCGTTCTTCTCGCCGAACCGGTCGATCAAGGTCCGCGCCACCTGCTCGGCGCCGCCGGACTCGGCCATCATCTTGCCGAGCATCGTCCCCAGCGCCACCACCAGCGCAATGTGCCCCAGGGTCTTGCCGACGCCAGCCTCGTAGGCGCCGACCACCCCGGACGGCGGCATGCCGGCCAGCAGCGCCAGGCCGATGGACACCAACGTGATGACGATGAAGGGATTGAGTCGGTAACGGGCGATCAGAACGATCAGCGCAATGATGGCGATGGCGGCATACACCAGCAGCCAATAGCCGAAGGACAGGGTCATGCGGTACTCCTCGAAAGGGTCACGTCGAATGGGTTGTGAAACTCTTAAAACATTTCGAGAGGTGATTTTCAAACGAGGCGAAAGTAATTTTCGTAGAGGGATAAGGGTTGTCGTGCAGAGGTATGGGGGGGCGTGGTTTTTGAAACTGGGTCAGGCGGATTTTCATCGCGCCTGGCCTGTTTGTGTGCGGTTTTGAGGCAGTAGAAATATGCGAGTCAGGTGATGCTCAAACACATTCAGTGAGTATATTAAACGCACGACTTCTTATAGACCGCGATGGTCCCTGCGAGCCGGACGAATACCAATCCGCATCGCTCAGGATTGGCGCGAACGTGTTTGCCGAGGTCGTGGCGAGTCTGGCGTATCAAAGGCTCCCAGAGCGTTTCACCAATAATTTCACGGATTTTTCGTTCCTGACCTGCCGACAGCTTTGCCGCATTGACCTTGAGCGCTTCAAGTGCCTTGTGCCAAGCCGAAGTTTGCGTAGCGTTCATCTTTTGTTTCCCTGAAATGTTGATTTTCAAGCACGAAGGCAAAGACATTTCTTGCCGTTCGCAATCAGCGCTTTGATAAAAATGGTGGGTACTGATGGCCTGACCGTTCAAACCTGCAAAATCAGCGCACCACTATTTCCAACCGGTGGCCATCGGTGCCCGCCTCCATCTTGATCAAGGTGCAAACCAGCGAACCGGGGAAGCCGAGGCGTGCCTGTAGGGCCTCTTGAATAACCTTCTCCAACTGCGCGGGACTGCACAGACGCAGGCTTTCCGCCACGCTGGCACTCGGAAGAATCGCTGTCTCGGTTTTTGTGCCGATCTCTTGCAGCCGTTGCTCGCAATAGCTCATGAGCTTTTCACAATGTTTCTTGCTGCCGTAGCCGTTATTCCGCCAGCGATCAAGACCCGCCACGGAAACCCCCGCGATATCAGCGATCTTGCGCAGCGACAGGCCGCCGTCTTCTTTCAAAGACTCAACGAGATCCCCCATCCCCAGCACGACGTCACCAATCGTATTTTTCCCTGGAAAGCGGCGATTGAATTCCCCCTGGGAAACGACTTCGAGCGAGTTGTAGGTGTCTATCAGTTTGCTCATGAAATCAATCCTTACTGTGTGTGTTTTCGCAAGATACAGAACCAACTACTAGGCGTCAACACCTACAGCACGCAACAAGTAGTATTTGTTTTCAGGCCACTGGTGGGAGATCGTCCCTGCACATCAGGCGATACCACGCTTTACCTGTCGCGCCGTTACTGGATAATGGCAACCTGCCATAATCGGCGGCCGTTCCTCGGCCTCCCGCGGTTTTCTTTTGCAACAGCCCGACATTTGCCTTCAAGCACGGACGGCTACACGACAAGGAGTTGGCAGCATTGATGCCACATCAAGATTCCCTTACAGCACCTACCCGCACCCAGAAAATCGCCTCAATGATCACCCGTGGCATGGCAGGCCTCGGTGTCTTGCTGGGTGCCATGTGGGCGTTGATCACTTATGCCGTGCCCGATCCCAGCGTGTTCGGCTTCAGTTTCATCAGTTGGAAAAACGTGGTGTTGCTGGTCAGCACCTTCCTGTTCCTGGGCGTGGTTTCCATCGGTTGGCAGATCCGCAACCTCACGCCGATGCTCAGGGGTGTGTTGCAGTTCTTCATGGTCGCCGGCCTGTCTTTCGGCTTTTTCATTTTGGGCACCGAATACGCCAAGCCCTCGTTCGAATTCGCCAAACTGCAATCCAAGGTCGTCGAAAACGAAGGCAGCAACCTGCTCGGCAAACGCATGGAAGTGCTGGATAACGTGCGCATTGAATTGGAAGGTTGCGAAAACATCGGCCGTTTGCCGACCTGCACCTTTGAACTGACCAACCTGAACGTCGACCGCAGCTTTCGCTTCAGCGAAGACACGGTGTTGTTTGACGAATCTGGCGGTCCGCTCAAAGGCCAATCGATCCGGGTGGGCCAGGTCGAGGACAACATCTGGCTGCAGTTTCAGCTGATCCGCAACGTACCGACCCGGGTCACGCTGACGTTCCAGCAGAGCAACAGCAAGGTGAGTAAAACGCCAGCGATCAAGCTCGCGTTCCGTGACGGGAACAATGACCCACTGCTGCTCAAGTTCAGTGAGGTTGCACTGCACTAAAAGTCTGACTCAGTCGTTCATTTCCGCAACGAGCAGATTCACCAGCGCAGCGGCCGGCATTTCACGAACCAAAGGCGCGCCCTGCCCCGCCCACTGCACGGCAAACTCCGTGTTGGCCTTGGCGCTGGCCACGGCGTTAAGCGCTTTGTTGGCGTCATAAGCGCGCGGATAATCTGGCAGGGCCGTTCCAGCCGCTTCGAGGTCGGTGAAGTTGCGATTGACCATGCCCCGGGCAGGACGCCCGGAAATGACGCTGGTGACCTGGGTCTGGTGGGCGCGCGGCCCTTTCAAGGCCTCGCGATAGGCGTTGTTGGCGGAGGATTCCGGGCAAAGGATAAACGCCGTTCCCAACTGTGCGGCACTGGCGCCCAGCTGCATGGCCGCCTTGATCCCCGCGCCGTCCATGATGCCGCCCGCTGCGATCACCGGCAGTCGGTAAGCCGCCGCCAGCACGCGCACCAACGCCAACGTGCCCATCTGCGAATCCTGCTGCGGATCGAATACCCCGCGATGCCCCCCGGCTTCGTAACCTTGAGCGACCAGCGCATGCACGCCGGCGAGTTCCGCGCGCTGCGCTTCGGCGAGGTTGGTCACGGAACACAACAGGATGATGCCGGCGGCCTTGAGCGCATCGATTGCCGGTTGCGGCGGCAGCCCGAAATGGAAGCTGACCACCGCCGGACGCTCTTCCAGCAACATCTGCAGCATGTCCGGGTCTTCGACGAAGGAAGTGTAGATTTCACGCAGCGCCGTCGGTGCAGCAGCCCCGAACTCCGCAAAAAGCGGCGCCAGAAATGTCAGCCACTGCGTCTCGCGAGCGCTGTCGTGGACAGCAGGCTGGTGGCAGAAAACATTCACATTGAACGGTTTTTCCGTCAGCGCGGCCGTCTCGCGGATCGTGTTCCGCGCCTGCTCGACGTTGCTCGCCCCGATGCCAATCGCGCCGAGGCCGCCCGCGTTGGACACCGCTGCCGCCAGTCGGGGCGTGGAAATACCTGCCATCGGCGATTGAAGGACGGGCAGTCGAATGTTCAATAGGAACAGCAGCGAAGTGGACATGGCAGCACCTGAAAGAGAATTGCACGGAGGTAAAAACGGACCCCTTGGCCCACGCGGCGAAGCCTAAAGTTCACCGGTCAGAAATTGCGCCCTTCCAAGGCCGAAGGACCAGTCCGCATCGGCGTTCTCCACCAGCGAAACAATCAGGTCATCGGGCGACAGGCCACACGCGACTTGCAGCTTCTCGGCCAGCAAGCGGTAAAAGACGGTTTTCTGCACCTCTGAACGCGGTCGCGAAATCACCGTCAGCAACACCACATTGGCCGAACGTGTGTAACCCAATCCCGTGTCGTGCAGCATCAGCTCCCCCGGACGATGTTGCGTGACACATTGGTAGCGATCACTGGCGGGCACGTCAAAGGCCTCGACCATCGCCTGATGGGTCACGTCCAGAAGGGTCCTGAGTTGTTCGTCATTACGCCCCTGGATGATGTCGAACTTGAGCAACGGCATAGTGGTTCACCTGTACGGAAAAAACCGGGAGCGAGGTGCTCGCTCCCCCTGGGAAAAAGGATGCCGTGCCAGCCCGCGCCAACACGTCATCTACCCCCAAACCTGTGGAGCAGAAAGCCGTGATTACTTGGAGGTCGGCATGGCAAATTCCGCGCCCTTGGCGATGCTGTTCGGCCAGCGCTGCATGATCGACTTCTGCTTGGTGTAGAAGCGCACGCCCTCTTCGCCGTAAGCGTGCGTGTCACCGAACAGCGAGCGCTTCCAGCCACCGAAACCGTGCCATGCCATCGGCACCGGAATCGGCACGTTGATACCGACCATCCCCACTTGAATGCGGCTGGCGAATTCACGGGCGATGTGACCGTCGCGGGTATAGCAAGCGGTGCCGTTGCCGAACTCGTGCGAGTTGACCAGATCGACCGCCTCGGCGAAGTCCTTGACGCGCATGCACGCCAATACCGGACCGAAGATTTCCTCTTGGTAGATTTTCATCTCGGGGGTGACATGGTCGAACACCGTGCCGCCGAGCCAGAACCCGTCGGCGCAATTCGCGCCCGCCTGAGCGCCGTCAAAACCACGACCGTCGACCAGCAGCTCGGCGCCTTCGGCAATGCCTTGTTCGATGTAGCCCGTGATACGTTGCAGCGCTACTTGCGACACGATCGGGCCCATCTCGGCGGCCAGGTTCATGCCTTCGAAGACTTTGAGCGTGCGGGTGCGTTCCACCAGTTTCGGCATCACCTTGTCGGCGACGTCACCGACAAACACCGCCACCGAGATCGCCATGCAGCGCTCGCCGGCAGAGCCGAACGCCGCGCCGATCAGCGCGTCGACCACCTGATCGATGTCGGCGTCGGGCATCACCACCATATGATTCTTCGCGCCGCCCAGGGCCTGGACACGCTTGCCGTGGCGGGCACCGGTCTCGTAGATGTAATTGGCAATCGGCGTCGACCCGACAAAGCTCACGGCTTTGACGTCCGGGTGATCGATCAGCGCGTCCACCGCTTCTTTATCGCCCTGCACCACGTTAAACACGCCATCCGGCAACCCCGCTTCCTTGAACAATTCGGCGATCAGCAACGAAGGCGACGGGTCAATGGGGCTCGGCTTGAGCACGAAGGTGTTGCCGCAGGCGATGGCCACCGGGAACATCCACATCGGCACCATCACCGGGAAGTTGAACGGCGTAATGCCGGCCACCACGCCCAGCGGCTGGCGCATGGTCCAGTTGTCGATGTTGGTGGAGACCTGCTCGGTGTAGTCACCCTTGAGCAATTGCGGAATGCCGCAGGCGAACTCGACGACCTCGATGCCGCGCGTCACTTCGCCTTGGGCATCGGTGAAGACTTTGCCGTGCTCGCGGGTGATCATTCGCGCCAGTGTGTCGCGGTGTTCATTGAGTAACGCCAGGAACTTGAACAGGATGCGGGCGCGACGCAGCGGCGGCAGCGCCGACCAGGCGGGAAACGCAGCCGCTGCCGATTTCACTGCCGCGTCGACTTCAGCGGCATTGGCGAGGGCCACTTTGCCGATGACGGAACCGATGGCAGGGTTGGTGACGTTCTGCGTGCGACCTGAAGTACCGTGCGTCATGCGGCCGTGAATGTAGTGTGCGATGTCTGCTGGCTGGTTACTCATGGCGGGTGTCCCCTGGTGGTGGATAAGAGCCATCTCTTGTTGTTGTCGGGAGAGCGCCAGGCGGCCGGTGGCGCGCCTGCCAGGGTCAAAGTAGGCCAGCCAAAGGATCATGTAAAATGATGATTAATGATCTTATGGATCATAAATGGTGAAGGTGTTTGAGGTATTAAACAGCGCGGATAAATGCTTGTTTAAGCGCACTCGTGGTTACGTGATGAAAGCTACAAAACCTTGCGCCGTTGCCTACGGGTACGCCAGAATCCGCCGGCTTGTGCACTTTGGGGCTGCCCGGTAACTTGATTCCCGTCACTGCTCATCAGTGATCGGGTTTAGTCGCCCGGGGGTGATTCAAAGCGTATTTGCATCCAGACAGTCAGGTCATTTCATGCCTGAACTTCATGGTAGCTGTGCGCAGGGCGCCTTCGGGTGCGCCGGTTTTGAGTCTCCCCCGGTCGACTAACCTGCGTACAGCTGCCACCCCTTGTTTAGTCGCAAGTCGGTGACGGCTCCACGTTTTTGGAGACAGAACCATGGTCAAACCTTCACCCAATCCGCCGGACACCGATCCAGCCTCCCCGTACCAACCCGACTCAAACAAACTCAATGAGGCCGCCGAGCGAGCCCTCGACTACCACTTTCCGTCGACTGCCGACATCAAAGCCGCACCGCGCGCACCCAGCACTTTGTTTACTGTGGACCCAGCGCTCACGACCGAAACCCTGATGGTTTATCTGGTCGAGACGCTGGCCTCGGTGGATGTGATGGTCCATCACTTGGTGGACCTTCTGGACGGTGGCTCGCGTAACGCGCTGCTGGGCATTTCCAACAGCATCATGCTGGCGGAAATAACAGCGAACCGCGTACTGGATCAGATTGATCCGCGTGAGTAAACACCGCTAAGCGGAGCTTGTGTGGCGAGGGGGCTTGCTCCCTCGCCACACCTGCAAGTGCGTGTAAAACTATTGGCCCTGAACCGCTTTTTGCAGCCACTTCGCCCGTTCCGACAGGCGCCGTTTCCAGTCTTCAGCGAGCCCACGGCTTGCCGCCAGCGCCAGCAGATCGTCGATCACCGGGCGGTGAGAAAGCTGCACTTGCCAGAATTCATCGATGGAAAAGCGCTCTGTCTGCCTGTCCAGCAGCTCGATTCTGTCGCCCGCCTCGATGAATCCTGGTTGAAGCACCCGGTAATACCAACCGGTGATTCGCTCCTTGGCGACCTGCATCGACATGCGTTCGGCATCGAAACGATGATTGATTTTCCAGCACGGGCTGCGCGGCTGAGACACCTGCAACAGCACACTGCCCACCCGGAATACATCGCCGATGTGCACGTTGCGCTCCGAGAGTTCGAGCGCTGAAATATTCTCGCCCAGGCTGCCCGGAATCAGTTCATGGGCGCAGTGTGCAAAGGCCTGCGCCAGACGCTGATAATTTTCTGCCGCATAGTGATGAACCGCCTTTTCCGGACCGCCGTGAACCCTGGTGTCGCCGTGCTGGTCACCGACAATCCCGTGCAGCTCGACGCGAACGGGACCCGAACGTCGCTGTTTGAAGATGCCGGTACGCTGCCCTTCGGGTTTCAATATCCCCAGGCCACCGGCGAAGACGTGATCAATTTTTGAAGTCAATGTCATGGGTCCAATCGCACGTGTTAGCGGGTTTCGGCCACTTTACTAACCAGCGACAAAGGCCGTAAAGTGATCGTTAAATATGCCAACAATCACTTTTTATGATGGATGGTGACGATCATGGAAATGCGCCAACTGAAGATTTTTTGCGCGGTTGCCGAGCTCGGCAGTTTTACCGCAGCCGCCGTCAACGTGAATACGGTGCAGTCCAACGTCACCATGCGGGTGAAGGAGCTTGAAGCCGAACTCAATCGGGAGCTGTTCATCCGCAAGAAATCCGGGGTGGTGCTCACGTCGGCGGGCGAGACCTTCCTCGGTTATGCTCGGCGCATCCTGCAACTGACAGAAGAGAGTCGCAGCGCCTTGACGGACACCGGAGTTCCCGCCGGACTGCTGCGGCTGGGCTCAATGGAAACCACCGCCGCCATTCGCTTGCCGCAGGTGCTGACGAAGTACCGCGAGCAATACCCCGAGGTGCAACTGTCGTTGCTGACCGGGACGACCGTCGAGCTGATCAAGGCGATTGAAGCGCATCGACTCGACGGCGCGTTCGTCGGCGGATTTCACCAGAACTCGGCATTGGCGCAGGAAGAGGTTTTCCAAGAGGAGCTGGTGCTGGTCAGTAGCAGCCACTTCGAAACACTGCCTGCGCTGATCGAGAAAATTCCCCAGCAAACCGTGCTGGTCTTCCGCACCGGATGCTTCTATCGCTCAACCCTGGAAAACTGGTTCTATCAGGTCGGGCTGGTGCCCAACCAGATCATGGAACTGGGCACCCTCGACGGCATCCTGTCATGCGTCGCCGCGGGCATGGGCGTGACCTTGCTGCCCAAGGCCATCGCAGAGAATTGCAGCGTGCGGCATGCAATTCGCTGCCACACGCTACCGGCCGAATTCGCCAACGTCTCAACCGTGTTCATCCGTCGAAACGACTCGATGATCACCTCGGCCATGAGCGCGTTCATCGGCCTCGCGCAGGATCAGATAGCCCGGCCGGCAGCCTTGTAAACCATTGCGGCCGGCGCCGCGCGCCCACGCAAAACGGCTCGGTCAATCACCCCGAGCCGTTGCGATCAATCACGTTCACTGCCAGCCAAGCGGCCTTCTCTGCTCCAGCAAAAAGCTGCCAGTGGCAGCATAAGCGTCGCCACGTTCAAACAGGCTTGTGGTCATCGGCAGTCCTGTCACCAGTTCCGCCACACGCTCTGCCGCGGGGACGACACTGTGGATCTTGCCGACGCCCTGCCCCGCGTACAGCGACAGCTTGCGGGCCATGCGCGGTTTGTCGATGGCGCGGGCGCCACCGCCGATGAAACGCAGCAGGTTCCACTTGTCACGATTGGGAATCACCCGGTGCGGCGTGCCGTAGGTCCAGCCGAAGGAATACCCGGTCCGGTACTCGGTGTCATCCGTCGTCGCCTCGACAATTTTTTGCTTGTAGAGCGGGTGCGCATTCGACTCGTCGGTGGCAATAAACGCCGTGCCCACCACCACCCCTGACGCGCCCAGCGACATCAGCGCGCGGACATCGTCGCCGTTGGTGATGCCTCCGGCCGCGAGGACCGGTCGCCCTTCGGCAATGGACAGGATCGACGTCAGCAACGGCATGATGCCGATGGTGCCTCGATTCAAATGACCGCCACTTTCGCTGCCTTGCGCCACGATGATGTCAGCGCCTTGCGCGATGGCGATTTTCGCCAGCTCCACCGAGCCCGCTTGCACCATGACGATCAGCCCCGCGTCTTTCGCCCGGGGAATCATGTCGGCGGAATAGGCTTCGGCGTAAAACAAGGAGAGCAGACGCGGTTTTTCTTCGAGGACCACCTGAAATTGCGCTTCAAACACGTCAGGGCCGCCGAACTGCGGAACCAGGTTCACACCAAAAGGTTGGTCGGTCAGCGCTCGGGTTTCCTGTATCCATCGGCGCAAGGTCAATGGCGGCAGGCGCAACCCGCCCACCACGCCCAGCCCCCCGGCGTTGGCGACTGCCGCCACGAGCGGCGGGCCGGAAATCGCCGCCATCCCGCCGAGGAAAATCGGGTATTTCACGCCGCACAGTTGAGTGATGGCGTTACCCGCAAAATCGAATCTGGCTTCGTTCATGACTCACAGCTCCACATGTTTTCCAAGCATCCGCTTGAGCGTGTTGTTCTTCAGGAGAAAGTGATTCTTGAGCGCACCGAAGACATGCAAGGCCAGGCCGGCCAGAAACGCCGAGGCCCCGATATCGAAGAGCACATCGACGACCTGCTTCAGTGCGGCATTGGTGGGCAAGAGCGCCGGAATCGAAAAGCCTCCGGGCAGCCCCACCCCCTCGCCGGCTGCCGAGCGTGAGGCCCACACCGCGACCGGCAGCAGCACCATCGCCAGGGCGAGCGCTGCCGCCACGGAACGGCTGATGATCACTTCAATGGGGTTGGTCGTGCCCACCGGCAGCGGATGGTAAGAGGTGATCCGGGCCCAGAACCGATAGATCGATACGAGAAACAGGATCAGCCCCATCAGGTTTTGCAGGTGTTCCAACCACGTCCGCCCGGCCTCACTGGACGCCTGGCCGATCACTACTTGCAAGCAGAGGATTGCGAGCAGCGACAACGCCACGACCCAGTGCAGCACGACCGTAATGGGTGAAAACCTTAAGCCATTGTCTCGAAGTTGCATGGCTGACTCCTTTTGCAAAAAGCGCACATCAGGGTAGAGAAGTGACGGGCACACCTTCATCGCGATGAAGGTGTGACGCGTCTTAGTGGCTGACCGCTTGCGATGCGCCAAGGCCCGTTCGGGCGCGAATGAGCTGATCATCGAAACGCTCGCGTTCAAGCGCTGCCCCGCGACTGCGGTCGGTGACCGAGCCGAGCCAGGTAAACAGGAACGCCACGTTCATCGAGATGATTGCCGGGTAGTCGAAGGGGAAGATCGCGTCGGTATTGCCCAGCACTTTGACCCACACCGCCGGCGAGAGAATCACCAGGCTGACCGAACTCACCAGCCCGGCGATGCCACCGATCAACGCCCCGCGCGTGGTCAGCCCCTTCCAGTACATCGAAAGCACCAGGATCGGGAAGTTGACCGAGGCCGCCACGCCAAAGGTCAGCGCGACCAGGAAGGCGATGTTCTGATCCTTGAACAAAATGCCCAGCACCACCGCAACGATGCCGATGCCGACCGAGGCGATCTTCGACACACGCCGTTCGTCTTTCGCCTCTGCGCGGTTTTTGCGGAAGACCCGGACATAGAGGTCATGTGAAATCGCCGAGGTCCCCGCCATGGTGAGCCCGGAAACCACGGCCAGGATCGTGGCAAACGCGACGGCAGAGATGAAGCCCAGGAGCAGGTCGCCGCCGACGGCTTTTGCCAGATGCATCACCGGCATGTTCCCGCCGCCGATGAGCTTTCCACCGACAATGCCGGACTCATAGAAAGCAGGGTCTTGCCCGACAATCACGATGGCTGCCAAGCCCAATATCGCAACGATCAGGTAGAAGAAGCCGATGAACCCCGTCGCGACGAATACCGATTTGCGCGCTTGCTTGGCGTCCGGCACGGTAAAAAAGCGCATGAGGATATGCGGCAATCCTGCGGTACCGAAGACCAGCCCCAATGACAGCGAGATCAGCGCCAAGGGGTCGGCCACCAGTTTGCTGGGCAGCAGGATCCGTTCGCCATCGTGATGCGCGGCAACCGCTTTCTCGAACAGCAGTTCGAAAGAAAAACCGAACTTGCTCAACGCCAACACGGCCAGCAAGGTTCCGCCCACCAGCAGCAATCCTGCCTTGATGATCTGCACCCACGTGGTGGCGACCATCCCGCCAAACGTGACGTAGATCGCCATCAACAGACCGACAGCGATCACCGCATAGTTGTAGGGAAGACCGAACAGCAGCTGAATCAACTGCCCTGCCCCGACCATCTGCACCACCAGATAAAAACAGACCACGGTCAACGAACCGAACGCGGTCATGGTGCGAATCCGGTTTTGATCGAGTCGGAACGACGCGATGTCCGAGATGGTGATGCGCCCCAGATTGCGGATACGCTCGGCAAACAGGAACAACAGCAACGGCCAGGCGACGAAGAAGCTGATCGAATAGAGCACGCCATCGAAGCCGTTGAAGAAAATCATGCTGGTGACACCCAGCAATGCCGCCGCCGACATGTAGTCCCCCGCCAGCGCCAAACCGTTCTGGAAACCGGTGATGCCGCCGCCGGCAGTGTAGAAATCGTCCATCGATTTGGTCTTGGAGGCGGCCCAATAGGTGATGCCCAACGTCGTCAGTACGAAGACCAGAAACATCGCGATAGCGGTGATGTTCAGCGGCTGTTTTTCCACTGCCTGCAAGACGTCGGCAGCCGAGGCACACGTGGCGACCGCGCCCAGCAAAGCAGGAGCAATGAGGTAGCGAAGAATGGGTTTCATACGATGGCCCCCTCGCGAATTTCTGCGGTGAGGTCATCGAACTCGCCATTGGCGCGCACGATGTACAGGCCGGTAAACAACCAGGCCCCGACGATGAAGGCGACGCCCAGCGGCCAACCGATGTTGATGATGCTGGTCGCGGAGAGTTTCTGCGCTAGAACGTGGGGCGCGAACGCCGCGACGAGGATGAACGTGAAGTACGGGACAAGGGTGGCGGCAGTAAGGCAAGCGACGAATCTTCGCTGCCGTGATACCAAATCCTGATACCGGGGATGGTTGCGAATTCTGGCTGACTCGGATGCATGATTCACGTTGACTCCGTGTTGCAGTGGACAGTTATTGTTGTTCCACAGCCTCAAATTCGAAGACTCGATTTGCCACTGGCTGCGGTGTATTTGCACCCTCAACCTATGCCCGACCAAAGATCATGTAAAACGATCATTAATGATGCGTATGATCTTTTTTGATGAATTCATTCATCCTCAATGTCGGGCGTTGCTTGCCTTTGCCACGCACGAAACCTAATCTCTTGAACGCAGACTTTTTGCACTGGGTTATTGGTTTTCGAGATAGGTGAATGCGATGGATGTCACGGATCTGAAGGTGGTCGATGCGGTGGCGCGCCACGGCAGCATGAACAAGGCTGCCAGCGAACTGAACACCGTGCAGTCCAATGTTTCTGCGCGGATTCGAGCGCTGGAAAACGAACTCGGGGTGGCGCTGTTTCAACGCAGCGCCAGAGGCGTTCAGGTCACACCGGCAGGACGGAGGATTTTGCCCTTCGCCGCCCGACTGTCCAGGCTCTTGTCCGATGCGTCCTGCGCTGCGCGCGACGACGGGCATCCAAAAGGTGTGTTTGAGATCGGCACGCTCGAGACGACACTGGCACTGCGTCTTCCACGGCTGATCGCCAAGTTTGCCAAGGCTTACCCTGAGGTGCGCCCGGTGATTCGTACCGGCACCACCTGCAGCCTGATCCAGGGCGTCATCGACTGTAAGCTCGAAGGGGCGTTTGTCGTGGGCCCGGTCAATCACCCGGAATTGCTCAGTGAACAAGCCTTCCGCGAAGAACTCGTGCTGGTCACGTCCTGCGCCATTGACACGCTGGACGCGCTCGCCACCGTCGACAATTTGAAAACGGTGGTCTTTCGCATCGGCTGCTCCTACCGCCAGCGCCTCGATTCCCTGTTGGCCAACCTCGGCATCCTGGCGCCTGAGCCGCTTGAGTTTGGCTCGATCGAGGCGATCATTGCCTGTGTCTCCGCCGGCGTCGGGGTCACGCTGTTGCCCAAGGGCGTTGTGGCGAGCGCGTTGCGCGAAGGGTTGGTCAACGTGCACGAGCTCGCGCCAGAAATCGCCGACGTAGAGACGGTGTTTGTCAGGCGCCTTGATGGCTATTTTTCCAGCGCGTTATCCACCTTTCTGGACAGCGTTCGTCTGGACGGTGTCGCCCAGGTAGCGATGCCTCACCCAGCCGTTCATTCCAGCGCATAACACCAGCAACGCCGCCGTCACCAGGAACACATGATGTAAACCGAGATGGGCACCCATCTGGCCGCCAATCAATGGACCGATCACCTGACCGGAGAACTGCGCCGATTGCAGGTAACCGAGAATCTTGCCGGTGTTGTGCTCTTCGACCGAATGCCGGATCAGCTTGGCAATCGCCGGCAGGAGCCCGGCAATGGTCATGCCCATGACACCGCGCAATACCGCCAGTTGCCACCATTGCGTGACGAACGCCTGGGGCACCATGACCACGGCCGTCAACAACAGACAACCGACAATCACGCTCCAGCCTCCGACCCGGTCGGCCAATGCCCCCAGCCTGGCGGCCGTCAGGATGCTGCCCAACGCGGAACAGGCCATGACCACGCCGGCAATCCGCGCCTGATGATCGACCGGTACACCGAGGTCGCCGATGTAGACGGTGATGATCGGCTCGATCGACATATTGGCGAGCAGCACCATCATCGCGGTCATGAGCAGTGCAGCGATGACCGGCCATTTCGAACCGGTACCCTCAGGCCGGTTTTTCCGGTCGCGCTGTCTGGCGTCCGATGCCCGATCGAAATCCTCACGAACGAACAGGAGGGTGGTCAGGGCGGCGACCGCAATCATCCCTCCACCGACGAAGAAGGTGCCGCGAATACCGACAAACTCCGGTAAAAACCCACCGACCAGCGGCCCGATCAGGTTGCCGGACAAGGCCCCCGTGGACAAAACGCCGAGTGCCCAACCCGCCTTTTCGCGCGGGACCTGCGACCCGATCATGACGATGGACGCCGAGGCGTAGCCCCCGATGAGCCCGGCGATAAGGCGCAGTGCAACCAGGTCGGTAACGTCCCGGGCCAGCCCGATCAAGGACATGACAACGGCCATCCCGATGGCCGCTCTGACCAGCATCGGTTTTCGGCCATAACGGTCGGCCAGGCGTCCCCACAACGGAGCGGTAATCGCCGTGCCAAAAAAAGTCGCGCCGAAGGCCACGGCCGACCAATTGCACCACGTCCGCCTGCGACGTCACGCCCAGTTGTTGAACGTACAGCGGTAAAAAGGGCAACAGCATGCTCAGGCTGACCAGTGTGGTGAACGAGCCGAACACACAAACGGTCAGGTTCCGCCGCCAATACATCACGTTTCGATCGGAGTAATTCACGGTGTCAAAGGCTCCCGGAAGCGCTGGAGCTTTTCGCGCCTGCGAGCACATCAATCACCCACGCAAGCAGCATGGCCGCAGTCCCCATCATGAATAGCAAGCTGTAGTTGCCGTCGCTGTAAGAGAACAGGAACGACAAGCCATAGGCGGCGACCGCTTGAAACAAGGCAAATCCCACTGTGGCTGTTTGCCAGGCCGAACGCTGTTGGGCGGGATGGTGGGCGAGTATTTCATGGAGCCGACCCAATACCAGCGGCACGGTCCCGGTCACGAACGCCCCGACGATGACGCTGGAGGCCATCAACCAGCCGGCGTCGAGCCCAAGGACGGGGACTATCACCGCGAATGCCTCGACGATGAACGACAGCCGTAACGCGCGCCCGAAACCGATCCGGTCCGCCAGTGCACCGGCCAGCAGCGGTCCGACGGTCGCGCCAATGCCGAATAGAACCCAGTACTGCGCCCCCACCTGAAGACCTTCGCCCCGGCCCCGAGCGACGAAATCCACCAGGAAAATCATGTGCGGCACCCAACCGGCAGCGTTGAGGGCGTATTCAACGTACAACGCCTTGAGCGTTCCGTTGCGTGCCGGGCGCGGGTGGTGCGTGGTTTCGGTGGCTGGCGCGTGTTCCTTCGGCCAGCCCCGCCAGGCAAGGGCGGTGAGCAGCAGGGATATCACACCAAGGCCGAGCCACGTTTCGCCTAGGCCCTGTTGAAGCAAGAGTGGCACCAGCGTTCCCGACAGGGCAATGCCAACACCCACGCCCATGAAAATCACCCCGGCAACCAAACCACGCCGGGACGGCGGCACATGGGCCAAAACCGTTGGAGCGGCCAACACCATCAGCGCGCCACCGGCGGTTCCGGAGAGGAATCGCCACGCGAAGAACCACGCGAACGACACGGGATAGGCGCACGCGAAAAATGCCACACTGGCCAGCAGCATCATCGCTCTGAGCATGAACACCGTTGAGATTTTCGCCGCCAGGGAACGGCCGAAAATAGCGCCGCCCAGATACCCGGCAAGGTTGGCGGCGCCCAGGTAAGCGGCCTTGGACGGATCAAACCAGTGGGCGCCGATAATCGCCGGGAGCAGCGGCGTATAAGCGAACCGCGCAAGGCCGATGCCGACCAGGCTTGCAGCAAAGCCTGCCACTGTTGCCCAGCCTGCGCTGGCTGGGCGCAACGCGGGCTGCGCATGGGTGATCGTTGTGTTCAACCTGTTCATCATCCGCCCTTCTCTACTTCAGACAGGGCAAACACTACGCGCGCGGGATATATCTCAAGAAGCGAATTAATCTGATGAGGCTTATCTCAATTAGAGATACCAAGAACGACGGCCAGTGACGAAATTCAATCCGACGCCTTAATCCACAATGAACAATTTCGCGCCGATGGTGGTGAACGACCGATGCCCTTCAGCATTGTTGCCCACTTGATAACTCATGCCAGCCGTCAGCGTGAATGGTCGGCCGTCCTCCAGTTCCGTGTGCAACTCACCCTCCAGGCACAGCAGGATATGTCCTCTCCAGCACCAATGATCGGCGAGGTAGCCGGGACTGTATTCAACCATCCGCACACGCGTCGAACCAAACTGACAGGTTCGCCAATAGGCGTTTCCTGTCTGGCCGGCATGGGTTACAGGTTCGATGGTCGACCAGTCGGTCGTACCAAAAGGGATGGCGCTGAGATCCATTGTTGCCTCATCGAATACGGTGGAGACGCCACCGTAACGACCTCGCGATGCGGCCGATAGACACAGATGCCCCGGATTTACGGGATACAGGGTTCAGTGAATACTCCCATGCCGGCCAGATGTTCTGCGAAACTGCCGAATGGCTGAAGCGCGAAGAGCCTCGCACGCCCACCCTTTGAATGGTTTAACCCGCCCCCTGGAAGAGAGCGAAACATGATCACTTGTTACCTGAAGTACGTGCTGGACCCGTACCAGATCCCCGCATTCGAACACTACGCAAAGTTGTGGATTCCATTGGTGGAAAAATTCGGCGGCCAGCACCACGGCTATTTCCTGCCGTCCGAGGGCGCCAACAACATCGCGTTGGCAATGTTCACCTTTGCCAGCCTTGCCGCGTACGAGCGCTATCGGCAGGACTCCATGAACGATCCGGACTGCCTCGCGGCATTCAAGTACGCCGAAGAGAAAAAATTCATCCTCAGCTATGAACGGAGTTTTTTCCGGCCGGTGCTTGGGGGTCAGCGGTAAAGCCGTTCGGAAAGCCTTTTGCAGATGCTCCCTCAAGCCGTCATGACGGGAACAAATCCAGCGTGCGCTCGACCTCTTGAACGTCGATTTTGAAGCCGTCGCCCTCTGGCGTTCCGACCACAAAACCGAAATTCTGCCTGTCGCGATCCGTCAGGTACTTGTAGTAGCTGACGAAACGGTTCGGTGGTTGCAGTGTCAGCAACGAACCACCCGGCTGGAGCACATTGACACCGTGCACCAGCTGACTGCCTTCGACCCCCACCACCGTCCGCGCCCCGGCACATGTCGCCACGATGGTCGGGACATCGGTTTTCAAAGGATCGAGAATGCGAAACCCCCTGCTCTTGCGCAGATGTTCAGCGACCTCGAGTTCATTGCGCAAAAGGCGCAAGTCACCGTCACCACCGCGGAGAATGAAGACACCCGGGTGAGCGTCATGCTTGACGTGCGACAACAGTTTTTCACCCATGGCCCGGTAACGCAGGTGCCTGTTTCGATTGTTGCTCATGTCGTCGAACAGCACGAGCTCCCGAAAAAACGCACTGTGCAAGCGCACCGGTTTCATGTCGAACCAGTCTTCATAAGCGGGAGCCTGGGTAAACAACGGAAACCTCGCGGAGGGTGCGATGGTCACCGGCACGCCCTCATCGCAGGCCAGGGAATAGGTCGGGCAGTCCTCCATCAACCAGGTGCCAAACCAGGTATTGCCATTTTGCGTGCAGTAGACGGCCGCGCGATCGATCTCGGTGTCCACGACAATGCGTGGAAACATCCCCGGCTTGAGTGACAGCCACAGACTGGCGTGGTCCTTGTAGAGCGCGCCATCGATCAGCCAGACGTCCTTGAGCAAGTAGCCACGAGTCGGGCCTTGTTCTACGTTGCCCAACCCTTGCATCGTGCGCGAGGGATGCTCGAAAGGATAAAAGCGCTTCGCCTCCCACCCTGTCACGCGGTCCATTTGACCAGGCAGGAAAAACGCCGGCGGAGAATACGAGGTCTCTCCCGGAGCAATATCCCAACTTTTCAGCGCGACGCTTTTCAAGTTGATATCCGCTTTGTGCGAGAGCCTTTTTCTCGCCATATTCCTGTAGGCGGCCAGGGTCCATTTTTTTCGATTGCCAGCGGTCAACGTGCTGATTGGCGAGACATCGCTTTCCATGAAAAGTCCTCCCTGCGGGGCAGGGTCAATAGTCAGGTGCGAGCGCTATAAGTATTCAGTCCTGGAAATGGCTCAGCTGGAAAGAATCCGTTCCATTTTGGGTGGGGTCTGTAAATTGGCGTAGCGACTGCGCAAGGTATAGAGGAACTGTTCGCCCGAGCTCTTGGCGCAGTAGAGATAAATCTTGTGCAGCCCGCCAAATACCATTTCGTGATAACGACTGGCGATCTCCTCATCGCTTGGCCCGTCCGGCAAGCCAAGGTGCAGGGTTATTTCCTTGCCTTCGACTGCAAACAGCGGCGTGTCCCAGAGGAATCTGGCTCTCCCGGTCTTGGGCAGCCGGACGAACATGTAAGCGTGATTTCCCAAGGAATCGATATCGCCGCCGCGCCGTCTTTTCCATTTCAGAAGGCCATCATCCGGGCGTGCCACGCAAAGACCGATGTCGTAATAATCGAAGCCATTTTCGATGGCCCATTCAAGTGCCATGAAGGTGGTAATCGAGTTAACGTCGCGCAGTTTTTTCGCATCCGAAAAAATCGCCTCGATGTATCCAAAACGTAGCGTGCTCCAGTAGCGTTTTCCGCCCCGAGTGATGACGCAACCCAGATGGCAGGCAACCACCTCGTCTTCCAGCATGATCAAGTCGAGCCGGCCGACGGTCTTGGCGATTCTCAAGACCTCCTGAAACGGAAATTGCGCAGCATGGATGCCCTGCCTTGCTTCGGCGTAAGGTCGAAGCATTTCCTTGTCTGCCTTGTCAATGTCCTCATCCCGCAGCGCCTGGACCATCCGGTAGCGCGGTCGGTTCTTGCGGATGTTTCGACGCAACTCGCTATCGTACTTTGCGGTGATTTCGTCGATGGAACGCCCCAGCGGTACCACGGCACTGAGGTAAAGGGGCACATTCAAAGCCCCCGGGGACGGCGCTTCACTGACCACCACCACATGATTCGACGCTGCAGGCTCGGGTTCACCGTCGGCCGCATCGGACTGCCCCTGGGACTTGCCGCCGATGAGCAGCTTGGCCATCTCCCGCTGCTTTTTCCTGCCGATGTAGAGGAATTCGTAAGGACTGTCCTTGTGCAGCCTGAACCGGGCAATCTCCCACCGCCAGAAACACGCACGCCCCAGGATGTCCCGCCACCAGGTCGCCGCGTTTCTGATTTCATAGCGCAATGAAGGAGAAATCAGTTTTCGGATAACGGCCGCCAGATGCTCTTTCATTTCTTCGTCATCCTTTGAGTGATCTGTCGTGAGATCAGAACAAGATCCAGGCGGGACTTTAAAAACGTACTTAACCCTTGAAATTCAAGAAATATTTTATGAGGTCACGCGTTCCCATCAGTAACCATTAAAGATCAAGGCAGGGACTTTGCAAGCGGCGTATGGGCAGCGTCGCGGTATATTTCATGACGCCAGGATTTCTTCTTTTTTGAACCGGCGCGGATTCAAAAGAGCCATCCCGGCAAATGAACCCAAATGCAGAAACTAATGCCGTGTCACTGACAGGGCCCACTCCACACGTACATGCCCTATCCTTCTCTCCAACCCACAACTCCGGACATCGCCATGCCCGCCCCCGAATCGACCCTCCTCGAAAGCTGGCACCACAACGCCCAATCCTGGATCGACGCGATCCGCACCGGCGCCATCGAAAGCCGCCTCAAGGTCACCGACCAGGCCATCCTGCTGGCGGTGGCAAGCCGTCGTCCCGAGCGCGTGCTCGACCTCGGATGTGGCGAGGGCTGGCTGTTGCGCGCGCTCGCTGAACGGGCGATCAATGTGGTCGGTGTGGATGGCGATGCAACGTTGGTCGAGGCGGCGCGGAAAGCGGGCTCTTCGCCCGTGCATCTGGCGAACTATGAGCAGTTGGTGGACGCGAAAGTGGACATCGGCAGCGACTACGAGCTGATCTGCGCCAACTTCGCCCTGCTGCACCAGGACATCATCCCGCTGCTCGCCGCCATGAACGCCCTGCTCGCCCCCGGCGGTGCGCTGGTGATCCAGACGCTGCATCCCTGGAGCGCCGCGGCGGGCGATTATCAGGATGGCTGGCGGCAAGAGACTTTCACCGGGTTCAAGGGACAGTGGCAGCCCATGCCGTGGTACTTCCGCACCTTGTCCAGTTGGCTCAACGCGCTGGACATGGCTGGTTTTCAGCTGACCAGCCTGCAGGAGCCACAACACCCGCAAAGTCCTGTGCCGCAGTCGTTGTTGTTGGTGGCCGAACCGCGGCGGTGAGCCCCCTCGACGGACGTGGGCAAAACGCTCTGCATGGCCGGCTGCGTGGCTGCAAAAAAACTACCCTCGCAGAACACCAGACGACGCATTGCCTGTTGACGCGAACCGCTCAGGCTAGACCGCTTTACCCAGCGCGGCATCGATCATCAGACGCACGCCTTGCAGCACCTGGGCCGACACCTCCGGCCTGGCCTTCGCCGTGGCGCGCGCAACCGAAAGGGCGCCAATCATTGCCGCAACGATGCCCATGGCGGTGGCAAGCGCGTCGACGCTGGGGTTATTGGCCGCGACCCGGCGCTCAAAAGCCCGCACCAGCACCATGTAACCCTCGGTAAACGTTGCGCTGGTCGCAGTGTCCTGACGGCCGATTTCGCTGGCGGACGCGGCCATTGCGCAGTGATCGGCGTAGTCGTCGCGCTTGTCGACTGACAGGTAGTCGGACAGGAAACGATCCAGGTCTGGCTCACCATCGACCGTGCCCATGTAGAGCTTGGCATTGCCCTGCTGCAGGCTCCACGCCAGCGCCTCGGCGGCCAGCACTTCCTTGGACGGGAAGTGCGCGTACAGCGCGCCGTGGGTCAAGCCGGCCGACTTGCTGATTTCGGCCACGCCCACCCCGTCGATCCCCTTCTGTTGAAACAGGCGGCTTGCCGTCTCTATCAGTGCGGCCCGATTTGCTTCGGCTTTTTCTTTCGAGATTTTCATAGTAAGGCTCCTCCGCGCTCATTCCTGCACACTATGATTGCACTCACAATGAACGGTCAACCCTAATTTTCTGGTGTTGATTCTGGATCGAATATTTCTCTTGACATTAATAATTGCGAGTACCACTATAAATTCAATGATTGCGACCGCAATCTTAAATAGAGCGTGAGTCGCTCACCCAACCAGAGCACACCATCATGAACATCAAAAACTCCGTAGCATTCGTTACCGGCGCCAACCGTGGTCTTGGCCTTGCGTTCGCAAAAGAACTCGTGGCTCGGGGTGCGAGCAAGGTCTACGCAGGGGTGCGCAACCCTGAAGGCGTCGACATTCCAGGGGTGATCGCCATTCGCCTTGACGTCAGCGACCCGGCCTCGGTCGCCGCCGCGGTGGCCCAGGCTGGCGACGTGACGCTGCTGGTCAACAACGCAGGCATCGCCCGCGTGCTGCCATCCATGCTCGAACCTGGCCTGGTCGAAGCCGCTCGCGAAATATTCGAAACCAACTACTACGGCGTCATGCACGTAAGCCTGGCCTTCGCCCCCGTACTTAAAGCCAACGGCGGCGGAGCGATCATCAACGTGCTGTCGGATGCGACCTGGGTTGCTGCGCCTTTCCTGTCTGCCTACGCAGCCTCGAAAGCGGCAGCGTGGAGCTTCACCAACTCGTTGCGGATCGAACTCCATGGCCAGGGCACCAGCGTGCAAGGCCTGCATGTGGGCTTCATCGACACCGACCTGACCCACGGTTTTGACGTGCCGAAAGTCCAGCCTTCCGACGTCGTGATCCAGTCCCTGGACGGGGTGGAAGCGGGCTTGAAAGAAGTGCTCGCGGACGCAGGTACACGCGCCATCAAAGCCAGCCTGTCTACTGGGCAAGCGGCTTACCTCAATCCCGAAACCGGCGCGTAAGGAGCACACCCATGCACCTCTTCCAACGGCTGGCCCTCGGGGCTGTCTTCGCCTTCGCAGTCAGCGGCGCCATTGCGGCGCCGGCTCTCACGCATAACAGCGCGCCCAACCAATTCGTCGAGGCTGACGGCGTGCGGTATGCCTACCGCCACTTCGGGGCGCAAACGGGCGTTCCGGTTATCTTGCTGCAGCACTTTCGCGGCAACATGGATTACTGGGATCCGGCAGTGACCGATGGCCTGGCAAAGCAGCGACCGGTCTACTTGTTCGACAATGCAGGTGTCGGCCTGAGCAGCGGTGAAACACCCGATTCGTTCGAAGGCATGGCCGACCACGTTGCCGCCTTCGCCCGCGCCCGCGGGTTGAAGCAAGTCGACGTGCTGGGCTTTTCCATCGGCGGCATGGTGGCGCAGGAAGTTGCTTTGCGCCATCCGCAACTGGTCCGCCGAATGATCCTCGCGGGAACGTCGCCGCGCGGCGGGACCTCGGGACATGATCCACGGGTTCCCGAGATCGCGCTGCGCGAGTCGATCGCTACGGAAGAAGAAACCGCTTACCTGTTCTTCGATCCGTCGCCGTCCAGTCAACAGGCGGCCGGGGAGTTCTGGGAAAGACGCCACCAGCGCAAGGAAGGCCTCGACAAGCTGAACTCGATGAAGGTGATCGCGGCCCAAGGCGCGGCACTGGGCAAGTGGGGCATTCCCGGTGACGGCACTTTTTCGCAATTGAGCAAAATCACCCAGCCAACCCTGGTGGTCAACGGCAGCAAGGACGTGATGGTACCCACCGAGAACTCCTACACGCTGCAACAGCATATTCCGAACGCCAGGTTGCTCATCTATCCAAACTCGGGGCACGGAGCATTATTCCAATACGCCGACGATTTCGTTCGGCAAGCCAATGCCTTCCTCGACTAGGCCCGATCCATCACGTTCGACCTCGCTTTGAGTGACTCGCCGTCGCGGCAGACACATAAAAGTAGTCCGTCCCGAAATTGACAACCCAGATCTCTCAGGAGAACGACCATGTCTGCAGTATCGTTTGCGATGTTCCGACGCAGCCTGTTGGCTGTTTCAGCGACCGCGGGAGCTCTCGTGCTGGTCGCACTCGCCACACCCACTTACGCCCGGGCCGCTACGACGCCGGAAGTCGCTGCCACCTTCGAGAAGGACAGCGCGATTCGTCCTTTCAAGGTCAACATCCCGCAAGACGCGGTTGCCGATTTGCGTAAACGCGTACTGGCGACCCGTTGGCCCGACCGCGAAACGGTCAACGATCAATCCCAGGGTGTGCAACTGGCCAAACTCCAGGCGCTCGTGGGCTATTGGGGCACGCAATACGACTGGCGCAAGGTCGAAACCCAACTCAATGCCTTGCCGATGTTCGTGACCAAAATCGATGGCCTCGACATTCAGTTCATTCACGTCAAATCGAAACACCCCAACGCCCTGCCGCTGCTGCTCACCCATGGCTGGCCCGGGTCGATTCTGGAGCTGACCAAGGCCATCGGTCCGCTGACCGACCCAACGGCCTACGGCGGTCGTGCCGAAGATGCCTTTGACGTGATCATTCCCTCGATGCCCGGCTACGGCTTCTCGCAAAGACCCACCGACGGCGGCTGGGGCCCCGACCGCATCGGCGCGGCGTGGGATGTGTTGGTCAAGCGCCTGGGCTACAAGCGCTACGTGTCGCAAGGTGGCGACTGGGGCTCGGTGATCGCTGATGCCATGGGCCGCCAGGCACCGCCCGGCTTGCTGGGCATCCACGTAAACATGCCGGCCACCGTGCCCGCCGATGTCGCCAAGGCGATCAACGACGGCACCCCGCCTCCCGCCGGCCTGTCGGCCAAAGAGACTGCAGCCTATGAATCGCTGAAAACCTTCTTCACCAAAAACGCCGCTTACGGCGCCATGATGAGCACCCGCCCGCAAACCGTCGGCTATGGCTTGTCGGATTCACCAGCGGGTCTTGCCGCGTGGATGTTCGACAAATTCAACCAGTGGACCTACAGCGGCGGTGACGCGGAAAAATCCCTGACCAAAGACGAAATACTTGACGGCATTTCGCTCTATTGGCTGACCAACAGCGCCATCTCTTCCGCACGCCTGTATTGGGAAAACAACACCAACAACTTCAACGCCGTGGAACAGAAGACCCGGGATATCAAGATTCCTGTCGCCGTAACGGTGTTCCCGGGCGAAATCTATCAGGCGCCGAAAACCTGGACCGAGCGCGCCTATCCCAACCTGATCTACTTCAACGAAGTGGACAAGGGCGGGCATTTCGCGGCATGGGAACAGCCTGAGTTGTTCGCCAAGGAGCTGCGTGCGGCTTTCCGCTCCTTGCGCTAAAAGCTTTGTTGCATTGGCCTGCCCATTATCCCGATGGGCAGGCCGTACCACTGATTTGCGTCGGGAACGCGGTCATGGATTCAGGCCGAAATCAGCCTGCGCACCGGGTTCGAAGACGGCACCGAAATCTGGACCGACCAGCCGACAGGCACGCTGTGATCGGCTGAAGTGACGGGGACTCTGCGCTCCCCATCCAATGGACATCATTCACCATCAAGCCACGCGCTCAACCGTATCCGAACCGCTCTTCTTGCTCGCACCACTCCAGCACACCAAAACGATTCGAACGACTTTGTTCCACACATACCCAACCCCGATCCCTCCGACGATGGCAACGACCACCGCGAGCACGGGCAGGTCAACAATATGCCGCACCAGAGACTGAAACTGAAAATGCGTCAGATAAATAAACAGTGTTGACGACGCAATTAACGCAAGCCCCCGAGCAATAAGGCCTGGCACCGGGATAGACCGAACCCACACCAGCAAAAGAACCGCCGGAATGGCGATATCAACATAATCCCTGGCGATTTCTTGCGCGTCAGGCCCGAAGATTACCAATAGATCCTGCCCGCCAATCACAACCACAGCCACCAAACTAACGAGCCACTTCTGGGCGCGGGAATGCGCATAGTAAACAGCCATTCCAAGCACCATGACCGCCAGGTAGTGCTGCGGCACGCGGTGATAGAGCGGTGCCGCGTCAAATAGATACGCATTAATTGCAATGTCGGCCACTGCCAACGCACATGACGCAGTAACAAAGCATCGAAACGGGTTCTCCATAATGATGTTCCTGACGCGCTCGAACGACAGAACAAACCCGATGATGAGTATCATCTGCAGGAGCACTTCAACATACCAGTAGGCAAAACCACCGATGAAACTCGGTGGAAACCAGTTGGAAATCAGCAACATTGTTTGCCAATGAACCCGGTCGAACAGTATCTGGTTCAAGAGTGTGTAAAGGATGGTCGGCACCGCGATACTGAGCACTGACCTGATCAGCGTATGCACATTGCCGCGTTCATTGATGGCTTGAAACTGGAACCTCGCCAGACTGATGCCAGAGATCAAAAACAATACCGTCGTTTCGCCTGCCACTAACCATGTCGAGAACAGTTGAAGATGCCCTACGACAATCAGCATTATCGAGATGACACGTAACAGGACAGGAACTTCCATTGCCCTGATGGACAGCGTTGAGGCCCTGGTTTTACCGACCGACCCGGCCAGTTCACGCACCGGTGTCATTTCCCATTGATCAGGCAGATGACCGATCAGCTCTTCAAGCACCATTGAAGCCTGAACAAACGACAGCGAATCCCCACCCAGCTCGACAAACGTCAGGTTGGCGTCGATGCGCGGGACCTGGAGTATTTCAGCCCAGGCCTGCGCCAGTTTTAGCGCGAGCGGCGAAAGATCCTGATTCGAATGGACGGCCCCCGCCTCTGTGTTCGCCGCTATCGGAGGCAACGCCCGCTTATCGATCTTTCCATTCGGTGTCAGTGGAATAGCGTCCAGAAAGACAAACAACGCCGGCACCATGTATTCCGGGAGCCGAGTGTTGAGGTACTCACGCAGCTCAACCGTTGCAACAGCGGTTATTGAAACGCAATAGGCGACCAACCTGACCAGCGCGTTGTCATTGACTGCCAGTACAACGCACTGCTTGATCAGTGGATGCTGTGACAGTGCGCCCTCGATTTCAGCCAGCTCAATGCGATGACCGCGAATCTTGACCTGACTATCGCCCCGCCCCAAAAAGCTGACACTGCCATCTGAAAGATAAGTCCCAAGATCGCCGGTTTTATAACAAATGTCGTTCTCGACATGGGTAAACGGATTCACCACAAACTTTTCCCGGGTTTGCGCGATGTCACCCCAGTAACCCTGCGACAAGTAAGGACTGCGTATGAGAATCTCTCCGACCTCGCCTTCATGCACCAATTGATGAGTGTCATTTACGACCAGCAACTGTGCGCTTTCAATGCCTTTGCCCAGTGGAATTCTGCAATTGTCGGCTTCAGGGTCGATGGGGTGGTAAGCCATTGCCTGGGGCGTTTCCGTCGTGCCGTAAAAGTTAACGCTGACCGCATTGGGTGCAATGACGCGCATTTGCTCGTATAGCGAAATGCTTAATGCATCACCGCCCCAGAACAAGTATCGAAGCGCACTGAATCTTGCCCCCTGAAGTTTTGCGCCGGTTTCTATCAGCTTTCCCAACGGCGGAGTCAGATGAATAATCGAAATTTCATTCTTGTGTATCCACGCCGCCAATGCCGCCGGGTCTATGACCGTCGACTGTGCAGGAACGAAAACTTTCGCGCCAATCGACAGAGGGGTAAAGACATCCCGGTACACCGGGTCATGCCCCAACCCGGACAGCAGGGAAAAGCGATCGTCTTCAGACAAGGAATGACGCCGGGTATGCCACTCGATGAAATGCACCAGCGGCGCATGAGTGGCCACGATCCCCTTTGGTTCACCGGTGCTGCCTGAGGTGAAGGTGATATAGGCCGGATGCGCAGGGTCGACTTGCGGCAAGGCATTTTGGTCAAAGGCGAACTCACGCAGTGATTCGCCGGGATCTTCCGCAATGCTGACGACCCGCGGCCCCGAACGCCCTGCCTCCATGTGTTCGGGATTGAGATCGACGTTGGCCCCACCGCAAAGCAGGACAAAGGAAGGTTGCAACGCCCGGATGATTTGCCCGATGCGCGCCGGTGGATACGCGACGTCGGCAACCGTGAACGTCAACCCGGCACGCAAGGCGCCGAGCATTGCATAGACCAACCCCGCACAGCGATTGGAAACAATAACCACCCGGTCGGATTCGGTAGCGCCATGGACCTTGAGGAAGGACGCAATGCCATGGCTTATCTGTTCGAGCTGACGATAGCTGCACGTCACGTCGGGAGCGACGACCGCTACGGCGTCGGGCGAGCGCTGGGCCTGTTGCAAGAAGTCCATGAATATCGGGCGATCGGCACAATACTCCAGATAAAGCGCTGGATTTGGGCGATGATCCTGCATGTTGGATTTATGCTCCACATGATCTATCCGTAGTTAACGTCGTGACCCGCAAATGCAGACTGAGATTAGTCGCCCTGACCTCATTCTGCTGACTTTCCCCCTGTCATTGGCTACCCGGCATCCTGGAGGCATCGCATGCGCCCTCTTCGCACCCTTGCCCGCTCCTGGCTGCATTCACTGCTGTGGCTGAGCAGCGTCATACCGGCCTTGGCCGGTGCCGAGCCACGGCCCGAGCACATGGTCTATCTGCGCACGGTTGATCCGAGCATCGAGCAAGACATTCGCTACGCCAGCCCCCACAACTTCACCGGCCACCCACTCAACGGTTATGCCGCCGCCGAATGCCTGTTGACGCTGGACGCCGCCAAGGCCCTCGCCCGGGTGCAAGCGTCGTTGCGCGCGCAAGGCTACGGTTTGAAGGTGTTTGATTGCTATCGACCGAATCGGGCGGTGGCCGACATGGGCCGCTTTGCCACTGAACCGGGCGACCCACGCAAGGCCGAGTTCTACCCGCGCGTGGACAAGCAGGACTTCTGGCGACTGGGGTATGTGGCGCGGGTGTCGAATCACTCCAGAGGCTCGACCGTGGACCTGACACTCACAGGTCCGAAGGCCTTGCCCGCCAGCGCCTGGACGCCCTCGGCCGCGCAGGTCGATTGCACCGCCCCCTACGATCAGCGCGGGCATGACGGCGCACTCGACATGGGCACCGGCTTCGATTGCTTCGATGAGCGCGCGCATACCGCCAACCCGTCGATCAACGCGACCGCACAGGACAATCGCCAGCGGCTCGGCAGCACCATGGCAAAAGAGGGATTCTCCGGGTACTCGAAAGAATGGTGGCACTTCACTTATGGCGGTGCACAGGCACCGAACAACGTCATGGACTTCCCCATTACCCCGCTCGACGCCAATACAGCGCTCGACAGCAGCCATCAACTGATTGTGGTCACCACAAAAAACTGGGATGACCTGCAGGGCAGCGCCCAGCGCTATGAACGCGACGGCAACACCTTCCGCAAGTATGGCGAGGCGTTTGCGGTGGTGGTCGGCAAAAACGGCATGGCCTGGGGCAAGGGACTGGACACGGTTGAGCCAGGTGCAGAACCCGTCAAACACGAAGGCGATGGAAAAGCGCCGGCCGGGCTATTCAGACTGGGAACGGCGTTCGGTTACGCGACCAGCGAAAAAACGAAACTGCCCTACCTCGCACTGACGGCGAGCACCGAATGCGTAGACGACAGTCATTCCGAACACTACAACACGCTGGTCGACGGCGCGGCGACGCCCAAGGACTGGAACAGCTCTGAACGCATGCGCAGCGAGGACGGCTATCGCAAAGGTATTTTCATCGAACACAACACGCCCGCGTCGCCCGCTTCGGGCTCGTGCATTTTTTTCCATGTCTGGCGTGGCCCGACATCGCCGACGGCAGGTTGCACAGCCATGGATCAAGCGGACATCAGCCGATTGTTCGACTGGCTCGATCCGCAGCAGTCTCCCCTGTTGGTGCAAATGCCCGAAGCGCAATACGAGCACTTGCGCGAGCGCTGGAACCTGCCGGAGCGGTGAGCGTTCAGCCCTGCTGCAAATCCAGGCAATAGGTGTAGTAACCCGTATCACGCACGTAGCCCAAGGATTCATATAAACGCTGTGCGCCGTGATTATCCGTGGCGGTTTCCAGCACCAGGCCTTTGGCGCCGCTCAACACCGCGAAGGCGCGCGCAGTGTTCATCAACAACGTTGCGACCCCGCGCCCCCGTGCGACAGGTGCGGTGAAGAGGTCACCGAGCAGCCAGGTGCGGTGTGCGTCGATGGAGGAAAAGGTCGGGAACAACTGGACGAACCCCAGCGCTTCGCCAGCAGCATCGAGGACGACGAAGATCGCCGACTCATCCCGGGCAAGGCGCTCGGCGATGAAATCGCGGGACTGTGTCAGGTTCGAGGGCTGGCCGTAGAAACCTCGATAGGCGTCGAACAGGCGGGCAACGTGGTCGAGGTGGCTGGCGTCGGCGCGATGTACCTGGACATCCATGAGCGTGGTCTCCGTGAGGCGGCAGTGAGGTGTCGGGCGATGTCGACAAAAGGCGTGACGATCAGACTATAGATCGTCAGGTACCGATCGTGGTCCTGCTCGCCCGTGCCAAACCGGATCGGCTCGGGCGTCGAGGTGGTGAGGTGGTGAGGTGGTGAGGTGGTGAGGTGGTGAGGTGGTGAGGTACAACGTACCGAACATCCAGTCCCGCTAGAAGGTGATGTCGGCGGCGGGTTTCACATCGATCCGGGCCACCGAACCGGTCAGGTGCGCCAGGTCCTTGTTGTGCTCGGCAATGATGTCTTCGGCGGCGAGGTTGCCGTTGTCGACGGTGGAATGAGCGTCAGCGGCCAGCACCACGTCATCCCCCAGTTTCAGCGCCTGACGCACAGTGGCGTTAACGCAATAGTCGGATTGCAAACCACAGATGACCAGGCGTTCGAAATCCTGCACCGGCAACAGCTTCTGCAGGTGGGTCTGGTAGAACGAATCCGGTGTGGTTTTGCGTACGCGCTCATCCTTGGGCGAAACATCCAGCCCTTCAGCCAGTTGCCAACCGTCGGCACCATGGGCCAACGGACTGCCTGCCTCTTCGTGCTGGATCAGCACCACCGGAATTCCGGCCTTTCGGGCACGGGCGCCAAGCTTGTTGATGGTGTCGATGACACGCGCAATCTGGAAGCACTCGTACTCACCCGAGCACAGAGCCTGCTGGACGTCGATGATTAACAGTGCGGTGGTCATGGTTCCTTCCTTGAAATGTCGGCGAGTCAGGGGACAGAAAACCTGTCCCCTATGTAAAAACGGTCCCCTTCCAAATACAACCCTCAATAACCGAGCGACAACCCGGTGTTACGACGCGGATCGTTCGCCCCGTAGAAGCGGTTTTTGCCCACCGGCTTACCTTCCAGCGACGGTGCCCCGACCAGGATCGCCGCGATGTGGTTGGCATCCTGCGGCCCGGCAAACTTGTGCCCCCAGCTTTCGAGCAGCTTCACTGTGTCCGGGCTGGTGGTGAAGGTTTCCAGGTTGGTCTCCTCCGGTAGCCATTGCTGATGGAAACGCGGCGCATCCACCGCTTCCTGGATGTTCATGCCGTAGTCGATCACGTTGAGTATCGTCAGCAAGGTCGCGGTGATGATGCGGCTGCCGCCAGGGGTGCCGACCACCATCACGACTTTGCCGTCCTTGGTGACGATGGTCGGGCTCATGGACGACAGCGGCGCCTTGCCCGGCGCGATGGCGTTGGCCTCCCCTTGCACCAGACCGTACATGTTCGGCACGCCGATTTTCGAGGTGAAGTCGTCCATTTCGTCGTTGAGGATGACCCCGGTTTTGCTGGCCATGACGCCCGCGCCGAACCAGTCGTTCAAGGTGTAGGTCACCGACACCGCGTTACCCCATTTATCAACGATGGAGTAATGGGTGGTGTTGCTGCCTTCGTGCGGCGCAACGCCAGGTTTGAGCTCGCGGGACACGCCGGCCTTTTGCGGGTTGATGGCGGCACGGATCTTGCTTGCGTAGTTTTTATCCAGTAGATGGGCAATCGGATTTTTCACGAAATCCGGGTCGCCGAGGTAGCTGTTGCGGTCCACATACGCGTGGCGCATGGCTTCGATCTGATAGTGCATGCCCTGCGCCGAGCGGTAACCCAGGTCTTTCATCGGGTAGCCGTCAAGGATGTTCATGATCTCGCAGATCACCACGCCGCCGGAGCTTGGCGGCGGTGCGGAGACCACGTGATAGCCACGGTAATCGCACTCGATGGGCGCCAGTTCGCGGGTCTTGTATTTGTCGAGGTCGGCCTGGGTGATGATGCCCTTGTTCGCCTGACTGGAGGTGACGATCGCGTCAGCGACCCAGCCCTTATAGAAGCCGTCGGCGCCCTTCTCGGAGATTTCCCGCAGGGTTTTGCCCAGGTCTTTTTGCACCAGTTTCTGGCCGACCTGCATCGGTTCGCCGTTGCTCAGGAAGATCGAGCCGGAATCTTTCATGTCCTTTTTGAAGACGTCGGTGGCGTACTCGAGCAAATCGACATCGCCCTGCTCCAGCACAAAGCCGTCTTCAGCGAGTTTGATCGCCGGGGCGATCACTTCCTTGCGCGGTTTGGTGCCGTAGGTTTTCAGCGCCAGTTCCATACCGGACACGGTGCCCGGCACGCCGACGGCCAGGTGACCACGAGTGCTGAGGTCCGGCACGACGTTGCCCTCTTTGTCGAGGTACATGTCGGCAGTGGCGGCCAGCGGGGCTTTTTCGCGGAAGTCGAGGAAGGTCTTGCGCCCGTCCGCCAGCTGGATGGTCATGAAACCGCCACCGCCCAGGTTACCCGCCGCGGGATACACCACCGCCAACGCATACCCGACCGCGACGGCGGCGTCGACGGCGTTACCACCGTTCTTGAGCACATCGACGCCGACATGGCTGGCCAGATGCTGGGCCGTGACCACCATGCCATTTTCGGCGGCGACGGGGGCGACGGAAGCGGCGTGAGCAGCCAGGCAGCTGAGCGCCAATGAAGTCGCGATGAGCGGTTTGGCAAAAGGTTCGAACTTCATGAGTCGGTCTCTTTTTTGTTTTTAGGGTCGGTAAAAAAACAGAGAAAACGTTTCAAGAGCAGTACGCAGTATGGCTGGGATTGCGTATTGCGCCTCCCCGTCGAGGCAGTATGCTTGCCGCCTGCTCACCTGTTTTCGGAGTTCGCCCGCATGAGTTACACCTTCACCACCCTGGCGTCCCCGGTCGGCGAGTTGAAGCTGGTCGCGAACGGTTCAAGACTGGCAGCCATCCTCTGGGAAAACGACAAACCGAACCGCGTACGGCTCGGACCGATGAGTGAGGCGGCGGACAACCCGATCCTGGTGCGCGCGGTTCAACAGTTGCAGGAGTACTTCGCCGGCACACGCAACCGCTTCGACCTGGCACTGGATTTTGCCGGGACGGACTTTCAGAAAAAGGTCTGGCAGGCACTGCTGACCATTCCGTTCGGCGAAACACGCAGCTATCGCCAGATTGCCGAGCAAATCGGCAACCCGAGCGCGGTGCGTGCGGTGGGCGCGGCGAATGGCAAGAATCCGATCTCGATTATTGCGCCGTGTCATCGGGTGATCGGCGCATCGGGAAAGTTGACCGGGTTTGCAGGTGGGCTTGAGGCCAAGGAATTGTTGCTGGCCCTGGAAGGCGGCCAATGGGGTGGGACACCGCGACTGGAAGGTTTTTGATTTTTGCAGGGAATGGCTTGCCAGCGATGCCGACCTCAACGGTAATGCACGCTTCAAGGTCGCTATCGCCGGCAAGCCGGCTCCTACGGATCAGACTGCGGTGAAAATATTTTTCATCGCCGCATACTGCAGCAGCATGATGGTCTTCGCATCGCAGATCTCCCCGCGATAAAACGCCTCCAATGCGTGGTCGAACGGCCACTCCAGCACGTCCAGCTCTTCGGTCTCTGCTTCCAGCCCGCCGCCCTCGCTGACCTTCGATGAAGCATCGTATTCGGCAATGAAGAAATGCAGTTTTTCAGTCACCGAGCCGGGGCTCATGTAGGCCTCGAACACCTTCTGCACATGGTGCACGCGATAGCCGGTCTCTTCCTCCGCTTCATCGCGGATGCGCTCTTCGGGCGCAGCACCCTCGAGCAACCCTGCGGCCACTTCGATCAACAAGCCGTCGTGGCCATTGACGAACACCGGCAAGCGGAACTGACGCGTCAGCACGACGGTTCTCTTTTCACGGTTGAACAGCAGAATCGCCGCGCCATTGCCACGGTCGTAGACCTCGCGAGTCTGGCGTTGCCATTCGCCGTTATTGCGCTGGTAGTCGAAAGTGATTTTCTTCAGCAGATACCAGTCGTGGGACAACACCTGGGACTCAATGATGTTGACCCTCTCGGCTGTGTTCGGCATGACAACGCATCCTTATTTCGTCAGAAAGCGCCCATCTTAGACGAAAAGCCCCTCACGACAGTTGAGCCTTGTATTCCTTCTCGTATTGCCCGGCGAGCGTTTCTTTCTGCTTGTCATCGAGCAGCTTGCCGGCCATCTGGAAGAACTTCTGCTCTTCCTCCTTCAGATGGTGATGGACCTTCTCGGCGAGCTTCTTCGCGGTCGCCAGCCAGGCCGGGCTGGACATCTCGGTCTCGTCGAGTTCTTCCATCATTTCGTCCATCTCGTGATGTTCGGAAATCGCGTGGCGACTGAGGTCGACGCCGTTGTCGAACTCCATCAACGGAATGTAGAAATACCGCTCTTCAGCGGTTTCGTGTGCCTGGAGTTCGGACTTGAGCTGCTTGTAGGCTTCCGCGCGTTCCGGGGTGTCGCCGCTGGTCTTGATCAATGCATCGGCGTAGGTGCGTTGGCGGTCATGGCTTTCGCGCAAGGCTTCAAAAATGTTCACTGGCAATCCTCATCGGCCGCGTTCTGGAATGACGCTGTAAAGGCTAGACAGTTGCGCGCTGGCGACGGTTCCCCTGTTCAACAGGGGATAGAACAATCTTCGCGACCCGGATACGCTCGTATCTCACCGCCATAAGGATGTAGCCGATGACACTCAGCATCGAACTGTCGCAAAACCCGACACCGGAAGATCGCGAAGCGATCCTCGCACCGTTGCGGGCCTACAACGTCGCCCAAGCGGGTGACGGCAAAGCGCAACCGCTGGCATTGCTGGTGCGCAATGACCAAGGCGAAATCCTTGGCGGGCTATACGGCCGGTTTTTATACCAGTGGTTGTTTATCGAATTGTTGTCGGTACCGGAACAGGGCCGGGGACAAGGCATCGGTTCCAGACTGATGCAGATGGCCGAAGATATGGCGCGGGAGAAGGACTGCATCGGAATCTGGCTGGACACTTTCGACTTTCAGGCGCCAGAGTTCTACAAGAAACTGGGTTACAGCGAGTTGGGACAGATCGTTGACTACCCGCCGGGGCACAAGCGCTTCTTCTTGCAGAAGCGCCTGATCAACAACGCGTAACCTTTGTAGGCGCCTGGCTTGCCGGGGATGGCGATTTCAAAGACGCCATCGCCGGCAAGCCAGGCTCCTACAAGGTCAGGTGTCAATTCATAAGATCAGAGGCAAGTAGCCAGCGCCGCCAAACGGCGCTTGGCGACAAAATCATCATGCTGCGCGTAGTAACTCAACGCCGTACCTGACGCGTCGGTGGTCACGTCCACAAAAGACTCCGCAGAACGCGTGTAAACGGTGGAACCACCCTTCTTGCCCGGCTGCAAATACGCGCCCGCATCGACGCCGAACACCGCCTCGTCCTGCCAGGCAAACTGCACGCACTGGGCGACGACTTTTTCCGGTTTGTCCGAAGTCAGGGTTTTGTACGGGGTGCCCGTGCGGGCCTCGTTCATCACCGAACCGGCGCATCCCGCCAGCAACGTTGTTGCGGCCAGCGCCACCATCAGAATTCGCATTGCGTGTGCTCATCAAGAAAAAGCGGACTGTATCACCGTGGGCCGGCGTATCGTTCTGCTTTACTTCATTTATACCGCGACACCGCGCAACGATTCGCGCACCCTGTCGCGCCAACCGCCGCATCGCCCGGCTTTCCCGGCCCATTTTTCTGGAACGTTCATGACACCCAACGCCGAATTCTACAAACCGACCGCTGAATATGCCGACAAGCTGATCAGCCAGATCGGTCAGACGCCTTCCTGGATCGCCAAGCGAATCGGCGTCACCGACAAGCGGATCCGTTACATCCTCGACGGCGAACGCACCGTCAAGGGCGAAACCACGCCGATCCAGATGACCTACTGCGAGCAGTTTGCCCTCGAATGCCTGGCCGCAGCGGCCAAGGCCAGCAAGAAGCAGTCGGCGTAACCATTCTCAAGGAGCGACCATGGCGGCAACCGAACAGCAACACGAGCAGGCGCTGCAGAGGTTTCTCGATGAGCGGCCTGAACTGCGCCACGAACTCGACCACCTCAACCCGCTGCTGGCTCAGGCCAAGGGCGAAACCACGGCGCAGTTTCGCGACGAACGCTTGCATGAAGCGTTCGAAGCCGAGGCCGAACACCTCGGGTTATTTGCCTGGGAGCTGACCCTGCAACTGACCGCCGCGACGCCTAAGGACTATGAGGCTCAGCGCCTCGAAGTGCACAGGGAAGTGGCCGAAATGGCGGGGATGGACTGGCTGGAGTATTGCGAGTTATATGGTCTGACCCCATAACCGTCGCCGCACAAGGATCCCGCTACCGATGCTGCCTTCGTCCTCCACGACCCGCGCCAGTCCGGGGCATCTGCGCACCCAGAAATGGCGCGGTCGCACCGGCCTGTCGCTGGTGGCCGCACTCTCGGTGCTCGCCGGCATGACCGATGCCATCGGCTTCATGGCCAGTGGCGATTTCGTCTCCTTCATGAGCGGCAACACCACCCGCCTCGCCGTGGCGATCAGCGACGGCGACATGGGCCTGACCCTGCGCCTGCTGCTGCTCGTGGCCACGTTCATCCTCGGCAACGCCTTGGGCATCGTCGTCAGCCGTGTCGGCGGGCGCCGGGCGCTGCCCTTGTTGCTGTGCATCGCCATGTTGCTGTGTGCGGCTGCGGCCTGGCCTTATGACGAACAATTGCCGGCGCTGCTGGCGGCGATCATCGCCATGGGCATGCTCAACGCCGCCGTCGAAGAAGTGAATGGCCTGCCGGTGGGTCTGACTTACGTTACGGGCGCCCTGTCGCGCTTCGGTCGCGGCCTGGGACGCTGGATGCTCGGCGAGCGGCGCAATGGCTGGCGCGTGCAGTTGATCCCCTGGACCGGGATGTTTGCCGGCGCGGTGCTGGGTGCGGTGCTGGAGCATCATCTTGGACTCAGCGCGTTATTTGTCAGTGGGTTGCTGGCGGGGGTGCTCGGCGTGCTGTCGTTGAAGATTCCCCGGCGGTGGCAGTTGGGGTATATGCCGCGCTGAGCTCAGGTGTACATCCGGAACATTGAGGCTGCCTGGCAGGCCCTCATCGCCGGCAAGTCAGCGCCTACAGGGTTTTGCGGTCGGTCGAAGGCGTGTAAACGACACGGGACCTGTAGGAGCTGGCTTGCCAGCGATGGCGACAACTCGGTCGACGCCTTATCATGGCGGCAGTTTTACTGATCGAGTCCGTCATGAAGTTCGCCATCGCGCTGTTTTCCGCCGCCCATGCGCCCTCCTCGCGCCGCGCCTTGCTGTTCGCCCAGGCGGCACTGGCCGGTGGGCATGAGATTGTCCGGTTGTTTTTCTATCAGGATGGCGTCTACAACGCGTCCGCCAGCGTGGTCACGCCGCAGGATGAGCAGGATTTGCCCAAGCAATGGCGCGCCTTTGTCGCCGAGCACCAACTGGACGGCGTCGTCTGCATCGCCGCCGCCCTGCGCCGTGGTGTGTTGAACGACGAAGAAGCCCAGCGCTATCAACGTGAAGCGGTCGCCGTCGGCGCGCCATGGGAGTTGTCCGGTCTCGGTCAGTTGCATGACGCGGTGCAGGATGCCGACCGACTGATCTGTTTCGGAGGTGCGTGACATGCCCAAGTCCTTGCTGATTATCAGCCGTCAGGCGCCGTGGTCCGGGCCCAGCGCGCGCGAGGCGCTGGACATCGTGTTGGCCGGCGGTGCGTTCGACCTGCCGATCGGTCTGCTGTTTCTTGATGACGGGGTGTTCCAGCTCGCGCCGAAACAGGACGCCAGGGCCCTGCAACAGAAAGACCTGAGCGCCAACCTGCAAGCGTTGCCAATGTTCGGCGTCGAAGACCTGTTCGTCTGTGGCGACAGCGCCGCTGAACGCGGGCTGGACCCGACAGGTTTGACGCTCGCAGAAGCCCGGGTGCTGGCCGCCAGCGAAATCAGCGCCCTTATTGACCGTTACGACCAGGTGATCACCCTCTGATGTCGACTTTGCATGTGTTGTCTCATTCCCCGTTCGGCGACGACCGCCTGAGCAGTTGCCTGCGCCTGATCGGCGCGCACGACGCGCTGCTGCTGACCGGCGACGCGGTGTATGCGTTGCAGCCGGGCACCGCGCCCTGCAACGCACTGATTGCTGGCAACCCGACGCTGTTGGTGTTGGCCGAAGACGCCCAGGCTCGCGCGGTGAATGTTCCGGACACGGCTAAGGCGATCGACTATCCCGCCTTCGTCGAACTGTCGATTCACTACGACAAGGTCAACAGTTGGCTATGAATTCCCTGGCCGTCGGCACCCGCGCCATCGAGTTGGACAAGGACGGTTTTCTGCTCGAACTCAGCGACTGGTCCCGCGACGCGGCCGTCGCCCTCGCCGCCGCCGAAGACATCGAGTTGAGCCCCGAGCACTGGGAAATCCTCGAACTGCTACGCAGCTTCTACGACGAGTTCCAGCTGTCGCCGGCAACACGCCCGCTGATCAAATACACAGCGTTGAAGCTCGGCCCGGAAAAAGGCAACAGCCTGCACCTGAACCGACTGTTCAAAGGCACCCCTGCCAAACTCGCCGCGAAACTGGCGGGCCTGCCCAAACCGACGAATTGCTTATGATCGATTATCCAGCGCTGACCCTCGAAACGCCCGCCGAGCACCCTTTCGCCCAATTCGTGCGAATCCTCGGCAAAGGCAAGCGCGGCGCCCGCGACCTGACCCGCGAGGAAGCGCGCGAAGCCATGGGCATGGTGCTCGACGATAAGGTCGAAGACACCCAGCTCGGCGCCTTTCTGATGCTGTTGCGGCACAAGGAAGAAAGCGCCGAGGAAATGGCCGGGTTCACCGAAGCCTTGCGTGAGCGCTTACAACCACCTGCCTTGAATATCGATCTGGATTGGCCGACCTACGCCGGCAAGAAACGCCACCTGCCGTGGTACCTGCTGGCAGCCAAGTGCCTGGCGCAGAACGGCGTGCGGATTTTCATGCACGGCGGCGGCGCGCACACGGCCGGGCGGCTTTACAGCGAGCAACTGCTGGACGAGCTGAAGATCCCGTTGTGCCGTAACTGGCAACAGGTTGGCTCGGCACTCGATGACGGCGGCCTGGCGTTCATGCCGCTGGTGGATTGGGCACCGCAGCTGCAACGGATGATCGACCTGCGCAACACCCTCGGCCTGCGCTCGCCAATCCACTCCCTGACGCGCATTCTCAATCCATTGGGCGCTCGTTGCGGCCTGCAAAGCATTTTCCACCCCGGCTACCAGGCGGTGCATCGCGATGCCAGCGGCTTGCTCGGCGACACCGCGATTGTGATCAAGGGCGATGGCGGCGAAATCGAGATCAACCCGGACGCCGACAGCCACCTGTACGGCACCACCGGCGGTGAAAGCTGGGATGAAGAATGGCCGCAGTTGTCGGCGCAACGCCATGTCAAACCGGCCTCTCTCGATCCCGAGCATTTGAAAGCCGTGTGGCGCGGCGACGTGGTCGACAGCTACCCGCAAATGGCACTGATCTCGACCATGGCCCTCGCACTGCGCGGCCTCGGTCAGCCTCGCGAAACCGCCTTCGAAACGGCCCGGCAGTATTGGGACGCACGGGACAGATCGATTTAACCGATCATAAGCGCCCAACCTTTGCGCTTTTTTATCGAACCTATCCGAATAGACTCCTCTCCAACGCTTACCGGTTGAGGAGTCTTGAACATGGGTTTGTTAGTCGAAGGTCGCTGGCATGACCAGTGGTACGAAAGCAGCAAGGACGGCGCGTTCCAGCGTGAACAGGCGCAACGTCGAAACTGGCTGACCGCCGACGGCACGCCTGGCCCGACCGGCGTTGGCGGCTTTGCTGCCGAGGCGGGTCGCTATCACCTCTACGTATCGCTCGCCTGTCCATGGGCGCATCGCACGTTGATCCTGCGCAAACTCAAAGGCCTTGAAAGCCTGATCGACGTGTCGGTAGTCAGTTGGCTGATGCTGGAAAACGGCTGGACCTTCGACAAACACTTTGGCTCCACCGGCGACAAGCTCGATCACTTCAACTTCATGCACCAGCGCTATACCGCCGACACCGCCGACTACACCGGCCGTGTCACCGTGCCGGTGCTCTGGGACAAGCAGCAAAATCGCATCGTCAACAATGAATCGGCGGAGATCATCCGCATGTTCAATGGCGCGTTCGATGACTTGACCGGTAATGACCTGGATTTCTATCCGGCGCCATTGCGCGGCGAGATCGATGCGTTGAATGAGCGGATTTATCCGGCGGTGAACAACGGCGTTTACCGTGCCGGGTTTGCGACGTCGCAGAGCGCGTATGAAGAAGCGTTTGACGGGCTGTTTGCGGAACTGGATCGATTGGAACTGCTGTTAAGCGCCAATCGTTACCTGGTGGGCGAATACCTGACCGAGGCGGACATTCGCCTGTTTACTACGCTGATCCGCTTTGATGCGGTGTACCACGGGCACTTCAAGTGCAACCTGCGGCGGATTGCCGATTGCCCGAACCTGTCGAACTGGCTGCGCGAGATTTATCAGTGGCCAGGGATTGCCGAGACCGTGGATTTCACCCACATCAAAAATCACTATTACGGCAGTCACAAGACCATTAACCCGACCGGGGTTGTGCCGAAAGGGCCGGAGCAGGATTTCAGCGCCCCCCATGATCGGGCGCGGTTGAGCGGGAAAGGGGTTTGGCGCAGGGTTTGAGATGTTTGCAGGTTTTGAGGGCCCCATCGCTGGCAAGCCAGCTCCCACAGGGTTTTGGGTGATGCCAAAGATTGCAGCTTCACCAAAAAACCTGTGGGAGCTGGCTTGCCAGCGATGGGGACAATGCGGTGCTCAGACTTGTGATTGAGCCCCTTCAAACCACGCCAGTTTCTTGCGCAATTGCACCACTTCCCCAACGATCACCAGCGTCGGCGCATGTACTTCATGCTCCGCCACCAGCCGTGGAAGGTCGGCCAAGGTGCCGGTAAATACCCGCTGATTGACCGTCGTACCTTGCTGAATCAACGCCGCCGGGGTATCCGCCGCGCGCCCGTGCTTGATCAACTGCTCGCAAATGATCGGCAAGCCCACCAGCCCCATGTAGAACACCAGGGTTTGCGCCGGCGCGACGAGGTCAGCCCACGGCAAATCGGTGGAACCGTCCTTCAGGTGCCCGGTGACAAATCGCACCGACTGCGCGTAATCGCGGTGGGTCAGCGGAATCCCGGCATACGCCGCGCAACCGCTGGCCGCCGTGATGCCTGGCACCACCTGGAACGGAATGCCATGGGCCGCCAGCTCTTCGATCTCTTCACCGCCACGGCCGAAGATGAACGGATCACCGCCCTTCAACCGCACTACGCGCTTGCCCTGTTTGGCCAGGTCCACCAATTGCTGGTTGATCTGATCCTGAGGCACTGCGTGATCGGCGCGACGCTTGCCGACGTACACGCGCTCGGCATCGCGACGGCATAAATCGAGAATCGCCGGCGCGACCAAACGGTCATAGAGCACCACATCGGCTTGCTGCATCAGGCGCAAGGCGCGGAAAGTCAGCAGGTCCGGATCACCGGGCCCGGCCCCGACCAAATACACTTCACCGGTTTTTGCCGGCGGCTCGCCAGCGATTTTCGCCAGCAGCAAACGCTCGGCTTCAGCGCCCTGCCCGGCCAGTTGCCGATCGGCGATCGGGCCCTGGAACACATCTTCCCAGAACGCCCGACGCTGCTGCACATCCGGAAGCAGGCCTTTGACCTGGTTACGGAAACGCGCAGCCAGACCGGCCAGTTGACCGTAGGTGGAAGGAATCCAGGTTTCGATTTTCGCCCGGATCAGCCGCGCCAGTACCGGCGCATCGCCGCCGCTGGAGATGGCAACGATCAGCGGCGACCGGTCGACAATCGCAGGGAAGATCACACTGCACAGGGCCGGCGCATCCACCACGTTGACCGGCACGCAACGCCGATGGGCGTCGGCGGAAACTTGTGCGTTCAGCGGTTCGTCATCGGTGGCGGCAATGATCAGCCCACAGCCGTCCAGATCCGCCTCGACGTAACCGCGCAGCAGGCACTCGCCACCGCTGCCGGCAACGAGTTCGCGCAGTTGTGGTTCGATTTCAGGCGCGACCACCCGCAGCAGCGCACCGGCTTCGGCCAGCAGGCGGGATTTGCGCAAGGCAATCTCCCCCCCACCGACGACCAACACACGACTGCCGCGAAGGTTGTGAAACAGCGGCAGATAGTCCATTTAGCCGATGACCTCAAGGCCACCCATGTACGGTTTCAATACTTCAGGCACGCGGATCGAACCGTCGGCCTGCTGGTAGTTTTCCAGCACGGCAACGAGGGTGCGACCGACCGCCAGACCGGAGCCGTTGAGGGTATGAACCAGTTCCGGCTTGCCGGTTTCCGGGTTGCGGAAACGCGCTTGCATGCGACGGGCCTGGAAATCTCCGCAGTTGGAGCACGACGAAATCTCGCGGTACTTGTCCTGGCTCGGAATCCAGACTTCCAGGTCGTAGGTCTTGATTGCGCTGAAGCCCATGTCGCCGGTGCACAGCGCCAGGGTGCGGTAAGGCAACTCCAGCAGTTGCAGGACTTTTTCGGCGTTGGCGGTCAGGCCTTCCAGCGCTTCCATCGAGGTCGACGGCTCAACGATCTGCACCATCTCGACCTTGTCGAACTGGTGCTGACGGATCATCCCGCGGGTATCGCGACCCGACGCGCCGGCTTCACTGCGAAAGCACGGCGTGTGGGCGACGAACTTGATCGGCAGCAGTTTCGAATCGACGATTTCGCCGGCGACGATGTTGGTCAACGACACTTCAGCGGTCGGGATCAGGTACAGATCCGCTTCGCCTTCACGGGCGATCTTGAACAGGTCTTCTTCGAATTTCGGCAGCTGACCGGTGCCTTGCAGCGCCGGCGCTTGAACCAGGTAAGGCGTGTAAGCCTCTTCGTAGCCGTGCTCGGTAACGTGCAGATTGATCATGAACTGCGCCAGGGTGCGGTGCAGGCGGGCAATCGGGCCGCGCAACAGGGCGAAACGCGCGCCGGACAGCTTGGCGGCGGTTTCAAAGTCCAGCCAGCCGAATTTCTCGCCCAGGGCGACGTGGTCCTGAACCGGGAAATCGAACGCGGTCGGCGTGCCCCAGCGGCGCACTTCGACGTTGCCGTCTTCGTCTTCGCCAATCGGCACGGATTCGTGCGGCAGGTTCGGGATGCCGAGCAGGATCGAATCCAGATCGGTCTGGATCGCGTCCAGCTCGACTTTGCCGGCGCTCAATTCGTTGGCCATGCGCTCGACGTCCGCCATCAACGGCGCGATGTCTTCGCCGCGCTGCTTGGCCTGACCGATGGATTTGGAGCGCGCATTACGTTCAGCCTGCAGTGCTTCGGTGCGGGTCTGGACGGTCTTGCGCTGTTCTTCCAGCGCTTCGATGCGCGCAACATCCAGCGTATAGCCACGGGATGCCAGGCGGTCCGCTACGTCCTGAAGGTTGCTACGTAACAGTTTGGAATCGAGCATGTCGGTCTCTCGTTATCAAAGTTTGGTCAAGGACAGGCCAGCCCAGGTGGCGAGCAGCCCGCCGAATACGCTGATGGCAGCATAGCCCAGGGCCAGCAGCACCTGCCCGCTTTCCAGCAGGCGCACCGTATCCAGTGAAAAGGATGAAAAAGTCGTCAGCCCCCCGAGGAAGCCGACCATCAACCCGGCGCGCACCTCGATCGGCACCTCCGGGCGTATCAAAAACAGACCGTATAGAACGCCGATCAGCAAACAGCCGACGATATTAACGGCCAGCGTCGCGGTATAGAAGTGCCGCGGCCAATTAGCGTTGACCCAATTACCGGTGGCGAAACGCAACAGGGTGCCAGCGATCCCGCCGACGGAAACCGCAACGATCAATGGAAGCACTATTTTCTCCGCTGCCGGGGGCTTAAACGGTCAAGTTGCGCGAGGTGATTGAGCTTCTCGCCGATCTTCAGCTCCAGGCCGCGCGGCACCGGCTGATAGAACGGTTGTGGCTCAAGCTCTTGCGGGAAGTAATCTTCGCCAGCGGCGTAGGCGTCTGGCTCATCGTGGGCATAGCGGTATTCGTCGCCGTAACCGAGTTGCTTCATCAGCTTGGTCGGCGCGTTGCGCAGGTGCAACGGCACTTCCAGCGAACCATGTTCGGTGGCGCTGCGCATGGCCGCTTTGAAGCCCATGTACACCGCGTTGCTTTTCGGCGCGCACGCCAGATACGTGATGGCTTGGGCCACCGCCAATTCGCCTTCCGGACTGCCGAGGCGCTCCTGCACTTCCCACGCCGCCAGGCACAGGCTCAATGCGCGCGGATCGGCGTTGCCGATGTCTTCGCTGGCCATGCGCACCACGCGCCGGGCGAGGTACAGCGGATCGCAACCGCCATCAATCATCCGTGCGAACCAGTACAACGCGCCATCCGGATTGGAACCCCGCACTGATTTATGCAGCGCGGAAATCTGGTCGTAGAACGCTTCGCCACCCTTGTCGAATCGTCGGCGGGTGTCGCCGAGCAGACTTTGCAGCAGATCAACGCCGATTTCGCTGTTGTCTTCGGCGAGGTCCGAGGCGTTTTCCAGCAGGTTCAGCAGACGCCGACCGTCACCATCGGCGGCGGACAACAGCATCTGGAAACCTTCATCGCTGAGGGCAAGTTGCCGTTTGCCGAGACCGCGCTCTTCGGTGAGCGCGCGGTGCACCAGTTTGCGCAGGGCCGCTTCGTCGAGACTTTTGAGCACGTAGACACGCGCCCGGGAGAGCAATGCGTTATTGAGTTCGAACGAGGGGTTTTCCGTGGTCGCGCCGATGAAGATCAGCGTGCCGTCTTCAACGTACGGCAGAAATGCATCCTGCTGCGACTTGTTGAAGCGATGCACTTCATCGACGAACAGGATGGTGCGCTTGCCGTACTGCCCGGCCTGCTGCTTGGCAATTTCCACCGCCTGACGGATTTCCTTCACCCCGGCCAATACCGCCGAGACCGTTTCGAAGTGCGCATCCGAGACTTCCGCCAGCAACCGCGCCAGGGTGGTTTTACCCACGCCCGGCGGGCCCCAGAAAATCATCGAATGCAGGGCACCCTGCTCCAGCGCTTCGCGCAATGGCTTGCCGCGAGCGAGCAGGTGTTCCTGACCGACGTACTCGTCCAGATTGGCTGCCCGCAAACGAGCGGCCAAGGGCTGAGCTATCGGGGCGCTGCGAAACAGGTCCATCACGTACTTTTAAAACCTCGCTGGGTCCTGATGTCAGTTAATCAAGGATCAGACACCACAATCCCTGTGGGAGCGGGCTTGCCCGCGATGGCGTCGGCTCAGTCAACATCGTTGTTGAATGTTATACCGCCATCGCGGGCAAGCCCGCTCCCACAGGTTCTGCGTTTTACTCTTGAATGACGTCCGCGCCTTTCGGGATGTCGAACTTGAACTTGGACGCCGGGATCGGCTCGTTGGCCTTCACGCCGGTGAACAGGAGGTTGGTGCGCTGGCCGACGCTGTCGATCATTTGCATGTCATTCACCAAGCCGTTGCGGAACGACAGGCGCAGGCTGTCGAACAGGGTGTCCTTGGTTTTCGGCTTCAGGGTGAAGTCGATCACGCCACCGGCTTCCTTGGCGCTGATGTCGAAGCTCTCTTTGATCTTGGACACGTCACCAGACAGCAGCAGGGCTGGGGTCTGGCTCAGGCGCAGGTCGAGGGTTTTGATGGTGGCCTGCTGCAAGTCCGGGTCCCACAGGGTTACTTTCTTGCCGTCGGAAACCACAACTTGCTCGGCGGGCGCATCGGTGTGCCAGTAAAACAGGCCCGGGCGCTGCAACGACATTTCGCCGGCAGTTTCCTGCAACTGCGTGCCGCTGCCATCGAGGGTCAGCTGCGAGAAACGGGCGGTCAGGGTCTGGGATTTTTCCAGCAACTGGGTCAGACGCGCCACGTCCTTGTCATCGGCGTGGGCCGAGAGCGTGGTCAAAGCCAGTACCGGCAGCAACAGCATGCGGATAAGACGCATGGGAGTCCTCTTGAATATTCGTGGGATTCGGGTGGCGCGTCACTGCACCACCCTTCTTACTTCAACTCAGTCGCGTACCGGGCCAGGGGCCAGGACTTCACGCGAACCGTTGGTGTTCATGGACGTCACGACCCCGGCCATTTCCATGGCTTCGATCATGCGTGCGGCGCGGTTGTAGCCGATTTTCAACTTGCGCTGAACCGCAGAGATGGACGCACGACGGCTTTCCAGCACGAACTGCACCGCTTCGTCGTACAGCGCATCGGTTTCAGCGTCGTCGTCACCGCCACCACCGCCATTCTCAAAGCCGCTACCGGCCTCTTCGACACCGGCGAGGATGTCATCGTTATATTCCGGGGCGCCGCGCAGTTTCCAGGCTTCGACCACCCGGTGAACCTCTTCATCGGAGACGAACGCGCCGTGAACACGAATCGGCAGACTGGTGCCTGGCGGCATGTAGAGCATGTCACCGTGGCCCAGCAGTTGTTCGGCGCCGCCCTGGTCGATGATGGTCCGCGAGTCGATCTTGCTCGACACCTGGAACGCCATGCGCGTCGGGATGTTCGCCTTGATCAGACCGGTGATCACGTCGACCGACGGACGCTGGGTCGCGAGGATCAAGTGGATGCCGGCGGCACGGGCCTTTTGGGCGATACGGGCGATCAGTTCTTCAACCTTCTTGCCGACGATCATCATCATGTCGGCAAATTCATCGACCACCACAACGATGGTCGGCAGCTTGGTCAGCAGCGGTGCTTCGTCATGAATGCTTTCGCGTTTGTACAGCGGATCGGAAAGCGGCGTGCCGGCGTCCTGGGCTTCCTTGACCTTGGCGTTGAAGCCGGACAGGTTGCGCACGCCCATCTTCGCCATCAACTTGTAGCGACGCTCCATCTCCGCGACGCTCCAGCGCAGGGCGTTGGCCGCGTCCTTCATGTCGGTCACCACCGGGCACAGCAGGTGCGGAATGCCTTCGTAGATCGACAGCTCAAGCATTTTCGGGTCGATCATGATCAGCTTGGCGTCTTCCGGGCCGGACTTGAACAGGATCGACAGGATCATCGCGTTCACCCCCACCGACTTACCGGAACCGGTCGTACCGGCCACCAGCAAGTGCGGCATTTTCGCCAGGTCGGTAATAACCGGCTTGCCGCCGATGTCATGACCGAGGGCCAGGGTGACCGGCGATTTGAAGTTGTCGTACTCGGGGGTCGACAGCACTTCGGAAAAACGCACGATCTGCCGGTCTTCGTTGGGAATCTCGATACCGACGGTGGTCTTGCCCGGAATCACTTCCACTACCCGCACACTGGTCACGGCCAGGGAACGCGCGAGGTCTTTCGCCAGGTTGGATATGCGACTGACCTTGACCCCGGCGGCGGGCTGAATTTCGTAACGGGTAATCACCGGGCCCGGGTGGATCGAATCCACCGAGACTTCGACGCCGAATTCCTTGAGCTTGATTTCCAGCAAGTGACCGACGGCTGCCAGCGACTCCGGGGAATAGTTGAGTTGTTTCTTTTCGGCCGGGTCAAGAATCGAGATCGGCGGCAAGGTGCCTTCGACGGCGCTGTCGACGAACAGCGGCGCCTGTTTCTCTTTTTCTACGCGTTGGCTCGGCGCTGCGGGTTTCGGCGGCGCGGGAGCAATCACCGGCGGCACCTGCTTCTCGCGGTCCGACATGTGCTTGCTCAGGGCTTGCTCGCGCTCGATCAGGCGCTCCTTGACCTTGGCTTGCTCGCGCTTGTCGGTAACGGTCGGCGCGACCACGTCATGCACGCGATCGTCGACTTCACGCAACTGCGCAACCAGCTGCTTGCGCTCGACACGGGCGGCCCACCAGCGGTTGGCAGCGCCCTGGAACAGTTCGAACAGGTCGAGGGTGATCTTGCCCGTGAGGTCCATCACCTTGAACCACGACAGGTCAGTGAACACCGTCAGGCCGAACAGGAACAGTGCGATGAACAGCAAGGTGCTGCCCTGAATGTTCAGTGCATTGCGGGCCAGGTCGCCAAGGCTTTCGCCCAATGCGCCGCCCGCGCCGGCCGGCAGACCGGTCGCGGCATGGAAATGGATGTGGGCCAGGGCCGCGCCCGACAGCACCAGGAACACCAGACCGATCAGGCGCCAGGAGAACAGCCAGCCGCTCCACTGCCACGGCTCATGGCGTTGACGGAAGATCTGGTAGGTCTTGACCGCGAGCAACAACGGGAAGATGTAGGCGAAGTAACCCAGCACCATGAACAGGATGTCGGCGCTGTAGGAACCGGCCGGACCGCCGAAGTTCTGCACGTCGTCGATCTTGCTGTTATGACTCCAGCCCGGATCGTCCTTGCCATAGGTCAACAAGGCCATCATCAGGAACAGGCACAAGGCGCCAATGGCAATCAATGCACCTTCCTTGAGCCGGTAGTGCAAATGCTGGCGCCAGAGTGGAACGACGGCTGGTTTAGGTGCTGCGGTGGATTTCTTCAAAACGCTACTTTTCCTGCGCCTATGGCGCGTCCATCTGTTGAATGACTATAAAAAACTGCCCAATCCAGGCAGGTAAAAAAGTTAACAGGCGCAACTGGGACTACTTTTAACACTGCACTCCGGTTTTTATAAACACGGCGCGCACTGAATATTCAAGTGACCGGCACGCATTGTACGGGTTTGTTCGTACGATGCCATGCTGGCAGGCCATGCATCATGCATAGCTAACGGCCTATAACCTGCGATTCAATTTGAGCACGCATTCTCTTTTGTGACAAAGGCTTATGAGGTGTTTTATGAGCGAATCCAAGCATTGCCGCCTGATCATTCTGGGTTCCGGCCCCGCCGGTTACAGCGCAGCCGTTTATGCCGCCCGCGCCAACCTCAAACCCGTGGTCATTACCGGCATACAGGCAGGTGGCCAGCTCACCACCACCGTCGAAGTCGATAACTGGCCCGGTGACGTCGAAGGCCTGACCGGCCCGGCACTCATGGAACGCATGCAAAAACACGCCGAGCGCTTTGACACACAGATCGTTTACGACCACATCCACACAGCCAAGTTGCAACAACGCCCGTTCGAACTTATCGGCGACGGCGGCACTTATACGTGCGACGCACTGATTATTGCCACCGGCGCGTCGGCGCAGTATTTGGGTCTGCCTTCGGAAGAGGCTTTTGCCGGCAGAGGTGTTTCAGCTTGCGCAACGTGCGACGGTTTCTTTTACCGCAATCAGGTGGTCGCCGTAGTCGGTGGCGGTAATACCGCCGTTGAAGAAGCCTTGTATTTGTCCAACATTGCCAAGGAAGTCCACTTGATTCACCGACGCGACAAGTTGCGTTCGGAGAAAATCCTTCAGGACAAACTCTTCGAAAAAGCCGCCAACGGCAATATCCGATTGCACTGGAACCAGAATCTCGAAGAAGTGCTGGGCGATGCCAGCGGCGTGACCGGCGTTCGCCTACGCGGAAGCCATAGCGGCGAAACCATCGAACTGCCGGTGGCCGGCGTGTTCATCGCCATTGGCCACAAGCCCAACACCGAGCTGTTCGAAGGCCAGTTAAAAATGCGTGACGGTTACCTGCTGGTCAGGGGCGGCAACGAAGGCGATGCCACCGCCACCGAGATCCCCGGCGTGTTCGCCGCCGGAGACGTAGCCGACCACGTTTATCGTCAAGCCGTCACTTCCGCCGGTGCCGGCTGCATGGCCGCACTCGACGCCGAGAAATACCTCGACGACATTCCGACCGTTTGACGGCAAACTTCATGGTGGGCCCACCCGCCCACCTCTGCCCTCCCCCTTCTGTAAGCCCGGATGCCATGCTGACTTGGTTACAACGCAACACCCTGACCTTCCCGCCGCTGGATAAAGCCATGCGCGATCCCAACGGGTTGCTGGCTGCGGGCGGCGATCTGTCCGCCGACCGTCTGATTCAGGCCTATCGCCATGGCTGCTTTCCGTGGTTCTCGGAAGGCCAGCCGATTCTCTGGTGGTCGCCGGATCCGCGCACCGTGCTGTTTCCCGACGAACTGCATGTCTCGCGCAGCCTGAACAAACTGCTGCGCCAGCAACGCTATCAAGTGACCTTTGATCAGGATTTTCCCGCGGTCATTCGCGCGTGCGCTGCACCGCGGGATTATGCCGACGGGACCTGGATCACCGAAGCAATGCAGAACGCCTACCTCGCACTACATCAGCGTGGCTATGCTCACTCGGTGGAGGTCTGGGACCAAGAGGAACTGGTCGGCGGGCTCTACGGCCTGGCGATGGGCCAACTGTTTTTCGGCGAATCCATGTTCAGCCGCGCCGACAACGCCTCCAAATTTGGCTTTGCCACCCTGGTCAAACATCTGAAAGACTCGGGTTTCGTGCTGATCGACTGCCAGATGCCCACCGACCATTTGCACAGCCTCGGTGCACGCGCCATTCCTCGCCGCGAGTTTGCCCGTTACCTGGCGCAGCATCTGGATCAGCCCAACCGCGCCAGCTGGGTTTGCTGAGCGACTTTTGCCCGCGTGGCTTACACTTAATTCAAAGCTTATCCCGAGGGTTGATCATGACCGAGTTGGCGCGTTTGAAGTTTTATGCCACTCAGCCCCACTCTTGCAGTTATCTGCCCGAGGAGCAGGCCACGACGCTGTTCCTCGACCCTAGCCAGCCCATGGATGTGCATGTCTATGCAGACCTGTCTGAAATGGGTTTTCGCCGCAGTGGCGATCATCTTTACCGGCCTCATTGCCAGAATTGCAATGCGTGCGTGCCGGCGCGCATTCCGGTGGCGCAATTTTCGCCCAATCGTCAGCAAAAACGCATTTTCAAGCGCAACGCTGACCTGCAGGTGCGCCCGAACAAACCGAAGTTCAGCGAAGAGTATTTCGACCTCTATCAGCGTTACATCGAACAGCGCCATGCCGATGGCGACATGTACCCGCCGAGTCGTGACCAGTTCTCGACCTTCTTGGTACGTGACCTGCCATTTTCGCGCTTCTACGAATTTCGCCTGGAGGGCCAACTGCTGGCGGTGGCTGTCACCGACTTGCTGCCGAACGGTCTGTCGGCGGTCTACACCTTCTACGAACCCTCTGAAGAACGCCGCAGCCTGGGGCGCTACGCGATCCTCTGGCAAATCGCCGAGGCCCAGAGCCTGGGGCTTGAAGCGGTCTACCTCGGGTACTGGATCAAAAACTGCAAAAAAATGAGCTACAAGACCCAATATCGGCCGATCGAACTGCTGATAAATCAGCGCTGGGTCATCCTGAACTAGAACCCCTTGGCTTAAACCCCATTTTTCGGGCACAATGCACGCCGCTTTTGCCTGGCGCAGTTGCACCGGGCCATTCATTGGACACCGAGGGCTTTACTGCATGTCGAAAGAAGACAGCTTCGAAATGGAAGGCACTGTCGTCGACACCCTGCCCAACACCATGTTTCGCGTGGAGTTGGAAAATGGGCACGTCGTAACCGCGCATATTTCCGGCAAGATGCGCAAGAACTACATTCGTATTCTTACCGGTGACAAAGTGCGCGTCGAGCTGACGCCCTATGACTTGAGCAAAGGGCGCATCACTTACCGCGCTCGCTAATCAAGTCAATACAAAACGCCCGGTTTATGCCGGGCGTTTTTGTTTGTCTGCGATTTGGCGACCCACCAATTACATAGGCGGGAGCGAGCCTGCTCGCGGTAGCGCTGGATCATCTTGCATTGATGTTGAATGTACGGACCTCATCGCGAACAGGCTCGCTCCCACAGGGGATCGGCGTGTGACTGGCAGACAGCAAAAAGGCGCCTTCCGGCGCCTTTTGCTTTATCACGATTTAACGTCAGGCCATTTCCGCCGTGGTTTCGAACTCGAAGGTCAGCTCGCCGTCCTTCAGGTCAATGTGTACCACGCCACCATGGTCAGCCAGTTCGCCAAAGAGGATCTCTTCCGCCAGCGGACGCTTGATCTTGTCCTGGATCAAACGCGCCATCGGCCGAGCGCCCATTGCCGAGTCGTAGCCACCGGCTGCCAGCCAGCTGCGCGCCGCGTCGGTCACTTCCAGCTGCACGCGCTTGTCTTCCAGCTGCGCCTGAAGCTCGGTAAGGAACTTGTCCACCACGCTTTTGATGACCTCATGGCTGAGGCGACCAAACTGGATAATGGTGTCCAGACGGTTGCGGAACTCCGGCGTGAAGCTCTTCTTGATCACTTCCATCGCATCGGACGAGTGGTCCTGATGGGTGAAACCGATCGAAGCACGCGCTGCGGTTTCGGCACCGGCGTTGGTCGTCATGATGACGATCACGTTACGGAAGTCCGCCTTGCGCCCGTTGTTATCGGTCAGCGTACCGTGGTCCATCACCTGCAGCAGCAGGTTGAAGACTTCCGGATGCGCCTTCTCGATTTCATCGAGCAACAGCACGCAGTGAGGCTGCTTGGTGATGGCTTCGGTCAGCAGACCGCCCTGGTCGAACCCGACATAACCTGGAGGTGCACCGATCAGACGCGATACGGTGTGGCGCTCCATGTACTCGGACATGTCAAAGCGAACCAGTTCGATACCCAGCGCCTTGGCCAACTGACGTGCCGCTTCGGTTTTACCGACACCGGTCGGGCCTGCGAACAGGAACGAACCGACAGGTTTGTCAGGCGACTTGAGGCCGGCACGGGACAGTTTGATCGCGGTCGACAGCGAGTCGATGGCGGCATCCTGGCCAAATACCGTCAGCTTCAGGTCACGCTCAAGGTTACGCAGCAATTCTCGATCAGAACTGTTGACGTGCTTAGGCGGAATCCGCGCGATTTTCGCCACGATGTCCTCGACCTGAGGCACTTCGATGCGTTTCACGCGCTTCTCGACCGGTTGCAGGCGCTGGTAGGCACCCGCCTCGTCGATGACGTCAATAGCCTTGTCAGGCATGTGCCGATCATTGATATAGCGCGAGGCCAGCTCAGCCGCTGCACGCAGGGCCTCATCGCTGTACTCGATGCCGTGGTGCGTTTCGAAACGCCCCTTCAAGCCACGCAGAATGCTGATGGTGTCTTCCACCGACGGCTCCGACACATCGACCTTTTGGAAGCGTCGTGCCAAGGCACGGTCCTTCTCGAAGATCCCACGGAATTCCTGAAAAGTGGTCGAACCGATGCAACGGATATCACCGGACGACAGCAGCGGTTTCAGCAGGTTCGAGGCATCCATGACGCCACCGGACGCGGCACCCGCACCGATGATGGTGTGGATTTCGTCGATGAACAGGATCGCCTGCGGACGTTTTTTCAGCTCATTGAGCAACGCCTTGAAGCGCTTCTCGAAATCGCCACGGTATTTGGTCCCGGCCAGCAAGGCGCCCAGATCGAGGGAATACACCACGCTGTTGGCCAGCAGGTCCGGCACCTGGTTGTCGACAATACGCTTGGCCAGGCCTTCGGCAATCGCGGTTTTACCCACGCCCGCCTCACCCACCAGCAGCGGATTGTTTTTGCGCCGACGCGCGAGGATCTGCGCGACACGCTCGACTTCGAGCTCACGGCCTACCAACGGATCGATACGACCCTGGCGCGCGAGTTCGTTGAGGTTGCTGGCATAAGCATCCAGAGGATTGCCTGAAGAAGAAGACTCGCCGCCCTCGTCGTCCTGCATATCTTGCTCACCTTCAGAGTGATCGCCATGCCCCGGCACTTTGGAAATGCCGTGTGCGATGTAGTTGACGACATCGATGCGCGCAACGCTCTGCTGTTTCAGCAGGAACACTGCCTGACTTTCTTGCTCACTGAAGATCGCAACCAGCACGTTGGCGCCAGTCACTTCGCGTTTGCCCGAGCTCTGTACGTGGAAAACAGCACGCTGCAGAACACGCTGGAAGCCCAGGGTAGGTTGGGTCTCGCGATCCTCGTCATGAACGGGGATCAACGGCGTGGTGGAGTCGATGAACTCCTGCAAATCATGCTTGAGTTTGTCGAGGTTGGCGCCGCAGGCACGCAAAACGGTGGCGGCAGCCTCATTGTCCAATAAGGCCAGCAGAAGATGTTCGACGGTCATGAACTCATGACGCTTCGAACGGGCCTCCTTGAAGGCAAGATTGAGGGTGACTTCGAGCTCGCGGTTTAACATAGCTTCACCTCATACCCAAGTGGTCGGCGATTAACCGTCCTTCTCGATTTCACAGAGTAGCGGATGCTGGCTTTCCCTGGCGTACTGGTTGACCTGCATGGCCTTGGTCTCCGCAATGTCGCGGGTAAACACTCCACATACTGCCCGTCCTTCTGTGTGGACGGCCAGCATGACCTTGGTCGCCAGCTCGCGATTCAGGTTAAAAAACACCTCGAGCACTTCGACGACGAAATCCATCGGTGTGTAGTCATCATTGAACAAAACCACCTTGTACATCGGCGGCGCCTGTAAAGCAGGCTTGGCCTCCTGAACAGCAATGCCTGCGGAATCGTCGTCGTGTGAATCAGGGCGATCCTGATTGAATGTTAGTCGAATCTGGCTGATTGCATGCATGGAAAGAAAGGTTCGTCAGTTGTGCGAATACAGTAGTGGGGACGGTCATGAACGATTTCAACACCGAATGCCGGGTCACCTTGACTATCGGCAAAACGGTGTTACAACCAATAGAGCCCACAGTGGGTAAAAAAGGTCCGCGGAGTCAATCTTATTTACAGGATTCGACTGCGGATGTACTGGATGATACTCCAGTGATGGAGTCTGTTGCAGAGGGATATGAGCATGGCAGTCGGCAAGGTGAAATGGTTCAACAATGCCAAGGGATTCGGTTTCATTAACACCGACGCCAGAGAAGGTCGTGACGAGGATGGCAAAGAAATCGACTTCTTTGCCCACTATTCGGCCATTGATATGAATGGATACAAGACCCTCAAGGCCGGGCAGATCGTAACCTTTGATATCGTTCAGGGCCCAAAAGGCCTGCACGCAGTGAAGATTATGGTGGTTGGCGCAAACGAAAAGCCCACATCCGCCACTCAAAAAGAAACGGTGTCGAACTGAAGCAAGCCTTGATCCAGTCATAAAAAAACCGCCCGAAGGCGGTTTTTTTGTTCCGATTCGCTTACATGTGCGAAATCAGTGCATCACCAAACCCGGAAGAAGACACCAATTTGGCACCATCCATCAGACGTTCGAAGTCATAGGTCACGGTTTTCGCGGAGATCGCGCCGTTGGTGCCCTTGATGATCAGATCGGCCGCTTCGGTCCAGCCCATGTGACGCAGCATCATCTCGGCGGAAAGAATCAGCGAACCCGGGTTGACCTGGTCCTTGCCGGCGTACTTCGGCGCAGTACCGTGGGTTGCTTCGAACATGGCGATAGTGTCGGACAGGTTGGCACCTGGCGCGATACCGATACCGCCCACTTCCGCCGCCAGGGCGTCGGAGAGGTAGTCGCCGTTCAGGTTCAGGGTCGCGATCACATCGTATTCGGCCGGGCGCAGCAGGATCTGCTGGAGCATGGCGTCGGCGATGGCATCCTTGACGATGACGTTCTTGCCGGTTTTCGGGTTTTTGAACTGCATCCACGGACCGCCGTCGAGCAGGGTCGCGCCGAACTCTTCAGCCGCCACTTCGTAGGCCCATTCCTTGAAGGCACCTTCGGTGAACTTCATGATGTTGCCTTTGTGCACGATGGTCAGCGAATCGCGGTCGTTGTCGACCACATATTGCAGGGCCTTGCGCGCCAGACGCTTGGTGCCTTGCAGCGAAACCGGCTTGATGCCGATACCGCAGTTTTCGTCGAAACGGATCTTGGTGACGCCCATTTCATCTTTCAGGAACTTGATGACCTTGGTCGCTTCCGGCGAACCGGCTTTCCACTCGATACCGGCGTAAATGTCTTCCGAGTTCTCACGGAAGATCGTCATGTCGACGTCGCCTGGCTTCTTGACCGGGCTAGGCACACCTTCGAACCAGCGCACCGGGCGCAGGCAGACGTAAAGGTCGAGTTGCTGACGCAGGGCCACGTTCAGCGAGCGGATGCCGCCGCCGACCGGGGTGGTCAGAGGGCCCTTGATGGAAACCACGTAATCCTTGACTGCGTCCAGGGTTTCCTGAGGTAGCCAGGTGTCCTGATCGTAAACCTGAGTCGCTTTTTCCCCGGCGTAGACTTCCATCCAGGAAATTTTGCGCTCGCCGCCGTAAGCCTTCTTAACAGCAGCATCGACAACCTTGATCATGACCGGGCTGATATCAACACCAATACCATCGCCTTCGATGAAGGGGATGATCGGGTTGTTAGGAACATTGAGAGAATGGTCCGCGTTGACGGTGATTTTGTCGCCGACTGCTGGAACCTGAATCTTCTTGTATCCCATGCTGAACTCCATTGTTTGGATTGAACATCTGGCTTCGTTCGAGCGTACCCCAGTTAAATCGGCGCGCAAACCCTATGTTCCACCCATCTGCCGCAAAGGTGTGCAGTTCGCGATCTACAAGCCTGAAAGCAAAGGGAAAAGCGCCAAACTCAAGCACGGTGCAAGACTCTACGCCCCACACTCCCCTGCGACCTTTAGACCAATGGACGATATTCGTTGCGTATGAACCATCGGCAGATTGCCAGCTACCTATGTATAATGCCGCCCGCTGACCACAGAGTCACGACGGCCGACCTCTCTATTACGAGACTTTGAGCCTGAAAAAGCAGGACTGTTACCGCAGTCCACCCGCTTGCCGCTCGACTGATGCACCCAACATCACCGCGCACAAACCTCGACATTCGGCTCATGGATGACTTTGAAAGAACGCGCTTACCCGGCGCCCCTCGAGTTTCTGCGCACGCTTTAGCAAAGAAGAGAGAGTTAATCCGAATATGCCCACCCGCTCGAAGATCATCTATACCTTCACCGACGAAGCTCCCGCCCTCGCCACCTATTCACTGTTGCCTATCGTAGAGGCGTTCACCGCCTCGGCTGATATCGCCGTTGAAACCCGCGATATCTCTCTTGCAGGGCGCATCCTGGCCAGCTTCCCCGAGCAATTGGGTGAAAAAGCCGTAGCCGACCACCTCGCCGAACTGGGCGACCTGGCCGTTACGCCTGAAGCCAACATCATCAAGCTGCCGAACATCAGCGCCTCCGTTCCGCAACTGCAAGCCGCGATCAAAGAACTGCAAGCCCAGGGCTTCGCACTGCCGGACTACCCGGAAACCGTGACCAGCGACGCCGACAAGCTCGCCAAGTCGCGTTACGACAAGATCAAGGGCAGCGCCGTGAACCCGGTGCTGCGCGAAGGCAACTCTGATCGTCGTGCACCGCTGTCGGTCAAGAACTATGCGCGCAAGCACCCGCACAAAATGGGCGCCTGGGCTGCGGACTCCAAGTCCCACGTCGCGCACATGAGCACCGGCGATTTCTACGGCAGCGAAAAAGCTGCCCTGATCGACGCCGCTGACGCCGTCAAAATCGAACTGATCGCTCAAGACGGCACCACCACCGTCCTGAAAGAAAAGACCACCGTGCAAGCCGGTGAGATCCTCGATTGCGCGGTACTGAGCAAAAACGCCCTGCGCAGCTTCATCGCTGCCGAGATCGAAGACGCCAAAGCCAAAGGCGTGCTGCTGTCGGTTCACTTGAAAGCCACCATGATGAAGGTCTCCGACCCGATCATGTTCGGCCAGATCGTTGCCGAGTTCTATAAAGACGCACTGACCAAGCACGCTGACGTGCTGGCGCAGATCGGCTTCAACCTGAACAACGGCATCGGCGATCTGTACGCTCGTATCAAGGCTTTGCCGGCCGAGCAACAAGCCCAGATCGAAGCGGACATCCAGGCGGTCTACGCCGTTCGTCCGTCGTTGGCCATGGTCAACTCCGACAAAGGCATCACCAACCTGCACGTGCCAAGCGACGTGATCGTCGACGCCTCGATGCCGGCGATGATCCGTGACTCCGGCAAAATGTGGGGCACTGACGGCCAGTTGCACGACACCAAGGCTGTGATCCCGGATCGCTGCTACGCCACCATCTACCAGGCCGTCATCGAAGACTGCAAGGTAAACGGCGCTTTCGACCCAACCACCATGGGCAGCGTGCCAAACGTTGGCCTGATGGCGAAAAAAGCCGAAGAGTACGGTTCGCACGACAAGACGTTCCAGATCAAGGCCACCGGTGTTGTTCGCGTCACCGACAGCAAAGGCGCCCTGCTGCTGGAACAGTCGGTTGAAGCCGGCGACATCTTCCGCATGTGCCAGACCAAAGACGCGCCGATCCAGGATTGGGTCAAACTGGCCGTCAACCGCGCCCGCGCAAGCAGCACTCCAGCGATTTTCTGGCTGGACCCAATGCGCGCTCACGACGGCGTAGTGATCGAGAAAGTTCAGGCTTACCTGAAGGATCACGATACGGCGGGCCTGGATATCCGCATCATGTCGCCTGTCGACGCGATGGTGTTCACCCTGGGTCGCACTCGCGAAGGCAAGGACACCATCTCGGTGACCGGCAACGTACTGCGCGACTACCTGACTGACCTGTTCCCGATCATGGAACTGGGCACCAGCGCCAAGATGCTGTCGATCGTGCCGCTGATGAACGGCGGCGGCTTGTTCGAAACCGGCGCCGGCGGTTCGGCACCGAAGCACGTTCAGCAACTGCTGGAAGAAAACTTCCTGCGCTGGGATTCCCTGGGCGAGTTCCTGGCCCTGGCCGCTTCCCTTGAGCACCTGGGTGTTACCTACAACAACCCTAAAGCGCTGGTGTTGGCCAAGACCCTGGACCAGGCCACTGGCCAGTTCCTGGACAACAACAAGTCGCCATCGCGCAAAGTCGGCAACATCGACAACCGCGGCAGCCACTTCTACCTGGCGCTGTACTGGGCTCAGGCCCTGGCCGCCCAGACTGAAGACACTGCACTGCAAGCGCAGTTTGGCCAGCTGGCCAAGACCCTGGCCGAGAACGAAGCGAACATCGTCGCCGAGCTTAACGCCGTTCAGGGCAAGCCAGTGGACATCGGCGGTTACTACCACGCCAATGCCGAGCTGATCAGCAAGGCCATGCGCCCGAGCAACACCTTCAACGCCGCGATCGCTGCGCTGGTTTAAGGTTGTAAGGGAACATCACAAGCCCCGGCCCCGTGCCGGGGTTTGTGTTTGTGGCACACATTCAAATGTAAACACTGGACCAAAGTGGGAGCGGGCTTGCTCGCGAATGCGGTTTATCATTCAACATCTCTGGCGACTGCCCCACCGCATTCGCGAGCAAGCCCGCTCCCACAGGGTTAAGCGTTCCACCATTCAAAATTTGAGGAAGCTTTATGGATTGGCTACCCCACATCACCGTCGCCACCATCGTCGAAGACAACGGCCGCTTCCTGATGGTCGAAGAATCCAAGGGCGGACGAGCGGTGCTCAACCAGCCCGCCGGCCATCTGGACCCGGACGAAACCCTGATCGAAGCCGCCGTTCGCGAAACCCTCGAAGAAACCGGCTGGGACGTCGAGCCGACCGGCGTGGTGGGGATTTACCTCTACACCGCCCCGAGCAACGGCGTGACGTACCAGCGGGTCTGCTTCATCGCCAAAGCGCTGAAACATCACCCCGACTATCAACTGGACGACGGCATTCTCGGCGCCAAGTGGTTGACCCGTGACGAATTACTGGCACAGCGCGCAAACTGGCGCAGTGAGCTGATCATCCGCTGTATCGATGATTATCTGGACGGCAAACGCTTCAGTCTCGAACTGATCCGCCCTTCTCTTTAGCCTTGCGGGCTTCGGCCTGTTAGAATCGCGTCCTTTTTCAAGACACTCATTGAATCCCTATGCGTGATCCAGCCCCTTCTGACACACAAAAGAAGCGCGTCATTGTCGGCATGTCCGGCGGCGTGGACTCTTCCGTTTCCGCTCTCCTGCTGATCGAGCAGGGTTATGAGGTGGAAGGCCTGTTCATGAAGAACTGGGAAGAAGACGATGGAACGGAATACTGCACCGCCATGGACGACCTGGCGGATGCGCAGGCCGTGTGCGACAAGATTGGCATCAAGCTGCACACCGCCAACTTCGCCGCCGAGTACTGGGACAACGTGTTCGAGCACTTTCTGGCCGAATACAAGGCCGGCCGCACGCCGAACCCGGACATCCTGTGCAACCGCGAGATCAAGTTCAAGGCGTTCCTCGACTACGCCATGATCCTCGGCGCCGACCTGATCGCCACCGGCCACTATGTGCGCCGCCGCGACATCGATGGCCGCACCGAGTTGCTCAAGGGCCTGGACGCGAACAAAGACCAGAGCTACTTCCTGCACGCCGTGGGCGGCGAACAGATCGCCAAGACCCTGTTCCCGGTCGGCGAGCTGGAAAAGCCTGAAGTACGCGCGATTGCCGAGAAATACGAGCTGGCGACCGCCAAGAAAAAGGACTCTACCGGTATCTGCTTTATCGGCGAACGCCGCTTCAGCGACTTCCTCAAGCAATACCTGCCGGCGCAGCCAGGCGAGATCAAGACCACCGAAGGCGAAGTCATCGGTCGTCACCACGGCTTGATGTACCACACCATCGGCCAGCGCCAGGGCTTGGGCATCGGCGGCTTGAAAGACGCCAGTGACGAGCCGTGGTACGTGCTGATCAAGGATCTGGTCAACAACGAGCTGATCGTTGGCCAGGGCAATGACCACCCTTACCTGTTCTCCCGCGCCCTGCACGCCTCGGACATCTATTGGGTCAATCCGATCGACCTGAGCGAGCCGCGCAAGCTGACCGCCAAGGTCCGTTACCGCCAAAGCGACCAGCCGTGCACGCTGGAGAAAACCGCTACCGGCTACCGCGCCACCTTCGATGACCCGCAACGCGCGGTCACCCCAGGCCAATCCGTGGTGTTTTATGACGGTGAAATCTGCCTCGGCGGCGGCGTGATTGAAATTGCCGAGCCGTGGAGCAGCCAGGCATGAGCCCCATTCAGGAGCAACTGACGGCCCTTGGCGGCGTGTTTCTCGCCGCCGTGCTGGTCGACAAGATCGCCAAGAGTGGCCAGACCAGCGAAGCCGGCCTGACCTGCATGCTCGGCAGCCTGCTGATCCGCGACCCCAAGGACACCCTGGAAGTCTACGGCGGCGACGACATCAATCTGCGCGAGGGTTATCGCGCATTGATCGGCGCCCTGGAACGCGACCCGAGCACCTTGCAGCGCGAACCGCTGCGTTATGCCTTGGCGATGCTCGGTCTTGAGCGACAACTGGCCAAGCGCGACGACATGCTCGACGCGATCGGCAAGCGCTTGCCGCAGATTCAGTCCCAGGTCGAACACTTCGGCCCGGCGCACGAAAACGTGATCGCGGCATGCGGTGCGCTGTACCAGGACACCCTGAGCACCCTGCGCCAACGGATCCAGGTCCACGGCGACATGCGCAACCTGCAGCAACCGAGCAACGCCTCGAAGATCCGCGCCCTGTTGCTGGCCGGGATTCGTTCGGCGCGGCTGTGGCGGCAGTTGGGCGGTCATCGCTGGCAGTTGGTGATCAGCCGGCGCAAGTTGCTTAAAGAGCTTTACCCGCTGATGCGCAGCAGCTGAACCGCGCCCGCAACTCCGTTTTGTAGTCAGTAACGCGTAGTACGCCGGTCAGTTGGCAACGGACCGGTGGAATTTTTCATGTATGATACGCGCCCCATTTCGTTGCCCGACTGTCCGAGAACACCCCATGCAGCTTTCTTCGCTCACTGCGGTTTCCCCTGTTGACGGCCGCTACGCCGGCAAAACCCAGGCCCTGCGCCCAATTTTCAGTGAGTACGGCCTGATCCGTGCTCGCGTTCTGGTTGAAGTGCGCTGGCTCCAGCGTCTGGCCGCTCACCCAGGCATCAGCGAAGTGCCGGCGTTCTCCGCCGAAGCCAACGCGGTGCTGAACACCCTGGCGGACAACTTCGCTCTGGAGCACGCCGAGCGTGTCAAAGAGATCGAGCGCACCACCAACCACGACGTCAAAGCCATCGAATACCTGCTCAAAGAGCAAGCGTCCAAGCTGCCGGAACTGGCTGCTGTCAGCGAGTTCATCCACTTCGCCTGCACCAGCGAGGACATCAACAACCTGTCCCACGCCCTGATGCTGCGCGAAGGCCGTGATGACGTGATGCTGCCACTGATGCGCCAGACCGCCGAAGCCATCCGCGAACTGGCGATCCGTTTCGCTGACGTGCCGATGCTGTCGCGCACTCACGGCCAACCGGCCTCGCCGACCACCCTGGGCAAAGAGCTGGCGAACGTGGTTTACCGTCTGGAGCGTCAAATCGCTCAAGTCGCTGCTGTTCCGCTGCTGGGCAAGATCAACGGCGCTGTCGGCAACTACAACGCACACATCTCCGCCTACCCGGAAATCGACTGGGAAGAAAACGCCCGCGCCTTCATCGAAGACGAACTGGGCCTGGGCTTCAACCCGTACACCACGCAGATCGAACCGCACGACTACATTGCCGAGCTGTTCGACGCGATCGCCCGCTTCAACACCATCCTGATCGACTTCGACCGCGACATCTGGGGCTACATTTCCCTGGGTTATTTCAAACAGCGCACCATCGCTGGCGAAATCGGTTCGTCGACCATGCCGCACAAGGTCAACCCGATCGACTTCGAAAACTCCGAAGGCAACCTGGGTATCGCCAACGCACTGTTCCAGCACCTGGCGAGCAAATTGCCGATCTCCCGCTGGCAGCGCGACCTGACCGACTCCACCGTATTGCGCAACCTCGGTGTCGGCTTCGCCCACAGCGTGATCGCGTACGAAGCCAGCCTCAAAGGCATCAGCAAACTGGAGCTCAACGCACAGAAAATCGCTGCTGACCTCGACGCTTGCTGGGAAGTCCTGGCCGAGCCGATCCAGACCGTGATGCGTCGCTACAACATCGAAAACCCGTACGAGAAGCTGAAAGAGCTGACCCGCGGCAAGGGCATCAGCCCTGAAGCACTGCAAACTTTCATCGACGGGCTGGACATGCCTGCCGCCGCCAAGGCCGAGCTGAAATTGCTGACCCCGGCGAACTACATTGGCAACGCTGTAGCGCAAGCCAAACGCATCTGATCGACCGTTGTACCCGTTTGAGACGCCCGGCAGCGCCGGGCGTTTTTATTCCCGTCTGAAAAGTGCATTTTTTCAATAGGTTACACATGAATCCTGACATTCCTCTTCAACTTCTGGGCGGCATCACGGCGCGCGAATTCCTGCGTGACTACTGGCAGAAAAAACCCCTGCTGATCCGCCAGGCGATCCCTGATTTCGAAAGCCCGATTGAGCCCGACGAACTGGCCGGCTTGGCGCTGGAAGAAGAAGTTGAATCGCGCCTGGTGATCGAGCATGGCGAGCGCCCATGGGAAATGCGCCGTGGCCCGTTTGCCGAAGACGAATTCAGCAAACTGCCGGAAACCGAGTGGACCCTGCTGGTGCAAGCGGTTGACCAATTCGTGCCAGAAGTCGGCGAACTGCTGGAAAACTTCCGCTTCCTGCCAAGCTGGCGCGTCGACGACGTGATGATCAGCTTCGCCGCCCCGGGTGGCAGCGTCGGCCCGCACTTCGATAACTACGATGTGTTCCTGCTGCAAGGTCACGGCAAGCGCAACTGGAAAATCGGCCAAATGTGCGATTCCGAGAGCAAGCTGCTGCCCCACGCGGACCTGCGCATCCTCGCCGACTTCGAAGCCACCGATGAGTGGGTTCTGGAGCCGGGTGACATGCTCTACCTGCCGCCGCGCCTGGCCCATTGCGGCGTTGCGGTGGATGACTGCATGACCTACTCGGTCGGCTTCCGCGCCCCGAGCGCCTCTGAAGTGCTGACACACTTCACCGACTTCCTCAGCCAATTCCTGACCGACGAAGAGCGCTACACCGATGCCGACGCCCTGCCGGCGGTCGATCCGCACCAGATTCAGCACGATGCCCTTGATCGCCTGAAAGCGTTGCTGGCTGAGCACATGAGCGACGAGCGCCTGCTGCTGACCTGGTTCGGCCAGTACATGACCGAGCCGCGCTACCCGGAACTGGTGGTCGGCCCGGAAGAAGTCGAAGAAGAAGACTTCCTCGCCAGCCTGGAACAAGGCGCCGTGCTGATCCGCAACCCGAGCGCGCGCATGGCCTGGTCCGAAGTCGATGACGACCTGCTGCTGTTCGCCAGCGGCCAGAGCCGTTACCTGCCGGGCAAACTGCGCGAACTGCTGAAGCTGATCTGCGCCGCCGACGCCCTGCACACCGACAACCTCGGTGACTGGCTGAACGACGAAGACGGCCGCGGCCTGCTGTGCGAGCTGGTCAAACAGGGAAGCCTGGGGTTTGCTGATGAATAAAATCCACGTTCGTGTCGCAGACTGGCAGAAGGATATCGCCGAGATACGGCGCATTCGTGAGACGGTGTTCATCGCCGAGCAATCTGTTCCGCCAGAACTGGAATGGGATGCCGATGACGCCACAGCGGTGCATTTCCTCGCTTTCGAAGGCGACTTTCCGATTGGCACCGCCCGCCTGCTGCCTGATGGTCACATCGGCCGGGTGTCGGTGCTCAAGGACTGGCGCGGCTTGAAAGTCGGCGATGCGCTGATGCAAGCGGTGATCTTTGAAGCCGAGAAGCGCGGATTGCAGCAGCAGATGCTGAGCGCGCAGGTGCAGGCCACGGCGTTCTATGAGCGTTTGGGCTTTAGCCTGGTCAGTGAGGAGTTCCTGGAAGCAGGGATTCCGCACGTGGACATGGTTCGGCATTCGGCTTGAGACCCTGCACTGATCGTTCCCACGCTCTGCGTGGGAACGATCACAAAACGCCCCGCTGTCTTCGGATGCCGGGGCGTTTTGCTGTCTACGATTCAACTTGCCCCACCCCGGGCCGACAAACTGGCAATATCAAGCCTTTCGAAAGCGGAGATAACGGACATGTCCCTACGCACCCTGCTCACCACGCTGCTGCTGACCGGTAGTTTTTCGGTCATGGCCGCCACCGAGATCGTGCCGTTGAATTACCACACCAGTGCCGACATGCTGCCGATGGCACAGGACTTCATCGGCAAGGACGGCCAGGTCAGCGCCTATGGCAACCAACTGATCGTCAATGCAGATCAGCGCAAGATCGACGAACTTAAAGCCCTTATCGCCCAACTCGACACCCAGCCAAAACGCCTGTTGATCACCGTCGACACCAACGAAAACAACTTCCAGGGCGATCAGGGTTACTCGGTGAACGGCGCGAAACCCGGCCAGACCCGAATCATCAATCGCAACACCGAAAGTCGCGACGGCGGCATTCAGCAAGTCCAGGCCAGTGAAGGTGCACCAGCGCTGATCCAGGTGGGCCAGAGCGTGCCGTTGACCAGCACGCAATCCGATGCCTACGGCGATCTGCGCAGCCAGACCGAATACCGCAATGTCACCCAGGGTTTCTATGTGACCGCCAGCGTCACCGGCGACATCGTTCATCTGTCGATCAGCACCAACCGTGACCGCATGAGCCAGGAACGTCCCGATGTAGTGAACGTGCAAAGTACCGACACAACCGTCACCGGCCGTCTCGGCGAATGGATCACCCTGGCCGGCGTGAATCGCCAGACTCAAGCCGACAAACAGGGCCTGACCCGCAGCTACTCGACTCAGGGCCGGGACGACATGACCCTGCGGGTGAAAGTCGATACTTTGGACTAAACCACCGAAAACTGACTGATTAGTCGTATTAGACCAAAGATGTAGTGCTTAAAAAAAAGCACTACAAAACGTTTGACGATCGAAAAAAGCAAAGGCATGATGGCCTCGCTCCCGCTAATCAGGGGCCCTGGCAAGGGCCTTCGAGGCGATGCTCGCATCTACCCCGCGAGCCGCTTCGTGTCTGTACCGCCCACAAGGTGTGTTTGACGAGGTTGCCGACTGGAACGAAGTTGTCCCGAGGGACGGAAGCGTATTTAGGTAAACCCGGCATCACACTGAAGTTCGTATAAAGGCCCACGACGCCCGAATGCGCTCGCCAGTTCGCCCTTACCTGCTCACTTCCCCTCGAGCCCATCGTTCATCCTGTCGCCAACCCCGCCGAATCCGACTTGACCATCTAAGCTTCTGGTCTGCGAGCGCATGAATTTTTCACCGCAGAACAACTTTCCGTAAAAGACGCGACGAGGTTTATCTCCATGGCACTGACACGCGAACAGCAAATTGCAGCCCTCGAAAAAGACTGGGCTGAAAACCCACGCTGGAAAGGCGTGACACGCGCTTACTCCGCTGCTGACGTCGTCCGCCTGCGTGGCTCGGTTCAACCTGAGCACACCTTTGCAAAACTCGGCGCCGAGAAGCTCTGGAACCTGGTGACCCAGGGCGCCAAGCCGTCCTTCCGTCCTGAGAAAGATTTCGTCAACTGCATGGGCGCCCTCACCGGCGGCCAGGCTGTGCAACAAGTCAAAGCCGGTATCCAGGCGATCTACCTGTCGGGCTGGCAGGTTGCTGCGGACAACAACTCCGCCGAATCGATGTACCCGGACCAGTCGCTGTACCCGGTGGACTCGGTTCCAACCGTGGTCAAACGCATCAACAACTCGTTCCGCCGTGCTGACCAGATCCAGTGGAAAGCCGGTAAAGGTCCGGGCGACGAAGGCTACATCGACTACTTCGCTCCAATCGTGGCTGACGCTGAAGCCGGTTTCGGCGGCGTACTGAACGCTTACGAGCTGATGAAAAGCATGATCGAAGCAGGCGCCGCCGGCGTTCACTTCGAAGACCAACTGGCTTCCGTGAAAAAATGCGGCCACATGGGCGGCAAGGTACTGGTTCCAACCCAAGAAGCTGTGCAGAAGCTGACCGCTGCTCGTCTGGCGGCTGACGTTGCTGGTACTCCGACCATCATCCTGGCCCGTACCGACGCCAACGCCGCTGATCTGCTGACTTCGGATTGCGACCCGTACGACCAGCCATTCGTGACTGGCGAACGTACCCAGGAAGGTTTCTACAAAGTGCGCGCCGGTCTCGACCAGGCCATCGCTCGCGGCCTGGCCTACGCGCCGTACGCCGACCTGATCTGGTGCGAAACCGCCAAGCCGGATCTGGACGAGGCTCGTCGCTTCGCCGAAGCGATCAAAAAGGAATACCCGGACCAACTGCTGTCGTACAACTGCTCGCCTTCCTTCAACTGGAAGAAAAACCTGGACGACGCGACCATCGCCAAGTTCCAGCGCGAACTGTCCGCCATGGGCTACAAGCACCAGTTCATCACCCTGGCCGGCATTCACAACATGTGGCACAGCATGTTCAACCTGGCGCACGACTACGCCCGCAACGACATGACTGCCTACGTGAAACTGCAAGAGCAGGAATTCGCCGACGCTGCCAAGGGTTACACCTTCGTGGCTCACCAGCAGGAAGTGGGCACCGGCTACTTCGACGACATGACCACCGTGATTCAGGGTGGCTCGTCTTCGGTTACCGCGCTGACCGGTTCGACTGAAGAAGAACAGTTCCACTGATACAGAGCAAACGGCCGTCGCGGACCGAGTAAAAAGCTAACCGCAACGTCGCACCTCTAGACGCCCCGACTGGTTCGGGGCGTTTTTTTGCCCGGGATTTATCAGCCACCACATAACCCTGTGGGAGCGGGCTTGCTCGCGAATGCGGTCGCTCATTCAGCATCACCGGCGACTGACCCACCGCATTCGCGAGCAAGCCCGCTCCCACCCAAAGCAGAACACAACATTGATCCAGAGCGGTATCACGATCAGAAATCTGCGGTAAAACGACCTCGGCTGCTACTTGCAGTAACAGCTATATAAGACAACTTTCCTGCCGCTTACCCGTTAACCAGTTTAAAAACCACCACAAATAATATTGATTATCATTTAGCCACAACTATGTTCGTTACATCCCCTACAAAACATAATTGATGAAATGACCCCTAATGCCCGAACCGCATGGGCTGCAGGCCTTTGGAGGTGCGCTATGTCCTTATTCCTATAAATAATTTCGCTATAGGAATTTTACTTGCACGGTGTTGTGCCATAAAATCAGCGGGATTGATTGCTGCGACATATCGTCACTGCTTTGTTTCTTTTTCAAGCTCAGAGACCTTTGCTCTCTGTTAAGGATTACCAGCATGCCCGAAGCGACAGGACTCATGGCCCACAACTGGGGCTTTGCCATTTTCCTTCTGGGCGTTGTCGGCCTTTGCGCCTTCATGCTCGGCGTCTCCAGCCTCCTCGGGTCAAAAGCCTGGGGCCGCAGCAAAAACGAACCGTTCGAGTCCGGCATGCTACCTACAGGTGGCGCCCGCTTGCGGCTCTCAGCCAAATTCTATCTGGTCGCGATGCTCTTCGTGATCTTCGATATCGAAGCCCTCTTTCTCTTTGCCTGGTCTGTGTCCGTCCGCGAAAGCGGCTGGACCGGATTCGTCGAAGCTCTCGTTTTCATAGCAATTCTGTTGGCAGGTCTTGTCTACCTGTTCCGAGTGGGCGCCCTTGACTGGGCTCCGGAAGCTCGTCGCAAGCGGCAGGCGAAGCTGAAACAATGAGGCTTTGGCAATGCAATACAATCTCACCAGGATCGACCCCGATGCTCCTAACGAGCAGTATCCGATTGGCGAGCGGGAAACCGTTTCCGATCCGTTAGAAGATCAAGTCCACAAAAACATCTTCATGGGCAAGCTCGAAGACGTGCTTAACGGCACGATCAACTGGGGGCGCAAGAACTCCCTGTGGCCGTATAACTTCGGTCTTTCGTGCTGCTACGTGGAAATGACCACCGCCTTCACGGCGCCCCACGACATCGCGCGCTTCGGCGCCGAGGTTATCCGGGCATCGCCGCGTCAGGCGGATTTCATGGTTATCGCCGGTACCTGCTTCATCAAGATGGCGCCGATCATTCAGCGTCTCTACGAGCAAATGCTCGAACCTAAATGGGTTATTTCCATGGGTTCGTGCGCCAACTCCGGTGGCATGTACGACATCTACTCTGTCGTTCAAGGGGTGGACAAGTTCCTGCCCGTGGACGTCTACGTGCCTGGCTGCCCGCCCCGTCCTGAAGCTTTTTTGCAAGGCTTGATGCTCTTGCAGGAGTCGATTGGACAGGAGCGTCGTCCGCTTTCCTGGGTCGTTGGCGATCAAGGCGTGTACCGCGCCGAGATGCCTTCGCAAAAGGAACAGCGCCGCGAACAGCGAATCGCAGTCACCAACCTGCGCAGCCCCGACGAAGTCTGATCCAGCCCCGCTTCTTCTATAGAACGAGACACTGGCTTCATTCTTTACGTTGACCGAAAGCGATAAATAACCATGACTACAGGCAGTGCTCTGTACATCCCGCCTTATAAGGCAGACGACCAGGATGTGGTCGTCGAACTGAATAACCGTTTTGGCCCCGAGGCGTTCACTGCCCAGGCTACCCGCACCGGCATGCCGGTGCTTTGGGTTGCCCGCGCCAAGCTCGTCGAAGTCCTGACTTTCCTGCGCAACCTGCCCAAGCCGTACGTCATGCTCTATGACCTGCACGGCGTGGACGAGCGTCTGCGCACCAAGCGTCAAGGGCTGCCAAGCGGCGCCGACTTCACTGTGTTCTATCACTTGATGTCGATCGAACGTAATAGTGACGTGATGATCAAGGTCGCCTTATCCGAGAGCGACCTCAGCGTACCGACCGTGACCGGTCTTTGGCCAAACGCCAACTGGTACGAGCGTGAAGTCTGGGACATGTACGGCATCGACTTTGCCGGCCACCCGCACCTGACCCGCATCATGATGCCGCCGACCTGGGAAGGTCACCCGCTGCGCAAGGACTTCCCGGCCCGCGCCACCGAGTTCGACCCGTTCACCCTGAACCTGGCCAAGCAACAGCTTGAGGAAGAAGCCGCGCGCTTCAAGCCTGAAGACTGGGGCATGAAGCGGTCCGGTGCGAACGAGGACTACATGTTCCTCAACCTCGGCCCGAACCACCCTTCCGCGCACGGTGCGTTCCGCATCATCCTGCAGCTGGACGGTGAAGAGATCGTCGATTGCGTGCCGGACGTTGGCTACCACCACCGTGGTGCCGAGAAGATGGCCGAGCGTCAGTCCTGGCACAGCTTCATCCCGTACACCGACCGTATCGACTACCTCGGCGGCGTGATGAACAACCTGCCGTACGTGCTCTCGGTCGAGAAGCTCGCTGGCATCAAGGTGCCCGAGAAGGTCGATGTCATCCGCATCATGATGGCCGAGTTCTTCCGGATCACCAGCCACCTGCTGTTCCTGGGGACTTACATCCAGGACGTCGGCGCCATGACCCCGGTGTTCTTCACCTTCACCGACCGCCAGAAGGCGTACACGGTGATCGAAGCCATCACCGGTTTCCGTCTGCACCCAGCCTGGTACCGCATTGGTGGCGTCGCGCACGACCTGCCACGCGGCTGGGAAAAACTGGTGAAAGACTTCGTCGAGTGGATGCCAAAGCGTCTGGACGAATACCAGAAAGCCGCACTGGACAACAGCATCCTCAAAGGCCGGACCATCGGCGTCGCTGCCTACAACACCAAAGAGGCCTTCGAATGGGGCGTCACCGGTGCAGGCCTGCGTTCGACCGGTTGCGACTTCGACCTGCGTAAAGCCCGCCCGTACTCCGGGTACGAGAACTTCGAATTCGAAGTGCCACTGGCCGCCAATGGCGATGCCTACGATCGTTGCATCGTACGTGTCGAAGAAATGCGCCAGAGCATCAAGATCATCGAGCAGTGCATGCGCAACATGCCGGAAGGCCCGTACAAGGCGGATCACCCGCTGACCACGCCGCCGCCGAAAGAACGCACCCTGCAGCACATCGAGACCTTGATCACGCACTTCCTGCAAGTTTCGTGGGGCCCGGTCATGCCGGCCAACGAATCCTTCCAGATGATCGAAGCGACCAAGGGCATCAACAGTTATTACCTGACGAGCGATGGCGGCACCATGAGCTACCGCACCCGGATTCGTACCCCAAGCTTCCCGCACTTGCAGCAGATCCCTTCGGTGATCAAAGGCAGCATGGTCGCGGACTTGATCGCGTACCTGGGTAGTATCGATTTCGTTATGGCCGACGTGGACCGCTAAGCATGAACAGCACGCTTATCCAGACAGACCGTTTCACCTTGAGTGAAACCGAGCGCTCGGCCATCGAGCACGAGCTGCATCACTACGAAGACCCGCGCGCGGCGTCGATCGAGGCTCTGAAGATCGTCCAGAAGGAACGTGGCTGGGTGCCAGACGGCGCGCTCTACGCCATCGGCGAGATCCTCGGCATCCCGGCCAGCGACGTTGAAGGGGTGGCGACGTTCTATAGCCAAATCTTCCGTCAGCCGGTCGGGCGCCACATCATTCGCGTCTGCGACAGCATGGTCTGCTACATCGGCGGCCACGAGTCGGTGGTCAGCGAAATCCAGAGCAAGCTCGGCATCGGCCTGGGTCAGACCACCGCCGACGGTCGTTTCACCTTGCTGCCGGTCTGCTGCCTCGGCAACTGCGACAAGGCACCGGCGCTGATGATCGACGACGACACATTCGGTGATGTGCAGCCTGCTGGCGTCGCCAACTTGCTCGAGGGCTACGTATGACCCTGACTTCCTTCGGTCCTGCCAACCGCATCAAGCGTTCGGCCGAGACTCACCCGCTGACCTGGCGCCTGCGTGACGACGGCGAGGCTGTGTGGCTCGACGAGTACCAGGCCAAGAACGGTTACGCGGCTGCGCGCAAGGCTTTCGCCGACATGGCCCAGGACGACATCGTCCAGACCGTGAAAGACGCCGGCCTGAAAGGTCGCGGCGGTGCAGGCTTCCCCACTGGTGTTAAGTGGGGCCTGATGCCGAAAGACGAATCCATCAACATCCGCTACCTGCTGTGCAACGCGGATGAAATGGAGCCGAACACCTGGAAAGACCGCATGCTGATGGAGCAACTGCCCCATCTGCTGATCGAAGGCATGCTGATCAGTGCTCGCGCGCTGAAAACCTACCGTGGCTACATCTTCCTGCGTGGCGAATACACCACCGCCGCCAAGCACCTGAACCGTGCCGTGGAAGAAGCCAAGGCCGCAGGCCTTTTGGGCAAGAACATCCTGGGCAGCGGCTTCGATTTCGAGCTGTTCGTCCACACCGGCGCCGGGCGTTACATCTGCGGTGAAGAAACCGCACTGATCAACTCCCTCGAAGGCCGCCGCGCCAACCCGCGCTCCAAGCCGCCCTTCCCTGCCGCCGTTGGCGTGTGGGGCAAGCCGACGTGCGTGAACAACGTAGAAACCCTGTGCAATGTCCCGGCGATCATTGCCGACGGCGTGGACTGGTACAAATCGTTGGCGCGCGAAGGCAGTGAAGACATGGGCACCAAGCTCATGGGCTTCTCCGGCAAGGTCAAGAACCCGGGCCTGTGGGAATTGCCATTCGGCGTCACCGGTCGCGAGTTGTTCGAAGACTACGCCGGCGGCATGCGCGACGGTTACAAACTCAAGTGCTGGCAGCCAGGCGGTGCCGGTACCGGTTTCCTGCTGCCGGAACACCTGGACGCACAAATGTACGCCGGCGGCATCGCCAAGGTGGGCACCCGGATGGGTACCGGTCTGGCCATGGCGGTGGACGACAGCGTCAACATGGTGTCCCTGCTGCGCAACATGGAAGAGTTCTTCTCCCGTGAATCGTGCGGTTTCTGCACTCCGTGCCGTGACGGTCTGCCATGGAGCGTCAAGCTTCTGCGCGCGATCGAGAACGGTGAAGGGCAAGCCGGCGACATCGAGACCCTGCTGGGTCTGGTCGGTTTCCTCGGCCCTGGCAAGACCTTCTGTGCTCACGCACCGGGCGCCGTGGAGCCGTTGGGCAGCGCAATCAAATACTTCCGCCATGAGTTCGAAGCCGGCATCGCGCCTACCAGCGCCGTCGTCCCGCCTCTGGCACGGCCGATCGTAGTCGGCGCGTAAACGCTTAAAGAGGCGAAGGGTCCGTGCCCTTCGCCTTCTCGTGTGATGACGCCTTCATCGGCTGTGTTGATTCACGCGAATAACAAGATTCCATTAGCCACGCCCGCTGACACCGGGCCAACGAAGAACTTTGAACCATGGCCACTATCCACGTAGACGGCAAAGAGCTCGAAGTCGATGGGGCAGACAACCTGTTACAGGCATGTCTGTCGCTAGGCCTCGATATCCCTTATTTCTGCTGGCACCCCGCCCTTGGCAGCGTTGGCGCTTGCCGCCAGTGCGCGGTCAAACAGTACACCGACGCCAACGACACCCGTGGTCGGATCGTCATGTCCTGCATGACCCCCGCCACCGACGGCAGCTGGATCTCCATCGAAGACGAAGAGGCGAAAGTATTCCGCGCCAGCGTCGTCGAATGGCTGATGACCAACCACCCTCACGACTGCCCGGTCTGTGAAGAAGGCGGTCACTGCCACCTGCAAGACATGACGGTAATGACCGGCCACAACGAGCGCCGTTATCGCTTCACCAAGCGTACCCACCAGAACCAGGATCTCGGCCCGTTCATCGGTCACGAGATGAACCGCTGCATCGCCTGCTACCGCTGCGTGCGCTTCTATAAGGATTACGCCGGTGGCACCGACCTCGGTGTGTTCGGCGCCCACGACAACGTGTACTTCGGTCGCGTTGAAGACGGCACCCTGGAAAGCGAGTTCTCCGGCAACCTCACCGAGGTCTGCCCTACCGGTGTGTTCACCGACAAGACTCACTCCGAACGCTACAACCGCAAGTGGGACATGCAGTTCTCGCCGAGCATCTGCCACGGCTGCTCCAGCGGTTGCAACATCTCCCCGGGCGAGCGTTACGGTGAACTGCGTCGGATCGAAAACCGCTTCAACGGTTCGGTCAACCAGTACTTCCTGTGCGACCGTGGCCGTTTCGGCTACGGCTACGTCAACCGCGAAGATCGCCCGCGTCAGCCATTGCTGGCCAACGGCGCCAAACTGACCCTCGACGAAGCGCTGGATAAAGCCGCCGACCTGCTGCGCGGTCGCAACATCGTCGGTATCGGTTCGCCACGTGCCAGCCTCGAAAGCAACTTCGCGTTGCGCGAGCTGGTCGGTGCCGAGCACTTCTACTCCGGTATCGAAGCCGCCGAGCTGGAACGCATCCGCTTGGTCATGCAAGTGCTGAAAGACAGCCCGCTGCCGATTCCGAACATGCGCGACATCGAAGACCACGACGCGATCTTCGTCCTCGGCGAAGACCTGACCCAGACTGCTGCACGCATGGCCCTGTCCCTGCGTCAATCGGTCAAGGGCAAGGCCGAGGACATGGCCGACGCCATGCGTGTTCAGCCGTGGCTCGACGCTGCGGTGAAGAACATCGGTCAGCACGAGATGAACCCACTGTTCATCGCCAGCCTGGCTGAAACCAAGCTCGACGATATCGCTGAAGAGTGCGTGCACGCGGCGCCAGACGACCTGGCGCGCATCGGTTTCGCCGTGGCTCACGCCCTCGACGCCAGCGCCCCGGCCGTTGAAGGCCTGGACGCTGAAGCCGTTGAACTGGCTCAACGCATCGCCAATGCCCTGCTGGCCGCCAAGCGTCCGCTGATCATTGCTGGCACCTCCCTGGGTTCCAAAGCGCTGATCGAAGCGGCGGCGAACATCGCCAAGGCCTTGAAGCTGCGCGAGAAGAACGGTTCCATCAGCCTGATCGTGCCCGAGGCCAACAGCCTCGGCCTGGCCATGCTCGGCGGCAACTCGGTGGACGACGCGCTGCAAGCCGTGATCGACGGCAAGGCCGACGCCATCGTCGTGCTGGAAAACGATCTGTACACCCGCACCGACAAAGCCAAGGTCGATGCCGCACTGACTGCCGCGAAAGTGGTTATCGTCGCGGACCATCAAAAGACTGCCACCAGCGATCGCGCGCACCTGGTTCTGCCAGCCGCCAGCTTCGCTGAAGGCGACGGTACCTTGGTCAGCCAGGAAGGCCGCGCCCAGCGCTTCTTCCAGGTGTTCGACCCGAAATACATGGACGCGAGCATCCTGGTTCACGAAGGCTGGCGCTGGCTGCATGCCCTGCGTTCCACCCTGCTGGGCCAGCCGATCGACTGGACCCAACTGGACCACGTCACCGCTGCCGTCGCTTCGAGCACGCCGCAACTGGCGCGTATCGTTGACGCTGCACCGTCTGCCGCGTTCCGCATCAAGGGCATGAAACTGGCCCGTGAACCACTGCGTTACTCCGGTCGTACCGCCATGCGCGCTGACATCAGCGTCCATGAACCGCGTACCCCGCAAGACAACGACACCGCGTTCGCCTTCTCGATGGAAGGTTACTCGGGCTCGGTCGAACCGCGTCAGCAAGTGCCATTCGCCTGGTCTCCGGGCTGGAACTCGCCGCAAGCCTGGAACAAGTTCCAGGACGAAGTCGGTGGTCACATCCGCGCTGGCGACCCGGGCACCCGCCTGATCGAAAGCACCGGTGATTCGCTGAACTGGTTCTCCAGTGTTCCGCGTGCATTCAACCCGGCGCCGGGCACCTGGCAGGTTGTGCCGTTCTTCCACCTGCTCGGCAGTGAAGAGACCTCTTCCAAAGCCGCACCGGTTCAGGAACGCATTCCAGCCGCCTACGTCGCGTTGGCCAAATCCGAAGCCGATCGCCTTGGCGTCAACGACGGTGCCCTGCTCAGCGTGAACGTAGACGGCCAGACCTTGCGTCTGCCACTGCGGATCAACGAAGAGCTGGGCGCTGGCCTGGTGGCATTGCCTGCGGGTATCGCCGGCATTCCAGCGGCGATCTTTGGCAAAACCGTTGACGGTCTGCAGGAGGCAGCTCAATGACCTGGTTCACGCCTGAAGTGATTGACGTGATCATCGCGGTCGTCAAGGCCATCGTGATTCTGCTCGCCGTGGTGGTGTGCGGCGCGCTGCTCAGCTGGGTCGAGCGTCGTCTGCTCGCCCTCTGGCAGGACCGTTACGGTCCGAACCGCGTCGGCCCGTTCGGCGCGTTCCAGATCGCGGCCGACATGATCAAGATGTTCTTCAAGGAAGACTGGACCCCGCCGTTCGCCGACAAGATGATCTTCACCCTGGCACCGGTAGTCGCCATGAGCGCCCTGCTGATTGCCTTCGCGATCATCCCGATCACCCCGACCTGGGGCGTGGCGGATCTGAACATCGGCATCCTGTTCTTCTTCGCCATGGCCGGTCTGTCGGTCTACGCGGTGTTGTTCGCCGGTTGGTCGAGTAACAACAAGTTCGCCCTGTTGGGCAGCTTGCGGGCCTCGGCGCAAACCGTGTCGTACGAAGTGTTCATGGGTCTATCGCTGATGGGCATCGTGATCCAGGTCGGCTCGTTCAACATGCGCGACATCGTCGATTATCAAGCGCAGAACCTGTGGTTCATCATCCCGCAGATCTTCGGTTTCCTGACCTTCTTCATCGCTGGCGTCGCCGTGACTCACCGTCACCCGTTCGACCAGCCGGAAGCGGAACAGGAACTGGCCGACGGTTACCACATTGAATACGCCGGCATGAAATGGGGCATGTTCTTCGTCGGTGAGTACATCGGCATCGTGTTGATTTCGGCGCTGCTGGTGACCTTGTTCTTCGGTGGCTGGCATGGCCCGTTCGGCATTCTGCCGCAGATCCCGTTCATCTGGTTCGCGCTGAAAACCGCGTTCTTCATCATGATCTTCATCCTGTTGCGCGCCTCGATTCCGCGCCCACGGTATGACCAAGTGATGGATTTCAGCTGGAAGTTCTGCCTGCCGCTGACCCTCGTCAACATGCTGGTGACCGCTGCGATCGTGTTGCTCAACACGCCCGCCGTCGCGGCTCAGTGAGGATAGAGAATCATGAAGTACATATTTGACATCGTGCATGGCTTCTTCACCCAGCTTCGCAGCCTGGTGATGATCTTCGGCCATGCCTTCCGCAAGCGTGACACGCTGCAGTACCCGGAAGAGCAGGTTTACCTGCCGCCGCGCTACCGTGGCCGTATCGTCCTGACCCGCGACCCTGATGGCGAAGAGCGTTGTGTGGCCTGCAACCTGTGCGCTGTGGCGTGCCCGGTCGGTTGCATCTCGCTGCAGAAAGCCGAAACCGAAGACGGTCGCTGGTACCCGGACTTCTTCCGCATCAACTTCTCGCGCTGCATTTTCTGCGGCCTCTGCGAGGAAGCCTGCCCGACCACCGCGATCCAGCTGACACCGGATTTCGAGATGGCCGAGTTCAAACGTCAGGACCTGGTGTACGAGAAAGAAGATCTGCTGATCTCCGGCCCCGGCAAAAACCCTGATTACAACTTCTATCGTGTTGCAGGTATGGCGATTGCCGGGAAGCCGAAAGGCTCCGCGCAAAATGAAGCCGAACCGATCAACGTGAAGAGCTTGCTGCCTTAAGGAAGAAAGATGGAATTCGCTTTCTATTTCGCATCGGGTATCGCGGTGGTGTCCACGCTTCGCGTGATCACCCACACCAACCCTGTGCACGCCCTGCTCTACCTGATCATTTCGCTGATCGCCGTGGCCATGACGTTCTTCGCCCTCGGCGCACCGTTTGCCGGTGTGCTGGAAGTGATCGCCTACGCTGGCGCCATCATGGTGCTGTTCGTGTTCGTGGTGATGATGCTGAACCTGGGCCCAGCCTCGGTTCAGCAAGAGCGCGTCTGGCTCAAGCCCGGCATCTGGCTCGGCCCGGTGATTCTCGGTTCGTTGCTGCTGGCTGAGTTGCTGTACGTGCTGTTCAGCCACCAGAGCGGTCAGGCCATCGGCCACACCACCGTAGACGCCAAGGCCGTGGGCATCAGCCTGTTCGGCCCGTACCTGCTGGTGGTCGAACTCGCCTCGATGCTGCTGCTTGCCGCAGCCGTGACGGCGTTCCACTTGGGCCGTAACGAAGCCAAGGAGCAATGACGATGCCTGCTATCCCTTTGGAGCATGGTCTGGCGGTCGCCGGCATCCTGTTCTGCCTCGGTCTGGTCGGCCTGATGGTCCGCCGCAACATTCTCTTCGTGCTGATGAGCCTGGAGGTCATGATGAATGCCTCCGCTTTGGCCTTCATCGTTGCCGGTAGCCGCTGGGGCCAGCCGGATGGACAGATCATGTTCATCCTGGTGATCAGCCTGGCAGCCGCCGAGGCCAGTATTGGCCTGGCGATTCTGTTGCAGCTGTATCGCCGCTTCCACACTCTCGATATCGACGCTGCCAGCGAGATGCGCGGATGAATCTTCTCTATCTGACTTTCGTATTCCCTCTCATCGGTTTCCTGCTGCTGTCGTTCTCGCGCGGCCGCTTCTCGGAAAACCTGTCGGCGCTGATTGGCGTCGGTTCCATCGGCCTGTCTGCCATCGTCACGGCCTACGTGATCTGGCAATTCAACGTCGCCCCGCCGGAAGGCGGCCACTACACCCAGGTGTTGTGGCAGTGGATGGCGGTTGAAGGCTTCACGCCGAACTTCGCGCTGTACCTGGATGGCCTGTCCGTGACCATGCTCGGCGTGGTAGTGGGCGTCGGCTTCCTGATTCACCTGTTCGCGTCGTGGTACATGCGCGGTGAAGACGGTTACTCGCGTTTCTTTGCCTACACCAACCTGTTTATCGCCAGCATGCTGTTCCTGATCCTGGGCGATAACCTGTTGTTCCTGTACTTCGGCTGGGAAGGCGTGGGCCTGTGCTCGTACCTGTTGATCGGTTTCTACTACAGCAACCGCAACAACGGTAACGCGGCACTCAAGGCCTTTATCGTTACCCGGATCGGCGACGTGTTCATGGCTATCGGCCTGTTCATCCTGTTCCAGCAACTGGGCACGTTGAACGTCCAGGAACTGCTGGTGCTGGCACCGCAGAAGTTCCAGGTCGGCGACTTCTGGATCGTCCTGGCGACCCTTATGCTGCTGGGCGGCGCTGTCGGTAAATCCGCGCAACTGCCGCTGCAAACCTGGCTGGCGGATGCGATGGCCGGTCCGACCCCGGTGTCGGCACTGATCCACGCCGCAACCATGGTGACCGCAGGCGTTTACTTGATCGCCCGTACTCACGGCTTGTTCGCCCTGGCGCCGGATATCCTGCACCTGGTCGGCGTTGTCGGCGGTGTGACTCTGGTCCTCGCCGGTTTTGCCGCGCTGGTCCAGACCGACATCAAACGTATCCTCGCCTACTCGACCATGAGCCAGATCGGCTACATGTTCCTGGCGCTGGGTGTGGGTGCATGGGATGGCGCGATCTTCCACCTGATGACCCACGCCTTCTTCAAGGCGCTGCTGTTCCTTGCGTCCGGTGCGGTGATCGTTGCCTGCCACCACGAGCAGAACATCTTCAAGATGGGCGGCCTGTGGAAGAAATTGCCGCTGGCCTACGCCAGCTTCATCGTCGGCGGCGCAGCACTGTCTGCCCTGCCACTGGTGACCGCAGGCTTCTACTCCAAGGACGAAATCCTCTGGGAAGCGTTCGCCAGCGGCAACCACGGTCTGCTCTACGCAGGTCTGGTCGGCGCGTTCATGACTTCGCTGTACACCTTCCGCCTGATCTTCATCGCGTTCCACGGTGAAGCGAAGACCGAAGCCCACGCCGGTCACGGCATCGCTCACTGGCTGCCACTGTCGGTGCTGATCGTATTGTCGACCTTCGTCGGCGCGATGATCGTGCCACCGCTGCACGGCGTTTTGCCAGAGAGCGTCGGCCATGCCGGCGGCGAAGCCAAGCACAGTCTGGAAATCGCCTCGGGCGCCATTGCCCTGGCCGGTATCCTGCTGGCCGCGCTGCTGTTCCTCGGCAAGCGTCGTTTCGTCACTGCAATCGCCAACAGCGGCATCGGCCGCTTCCTTTCGGCCTGGTGGTTCGCTGCCTGGGGCTTCGACTGGATCTACGACAAACTGTTCGTCAAGCCATACCTGGCGATCAGCCACGTACTGCGCAAAGACCCGCTCGACCAGACCATCGGTCTGATCCCGCGTATGGCCAAAGGCGGCCACACCGCCCTGAGCCGTACCGAAACCGGTCAACTGCGTTGGTACGCGGCCTCGATGGCAGCCGGCTCCGTGCTGGTCATCGGCGCCATCGTGCTGGTAGCGGTCTGAATATGAACCTTGCGAACTTGCGAACTTGCGAAAGGAATTGAGCCCGTCATGATTCTGCCTTGGCTAATCCTGATCCCCTTCATCGGCGGCCTGCTGTGCTGGATGGGTGAGCGCTTCGGCGCCACCCTCCCCCGCTGGATTGCGCTGTTGACCATGACCCTGGAACTCGCACTCGGCCTCTGGCTGTGGGCCCACGGTGATTATTCATTTGCTCCGGCGCCTGGCGCCGATCCGACCTGGGCGCTTGAGTTCAAGCACATCTGGATCCAGCGCTTCGGCATCAGCGTGCACCTGGCCCTCGACGGCCTGTCGCTGCTGATGATCCTGCTGACCGGTCTGCTGGGTATCCTCTCGGTACTCTGCTCGTGGAAAGAGATTCAACGTCACGTTGGCTTCTTCCACTTGAACCTGATGTGGATCCTGGGCGGTGTCGTCGGCGTGTTCCTCGCCCTCGACCTGTTCATGTTCTTCTTCTTCTGGGAAATGATGCTGGTGCCGATGTACTTCCTCATCGCGCTCTGGGGTCACAGTTCTTCGGACGGCAAGAAAACCCGGATCTACGCGGCGACCAAGTTCTTCATCTTCACTCAGGCGTCCGGCCTGATCATGTTGGTGGCGATCCTCGGTCTGGTACTGGTCAACTTCAACAGCACCGGCGTGATCACGTTCAACTACGCCGACCTGCTGAAAACCAAGATGTCGCTCACCACCGAGTACATCCTGATGCTTGGCTTCTTCATCGCTTTCGCGGTGAAGCTGCCGGTCGTGCCGTTCCACTCCTGGTTGCCTGACGCTCACGCCCAGGCGCCGACCGCAGGTTCGGTCGACCTGGCCGGTATCTTGTTGAAGACCGCGGCTTACGGTCTGCTGCGTTTCGCCCTGCCGCTGTTCCCGAATGCCTCGGCCGAGTTCGCGCCGATTGCCATGACCCTCGGTCTGGTCGGGATCTTCTACGGTGCGTTCCTGGCCTTCGCCCAAACCGACATCAAGCGTCTGATCGCCTACTCCTCCGTTTCCCACATGGGCTTCGTGTTGATCGGCATCTACTCCGGCAGCCAACTGGCGCTGCAGGGCGCGGTGATGCAGATGCTGGCACACGGTGTTTCGGCAGCCGCACTGTTTATCCTCAGTGGTCAGTTGTACGAACGCACCCACACCCGCGACATGCGTCAAATGGGTGGCCTGTGGTCGAAGATCGCTTACCTGCCGGCCATCAGCCTGTTCTTCGCCGCTGCTTCGCTGGGCTTGCCGGGTACCGGTAACTTCGTCGGTGAGTTCCTGATCCTGATCGGCACCTTCGCTGCAGCGCCATGGATCACGGCGATCGCGACGTCGGGCCTGGTGTTCGGTTCGGTCTACTCGCTGATCATGATCCACCGTGCCTACTTCGGCCCGTCCAAGTCGGACGCGGTGTTGCATGGCATGGATGGTCGCGAACTGATCATGGTGGTCGGTCTGGCGGTACTGCTGATTTACATCGGCGTGTACCCACAACCGTTCCTCGACACCTCTGCCGCGACAATGCATGGCGTACAGCAGTGGCTCGGTACCGCCTTCACTCAACTCGCTTCGGCCCGGTAAGAGCGCTATGGAATTCACGACTCAACACTTTATCGCGCTAGCGCCGTTGTTGATCACCAGCGCCACGATCATCGTGGTGATGCTGGCGATTGCCTGGCGCCGCAACCACTCGCAGACCTTCCTGATTTCCGTGGCGGGCCTGAACCTGGCGTTGCTGTCGATCCTGCCAGCCCTGAAAGTCGCGCCTTTGGCCGTGACCCCACTGCTGCAGATCGATAGCTTTGCCTGCTTGTACATGGCGCTGATCCTGGTCGCCACCCTCGCCTGTGTCACCCTCGCCCACGCCTATCTCGGCGATGGCGGCTCGGGTTACCCGGGCAACCGCGAAGAACTGTACCTGTTGATCCTGATGGCCGCCGCCGGCGGTCTGGTTCTGGTCAGCGCGCAGCACCTGGCCGGGTTGTTCATCGGTCTGGAACTGCTCTCGGTGCCGGTCTACGGTCTGGTGGCCTATGCCTTCTTCAACAAGCGTTCGCTGGAAGCCGGTATCAAGTACATGGTGCTGTCGGCCGCCGGTTCCGCGTTCCTGTTGTTCGGTATGGCCCTGCTCTACGCCGACTCCGGCAGCCTGAGCTTCGTCGGTATCGGCCAGGCATTGGCCGCGACTGGCCTGCCAAGCTCCCTGGCGCAGATGGGCCTGGGCATGATGCTGATCGGTCTGGCGTTCAAGTTGTCGCTGGTACCGTTCCACCTCTGGACCCCGGACGTTTACGAAGGGGCTCCGGCACCGGTGGCAGCGTTCCTCGCTACCGCTTCGAAAGTCGCGGTGTTTGCGGTGATGGTGCGTCTGTTCCAGATCTCCCCTGCCGCAAGCAGCGGTGTCCTCAGCGACGTGCTGACCATCATCGCCATCGCGTCGATCCTGTTCGGTAACCTGCTGGCCCTGACCCAGAGCAACCTCAAGCGTCTGCTGGGTTACTCGTCCATCGCTCACTTCGGCTACCTGCTGATCGCCCTCGTGGCGAGCAAGGGTCTGGCCGTGGAAGCCATCGGCGTGTACCTGGTCACCTACGTGATCACCAGCCTCGGCGCGTTCGGCGTGATCACGCTGATGTCCTCGCCGTACAACGGCCGTGACGCCGATGCCCTGTACGAATACCGCGGCCTGTTCTGGCGCCGTCCGTACCTGACCGCCGTGCTGACCGTGATGATGCTGTCCCTGGCCGGCATCCCGCTGACCGCAGGCTTCATCGGCAAGTTCTACATCATCGCCACCGGTGTCGAGTCGCACCAATGGTGGCTGGTCGGTTCCCTGGTATTGGGCAGCGCCATCGGCGTCTTCTACTACCTGCGTGTGATGGTCACCCTGTACCTGATCGAACCGAACCTGCGTCGCCACGATGCGCAACTGCACTGGGAACAACGTGCAGGCGGCGTGATGCTGTTGGCCATCGCCGCACTGGCGTTCTTCCTTGGCCTGTATCCACAGCCGTTGCTGGTGCTGGTTCAGCAGGCAGTGTTGGCGGGTTGATCGCTTAGCGGTACTCGGTAGAAAACAGAAACGGCACCTTCGGGTGCCGTTTTTGCGTTCAGGCTTTCACCGTTTCTTCACCATAGGCACGCAGGCCAGTTGAAGGCCTGAGGTCTGTTAGTCCCCCCCACATAACAAAATTGTAATTTCCGCATCACCTCGGCGTTATCCGCAGCTTGCAACGATGTCACCCGGCGACCATGCCGGCGGGCCTTCCCCGCCGAACAATAAAACCCACGCCGAAGCACGTTCCCGTTCTGCCGAACCCAAGGAGTGATTGATGGTTAACAATACAAAAATGTCGATGGCCGCTTTAGCGGTGGTGGTCGGCTCCGGGCCGTCCATGGTGATGGCGGATGATAAAGCCGAAGGGTTTATCGAGGGCAGCAGCCTGACGGTGCTCAACCGTAACTTCTACTTCAACCGTGATCACCGCAACGGCCAATCCAGCCCCACCGGCAATGGTAATTCCGAAGCCTGGGCCCATGCGGTGATCAGCAAGTTCGAATCCGGTTTTACCCAAGGCACTGTCGGCGTCGGCGTCGGCGTCGATGCATTTGCGATGATCGGCTTGAAGCTCGACACCGGTGACGGGCGCAACGGTGGCCGTAGTTCGTTTGATGTGCTGCCAGTCAACAGTGATGGCGAGGCGCGGGATGAGTACACCAAGATGGGTGGCGCCGCCAAAGTGCGAGCCTTCGATACGGTGGTCAAGGTCGGTGACGTGTTCCCGGCCAACCCGGTGGTGGCGGCAGGTGACTCGCGATTGCTGCCGGAAAGCTTTCGCGGTGTGACGGCGGTCAACACCAGCATCGAGGGTCTGTCGGTTCAGGGCGGCCGGTTGCATGCGATGAGCCAACCTGTGTCCAGCGACATGCGCGAGAACTTCGCCACGCTTTATGCCGGGCCGGTCAATTCACCGTGGATCGCTTACGGCGGCGGCGACTATGCGCTGAACAAAAATCTCAGTTTCAGCCTGTACACCAGCCGCCTCAAGGACGCCTGGAATCAGTACTACGCCGGCACTGCCTGGACCTATCCGCTATCGGATGACCTGTCGCTGTTTGGCGGTTTGAACTATTACAAGGCGGTCGACGAAGGCAAACAACTGCTCGGCGAATTCGACAACAACATCTGGAGCGGCCGGGTCGGGGTGAAACTCGGCGCGCACTCCGTTGCTCTTTCGCACCAGCGCAACAACGGCAATGACGACTTCGATTACCTGCGTCAATCCGACTCGATCTTCCTCGACAACTCCATTCAGTACAGCGACTTCAACTCGCCCAAGGAACGTTCGTGGATGGTGCGCTACGACCTCGACATGACCACCTACGGCGTGCCGGGGCTATCGTTCATGACGCGTTACGCCCGAGGCACCGACGCCGATTACTCCAACGCCAACGCCGTGTACATGCGCCGCGATGCTGACGGCAATCCACTGACCGAGCAGAAACGCTGGGAGCGTGATGTCGAAGTCAAATACGTGGTGCAGAGCGGTTCGATGAAAGACCTGTCGCTGCGTTTGCGCCAGGCCACGACCCGCGCCACGGCGTTTGAGTCGGACCTGGATGAAGTGCGGGTGATAGTCGAGTACCCGTTGGCGATTCTCTGATCGAGCAGCTGATACCAATTCACCTTTAGAAGCTCCTTGCTCCTTTGGTAAGAGGTGAATCTTTGGCGTCCTTCGGGGCGCCTTTTTTATGTGCGCCTGAATAAAACCCGCAGGTGCTGCCGGAGGTTCGGCAGCGCCTGCAGGGAATCCGGCCCTGGCCATCAGGGCGGTGTCAGCCGCCGCGATTGCGGCAATCCCCCGCCACGGTGTATTTGAGGGTGTTGAGTTGGCCCTTGGAGTCTTCGTAGGTCATGGCGGCAGGGACTACGGCGCAGGCAGCTGGCGGGCGCACAACGCTCAGCACTTTCACCACGTCCAGCTTCATTCCGTATTTGTAGTCCTTGACCACCGGTGCCGGTTTGCCCTGGTTGTCCGCGTACTGCTCCATGGCTTTGGTATTGGCACTCAGCGCCCGCTCGAACGTCCGGTCACCACCCCCCTCGGCAAACACGTTGAGGGACATCGTCAGTACGCTGGCGAACGTCATTAACTTAAGCACTTTCATATCCATTTCCTTCCAATCCTGGCTCATAAAAAAGCCCGGCATCGGGACTCGATGACGGGCTTGCTCAAGGGCGATGCGCTTATAAGTCTTTGGTGTTGCCATCTTTCTTTTCATTGACGACGACCGGGTCGCGGGCTTGTTCCTTGGCGACGAACAGCTCCAGGGAGCGGTCATTGGCGGCCATCATTTTTTCAAAGGTCCGATCGCCGCCGCCTTCGGCCAAGGCCAGAGAAGACATCGCCAACGCTGCTGCAAAGGTACTGATTTGTGCGAATTTCATGTTTGATTCCTCGTTTAGTAGCTGACGGGATCAAGGTAACAATCCGAACCTTTCGTAACGGTGGCGGGGGAATTACATATCCGTTATGTAGGCGCAGCGCTGAGTCAGAAATAAAACCTGTGGAATCGTCGCACCGCCGCTCCCACAGGGGATTGCTTACTGGGCTGGGGCCGTGTCTTCGTCCCGGCGATGGGCGAGCTGATACAGCGCCGGCAAGATCAGCAGCGTCAGGATCGTCGAGGACAGGATCCCGCCAATCACCACCGTCGCCAACGGTCGCTGCACTTCCGCGCCAGTACCGGTCGCCAGCGCCATCGGAATAAAGCCCAGGGACGCCACCAGCGCCGTCATTAACACCGGGCGCAGACGTGTCAGCGCGCCTACGTTGATCGCATCAGACAGCGAATGCCCCTCCTCCCGCAGGTTGCGGATGAACGCAATCATCACCAGCCCATTGAGCACCGCTACCCCTGACAGTGCGATGAAGCCCACGCCTGCCGAGATCGACAGCGGAATGTCCCGCAGCCACAATGCCATGACCCCGCCGGTCAACGCAAACGGAATCCCGGTGAACACCAGCAAGCCGTCCTTGAGATTGTTGAACATCATGAACAGCAAGCCGAACACCAGCAGCAACGCTACCGGCACCACGATCTGCAGGCGCTTGGCCGCCGATTGCAGTTGTTCGAACTGCCCGCCCCAATGGGTCCAGTAACCCGCAGGCACCGGCACCTCTCGCTCGATCACCGCGCCCGCCTCTTCGACGAACGAACCAATATCGCGCCCGCGCACGTTGGCGCTGACGATCACCAGGCGCTTGCCGTTTTCGCGGCTGACCTGATTCGGCCCGAGCACCAGATCAAGGCTGGCGACTTCTTTCAAGGCAATAAAGCCAATCTGCTCAGCCGCACCATTGAGCGGGGCCGGCACCGGAATCAACAGCGCCGACAGACCTTCGATGTCCTTGCGCATCGCATCGGACAACCGCACCACCATGTCGAAACGCCGGTCGCCTTCATACAATGTGCCGGCCTGACGCCCACCCACCGCGACGGCAATGGTGTCCTGCACATCGCCGACGTTGAGCCCGTAACGCGCCGCCTTGTCGCGATCGATGTTGATGGTCAGCACCGGCAGGCCGGTGGTTTGTTCGACTTTGACTTCAGAGGCGCCATTGACCTTCTGCAGGGCGGCGGCAATCTTCGTCGCGGTGGCGTTGAGCACATCCATGTCATCGCCGAACACCTTGACCGCGACGTCGCTGCGCACGCCGGAGATCAGTTCGTTGAAGCGCAACTGAATCGGCTGCGACAATTCATAGTTGCTGCCCGGCAATGTCGCGGCGGCCTGTTGCAGTTCCGCCATCAGGGTTTCGCGGGACTTGCCCGGGTCCGGCCATTGCTCTTTTGGCTTGAGCATCACGTAGCTGTCGGAGATGTTCGGCGGCATCGGGTCGGAGGCGATTTCCGCGGTGCCGGTGCGGGCGAATACGCGCTCGACTTCCGGCACTTTGCCGAGGATCAGGGTTTCCAGACGCTGCTGCATGTCCACCGATTGCGTGAGGCTGGTGCCCGGAACGCGCAAGGCTTGCAGGGCAAAATCGCCCTCGCTGAGGCTCGGCACGAACTCGCTGCCCATGCGGCTGGTCAGCACGCCGCTGAGCACAATCACGCCCACCGCCGCGCCCACCGCCACGGCGCGATGGTTCATCACCCACGCCAACGCTGGCGCATACACCCGGCGCGCACCGCGCATCACCATGCCCTCTTCTTCCTTGACCTTGCCGGTGACGAACAGCGCAATCGCGGCCGGCACAAACGTCACCGACAGCAGCATGGCGCCGAGCAAGGCGATGACCACAGTGAAGGCCATCGGGTGGAACATTTTCCCTTCGACGCCGCTCAGGGCGAAGATCGGCAGGTACACGACCATGATGATCAACTGGCCGAAAATCAGTGGTCGCCGAGCCTCTTTGGCCGCCGCAAACACTTCATGGAAACGCTCGGATCGGGTCAGTAAACGCCCGTGATGCTGCTGCGCATGGGCCAGCCGTCGCAGGGTGTTTTCGACAATCACCACCGCGCCGTCGACGATGATGCCGAAGTCCAGTGCGCCCAGGCTCATCAGGTTGGCGCTGACCTTGTTGCTGTACATACCGGTGAACGTGAACAGCATCGACAGCGGAATCACCATCGCGGTAATCAATGCCGCGCGGATGTTGCCGAGGAACAGGAACAGAATCGCGATCACCAGAATCGCGCCTTCGATCAGGTTCTTTTTCACCGTGGCAATGGCTTTGTCCACCAGGTGCGTGCGGTCGTACACCGGCACCGCGATCACGCCTTGGGGCAAGGATTTGTTGATCTGTTCGAGCTTGCTGGCCACCGCTTGCGAGACGGTGCGGCTGTTTTCGCCGATCAGCATGAACACCGTACCGAGCACCACTTCACGGCCGTTTTCCGTGGCCGCGCCGCTGCGCAGTTCGCGGCCGATGTCCACGGTGGCGACGTTCTTCACCCGGATCGGCGTGCCATCGACGTTGGCCATGACGATGTTGGCGATGTCCTCGGTGCTCGCCACTTGCCCCGGCGCACGAATCAGCAACTGCTCGCCGCTGCGCTCGATGTACCCGGCGCCGACGTTGGCGTTGTTGCGCTCCAGCGCGGTGATCAGGTCAGTGAGGGTCAGCTTGTACGCCGCCAAGCGTTGCGGATCGGGGGCGATCTGGTACTCCTTGGCAAAGCCGCCGATGGTGTTGATCTCGGCCACCCCAGGGACGTTGCGCAGTTGCGGCTTGATGATCCAGTCCTGAATCACCCGCAAATCCGTCGGCGTGTAGACGCTACCGTCGTCCTTGAGCGCGCCGTCCTTGGCTTCCACGGTCCACAGGAAGATCTCGCCGAGACCGGTGGAAATTGGCCCCATCACCGCTTCGGCGCCCTCGGGCAATTGCTCCTTGGCGATCTGTAACCGCTCGTTGACCAATTGCCGGGCGAAGAACAAGTCGGTGCCGTCCTTGAAAATCACCGTGACCTGCGACAGCCCCGAACGCGACAGCGAACGGGTCTGCTCCAGCGCCGGCAGACCGGCCATGGCGGTTTCAATCGGGAAGGTGATGCGCTGTTCGGTTTCCAGCGGCGAGAACCCGGCGGCGCCGGTGTTGATTTGCACCTGGACGTTGGTGATGTCGGGCACGGCGTCGATCGGCAGTTTTTGATAACTGGCGATCCCGAGGCCGGCCATGAGCAGAACGGCGAGCAGCACGATGATGCGCTGTTCGATGGCAAACTGGATCAGGCGTTCGAACATGAGAACCTTCTCGTCGAGGGGGCGAATCGATGGGCGTCTTTAGTGGCAGTCTTCAACGCGCTTCTTCAATGAGCGTGCTCGGCCGAGGCCTTGCCCAGTTCCGATTTGAGAACAAAGCTGCCGGCCGCAGCGACCTGCGCACCGGCCTCCAGCCCTTGCGTGACTTCCACTTGCCCCGCTGCACGACTGCCCAGCTCCACGGCCCGCGCCTCGAAGCCGTCGTCGGTGCGCACGAACACCGTGGGTTTGTCCTCAATGGTCTGGATCGCAACTTCCGGCACCGCCACGTTGGCCTGACGGCTGTCGGTGGCGACCAGCGCGGTGACAAACAATCCTGGGCGCCACGAACCCTGTGGGTTTTCCAAGGTGACGCGAACGGTGGCGGTACGAGTCTGTTCGCCGAGCAAACTGCCGACGTACGCCACCGTGCCGGCGACTTGCGCATTGAGTTCCGGGGCGCTGACGGTGACTGCTTTGCCCACCTGCACCTTGTTCAAATCCTTGGGCGAAACGCCGAAGGTCACCCACACTCGCGACAAGTCCGAGAGCGTGAACGCCGCCGTGGTTTCGTCGACCACCTCCCCTGGCGTCAGGTGCTTTTCCACCACCATGCCGTCGAACGGCGCGCGCAGTTCATAACGATTGCCGCCGGTGGCAACCACGCTGCCGCTGAGCACGCTGATCTTTTGCCGGGCGTTGCTCACGGCGATTTCGGCTTCTTCCAGCGCCTGGCGCGCCTGCAACACATCCTGCTCGGCGGAAATCTTGTCCTGCCACAACTGCTTCTCGCGCTCGTAGGTGGTGCGCGCCAAGGCCAGGCGCCGTTGCGCCGCAGCCTGTTCGCTGCGCTGATCAGAGATCTGCTGACTGGCGATCACCGCCAGCACCTGGCCCTTCTTCACCCACTGCCCGAGATTGACCGACACCGACTCGACCACCCCTGGCACCCGCGGCACGACGTGGGCAGTGCGGTCTTCGTCGAAGCGCACTTCACCGGGGAACGACAAACCGAGGCTGATGCTTTGCGCCCGCGCTTCGGCCAGTTGAATGCCCGCCGCCGCGATCTGCTCGGCACTCAATGTCAGATGGCCCTCTTCGCCGTCGGCTGCTGCGCCTTCTTCGGCGTGGTCCGCATGCTCTGCCACTTCATCGGCGTGAGCATCGATGGGCCCGGTGCCCGCCCACATCGAGCCAATACCAATGCCCAGCGCCAACGTCACCACCGCGACAACGATCAGTTTTTTATCCATGGAAACTCCTCTGCGCCATACCATCGCGCAGTGATCTGAAAGGTGAAATTCAAGGGCTGACGGCGAATGCGCCGAGGTCGCCGAAAATGCGTTCGATGCGCACCCGCGCGTCCGTTGCCTCGGCAACAGCCTGGATGTATTGGCTGCGGGCGCTGATCAGGGTGCGCTGGGCGTCGAGCACGTCGAGGAAACCGAACTTGCCCATTTCGAAGCCGCGGGTGGCGCTGTCCACTGCACGTTGTGCGGCGGGCAGGATGGTTTGGTTGAACGCCTGGACTTCGCCGTTGGCGGTCTGCCATTGCTCGAGGGTGGTCTGGATTTCGGTGCGCAGGCGCAGCTCGGTGGCGTTGCGCAGATCCCGCGCCTGATCGGTACGGCGCGCCGCCGCCAGCACGTTGCCCTGATTGCGGTTGAACAGCGGAATCGGCATCGACAGCCCGACCACGTTGACCCGCTCGCGCTCCCGTTCGCTGTACTGGCTGCCGATGCTTACGGTCAGGTCGGGAATCCGTTGCGCCTTCTCCAGCCCCAACGACGCCTCGCGCTGATCGATCTGCAACGTGACCAGCCGCAGCTCGGCGGTCTCGTTCAGACGCTCCAGCAAGCGGGTCGGCGGCGGCACGGCGGGCATGCTTTGCGCGGCCGTCGGCACGGTGGTCGAAGTCGGTAACGGTGCGCCCATGACCTGCGCCAGTTGCTGGTAAGCGTTGGCCTGATCGCGCTCGGCGCGGCTCAGTTCCAGTCGCACTTCGGAGCGTTGCACGTGCGCCCGTGTGCCTTCGACCGGCGACGACTTGCCCGCCTCGATCCGCCCCAATGCAACGCGCACACCGTGCTCGGCCAGTTGCAACGACTGGCGAGACAACTGCAAGCGTTGCTGCGCAGTCTGGGCGCTGGTGAACGCCTGAATCACATCGGCGCGCAGGGCATTGCGCTTGCGCTCCAGTTCAAGCCCGGCGGCGTCCTGGGCCCGGCTCGCGACATCAACCCGAGCGCCGCGCTTGCCGCCCAGTTCAATCGACTGGCTGAGCATCACGGTAGTGGTGCGCGAATTGCGGCGGGTGTCCTCGGCCTCCCAGGACACTTCGGGGTTGGGGATCAGACCCGCCTGCTGGCGGTCTCCTTCGGCGATGCCGATTTCCCATTGCGCCGCTGCCAGATCCGGGTTACCGGCGAATGCGCTTTGCAGGGCCTGATCGAGGGTCAGGGTCGATGCATTCGCGAGAGGCACGCCGGCCAGCAACAAACCGCCGCTGACCATGACCACCCTCGCCGTCTTTTTCAGGCGTGACCGCGCCGTCAGTTCTCTTAAACCGGGCAATGGAGTACTTCCTTTAATCAAGAATCTTCGATGCTGCACGGTAGGGTTTTGAACTTATCGACAAGGTGACTGAAACATTACAAATCCGTTATCCACGATTAAGCCAAGTTGTTTTGCTCTAGTATGCAAAGTGCAAACACCCTAACTAGCAATACATAGAAACAAATGAAGTGCGGTCATCCGCCGAACAGTGCTTGCCTCCATTCAGCTCTCATGAGGCAGATGAAATTTTGTTCCCTCCCGCTGCGACAGGCTGTCGCAGACTGCCGTTTTAAAGCCTCAACACCGATTTATCGGTTGACTCTGTAGTCACTACAGCCTTTACCTTGATCGCCTGCAAACGGCGAAAACGCTGTAGGAAAAATAGTTGTTCGTTATTCAAACCCGTCTGGAAGCCCTTACAAAAACAACAACTTTCCCGGCCACCTTAATTAAATATCCATTCAATGAAAGTGGTGATTGATCATGCGAATCCTTGTCGTCGAGGACGAGCTTAAAGCTGCCGAATACTTACATCAGGGACTGACGGAAAGTGGTTATATCGTTGACCACGCCGCCAATGGCGCCGATGGATTGCGTCTGGCACAACAACAGGTTTATGACCTGATCATTCTGGATGTGAATCTGCCGGAACTGGACGGCTGGGGCGTACTGGAACAACTGCGGCGCACTCACTCCACGCGGGTGATGATGCTCACCGCGCGCGGTCGCCTGGCTGACAAGATTCGTGGCCTCGATCTGGGCGCCGACGATTATCTGCTCAAGCCGTTCGAGTTTCCGGAATTGCTGGCACGGATGCGCACCTTGATGCGCCGCAGCGAGAACATCCCGGTGCCGCAGGTACTGAAAGTCGCCGACCTGGAACTCGACCCCGGCCGTCATCGTGCGTTCCGTGGCGAACAGCGCATCGACCTGACCACCAAGGAGTTCGCCCTGCTGCATCTGTTGATGCGCCAGACCGGCGAAGTGTTGACCCGTACCCAGATCATTTCGCTGGTGTGGGACATGAACTTCGACTGCGACACCAACGTGGTCGAAGTGTCGATCAGGCGTTTGCGGGCGAAGATCGATGACCCGTTCGACAACAAGTTGATCCACACCCTGCGCGGTGTCGGCTACGTGCTGGAGTCGCGGGAATGAAGCCGGCCAGCCTGTCGATGCGGCTGGGGCTGACGGTCAGTATTCTCGGCGCGCTGCTGGTGGTGTTCCTGGCGATCCTGGCGTATTTCGCCCTGACCCATGAGCTGAACGCGTTATCCAGGGACAGTCTGGAAAAGAAGATGGAGCAGGTCGAACACAGCCTGTCGCTATACTCCGACACCGGCGAAATCAGCACGAAACCGCACATCCTGCTTGATCAGGTCATGGGGCATGACAACCTCACGCTAACGATTTACGACCACAGCAACCTGCGCACACCGCTGCTCAAATCCGGCACCGGCATGGCCGATCCGCGACTTGAATTGAAGGCGGTGCGGGCAATCAGCAACGAGTTGGCCCACACCAGCAGCACTGACGCCAAGGGGGCGAAATTCCTCACGGTGTCCAGGCTGATCAGCCTCAAGGACGGCACCCGCGTCCCGGTGCTGTTGTCGATGGACAACGCCCACGATGAGGCGTTGCTCAGCGCCTACCTGCGTTCAACCCTGATTGCCTTGCCGCTGCTGCTGGTCTTTATCGGGCTGAGTGCCTGGGGCGCGGTCCAGCGCGGTCTGGCGCCGATGCGCGAATTTCGCAAAGTGGCGGCGATGGTCTCGACCCAGGATCTGGATCATCGGCTGTCGGTGGTGAACATGCCCCAGGAGCTGAGCGAACTGGCCCAAGGCATCAACTTCATGCTGCACCGCCTCGACGCCGGTGTGCAGCAGCTGTCGCAGTTCTCTGATGATTTGGCGCATGAGTTGCGTACGCCGATCAACAATTTGATGGGCAAGGCACAGGTGACGTTGTCCCGCGAACGCAGCGTGGATGAGTACAAGGATGTGCTGGTTTGCTGCACTGAAGAGCTGGAGCGCGTGGCGCGGATTGTCTCGGACATGCTGTTTCTGGCACAGGTCAGTCACCCGTCGGCGCTTGCGCCGTTCGAGTCGGTTGCCCTGGAAGAAGAAGCCAGGAAAGTCGCCGAGATGTTTTCCCTGTCGGCGCAGGACAAGCAGATCCATCTGAATGTGATCGGCAGTGCGCGGGTGATGGGTGACCGGTTGATGATTCAACGGGCGATCTCGAATTTGCTGTCCAACGCGCTGCGCCACTGCCCGGTCGGGAAAACCGTGACGCTGCTGATTGAGCGCAGCGCGACCCAGGTTTCGTTGCTGGTCAGCAACCCTGGCGCGGGGATTGAGGCACAGCATCTGCCGCACCTGTTCGATCGGTTCTACCGGGTCGACAGCAGCCGCTCGCGTTCACAGGGCAGCACCGGGCTGGGGTTGGCGATTGTGCGGTCGATCATGAGCCTGCATCAGGGAGTGGCCGAGGTGAAGAGCTTGCCGGGGGCGATGACGGTGTTCAGGTTGGGATTTCCTGCGGTTGAGGGGGGGCGCACTGAGGTGTCAGGCTCCAGACCTCCAATGTCCGGTTCGACCCCTTCGCGGGCAAGCCCGGCTCCCACAGTGATCGGGGGGTGGCCACAGAATTTGTAAACACCACTGAAACCGGTGAGAGCGGGCTTGCTCGCGAAGGCGCCAGGCCAGTCGGCACCTTTGTTGCCTGCTCGCGATGTCCATGGATCAGGCGCCAAAGAAAACGGCACCTCACGGTGCCGTTCGCCTTTCGCGGTTCAGCCTTTACTTACGCGCATCCGCCCAGGATTTCAGCAGTTCGTTGTAGCTCACGGTCTCGCCCTTCGGCTTCTCGTTGGCCAGTTTCGGTTTCGGTGCACCCGGTTGATCGAACCAGTATTGCGCATCGCGCTCGGGGTTCATTTTCGGCGCACAGGTGGCCTGGGCCTTGGAGCGTTCCAGACGGGACATGATTGCGTCCTGATCCTTGGCCAGGCCATCAAGCGCCTGTTGCGGGGTTTTGTCGCCGCTGGCGGCTTCGGCGATGTGGCTCCACCACAGTTGCGCCAAACGCGGATAGTCCGGCACGTTGGTCCCGGTCGGGGTCCATTGCACGCGGGCCGGGCTGCGGTAGAACTCGACCAGGCCACCGAGTTTCGGTGCCAGATCAGTCATCGCTTGCGAGTTGATGTCCGATTCGCGGATCGGTGTCAGGCCGACGATGGTTTTCTTCAGCGACACGGTTTTCGAGGTCACGAACTGCGCATAGAGCCAGGCGGCCAGTTTCTGCTTCTCGGGCGTGGACTTCATGAACGTCCAGGAACCCACGTCCTGATACCCCAGCTTCATACCCTCTTCCCAATACGGACCGCGCGGCGAAGGTGCCATGCGCCACTTCGGCGTGCCATCGGCATTCACCACCGGCAGGCCTGGTTTGGTCATGTCAGCCGTGAACGCGGTGTACCAGAAGATCTGTTGCGCGATGTTGCCCTGGGACGGAACCGGGCCGGATTCGGAGAAGGTCATGCCCGCCGCTTCCGGCGGTGCGTAGGCCTTGAGCCAGTCGACGTATTTGGTGGTGGCAAATACCGCCGCCGGGCCGTTGGTGTCGCCACCGCGAGTCACGCTGGAACCGACCGGGTGGCAATCCTCGACGCGGATGCCCCATTCGTCCACCGGCAAACCGTTAGGCAAGCCCTTGTCGCCGCCACCCGCCATGGAGAACCAGGCATCGGTGAAGCGCCAGCCCAGGGACGGGTCTTTCTTGCCGTAGTCCATGTGCCCGTAGACCCGCTTGCCGTCGATTTCCTTGACGTCTTCACTGAAGAATTTGGCGATGTCTTCATAGGCTGACCAGTTCACCGGAACGCCCAGCTCGTAACCGTACTTTTCCTTGAACTTGGCTTTCAGGTCCGCGCGCTCGAACCAGTCGGCGCGGAACCAATAGAGGTTGGCGAACTGTTGGTCGGGCAGTTGATAGAGCTTGCCGTCGGGTGCGGTGGTGAAGGAAAGGCCGATGAAATCCTTGAGGTCGAGGGTCGGCGAAGTGAAGTTTTTACCTTCATTGGCCATCAGGTCGGTGATGGCTTCGGTCTTGCCGTAGCGGAAGTGCGTACCGATCAGGTCCGAGTCGTTGACCCAGCCGTCATAGATGCTCTTGTCCGACTGCATCACGGTCTGCAGCTTTTCGACCACGTCGCCTTCTTGCAGCAGGTCGTGGGTCACCTTGATCCCGGTGATCTCGGTAAACGCCTTGGCCAGCACCTTGGACTCGTACTCGTGAGTGGTCAGGGTTTCCGAGACAACCTTGATGTCCATCCCGCGAAACGGCTCGGCGGCCTTGATGAACCACTTCAGTTCCGCGAGCTGCTGATCCGCCGTCAGGGTGGACGGTTTGAACTCGCTGCCGATCCATTTCTTCGCGGCTTCTTCGTAGGCATCGGCCCAGGCAGATGCACTCAAACCGCTGAGTGCCAGCATGGCTGCCAATGAAATGCTATGTCGCAGCTTATTGTTTTTGTCGAACATAGAGACCTCCTTATTGAGTTTCGGAGCAACATTGCCGAGCGATTCGACTAGCCCCAACGCATCACAGCCAACAGCCACACCAGGGACAACGCGGACGCGACCCAGATGCTCCAGTCGGTGACGCCGATTACCAGCAAATGCAGGTAGGCGCTGCCGAGAAGACCGATAAACAGCCGATCGCCACGGGTGGTGGCAATCGGCAACAAACCACGCCGAAGAACGCTCGGCGAACGCAGTTCCCAGGTCGTCATGCCCACCAGAATCAGGCCAATGACGATGAAGAACGCCGCGGTAGGGACAGTCCAGCTCATCCATTCCATCATCAGTTCCTCATACCCGACCGAGGGCAAAGCCCTTGGCCACGTGGTTGCGAACAAACCAGATCACCAGCATGCCCGGCAGGATGGTCAACACCCCCGCCGCTGCCAGCACGCCCCAGTCGATGCCGGAGGCCGAGACGGTTCGGGTCATCACCGCCGCAATCGGCTTGGCGTTGACCGAGGTCAGCGTCCGCGCCAGCAAGAGCTCGACCCAGGAAAACATGAAGCAGAAGAACGCCGTCACACCGATACCCGAGCCAATCAGCGGGACGAAAATCTTCACGAAGAACTTGGGAAAACTGTAGCCATCAATGTAGGCGGTTTCGTCGATTTCCTTCGGAACGCCCGACATGAAGCCTTCAAGAATCCACACCGCCAACGGCACGTTAAACAAGCAATGCGCCAACGCCACCGCGATATGGGTGTCGAACAGACCGATCGATGAGTACAGCTGGAAGAACGGCAACAGAAACACCGCCGGCGGTGCCATGCGGTTGGTCAGCAGCCAGAAGAACAAGTGCTTGTCGCCGAGAAAGCGATACCGCGAGAACGCGTACGCCGCCGGCAACGCCACGCTCAGCGAGATCACCGTGTTCAGACTCACGTAATACAGCGAGTTGAGGTAACCGGTGTACCAGGCCGGATCGGTGAAGATCACCTTGTAGTTAGCGAAGGTGAAATCCTGCGGAAACAGCGTCAGGCCGCTGAGGATTTCGGTGTTGCTCTTGAAGGACATGTTCAGCAGCCAGTAGATCGGCACCAGCAGGAACAGGATGTAGATCAGCAGTGGAATCAGCTTTCTCTTGCTCATGATGGGCCTCAGCGGTTGGCGTCAGAGTGAGTCATGGCGGTGTAGAACAGCCAGGACACCAACAGGATGATCAGGAAGTACACCAGCGAGAAAGCCGCCGCCGGGCCGAGGTCGAACTGGCCGATGGCCATTTGCGTCAGGGTCTGGCTGAGGAATGTCGTGGCATTCCCCGGTCCGCCGCCCGTGAGCACGAACGGCTCGGTGTAGATCATGAAACTGTCCATGAACCGCAGCATCACCGCGATCAACAGCACGCTTTTGAGCTTGGGCAACTGGATGTGCCGGAACACCGCCCAGGCCGATGCGCGATCAATCCGCGCAGCCTGGTAGTACACGTCCGGAATCGCCCGCAACCCGGAGAAACACAACAGCGCCACCAACGAGGTCCAGTGCCACACGTCCATCACCAGCACCGTGACCCAGGCGTCCATGGTGTTGGCTGCATAGTTATAGTTGATGCCCATCGCATTGAGGCTCGAACCGAGCAAGCCAATGTCGGCCCGGCCGAAAATCTGCCAGATGGTGCCGACCACGTTCCATGGAATCAGCAGCGGAATCGCCAAAATGATCAGCACCAGTGAAGACCAGCGACCCTTGGTCGGCATGGTCAGGGCGATGGCGATGCCCAGCGGGATTTCGATCAGCAGCACGCAGCCGGAGTAAATGAACTGGCGCAGCAGCGAATCGTGCAGCCGTGGGTCGAGCAACACCTGTTTGTACCAGTCGGCGCCGACGAAGTAGCGACTGGACTGATCGAAAATGTCCTGCACCGAATAGTTGACCACGGTCATCATCGGGATCACCGCACTGAACGCCACCAGCAAAAACACCGGTAACACCAGCCACCAGGCCTTGTTGTTCTGCACCTTGTTCATGGCTGCACCTCCAAGAGGTAATCGTCGGCATAGACCATCAACCATTGCGCTGGAAAGCTGATGTACGCCGTGCCTTGCGGCACCGGTTTGTCTTCGGCGAGGCGCACTTTCAACGGCACACCGTCGAGGTTCAAGGTCATGATCTTGTAGGTGCCGAGGTCTTCGACGTGTACGACCTGTGCCTGCATCGCGTCGTCAAACGGTTCGTCCCACACGTGCACGAACTCCGGACGGATGCCGACTTTCAGGGTTTTCCATTCGGATTCGGCGATGCGTTGCAGTTGTGCGTCAGACAAGGGCAAATGCGTCGATGCGAAACCGACGCCACCCGGTTGCGTCTGCACCTCGATCAGGTTCATCCCCGGACTGCCGATGAAATAGCCGACAAAGGTGTGGCTCGGCCGCTCGAACAATTCCCGTGGCGTGCCGAATTGCACAATCTGCCCGCCGTACATCACCGCAATCTTGTCGGCGAAGGTCGAGGCTTCGAGTTGATCGTGGGTGACGTAGACCATGGTGATGTTGAACTGCTCGTGGATCTGCTTGAGCTTGCGCCGCAGCTTCCACTTCAAGTGCGGGTCGATCACCGTCAGCGGTTCATCGAACAGGATGGCCGAGACGTCATCGCGCACCAGCCCGCGGCCCATCGAGACTTTCTGCTTTTCGTCAGCGGTGAGGTTGCGCGCCTTCTTGCTCAGCAGCGCCTGAAGGTCAAGGACCTCGGCAATTTCCTGCACCTTGCTGTGAATTTTCGCTTCGGCCATGCCCTGATTGCGCAGCGGAAACGCCAGGTTGTCGAACACCGTCATGGTGTCGTAGACCACCGGAAACTGGAAAACCTGGGCGATGTTGCGCTTCTCCGGGGTCAGGTCGTTGACCGCTTTGCCATCGAACAGGACATGGCCCTGGGACGGGCTGAGCAACCCGGAAATGATGTTGAGCAAGGTCGACTTGCCGCAACCCGAAGGACCGAGCAAGGCATAGGCACCGCCCTGCTCCCAAATGTGGTCCATTTCGCGGATCGCATAATCCTCGGGGCCGCTCGGCGTGCGCGTGTAACTGTGGGCGAGGTTCTGCAAACGGATTTCGGCCATCAGGCAACCCTCGCGATACGGCGACCGGGCGCCTGGACCAGCCGCCCCTGCGCATCGAACACAAACAATTTATGGGTCGGAATGTAGATGCGGATTGGCGCATCGACGTCGTATTCGTGCACGCCGGACAAGTGCAGCACCAACAGGAAATGCTCATTACGCACATGCAGGAACGTTTCCGAACCGCTGATTTCGGCGACCTCGACGGTCACCGCCAGTTCGAGGTCATCGTCGTTGCTCGGCACCAGCGAGATGTGGCTTGGACGCACGCCGAAGCGGAACTCGCCCTCACCCACCGGGCGCAAATCCACGTTTAACGGGAAGTGCACGAAATTGGCGAAGCTGACTTCGTTGCCCGCGATGCGTCCGGGCATCAGGTTGATCGGCGGTTCGGAGAACAGTTCTGCCGCCAGCACGGTTTGCGGCTGGTGGTAGACCTCCGGAGCCGTGCCGCTCTGGATCACCCGGCCTTCGTGAAGAATGGTCGTGGTGCCACCGAGCGCCAGCGCTTCGTTGGGCTCGGTGGTGGCGTAGATAGCGATGGTGTGACGCGCCTTGAACAGCTCGCGCATTTCCTGGCGCAGTTCTTCGCGCAGCTTGTAGTCGAGGTTGACCAGCGGCTCGTCAAAGAGGATCAGCTCGGCGTCCTTGACCAGCGCCCGGGCCATCGCCGTGCGCTGTTGCTGGCCGCCGGAGAGTTCCAGCGGATAACGCTGGAGAAACTTCTCGATGCGCAGCATCTTGGCGGTTTCCAGCACTTTGCTCTGGATCAGTTCGTTGGAAACGCCGCCCTGGCGCAACGGCGAGGCGATGTTTTCGAACACCGTCATGGTCGGGTAGTTGATGAACTGCTGATAGACCATCGACACGTTGCGCAAGCGCACCGGGCGCTGAGTGACATCGACGCCGTTCATCAGGATGCGACCGCTGTCGGGCTTGTCCAGGCCCGCCATCAGGCGCATGAGGCTGGTTTTGCCGGACAGCGTGCGTCCGAGCAAAACGTTGAAAGATCCGGGTTCAAAACTAAGGCACGCATCGTCGATCCAGGTCTGGCCCTCGACGGTGCGGCTGACGTGCTCCAGAGTGAGTGACATGGCTCGGCCTTTTTATTATTGGAGTCAAGCGACCGGAGCAGTAGAGCGAGTTTCGTGCCAGAAATTGCAAATTATTGATCTGGTTAAGAAATCATTGAAACAGTGACGAAACCGCTTTCGTAGCTGAACAAAAATGAACAACCGTGATTGAACAATTGAACAATTCGCCCGTTGACAATGAACAATAGTGAACAACACTCTATGGACTGTTCACGATCACTGTAGGAGCCGGCTTGCCGGCGCTGGCCTCCTCAAAATCGCCATCGCCGGCAAGCCGGCTCCTACAAATGCGTGGCGTGCCAGAACCATCGCGTGCGAAATTCAGCGTGATGTGCAAAACCCATAAAAACAATAAAAGCTCAGAGATCGACTGCCATGGCCGAACCGGCATCAAAGCTCTCCCACGACGCCATCATCCAGGACTCCTGGTCCCGTTGCCGTGCGTTCGGTCTCGATCATCAGAGCGCCCCGGCGTTCGACCAGCTACCGGCGGCGGACATCGCGCAGCTGCTGGAAAGCCAGCATTCACTGGTGCAGACCACCCATCAGGAAGTCCTGCCCTATTACGAAAACATCCTCAGCAACTCCAATTGCCTGATCATGCTCGCCGACAATCAGGGCCAGGTCCTGACCTCATGGGGCACCCAGCGCTTCATCGAGCCGAACCTGACCCGAGGCTTCAGCGCCGGCGCAAGCTGGGTAGAGCGCTGCAGCGGCACCAATGCAATCGGCACCGCGCTGGCCTGCGAGCAAGCGGTGCATATCGAGCACGATGAACATTTCCTCAAGGCCAACCGGTTCATGACCGGTTCCGCCGCACCGATTTTCGATGCCGAACGCAAGGTCATCGCGGTGCTGGATGTGTCCAGCGACAGTTACCTGCCGCCGTCCCACACCCTCGGCATGGTCAAGATGATGAGTCAGACCGTGGAAAACCGGCTGATCCTCAATCTATTCCACGGCCAGCATTTTCAACTGACGTTCAACACCGGGTTGAACAACCTCGACAGCCAATGGGCCGGATTGTTGATTTTCGATGAAACCGGCCAAGTGCTCTCAGCCAACCGCCGCGCTGACAATCTGTTGGGCATCAGTCTGTCGCGGGTGAGTGTCGAGAGTCTGTTCAAGGTCTCGTTGCTGGAACTGCTGAATCAGCCGGATGGCTTGCCTTTCTCCCTCCAGACTTCCGGGCGCAACCGCTTCCAATGTCTGTTGAGACGGCCGAAACAGGCACCGATTCAGGCACGACTGTTCTCGGAAACCAAGAGCCCTGAACCCAAGAGCGCCGAACCCGCAGCAATCAGCCTCAATACCCTGCACTTCGGCGACAGCCGTGTGGAAAAAGCCGTGCGCCAGGCCGAGCGCTTGCTGGAGAAAGACATTCCGCTGTTGATCCACGGCGAAACCGGGGTCGGCAAGGAAGTGTTCGTCAAAGCGCTGCATCAGGCCAGCTCTCGCAGCAAACAGCCGTTCATTGCCGTCAATTGTGCAGCGATCCCCGCCGAACTGGTGGAATCCGAGCTGTTTGGCTACGAAAAAGGCGCGTTCACCGGAGCCAATCAAAAAGGCAGCATCGGACTGATTCGCAAAGCGGACAAAGGCACTCTCTTTCTGGATGAAATCGGCGACATGCCACTTCCGACTCAGGCTCGCCTACTTCGGGTGTTGCAGGAGCGCTGCGTGCAACCGGTCGGCAGCAGCGAGCTGTTTGCAGTGGACATTCGCATTATCTCGGCGACTAATCGCTCGTTGCGCGAGCAGGTGCAGTTGGGGCGGTTTCGCGAAGACCTTTATTACCGGATCGGTGGTCTGACCCTGGAATTGCCGCCGCTGCGCGAACGCAGTGATAAACAGGCGTTGTTCAAACGGTTGTGGGAGCAGCATCGCGAACCGTCGCAGTGGGCCGGGCTGAGCCGTGAGGTGATGGAGTTGTTCAGCCGTCATCCGTGGCCGGGGAATTTGCGCCAGGTCAGCAGCGTGATGCAGGTGGCGCTGGCCATGGCCGAGGAACAACCGGTGCGGCCGGAGCATTTGCCGGATGATTTCTTTGTTGATCTGGAGATGGAGCCGGTGGATTCGGCGCAAACCCAGGCGGTGGATTTGAATGATGCCGAGGATTTGAATCGGCAGTTGCAGGCGGCTGGGGGGAATATCTCGCATTTGGCGCGGCGGTTGGGTGTGAGTCGGAACACCTTGTATAAACGTCTGCGCCAATCGGAAAGCTGAGCGCTTCGCGGTCAATCGCCAGCAAGCTGGCTCCTACAGGGTTGAGTCGTTCGCGATTGATGTGTACGACGCGATCACTGTAGGAGCTGGCTTGCCAGCGATTGGGCCCGCAGGGACACCGCGGCACTTGCGCCAGCCCCAAAAAACAAAAACCCGCACAAGGCGGGTTTTGTTTTGCAGCATTCGAAGCAATCAGTCAGCCAGACGCCAGGTCGTACCGCCCTTGCCATCTTCCAGCACCACGCCCATGGCGGTGAGCTGGTCGCGGATACGGTCGGATTCGGCCCAGTCTTTATTCGCACGAGCATTCAGGCGAGCCGCAATCAGCGCATCAACTTCAGCCGCATCAACCCGCCCTTCAGCACCGGCCTGCAGGAAGTCATCCGCCTCAAGCTGCAACACGCCCAACACACTGGCCAGCTCCTTCAAGCGCGCTGCCAAACCCGCCGCCGCATCAAGATCGCTCTCGCGCAGACGGTTGATCTCGCGCACCATCTCGAACAGCACCGCGCAGGCTTCCGGCGTGCCGAAGTCGTCGTTCATCACCTGGGTGAAGCGCTCGACAAAGGCTTCGCCGCCAGCCGGGGCCACGCTCGGCAGGCCTTTCAACGCATGGTAGAAACGCTCGAGTGCGCCTTTGGCGTCCTTGAGGTTGTCTTCCGAGTAGTTGATCGCGCTGCGGTAGTGGCTCGACACCAGCAGGTAACGCACGACTTCCGGGTGGTACTTTTCCAGCACGTCGCGAATGGTGAAGAAGTTGTTCAAGGACTTGGACATCTTCTCGCCATTGATGCGAATCATGCCGCAATGCATCCACGCGTTGGCGTAGGTCTTGCCAGTGGCCGCTTCGCTCTGGGCGATTTCGTTTTCGTGGTGCGGAAACTCGAGGTCGCTGCCGCCGCCATGAATGTCGAAGGTCTCGCCGAGGCAGCAGGTCGACATCACCGAGCATTCGATGTGCCAGCCCGGACGCCCGTCGCCCCAAGGAGAAGGCCAGCTCGGTTCGCCCGGCTTGGCGCTTTTCCACAGCACGAAGTCCAGCGGGTCCTGCTTGGACTCGTCGACTTCGATGCGCGCACCGATGCGCAGGTCTTCGATTTTCTTGCGCGACAGCTTGCCGTAGCCCATGAACTTGGCGACGCGGTAGTACACGTCGCCATTGCCCGGGGCGTAGGCGTAACCCTTGTCGATCAGGGTCTGGATCATGGTCTGCATGCCAGCGATGTGATCGGTGGCCCGCGGTTCCATGTCCGGCTTGAGGATGTTGAGGCGCGCCTCGTCCTCGTGCATCGCGGTGATCATTCGCTCGGTCAGCACGTCGAACGGCTCGCCGTTCTCCTTGGCCCGATTGATGATCTTGTCTTCAATGTCGGTGATATTGCGCACATAAGTCAGGTTATAACCGCTGAACCGCAACCAGCGGGTCACCAGGTCGAACGCAACCATGCTGCGGCCGTGGCCAATGTGGCAGTAGTCGTACACGGTCATCCCGCAGACATACATGCGCACATTATTGCCATCCAGCGGTTTGAAGACTTCTTTGCTCTTGGTGAGCGTGTTGTAGATCGAAAGCACGTTAGAGGTTCCTTGAATCACTGGCCCCACGAATCACGCAAGGTCACGGTACGGTTGAACACCGGATGACCGGGTTTCGAGTCCTTGATATCCGCGCAGAAGTAACCTTCGCGCTCGAACTGGAAACGGTCTTCCGGCTGTGCATTGCCCAGCGAGGGTTCAGCACGACAACCAGTCAGCACTTGCAGCGAGTCAGGGTTGATGTTGTCCAGGAAACTGGCGCTGTCTTCGGCCTTCTCAGGGTTGGCCGAGCGGAACAGGCGATCGTACAAACGCACTTCGCACTCGACGCTGGCCGCAGCCGGCACCCAGTGCACCACGCCTTTGACCTTGCGGCCTTCAGGGTTCTTGCCCAGGGTTTCCGGGTCGTACGAGCAACGCAGTTCTACGATGTTGCCATCGGCGTCCTTGATCGCTTCGTCGGCGCGGATCACGTAGCTGCCGCGCAGACGCACTTCGCCGTTCGGCTCCAGGCGTTTGTAGCCTTTTGGCGGCTCTTCCATGAAGTCATCGTGGTCGATGTAGATTTCACGGGCGAATGGCAGCTTGCGCACGCCCAGTTCTTCTTTCTGCGGATGACGCGGCAGTTCGAGGTTCTCGACCTTGTCTTCCGGGTAGTTGGTGATCACGACCTTCAACGGACGCAGCACGCACATGGCGCGCGGAGCGTTCGCATCGAGGTCCTGACGGATGCTGAATTCAAGCATGCCGAAGTCGACCACGCCGTCGGAACGGTTGGTGCCGACCATACCGCAGAAATTACGGATCGACGCCGGCGTGTAGCCGCGACGGCGGAAGCCCGACAGGGTCGACATGCGCGGGTCATCCCAGCCAAACACGTGCTTTTCATCGACCAGTTGCTTGAGCTTGCGCTTGCTGGTGATCGTGTAGTTGAGGTTCAGGCGGCTGAACTCGTACTGACGCGGGTGCGCCGGCACTGGCAAGGCGTCAAGGAACCAGTCGTACAGCGGACGATGGCTTTCGAATTCCAGGGTACAGATCGAGTGGGTGATGCCTTCGATGGCGTCCGACTGACCGTGGGTGAAGTCGTAGTTCGGGTAGATGCACCACTTGTCGCCCGTCTGGTGGTGGTGCGCGTGACGGATGCGGTACATGATCGGGTCGCGCAGGTTCATGTTCGGCGAGGCCATGTCGATCTTGGCCCGCAGCACGCGTGCGCCGTCCTGGAATTCGCCGGCCTTCATGCGGGCGAACCAGTCGAGGTTTTCTTCCACGGAGCGGTCACGGAACGGGCTGTTCTTGCCCGGTTCGGTCAGGCTGCCGCGGTATTCCTTGGCCTGTTCCGGGCTCAGGTCATCGACGTAGGCTTTGCCGGCCTTGATCAGCTCGACGGCCCAGTCGTGCAACTGGTCGAAATACTGCGAGGCGTAGCGCACTTCACCGGACCATTCGAAGCCCAGCCATTTGATGTCGCTTTCGATCGCGTCGATGTATTCCTGGTCTTCCTTGGCCGGGTTGGTGTCGTCGAAACGCAAGTGGGTGACGCCGCCAAATTCCTGGGCCAGACCGAAGTTCACACAGATCGACTTGGCGTGACCGATGTGCAGGTAACCGTTGGGTTCAGGCGGGAAACGGGTAACGATCTGCGTGTGCTTACCCGAGTCCAGGTCCGCCTGGATGATCGGGCGCAGGAAATTGACCGGCACGGCAGGGCCGGTCTTGGAATTCGAGGTAGGGTCGACAGTGGGCTTGCTCATAGGATCCTTGGACGTACTAGTGCGTGGCCGGAACGAAAGGCCTGACAAAACAAAGCCGCTATCATAGCCGATGCCGTCAAGCCGCTGACAGTACAGGCCCGAAAACGGTTGCATTTAATCGGGTGCAAATGAAAAACAGCCTCGAAATTGGCGTCTGTCGCGCTAAACTGCGCACCTTGGCCGACATCGGCCGGACCGGTTGAGGGCTCGACAGCCCCGAAACCCACGAATTCCCAGAAAACGCATTACCTAAAAAGAGTCCCCGATCATGACCCAAGTCAAATTGACCACCAACCACGGCGACATCGTCCTGGAACTGAACGCTGAAAAGGCACCGCTGACCGTTGCCAACTTCATCGAATACGTCAAAGCCGGTCACTACGAAAACACCGTTTTCCACCGCGTCATCGGCAACTTCATGATCCAGGGCGGCGGTTTCGAGCCAGGCATGAAAGAAAAGAAAGACAAGCGCCCAAGCATCCAGAACGAAGCCGACAACGGTCTGCCGAACGAGAAGTACAGCGTGGCCATGGCTCGTACCATGGAACCGCATTCGGCTTCCGCGCAGTTCTTCATCAACGTCGCTGACAACAGCTTCCTCAACCACAGCGCCAAGACCACCCAAGGCTGGGGCTACGCGGTATTTGCCAAAGTCGTTGCCGGCACCGACGTGGTCGACAAGATCAAAGGTGTTTCCACCACTTCCAAGTCCGGCCACCAGGACGTGCCAGCAGACGACGTGATCATCGAGAAAGCCGAGATCATTGAGTGATACTGCTGATTTCAGACTTGCATCTGGAAGAGGAGCGCCCGGACATCACCCGGGCGTTTCTGGATTTGCTCGCCGGACGCGCCCGCTCGGCGAGTGCGCTGTACATATTGGGCGACTTTTTCGAGGCGTGGATTGGCGACGATGCCATGACCCCCTTCCAGCGTTCCATCTGCCAGGCCCTGCGCGACCTCAGCGACAGCGGCACGGCGATTTTTCTGATGCACGGCAATCGCGACTTCATGATCGGCCAGGCCTTCTGCAAGCAGGCCGGCTGTACATTGCTGAAGGATCCGAGTGTCGTGCAGTTCAACGGCGAGCCGGTGCTCTTGATGCACGGCGACAGCCTTTGCACCCGCGACGAAGCGTATATGAAGCTGCGTCGCTACCTGCGCAACCCGATCACCCTGTTCATCCTGCGCCACCTGCCCTTGCGCACCCGCCATAAGCTGGCGCGCAAGCTGCGCAGCGAAAGCCGAGCGCAGACGCGGATGAAGGCCAATGACATCGTCGATGTCACGCCGGACGAAGTGCCACGGGTCATGCAGGCCTACGGCGTGAAAACCCTGATCCACGGGCACACCCATCGCCCGGCCATCCACAAGTTGCAGATTGGCGAGCAAGCGGCCAAGCGCATTGTGCTGGGGGATTGGGATCGTCAGGGTTGGGCGTTGCAAGTGGATGAGCAAGGGTTTGCGCTGGCCCCCTTCGACTTCGCCCCGCCGCCACAACTGGCAGCCCCCACGAACTGACAGACCACCACAGATCCCATTGTGGGAGCGGGCTTGCTCGCGAAATCGGTGTGTCAGTTGTTATAGATGTTGACTGACAGGACGCCTTCGCGAGCAAGCCCGCTCCCACGGGGACTGTGTTTGGATTAGTGGCCGCTGGCCGCTGGCCCCGCCTTCGCCGCGAACGGCGGTTTCGCCAGCCACACCAGCACGATCAATCCCATGAACGCCCACCCCAGCAACGTGAAGTAATCCACGGTGGAGAGCATGTACGCCTGACTGGTCAGCACATGATCGAGCTGTGCATACGCCGGGTTGCTGGCACCGCCCAGCGCATTCAGAGCCTCGCGGGTCGCCGGCTCGTAGGTGCTGATACTTTCGCTCATATAGGCATGATGCTGGTCCGCCCGGCGAATCCAGATCCATGTGGTCAACGACGCCGCAAAACTGCCGCCTAACGTCCGCAGGAAGGTCGCGAGGCCCGCGCCGTCGGCGATCTGGCTCGGTGGCAGGTCCGACATCAAAATGCTCAAGGTCGGCATGAAGAACAGCGCCACGCCAATGCCCATGAACAGTTGCACCAGAGCGATGTGCTGGAAGTCCACCTCGTTGGTAAACCCGGCGCGCATGAAGCAGCTGAGGCCAATCGCCAGGAACGCCAGGCCCGCCAATAGCCGCAGGTCGAACTTATGCGCGTACTTGCCGACAAATGGCGACATCAGTACCGGCAAAATCCCGATCGGCGCCACCGCCAGCCCGGCCCACGTTGCCGTGTAGCCCATCTGGGTTTGCAGCCATTGCGGCAGGATCAGGTTGATCCCGAAGAACCCGGCGTAACCCAACACCAGCACAATCGTGCCGATGCGGAAGTTGCGATACGCAAACAACCGCAAGTTGACCACCGGGTGTTTGTCGGTCATTTCCCAGATCACGAAGACCGCCAGCGCAATTGCGGAAATGGCCGCGCCGATGAGGATGAAGTTCGACTCGAACCAGTCGAGGTCGTTGCCCTTGTCGAGGATCACCTGCAACGCGCCGACGCCGATAATCAACGTGATCAGACCGACGTAATCCATCGGCTGGTAACTGGTCACCACCGGCCGCGCCTTGAGCTGCGAACGCACGACCATGACTGCGAAAACCCCGATCGGCACGTTGATGAAGAAGATCCACGGCCAGCTGTAGCTGTCGGTAATCCAGCCACCCAGAATCGGACCGGCAATCGGCGCCACCACCGTGACCATCGCCAGCAACGCCAGGGCCATGCCACGCCTCGCCGGCGGATAGACCGCGATCAGCAGCGTCTGGGTCATTGGGTACAACGGCCCGGCCACCAGACCTTGCAGCACCCGAAAGCCGATCAGCTCCGGCATCGAGGTCGAGATACCGCAGAGAAACGAGGCCAGCACGAACAGAATCGTCGCCCAGAGAAACAGCTTCACTTCACCGAACCGGCGGCTGAGCCAACCGGTCAGCGGCAGCGCGATGGCGTTGCTCACCGCAAACGAAGTGATCACCCAAGTGCCCTGCTCCGAACTCACGCCCAGGTTGCCGGAAATCGTCGGCAACGCCACGTTGGCGATGGTGGTGTCGAGCACTTGCATGAAGGTCGCCAGCGACAGGCCGATGGTGCTGAGTAGCAGGCTGGGCGGGGTGAAAGACGCGTTATTGCTCATCGCGAATCCTTTGAAACCTGATGGGTGCTGCGCCCCTTAAGGACGCAGCCGGACCCTGTGGGAGCGGGCTTGCCCGCGATAGCGGATTCACATTCGACATGTGCGTTGAATGTTGCGCCGTCATCGCGGGCAAGCCCGCTCCCACAGGGTCGGTGTCATGGCGAATCAACGCTGCACGGTTTTGCTGACCGCTGCGCTGTTGTCGTGGATCAACTGCGTGATCATGGCGTCGGCTTCGGCCAACTGACGGTCGTAGACGTTGGTGCTGAACGAAGCCTTTTGCGGCGGCTGTTGCGCCAGCACCGGGCCGCTCTGGTCACGCAGGTTCACGTCGACCTGAGTCGACAGGCCCACCCGCAACGGGTGTTTGGCCAGTTCTTCGGCGTTGATGTGAATCCGCACCGGTACCCGCTGCACGATCTTGATCCAGTTACCGGTGGCGTTCTGCGCCGGCAGCAGGGCAAACGCGCTGCCGGTGCCGGCGCCGAGGCTGTCGATGGTGCCGCTGAATTTCACGTCGCTGCCGTACAGGTCGGCTTCGATGTCCACCGGTTGGCCGATGCGCATGTCACGCAGCTGGGTTTCCTTGAAGTTGGCGTCGATCCATAGCTGATCCAGCGGAATCACCGCCATCAGCGCGGTGCCCGGCTGGACCCGTTGACCGAGTTGTACCGAGCGCTTGGCGACGTAACCGGTCACCGGTGCAATCAAGGTGCTGCGCGAGTTGTTCAGGTACGCCTGGCGCAATTGCGCGGCGGCCGACATCACGTCCGGGTGCGACGACACCACGGTGTCATCCACCAGGGCGCTGGTGGTTTTCAGTTGCTGCTTCGCATTGGCCAGGGCGTTTTGCGCCGAGGTCAGGTCGTCGCGAGCGTGGGACAGTTCTTCCTGGGAAATCGCCCCGCCAGCCGCGAGATTTTTCCGCCGGTTGAAGTTGTCCTGAGCTTTCTGCACTTCGGCCTGCTGGGCGTTGACCTGGGCTTTCATGCCGTCGACGTTGCTGTACAAGCCGCGAACCTGACGCACGGTGCGCGCCAGATTGGCCTGGGCACTTTGCAGACCGACTTCGGCGTCGTTAGGGTCGAAGTTGACCAGCACCTGACCTTCATGGACCAGGTCGCCGTCATCGGCGCCGATGCTGACCACGGTGCCGGTGACCAGCGGGGTGATTTCCACCACGTTGCCGTTCACATAAGCGTCGTCGGTACTCTCATTCCAGCGCCCGTAGAACTCGTGATAACCCCAGACGCCGATGCCGGCAAGAATCACCACGATGGCCAGAACAACCAACATGACCTTGCGTTTGCGAGGGTTGCTGGAATCGGGAGTGTTGTCCGGGGTTTGTGTGTTTTCTGCAGTGGCCATGACCATTACCTTGAATTAGTTGTGCTGCGTGGCTGGGGTTGCGTTGGCCGCGGTCAGGGTGTCGCCCTGAAAACCGCCGCCCAGCGCTTGCATCAGTTGGATCGACAAGTCGATCTGCTCGGCATTCAGGTTGGCCAGCTGACGCTGGGCCTGGAGCAATTGCTGCTCGATGCTGAGCACGTCCAGGTAGTTACCGATGCCGGAACCGTACCGCTGGACCACGGTGTTGTAAGAATCCTGAGCAATGTCGGTCGCGTGTTGCTGAGCGCCGATCTGCCGGCCGATATCGCGCAACTGGTTGATGGTGTCGCTGACATCACCGAGGGCTTTCACCAGGCTTTTGTTGTACTGCGCCACCGCGAGGTCGTAATCGGCGTCGCGGGCATCGAGGTCGGCGCGCAGGCGGCCGCCGTCGAAAATCGGCACAGAGATTGTCGGTGCAATGTTGAAGAATCGACTGGCCGAACCAAACATCGCGTCGCCCAACAACGATTCGGCACCGGCTGCGGCGCTGAGGTTGAGGTTGGGATAGAACCGGGTCTTGCCGGCGTCGATGTTCTTGCTCGCTGCCTCGACCCGCCAGCGCGCGGCCACCAGATCCGGGCGCCGACCGAGCAATTCGGCGGGCAGGACCGACGGTAACGCGACAGCGCTGGCCTGAAGAACCTTCGGCCGGGCGATGTCATTGCCGCGATCCGGACCTTTGCCAAGCAATACCGCCAGGGCGATTTTTGCACTTTGCAGGCGTTTTTCGGCGTCGATCAGGCTGGCTTCGGAGGTGGCTTCGAGACTTTCGGTTTGCTGGAACTGGTATTGGCTGTCGATGCCGGAGCTCAGGCGACGCTGGCTCAAGTCGAGCATTTGCTTTGTACGCTTGAGGTCTTCCTGGGCCAGGTCGTGAACGATATGCGCCTGTCCCAGATCGCTATAAGCGCGGGCAACGTCGGCGGACAAGGTCAATTGCGCCGCTTGCTGGTCGACTTCGGCAGCCCGGGCCTGACCCAACGCGGCCTCCCAGGCATCACGCTGACCGCCCCAAAGGTCGAAGTTGTAATTGAAACTGGCGCCGATGTTACGCACGGTGGAGTAGGCATCGCCCTCGCCCCTCGGGTCTTGATCTCGCGCCAGACGCGAACGGCTGACACCGGCGCTGGCATCCAGGGTCGGCATCCGCGCAGCATCGGCGGCATACGCGGCGGCGCTGGCCTGATGGGCGCGGGCGTCGGCGATCTGCATGTCGGGGCTGTCGTGCAACGCTTCGCGAATCAGACCGTCGAGCTGTGGGTCGCCGAGGCTTTTCCACCAGTCGCTTTTCGGCCAGGCCGCGGGCGACAGGGTCACGCCGCTGAGGGATTGTCCGGCCTTGAGGGTTTTCGCATCGAGGCTTTTGCCTTCGGTGGTCAGGCCGCTGTAGCTGGCACAACCGGCCAGGGTCATGGCCGCGAGCACCAGGCTCAGGCCGGCACGCAGGGTTTTGCTGCTCATTTGTCACCTACCCGCAGCAGCGTGATCGAGTCACCGGCTGCCACCAAAATTTTCTTCAGGATCTGTTCCAGGGTGCTCAGCTCTTCGGGAGTGATGGCGCCGGCCAGTTCGTTCATTGCGTCTGCGCCGATTTCCGGCAGGCGGTCAGCCAACTGTTGGCCTTGCTCAGTTAACACAAGCTGCACCTGACGGCGGTCCGCTTCCGAGCGTTGGCGGGCGAGGAAACCTTTCTGCTCCAGACGATCGAGCATGCGGGTCATCGAACCACTGTCGAGCGACAGGTGACGGCACAGCTCGGCCGGGGTATCAACACCGAACTGAGCCATGATGATCAGCACTTTGAACTGCGCGGCAGTGATGCCGTGAGGTTCCATGTGCGTGTCGATGATCCGGTCCTTGAGCAGCGCAGCGCGCCCGAGCAGGAGGCCGAGATGGCAGTTCTTGAATTCGTCCGGGGTGAAATGTTTCATCTGATCACCAATTAGCTGCCTAGGCAGAGAATGTATATCGAGATGTTACTGCCTAGGCAGCGAATGTCAACGTAATAGTTAGGTTGCTTTGTATTTGGCGGATAAATGGCTTTTCGACAGGGGGGATTTGCGGCGGTTGTTCCATTGCTATCGCCAGCAAGCTGGCTCCTACAGGGTCCGCGTTGATCTTGCGGTTTCTGTAGGAGCCGGCTTGCCGGCGATGCAATCGACTCGGTTTTTCTGGAGGGACGGGGTCTAGAAATCCCGCTTGTAGAAGATATCCAGCGAACTGGCAACGCCACCCGCCGCTTCGAGGTACACCTTCTTGCTCAGCTTGTAGCGCAAGGCAATGGTGTTGGCCGGCTCAAACACACCCACGCCATAACGCAGGCTGAGTTTCTCGGAGATATTGCCGCTGGCGACCACACTTGTGGTGTTGCCGCTGCCTTCGGTATCGAGCTGGAAATCCTGGATCCCCAGATCGCTGGCCAGTTTGCCGGTGACCCCGGAACTGCCCATCAAACCCAACCCCAGCGCGGCCTGCGCCAGCATGTTGTTGTCTTCACCGGTGGTGCTCAGCGGACGCCCGAGCACCAGATAAGACAAGGCCTGCTCCTGACTCATCGCCGGTTCGGAGAAAATCTGCGTGGTCGGCTGCTCGGCGCTGCCGCTCAGGCGAATACCGGCGATGACGTCGTCGGTCTGGCGAATCGCCTCGATGTCCAGGTACGGCTGATCGATCGGCCCGGCAAACAGCAAGCGCGCCCGACGCACCGTCAGCCGCTGGCCATAGGCCCGGTAACGCCCGTCGTTGAGCCACAGCTCGCCGCGGGTGTCCATGTTGTCGCCGATGTGCACATGCCCTTGCAGGTTGGCGGTCAGGCCAAACCCGGCGAAGCTGAGTTTGTCCTCGCCGACCACCACGTCGATGTCCATTTTCATCGCCAACGGCGGTTTGCCCTCTTCGGTTTGCTGGCCGATGATCACCGTGTCATCGGACACTTTTACCGTCGACGGCGGCAACTCGCGTACGGTGATTTCGCCTTTCGGCACCCGCACTTTGCCGGCGATGGCCAGCTCCTCGTCCTTCATCGAAATCTTCAAGTCCGGCGCGACTTCGAGCTTGGCGTACGGTTCGACCGTGACTGGCAACTGCGTGCCTTTGAGCGCTAGATCGACCACCAGCGCCTGACCCCAGGCGATGCTGCCGGTCAAGCTGCCCTGCCCGCTCTTGCCGCTTTTCCAGCCACCGTTCAACTGCACCGTTTCACCGGCGATCAGCGCTTGAAGCTGCAACGCCTCAATTTCCATCGGCAGCTCAGGCCCGGAGACTTCACCGTCGCTGAGTAGCAGATTGCCGTTCACCAACGGCGCCATCAGCGTGCCGGCGATCGTGCCGTTGCCATTCAAGCGCCCGGTCAGTTTCTCGACCATCGGCACAAACGGTCGCGCCACGGACAAGTCGAGGCCATTGAGACGGAACGCGCCGCTCAGCGGTTTGTTCTTCGGCAGCGGATTGATTTGCGCCTGGACACTCAATTCACCGAGTTTACCGCCGACGAAATTGAGGTCGGTGTCGATGCGCTTGGGCGTGAGTTTGCTGGTGAGTTTCAGGGTCTGGTAGGGGAAGTCCAGCCACTGATCCTTGTCCTTGATGCGCAGGGTACCGCCGCTGGCATCGAGGCTGATCTGGCCGTTCGGGCCGCTGGCCGGCAGGTCCAGCTGCAGGTCGGCGTTGAGCCGGCCCTGCCAGGCGAAGTCCTTCGGCAGCCATTGTGCAAGGCTTTCAATCGGGAATTGCTTGAGGTGGTAACGCAGCTTCGGCTCCGGCATCAGGCGCTGGTCTTCGCCGCACAGACTGGCCGGGCCGGACATCCAGCAATGGGCGCCGAAGTTGATTTTGCCGTCCGCCAGCCGTTCGAGTTTCGCCGGGCTTTGCAGCTTCCAGTCCTGGCCGCCGGCCTGGATATCGCCACTGGCCAGACGTCCGCGCCAGTTACCTTTGTCCAGATTGCCATCGAGTCCGAGGGCCAGTTTAAGTTGCGGGCCTTGCAGATCGAGCGCCAGTTTCTGCTGTTTGATATCGCCCTGACCGCTGGCGGTCAGCGTGCCCAGCGTGGTGTCGCCAGCCCGAATGCCGCTGCCCTTGAGATCGATTTTCGCCCGTTGCGCGCTGTCGAGGGTGGCGTCGAGGTTGAGGCTTTGCAGGCGATTGTCCTCGAACGCCAGTTGCGTGCCTTGCAGCCCGAGCTTGCCTTGTGGCGCCCTGAGCGTGCCAGCGACATCGACGCGGCCGTTGAGTTGACCACGCAATTGCGGCCAGAGCTGGGCCAGGCGCGACAGCTTGATGTCGATCTGACCGGCGAGTTTCTGTTGCAGGCTGCCCTTGCCGGTGATGATGTTGTCACCGAGGCGGATTTGCAGCGCGCTGAGGTTCCATTGCTCGCCGCTGCCATCGGCCTTGGCTTGCAGAACCGCCGGTTGACCGCGCAGTTTGCCTTTCAGATCGAGGTCTGCACTCAGGCTGAGCCGTTCATTCTTCAGCTCGCCTTTGCTGCGCAACGGTCCGGCCAGGGTCCCCGGCAATTCCGCGACCCAGTACGCCGGGTTAATTGCCGAGAGGTCCAGCGCCGTGTCCCAGGCAATGCCATCGGCGAATTGCAGGTTCAGGTGCCCTTCGGCCTTACCCTGCCCGGCTTGGAGCTGGATTTGTTGCAGGTAGATTTTTGTCAGGTCGCCGGCGAACGGGCTGCTCAGACTGAACGCCCCGGCCGGGCCATCCAGCGCGGCTGTGAAGTTGCCGAGGTATTGGCCGTCGGTGTAGGAGACTTCGCCGCTGAAGCTACGCAACGCCACTTCCGGTTCGTCGATCAGCGGATAGAGCCGGTGCCAGGGGAAGTCCAGCCAGTCGACTTTCGCAGTGGCATTCAGGCCTTTGCTCCAGTCCAGAACGCCGGTGAGCTTGAGGCTTTGTTTGTCGTTGGCGGTCAGGTCCAGTGCGGCGACCTGCGCGCCGCTGGCGTCGACTTTGCCTTGCAGCATCAGTGCAACCGGGCCTTGCTCGGCAGGCAGCGTGGCGTTGCCGCGCAACTGGTAACCGTTTTTAAGGTCACCGTCGCCGGTCAATTCAAGCTGATTGAGTTGCAGCGTGTCTGGCAAATCGGCGCTGGGTTTGAAGCCGTCGGCGGTGATCCGCACTTTGGCCGGCAGGTTGTCCACCAGCGGTTGCAATTCGCCGGTCAGTTGGCCGTTCAGGTAACCACTGCTGTCGGCGGTAAGCTTCAAGGTTTTCAGCAGGTCGCCGTCGATTTTCAGCGCCAGCGCCCAAGGCTCGGGGGCCGGTAAAGTCAGTTTGCCCTCGGCTTTAAGCGGCCAGTTACCGCTGGGTTGCAGCAGGCCGGACAGGTTCAGGCTCAGCTCGTCACGTTGCAGTTGCACGGAATCGATCTGCAAACCTTGCGCGGTCCAGTGCGCCACCAATTGCAGGCCTTTGAATTCTTCGCTGCCGTTGAACAGCAGGCTGCCGACCTGCACATCGCCCAGCTCGATCGCCAACGGCAATTTCAGATCCGGCAACGTGATCGGTCCGCTGCTTTCTTCTTCGGGGCCCGGCGGAAACTGCAGGCTGACCTGATCGGCCTTCAACTGGTCGATGCACAGGGCCATACGCATCAGGCACAACGGCGACCAGGCGAAAATCACTTTATCCAGCTCAACCCGACTGGTGTCTTGCTGCCAGATCAAATGGTCCGCGCTCCACTGCCCGCCTAGTCGCCCCTGGAAATTCTCGACGCTCAAACCCGGTACAAAGCCGAGCGCCCAACGGCTGCCCGTCGCCGTGCCCAGCACCGTGGTCACGGTCACCAGCACCAGCATCAGCAGCGCCGGAATCGCCAGCAGCGTTACTTTCAAACCACGCGTCACAGCTCAGGCCCCATGGAAAAATGCAGTCGAATACCGCCGTCGTCATCCAGCGCGTGGGCCAGGTCGAGGCGAATCGGCCCCACCGGTGACACCCAGCGCACGCCGATACCCACACCGGTCTTGAGCTCAGGCAGTTCGAGTTTGTTGAAGGAGTTGCCTTGGTCGAGAAACGTCGCAACCCGCCATTTTTCGGCGATGGAATATTGATACTCGACACTGCCGGCAATCATGTAGCGGCCACCGATGCGGTCGCCGTCGGAGTTTTCCGGGGACAGGCTCTGGTAGTCGTAACCGCGCACGCTCTGATCGCCACCGGCGAAGAAGCGCAGTGATGGCGGCACCGATTTGTAGCCATTGGTGGCGCTGCCGCCCACCTGCACCCGGCCGAGGAAGCGGTGTTTATCAAAGACCGTGGTCAGGCCTTTGACCAGCGCCGTGCCGTAAACCAGATTGGTGTCGGAGCCCACGCCTTCCTTGGCGACTTTGCTTTCGAATTGCAGGCGATAACCGTTGTGCGGGTCGATGCGGTTGTCGCTTTTCAGATAGGAATAGCTGACGCCGGGCATCAGCAGATTGCTCAGCCCCGAGTCATCGCCGAGTCGATATTCTTCGCGCTGCCATTTCAGCGACACCACCCGCTGCCAGCCGCTGGGCAACTTGCTGTGCCATTCGGGGCCGAGGGTCAGCAGCTTGCTCAGGCTGTCCTTGTCGGCAATTTCTTCGCTCTGATAACCACCGGCGAAGCGCAGTTTGTCGGTCAGCGGCGGGTCCAGTGGAATGTCGTAGAACACCCCGACGTTCTGCCGCGGTGCCGAGACTTCGGTCTCCCAACCATAGCTGTGGCCCTGGGGATTGACCCAGTGCCGGGTCCAGTTGGCCTTGACCCGTGGGCCGACGTCGGTGGAAAAACCCAAACCGAGGCCCATGGTCCGTGGCTTGCGGGTTTCGAGTTTGACGTCCACCGGGATCACATCATTCTTGGACGCCGTCGGCGCGGCGTCGACGCGCACGCCTTCGAAATAGCCGCTCGATTGCAGGTTCTGATTGAGTTCGGCGATCAGTTCGGAGTCATACGGCGCACCCGACTTGAATGGCACCATGCGTTGCAGCAACTCCTCGTCGAACGGTGTATCGCCTTCAAAACTGACTTTACCCAGGGTATAACGCGGGCCGCTGTTGTAGATCAGTTCGATGTCCGCGACACCGGCTCGAGGGTCGACCGCCAATTTCTGACTGGTGAAATAGCCACTGAAGAACCCGTAACGCGAAGCCTGGTTCTGAATCAACCGCTTGGCGTCTTCGTAGCGGCCATGATTGAGCACCGCGCCGGTTTTCAGCGCGGCGCTTTTCGGCACACGAAAGGCTTTGAGGGAGGCCGCTGGGCCGTCGATGCGAACAGTGACATTGCGCAAATGCACAGGCTCGCCGGGATCGATGTTCATGACCAGGCGTGGGGTCTTGCCGCCCTTCACGTCCGTGTCGATCTGTGGCTGGTAGTAACCCAAGGCCTGGGCGGCCTTGCGCGCCTGTTCTTCGGCGCCACGACTGAAGCGCAACAAGGCTTCTTCGTCACGATCGCCGAGGCTGCCGATATAGCCCTCTATATTGGCCTTCAGTTCATCGTTGGACGGTTTGATCCGCACATCCAATTCACTTTGCGCCAGCGCCGTGCAGCTGGTGATCAGCATCAGCACGCCACTGGTAATTCTTCCTGGAAACTTCATAGGCGCGGATGCTATCACGAGCTTGGGAGCGTGATAGAGCCTCGCGCCCCGCGAAAGTTCTACCGTTTATGCCGAGGCGGTTTGCAGCAGCTGCGGATTGGCATGAAAAAACACGTGCTCGCGGATCGGTCCTACGGCAACCTCGCCGATTTCCTCATAGCCCTGACGTTTATAAAACTCCAGATAACGCGGATTCCCGGTATCGAGGACTACACCTTCAGAGTGTTCATCGACCGCGCACCAGTTGTGCACCGCTTGCAGCAGTTGCTCGCCGAAGTGCTTGCCCTGGAACTGCGGATGAATCCCCAGCAACGGCAACAGATGCACCGCGTCGGACGGCACGCAGGCCATCACCGCGTCGTGGTATTCGAGGTAGCGACGGGTGCAGCGAAACCCGGTACTGAGCACCATGCGCAAGCGCCAGGCCCAACTCTCGGTAATGCCCAGGCGTCGTTGCGGCGGCGCGATCAGGGCGATGCCGATCAAACGGTCGTTGACCAGCAGGCCAATGGCCGGCAAGTCCTGAAGAAAGTGTTGTTTGACCAGTTCACGCACGGTGGCACGGACCCGCTGTTCATAACCGGGACGTTCGGCTTCGAACAGGTAACCGAAGGTCGGCTCGTGGCGGTAGGCCTGGTACAACAGGGAGCGGGCTTCGCGAGAATAGCCGCTGTCGAGCATGTGGATATCGGCGATGGCGGTCGAGGTTTCGGGCATAACGGTCATTCTCCCCGGCGCGGCTCGGGTGGCTGCGCTCTTATTGGTACGAGCGTATGGGTGGCTTCACAGTTCCCCAGACAGGTATAGACCAAAGTCAGGATCTTCATCGACTGAACTGGCCTCTTCGCGGGCAAGCCACGCTCCCACAGTGTCCGTGTCGTACACAAAGTCTGCGAACGCTATTGAACCTGTGGGAGCGGGCTTGCCCGCGAAGAGGCCCGAGCAGCCAACAAAGATCTGACAGAACACAACGAATCCCCTCACCCCACACTGGCCCGATTCCCACAGGTCAGCTAGCATCGCCCTTTTGCCAGGACTGCCGACCATGAAGATCGTCTCCTTCAACATCAACGGGCTGCGCGCTCGCCCGCATCAGCTGGCGGCGCTGATCGAAAAACATCAGCCGGACGTGATCGGCCTGCAGGAAACCAAGGTCCACGACGATCAGTTCCCGCTGGCCGAGGTTCAGGCGCTGGGCTATCACGTGTATTTCCACGGGCAAAAGGGTCACTACGGTGTCGCCCTGCTCTCGCGCAAGGATCCGCTGGAGCTGCACAAGGGCTTCGTCACCGACGAAGAGGACGCTCAGCGGCGCTTTATCTGGGGCACCTTCGCCGACGCCAATGGCGTGCCGGTGACCATCATGAACGGCTATTTCCCACAGGGTGAAAGCCGTGACCACCCGACCAAGTTCCCGGCCAAGGAACGCTTCTACAACGATCTGCAACACTTGCTGGAAAGTCAGTTCAACAACGAACAGGCGCTGGTGGTGATGGGCGATGTGAACATTTCCCCGGAAGACTGCGACATCGGCATCGGCCCGGACAATATGAAACGCTGGCTGAAAACCGGCAAATGCAGCTTTCTGCCGGAAGAACGCGAGTGGATGGCGCGCCTGAAGAACTGGGGCCTGGTGGACAGCTTCCGCCACCTGAACCCGGACGTGGCCGACCGCTTCAGTTGGTTCGACTATCGCAGCCGTGGCTTTGAGGATGAACCGAAGCGCGGGTTGCGGATCGACGTGATCATGGCGTCCCACGGTTTGTTGCCACGGGTGAAGGATGCCGGCGTGGATTACGAACTGCGCGGGATGGAAAAACCGTCGGACCACGCGCCAATCTGGCTTGAGTTGAGCTGATCCCTACCTGGCGACATAGATCAACTGTGGGAGCGAGATCGCTCCCACATTAGCAACTGTCATCTTTCGGAAACTTTACTGACTTAATCTCTCGGCACTCTCTTTGGCTTTATAAGGTGCCGGCATGACCCTGCGCGCTTTCTTCCTGTTGATGCTGTGCGCCGGGCTGCCCATCACCGCGTCGGCCGGTGACTTACCGACGCCCAAACAGGGGCCGGTGCTGCGCATCCAGGGTTCCAACACCATCGGCGCGGCATTGGGCCCGGCGCTGGTCGAAGGTTTGATGCGCGAGCAAGGCTTGCTCAAAGTGCACAGCGAAATCCCGGACACCGCCAACGAACTGCGGGTGGTCGGCGAAACCGCTCAGGGCCGGCGGGTCGTGGTGGACATCGCGGCCCACGGTTCCAGCACCGGTTTCACCGCCCTGAAAAACGCCACGGCGGACCTCGCCGCCTCTTCGCGTCCAATCAAGGACAGCGAACTGCTGGCCCTCAAATCCCTCGGCGACCTGAAAAGCCCCGGCGCCGAGCAGGTCATCGCCATTGATGGCCTGGCAATCATCCTTCATCCGCAAAACCCGCTGAACCAGCTCAACACCGAACAACTGGCGCAAATCTTCAGCGGCGAAGCGAAAACCTGGGAAGAACTCGGCGGCAGCGGTGGGAACATTCACCTGTATGCGCGGGACGACCAATCGGGCACGTACGACACCTTTAAGGAAGTCGTCCTCAGCCGTCGTGGGAAAACGCTGAACAGCGCGGCGAAACGCTTCGAATCCAGCGAACAATTGTCCGACGCGGTCAGCCTCGACCCGCAAGCCATCGGCTTCATCGGTCTGCCCTACGTGCGCCAGGCCAAAGCCGTGGCGATCGTCGATGGCCAATCCCAGGCTATGCCGCCGCTCAACAGCGTGATCGCCACGGAAGACTATCCGTTGTCGCGACGGCTGTTCTTTTACCTGCCGCCCAACGGCAAAAATCCCTGGGCCGAGGCGTTGGTGGCGTTTGCGCAAAGCAGCAACGGCCAGGCCATCGTCGCGGCCAACGGGTTTATTGCCCAGACCGTGCAGGCGATGGCCGTTACGCCGAATGCATTGATGCCCGAGGGTTATCAGGCACTCAGCCGCCACGCCCAGCGCTTGACCGTGAATTTTCGTTTCGAAGAAGGCAGCGCAACGCTGGACAACAAGGCCCGACAGGACCTGACGCGGGTGCTCGATTACCTGCAGCAGAATCAGAAAACCAACCGACAGGTGGCGCTGGTGGGGTTTGGCGATGCCAAGAGCGATCCGGCGCGGGCCGATCTGCTGTCGAAACTGCGGGCGATGGCGGTGCGGCGGGAGCTGGTGAAAAGCGGCGTGGTGTTTCGCGAGATTCGTGGCTTTGGCGCCGAGATGCCGGTGGCGGCCAACAGTGCGGATGAGGGGCGGATCAAGAATCGGCGAGTTGAGGTTTGGGTTTATTGAGAGGGTTTGTGTGCAAATCCGTTTCTGCGGTAACGGCACGGCATCTACACGCGGACGCGGTACTTGGCCCCCACACATATCAACTGTAGGAGCTGGCTTGCCGGCGATGGCGTCCGTGCGGCCAATAAATAAGTTGACTGACCCACCGCTATCGCCGGCAAGTCAGCTCCTACAGGGGAGCTGTGTACGTGTCCGGAATGAGGTAACCGCAGCAAGGACGGAAAACGCGTACGGCTGAAGAGCCCGGTCGGTTGGCAGGCCGCCTTCGCGAGCAAGCCCGCTCCCGCAGGTGCGCCAATCAGCCCAGCAGCTTTTCCAGCTGCGCCGTGGTATCCACCGCACCCAGCGTTTTCGCAGCATCCAGCGCAGACACTCCATTGGCATCCTTGGCCTTCGGATCGGCCCCTTTGCTGATCAGGTAATCAACGATTTCCACGCGGTTGAACATGGCCGCCATCATCAACGCCGTGCGGCCGTCGAACGACGCCCCTTCCACCAGCGCACCACCGTCAACCAACGCCTTGACCACCGCCAGGTCACCCTTGAACGCCGCGCCGGCAATCGGGCTCTGGCCGTTGTCGTTGCGGATCTCCGGATCGGCCTTGTGTTCGAGCAGGACTTTCACGGTTTCCACATGGCCGTGGTAAGCAGCCAGCATCAGCAAGGTGTCACCCTTGTGATTGCGCAGGTTCGGCGGCAGGCCTTTGGTCAGCAGCGCAGCCATCATGGCCGCATCGCCCTCACGCGCCTTGTTGAAAACCTGTTCGGCAAACTCGGCGGCTTCTTCGGGGGTCATCTGGCGGCTTTGATCGGACATTGGGGACTCCACTTACAGTTATTCGCAAAGCCGACAGTTTCCCGAGCGGCCTCGACACTGTCACTTGTTTTTTCTCAAGGCACGCCATAGCCACATTCAATAACGGTACTTGCCAGCGTGGATTTCCGTCAGCAACTGCTCAGTGACCTGCACGTAAGTCTCGGTCCCTGGCAGCCATGCGTAGATCGGATCATCGCCGGTTTTGCCAGGGTCGAAGGCTTCATCCTTGAGCCGGGTCTTCTGGTATTTGAAGGTGCCGGTGGTTTCCATCTTCACTTTCACCCGCAGGAACAGCGGCACCGCATACGCCGGCATTTGCTCGCGGGCGAAGGCCAGCAGCTCGCTGAAATCCAGGGTCGCCAGCGACTCGGCCGGTGTGATCGCTGCCATCCCGGCGCGCCCGTTGGTATTGCGGACCTCCACGCCATAAGCCACGGCTTCGGAAATATTCGGGTGTTGCAGCAGGATGTTCTCGACTTCGGTGGTCGAGACGTTTTCGCCCTTCCAACGGTAGGTGTCGCCCAGGCGATCGACGAATTGCGCATGACCAAAACCGATGTTGCGCAGCAAGTCACCGGTGTTGAAGTAACGGTCGCCCTTCTCGAACACGTCGTGCAGTACGACTTTTTCAGTCTTCTGCGGATCGGTGTAGCCATCCAGCGGCGCCTTGTCGTCAATCTTCGCCAGCAACAACCCCTGCTCGCCCTTGGCTACCTTGCGTATGAAGCCATTGGCGTCACGCGTCGGCGCACCGCTGTCGTGATCGTAGGCCGCCAGCTCCCAGGACATCAGGGAAAAACCGACGGTGTTGTCGAAGTTGAGGATGTTGGTGAAACCGATATTGCCGTCGCTGGCGGCGTACAACTCGCAGATGTGGTTTACGCCAAAGCGCGTCTTGAATTCGCTCCACGCACCGGGGCGCAGGCCGTTGCCGATCATCTTCGTCACGCCGTGCTGGCGGTCGTCGGCGCTGGACGGTTGGTCCACGAGGTAGCGGCACAATTCACCGACGTAACCGAGGGTGGTCGCGCGGTAATTGCGCACATCGCTCCAGAACTGACTGGCGCTGAATTTGCGGCGGATGGCAAACCCCGAGGCACCGCTGATGGCCGAGCCCCAGCACACGCACAGCCCCGTGGCGTGATACAGCGGCAAGGTGCAATAGACAATGTCCTCGGGGCGCATGTCCAGCGCGATCAAGCCGAAGCTCGCCGCGCTGCGCATCCAGCGGCCGTGCTTGAACACCCCGGCCTTGGGCAGCCCGGTGGTGCCCGAGGTGTAGATGTAGAAACACGGATCGTCGAGAAAAACCTGCTGACTGCTGACCGGGTTGTCGCTGGGGCTGTCGGCAATCGCGGTCATCAGGTTGATGAAACCGTCCGGGGCAACGCCCGGTTGGCGGTAGGTGTCCTGGTCGGCGACGAACCAGGTGCGCGCGGTGGCGATCGAGACCCGTTCGCGCACCGCCGCAAACGCCGGCACCAACTCTTCACCGACAATAATTGCTGCCGGCGCCACCAGGTTCAGGCTGTGGGCCAGGGTATCGCGGGTTTGAGAGGTGTTGAGCAAGGCGCTGATTGCACCGACCTTGGCCACCGCCAGTATGGTCACCAACAGTTCCGGGCGGTTCTCGATGAACACCGCGACCACGTCGCCCTTGCCGATGCCTTGGGCGATCAGGTGATGGGCGATGCGATTGGCCCACTGATTGACTTCGGAGTACGTGAGCACCACCGCGCCCTGCAGCAACGCTGGCCCTGCGGGGTTGCGCAAGGTTGCTTGTTCGAAGCTCCAGCCCAGGCCACACGGTTGGGTCGGGTCCTTGACGTTGGCGGCTTTCATGCCTTTCACCACCCGCGGGATGGCTTTGACAATGGACGGCAACTTGCGGAGCATCATGCCCCAGGTAATCGTGTCGTTCGTCGTGTGGCTCATGGGTGCTCCCGTTCGATCTTTTTATTGTCGGGCGACGGTGATTGATCCCGAAAATACGTCAACGGTTCTTGAGCTGTACACGCGGTTTTTGAAATGTTTTGTATCCGCGCTGAAACACGAACTCCGAGAAGGTGAATGGTTCCATCGAATCGCCATCAACCTCGCAAAATGCAGGATGCACGATGGCCATTCATGCAGATTGCACGAAAGCAAAAAACCAGCAAAAAATTAACTTGTTGATTTATAACAACTTTTAAAAAAACAGGTGCTGGCACAATCACTGCAACTACCTCTGCATGCTTGCCATTCAAGAGCTAACGGAGCTGATAGACATGAACCTGATCCAAGAAAAATTTTCGTCCCTGTTCTCCAACTTCGAAGTCACCACCCAGCCACGTCCAGACGGTGGCATTCTGTTGACCTTGCGCAGCACTGAAGGCCGGGTGTTCAAGCGCTCGGTGTCCTACCAGCAATTGCATGCCGGTGATCAGCTATCGTGGGTGATCAGTGCGATCCGCCGCGACCTCGCCGAACAGGCCAGCGAATTGCCGCAGATCTCCATGCTGCAAAGCCAACAGCGCTTTGCGTTGCCGACCTATCATTCGGCATAACCCGTTTTAACGCTGCAAACAAACAGGCCGTGAAAGCTCTCGCTTCACGGCCTGTTTGTTTCTGACGCAGCACAAATCCCTGTAGAAGCCGGCTTGCCGGCGATGGCGCCCGCAAAATCGCCATCGCCGGCAAGCCGGCTTCTACAGGTTGTGTGTATTAAAGGGAGGAAGGATCGATCCGGGCGAAGCTATCCACAGTCACATGCCCTGCCAACTCCCCGCCCTCTCGTGCCAGCCCACACGTCGCCATACCCGCCGTGCGCGCTGCGTCAAGCTCCTCGACGATATCGGACAGGAACAGAATCTGCGCCGCTTCAAGGCCGATGGCCTGGGTGATGCGTCGGTACGACTGCGCCTCACGCTTGGGCCCCGACGTGGTGTCGAAATAGCCGCTGAACAACGGCGACAAATCCCCCGCCTCGGAGCAGCCGAAGATCAGCTTCTGCGCCTGAATCGAACCCGAGGAATAAACAAACAGGTTGAAACCTTGCTGATGCCAGCGCTTGAGCGCTTCAACGGCGTCCGGGTACACGTGACCTTTCAGTTGCCCGGCCTGATAGCCCTGCTCCCAGACCATGCCTTGCAACGCTTTGAGCGGCGTGGCTTTGCGGTCTTCGGCGATCCAGCCCAAGAGGATCTCGATAACGCGCTCGACGTCGGCGTCCGGCTCCTCGTTGTCCCGGCGCACGGCGTCCAGTTGCTCCGCCACATCGGCGCGCGCGGCGTGCTGGCGAACGAAGTCCGGCAGGTGTTTGGCGGCGTAGGGAAACAGCACGTCGAACACAAAACTCACCGCGCTGGTGGTGCCTTCGATGTCGGTGAGAATCGCTTTGATCTGCATCGATTCAGTCCTCAAGACGCGGGAAGCGGCTGGCGATGTCTTCGCCGGTGAAATTGGCCACCCAGCCTTGCGGGTTGTTGAACAGCCGGATCGCGACGAAGTGCGGATGCTCACCCATGTCGAACCAGTGTGGCGTGCCGGCCGGTACCGAGATCAGGTCGTTTTTCTCGCAGAGCACGGCGTAGACGTAATCGTCGATATGCAGGGTAAACAAGCCACGACCGGCGACGAAAAATCGTACTTCGTCTTCGCCATGACGGTGCTCGTCGAGGAACTTGGCGCGCAACTCGGCTTTTTGCGGATGATCGCTGTTCAGGCTGATCACGTCGACGGTGATGTAACCGCGTTCGGTCATCAGCTTGTCTATTTGCTCCTGGTACGCGCTGATCACTTCTTCCTGACTGGCGCCGGGCTGGATTTTCGTCGCCGCTTGCCAGCGGTCGAAGCGCACACCCTGCTCGGCCAAGGTCGAGGCGATGTCTTCGAAATGAGTCAGCACCTTGTTCGGAATGTCAGGGCTTGAGACGTGGTAGACGGACAGGCTGCTCATCAGGGCAACTCCTTAACGGTTTAGGATCGAACGCGTCTTCAACTCGCACTCGAACAAAAATTCAAAGGCCTCGATCTGCCGCAACGCATCACTCATGCGGGCGCCCCAGGTGTAGAGGCCGTGACCGCGAATCAGATAGCCGACGCAATCGGGATGGGCGTCCAGCCAAGGCTGCACCTTGGCGGCGAGACGCGCAATGTCCTGATCGTTGTCGAAAATCGGCACGCGCACCCGGGATTCGTGGGTCGAGACGCCGCTGAAAGCCTTTTGCAGTTCGTAGTCTTCGAACTCGATGAAATCTTCAGGCGTCAGGCGCGACAGCACCGTGGCATTCACCGAATGGGTGTGCAACACCGCGCCGATCTCCGCCCGCCAGCTGTAGAGCTGGGTGTGCAGCAGGGTTTCGGCGGAAGGTTTCTTGCCCGCTTCCAGGCTGTTGCCCGACAGATCAGTGGCCAGCACATCATCAAGGCCCAACTGGCCTTTGTGCTTGCCGGACACCGTCAGCAAGGCTTCGCTCGGCGACAGTCGGGTTGAATAGTTGCTGCTGGTGGCCGGCGACCAGCCGCGGCCATACAGAAAACGCCCGGCATCGATGATTTCCTGGGCGAGGTGTTCACGGGTCAGGCTCATGGCCGGTCCTCTTGCATACGTGTGGCAATGATAACGGCAGCCGCGAAGGCTGCCAGACTGGCAATACTAAAGGTGAACGACGCCCCGAGGGCATTCCAGCTGTAGCCGGAATACAACGCGCCCAGCGCGCCGCCGGTGCCGGCCAGTGCGGCGTACAACGCCTGGCCCTGCCCTTGCTGGCGCGCACCGAAGCTACGTTGCACGAACTGGATGGCAGCCGCGTGAAAGCTGCCGAATGTCGCCGCGTGCAACACCTGGGCAAACAACAGCACCGACAAAAATTCAGCGAACGAACCCAACAGCAACCAACGCAGCGCCGCCAGCAGAAAACTCGCCAGCAGCACCCTGCGCACGGAGAAGCGCGCAAGGATCTTGCTCATGGCCAAAAACATCAACACTTCGGCCACCACGCCGACCGCCCAGAGCAGGCCGATCAAGCCACGGCTATAACCCATTCGCTCAAGGTGCAAGGTCAGAAAGGTGTAATACGGGCCGTGGCTCATCTGCATCAGCGCCACGCACACGTAAAACGCCAACACGCCGGGACTGCGCAACTGCTTGAGAAACCCGTCTGCCGCCAGCCTTTCACTCTGAACCGGTTGCGCGTTCGGCACCCACAGGCTGCTGACCACGATGCCGGCCATGATCAACACCAGCGCCACCGGGTAAATGTCGAGGCTGAGCCATTCGAACAAGCGGCCGAGCGCGACCACGGTGATGATGAAACCGATGGAGCCCCACAAGCGGATCTGGCTGTAACGGGACGTCTGCCCCTTCAGATGCGCCAGGGTGATGACTTCAAATTGTGGCAACACCGCGTGCCAGAAAAACGCATGCAACGCCATGACCATCGCCAGCCAGGCGTAGGTCTTGCTGAGGAAAATCAGCGAAAACGTCAGCAACGTGCACACCGCGCCGAAGCGTACGATGGCCAGCCGTCGGCCGGTGTAGTCGCCAAGCCAGCCCCAGATGTTCGGCGCGACGCACCGCATCAGCATCGGGATCGCCACCAGCTCGCCGATGCGCGCGGCGGAAAACCCCAGGTGATCGAAGTACAGCGCCAGGAACGGCGCTGTCGAACCGAGCAAGGCGAAATAGAACAGATAGAAACTGGAGAGCCTCCAGTACGGAAGCGCCGCCACGGCCGTCAGACCGCAGCGGCTGTCAGGTCAGCCATTAAAGCTGACCCAGCACCGGCGTGCTCACCCGCACATCGGCGTTCTGCCCGCGATGACGCAGCAGGTGATCCATCAGCACAATGGCCATCATCGCTTCGGCAATCGGCGTGGCGCGGATGCCGACGCACGGGTCGTGACGGCCTTTGGTGATGACATCCACCGGGTTGCCATGGATGTCGATGGAGCGGCCCGGCGTGGTGATGCTCGACGTCGGCTTCAACGCCAGGTGCGCAACGATCGGCTGACCCGACGAAATGCCGCCGAGAATGCCGCCAGCGTTGTTGCTGAGGAATCCTTGCGGAGTCATTTCATCGCGGTGCTCGGTGCCGCGCTGGGCGACGCTGGCAAAACCGGCGCCGATTTCCACGCCTTTGACCGCGTTGATGCTCATCAGCGCATGGGCCAGCTCGGCGTCGAGACGGTCGAAAATCGGTTCACCGAGCCCAGGCATCACGCCTTCAGCGACCACGGTGATCTTCGCACCGACCGAATCCTGGTCGCGGCGCAACTGGTCCATATAGGCTTCCAGTTCTGGCACCTTGTCCGGATCAGGGCAGAAGAACGCGTTGTCCTCCACCGAATCCCAGGTCTTGAACGGGATTTCGATGGGGCCGAGCTGGCTCATGTAACCGCGAATGACGATGCCCTGGGTCGCCAGGTATTTCTTGGCAATCGCGCCCGCCGCCACGCGCATGGCAGTTTCACGCGCCGAGCTGCGACCGCCGCCGCGGTAATCGCGTTCGCCGTATTTGTGGTGATAGGTGTAGTCGGCGTGGGCCGGGCGGAACAGATCCTTGATTGCCGAGTAGTCCTTGGACTTCTGGTCGGTGTTGCGGATCAACAGGCCGATAGAGCAACCGGTGGTGCGGCCTTCGAAAATGCCGGAGAGGATTTCGACTTCGTCGGCTTCCTGGCGCTGGGTGGTGTGGCGGCTGGTGCCGGGTTTGCGGCGATCGAGGTCGCGCTGCAAATCTTCCAGGGAAATCTCCAGCCCCGGCGGGCAGCCGTCGACAATGGCGACCAACGCCGGACCATGGCTTTCGCCCGCGGTGGTGACAGTGAACAGCTTGCCGTAGGTATTGCCGGACATGCAGGACGCTCCGTGAAATGAACCTGAATACGTGATGCGCGCCAGTATACGCAGGCTACCCAACTAGTTCATCCTCGAACCTTATGGGTGCCCGCGAGTCCAACCGGCATCTTGTTCATGATGGCGTGATGATGCTGCGAGTTTTAGCCTTGAGCCTTACCTTGTTTACCGGCTTTGTACAGGCCACCGTCTTGCAACGGCCGATCACCCTGGATACCGGCACCGGGGAGCTTTTCGGCTCGTTGTTGCTACCAAAATCCGACAAGCCCGTGCCGGTTGTCCTGATCATTTCCGGCTCCGGTCCTACGGACCGTGACGGCAATAACCCCGACGGTGGGCGCAACGACAGCCTTAAGCGCCTCGCCTGGGTGCTGGCCAAACACAACATCGCGAGCGTGCGTTACGACAAACGCGGCGTGGCCGCGAGCCTCGCGGCGACCCCGGACGAACGCAATCTGTCGGTGGAAGCCTATGTGGCCGACGCCGAAGCGTGGGGCCGCAAGCTCAAAAGCGATCCGCGTTTCGGGCAACTGATTCTGCTGGGCCACAGCGAAGGCGCGTTGATCGCCAGCCTCGCGGCGCCGAGCATCGATGCTGCCGCGGTGATCTCCATGTCCGGCAGCGCCCGACCAATCGATCAGGTCCTGCGCCAGCAACTGAGCAATCGCCTGCCACCGCCGTTGATGTTGCGCAGCAATGAGCTACTCGACAGCCTCAAGGCCGGGAAAACCGATGACAACGTGCCGCCGCAACTTCAGGTGATTTTCCGCCCGAGCGTGCAGCCGTACCTGATTTCGCTGTTCCGCCAGGACCCGGCCGCCGCGTTCGCCAAATTGAAAATGCCGGCGCTGATCATTCAGGGCAGCAACGACATTCAGGTCGGTGTCGGCGACGCCAGGTTGCTGCACGCCGCCAAACCCGACGCCGAACTGGCGCTGATCGACGGCATGAACCACGTCATGCGCATCGTGCCCAACGACGTCAAACGGCAATTGGCCTCTTATAAAGATCCGCAATTGCCGCTGGCGGCCGAGCTGGGTACGCGAATCCTCGGTTTTATTGACGGACTTCGCTCCAGTTGAGCTCTTTTGCCCTCCAGTCCTGAAAAAAACGGCCGATAAGCCTTTGTCGCCAGCGTGATGACTGGCGGCAAGCTGAGCTTGGACAGGATCTCGCCGTTATGACTGATACCCCGACTTCACCCGACACCACCGCTGAAAAAGACGCACCGCCAGTGGTCGAGCTGCCGTGGGCGGACGTCCACGTCGAGCACCACAAGATGCTCCGCCTGGCGCCGTTGCAGACCGACCGCAACACTGGCGGACGGCCGCTGCGTTTTGTCGAATTCGGTTACGCCGAGCGCAACGACAAGCAACACAGCCTGCTGCGCATGACCCTCTCCTTGCCTGGCCAGCGCGTGCGCAAGGAACAGAATCACCTTGATGTGTGGGTCGATCACGCCACCAAACGAGTGCGTTTCGGGCCTGACAGCGGGTTGCAAATCGAACCGATGAACCGTGGCATCGGCCGCTACATGGCAGCCCAGGGCATTACCTGGGCGAAAAAACGCTGGCCCGGCTACACCGTTGACGGCACCGACCTGAACAACAAGGACGCGCTGAACGAAGACACGCGCCTGCGCCGCGATCGCTTTCTGAAGGCGCATGGTTTTGAAGTGGTGTATGCCGATGCACAGCATTTGAAGGGCAGCGTCAAAGAGGTGCAAGTCGGCGATTTGTTGGCTGAGTGGAACACCGAGAAGCTGCAACAGGTGGAAATTCTCGAAGCCGCGCAGATGCTGCAACAGGCCGAGCAGAACCTCGCCGAGCAGGAAGTGAAACTGAAGAAGCACGAAGAAAAGGTCAGCAAGTACAAGCGTGAAGACGCGGGGCTGCGTTTTACCATCACGTGCCTGGTGGCGTTTGCAGTGTTTCAGGCGGGGTTGTTGATCTGGATTGCGACGCACCGGTAAAGATTTGAGACCGCGGCGCGACCATCGCGGGCAAGCCCGCTCCCACAGGTTTTGCGCCGTATCTCAATGATGCGGCACACATAAAACCTGTGGGAGCGTGGCTTGCCCGCGAAGGCTTTCTAAAGTCAGACGCGGGAAGCGAACAGCGCCTGATGCTCGCGGCACTGCTGCGCCGTCAACATGAATACCCCATGCCCGCCGCGCTCGAAATCGAGCCAGGCGAAGTCGACTTCCGGGTACAACGCGTCAACGTGAACCTGGCTGTTGCCCACTTCGACAATCAGCAAACCCTTCTCGGTCAAATGATCCGCCGCTTCGGCGAGCATCCGTCGTACCAGGTTCAAGCCATCATCACCACAGGCCAGGCCCAGCTCGGGTTCATGCTGATATTCCTGCGGCATGTCGGCGAAATCTTCCGCATCGACGTAAGGCGGGTTCGACACGATCAGGTCGAAACGCTGACCCGGCAAGCCATCGAAACCATCGCCCTGAACCGTGTAAACCCGCTCATCGACGCCATGGCGCTCGATGTTCTGATTGGCCACTTCCAGCGCTTCGAACGACAGATCCGCCAGCACCACTTCGGCGTTCTGGAACTCATAGGCGCAGGCGATGCCGATGCAACCGGAACCGGTGCACAGGTCGAGAATCCGCGCTGGCTCGGCGCCCAGCCAGGGTTCGAAACGCTTTTCGATCAACTCGCCGATCGGTGAACGCGGGATCAATACACGCTCATCGACAATGAACGACATGCCGCAGAACCACGCCTCGCCCAACAGGTAAGCGGTCGGAATGCGTTCTTCGATGCGCCGCTTGAGCAAACGCTGTAGCTTGACCAGCTCATCGTCTTCCAGATTGCAGTCGAGGTAGCTGTCAGCAATTTCCCACGGCAAGTGCAAGGCACCCAACACCAATTGACGGGCTTCGTCCCAGGCGTTGTCGGTCCCATGGCCGAAAAACAGATCCTCCCCATGGAAGCGGCTGACGGCCCAACGGATATGGTCACGCAGGGTACGAAGTCGGGAAGTGATCACGGGGTAAACTCCAGAAAAAACGACTGGCGATTCTAACAGCCAAAACGCGCCACGACGACGCAGGAAAAACACCGGCTCGGATGTAGGACAGATCCATTTTTATCGTTGGCTATTGAACAAAACGAAGATCTTGACAAGGCTACGAGCCAGTAACGACGGCGCTTACGATGGTAGCGATTCACAGAAGCGCTCAGCCAGAGGACAATGTCGCAAAAGCCCCACTCCAAGGAGCCCCAGAATGTCCGTTCCAAAAACGATGTTTCAACTCAGCGGCCGCGGTTATGCCGCCGCCAATCTGAGCCATGCGACCCTTGTCATCATCGATGCCCAGAAGGAATACCTCAGCGGTCCCCTGGCCCTGGTCGGCATGGAGGCTGCCGTCGCGAACATCAAGCAACTGGTGAGCGCTGCGCGCGCAGCCGGCCGGCCCATCGTGCATGTGCGCCACCTCGGCACCGTCGGGGGGCTGTTCGACCCGCAAGGCGAGCGCGGTGAATTTATCCCGGGTCTTGAACCACAGAGCGACGAAACCATCATCGGCAAGTTGCTGCCGAGTGCATTTCACGGCACCGAATTGCTGGAACGCCTGCAGAATCTCGGTTCTTTGGACCTGATCGTCTGCGGTTTCATGAGCCATTCCAGCGTCAGCACCACCGTGCGCGCCGCGAAAAACCTGGGCTTTCGGTGCACCCTCGTTGAAGACGCTTGTGCCACACGCGATCTGCCCTACAAGGGCGGTGTGTTGAGCGCCGACCACGTTCAGCAAACCGAAATGGCGATCATGGCGGACAACTTCGCCACCCTCGCCCTGACCCACGATCTGATCTGATCGATGCTTGATGAGCGGTTCATGCCGCCGCTCATCCGCAAAAGACTCTCCTTAGCTGTAAATGTCATAGCCTCAGGAACATCCCGGTCAACTCCCGGTCGAAGGGCCGATACCCATTGAGGAAGGTCGGAATGAAGTTATCCGATGGTTTTGACGCACGCCGCTTGCGGCCCAAAGGCCAAAGCAACTGGCGTTTTCGATTCGGCGCAGCCTTTGCTGCCCTGCTGGCAACGTGCGGTGTGTTGCTGGCGATGGCCGGCGCCGCCAGTCTGCTGGGCCGCCCTCCGGCGCTCGGCGAACTGAATGCCAGCCCGCTGGGCTCGGCAATCATTCTGGCGGTCGGCCTGTTCCTGCTCTATCTGGGCGTGTGGCTGTGGCGGCGTTGCCGGCGCCGCGCACGACAATCGCGAGAGCTGAACATGTCCCCGCACCTGATGAAAAAACACGACTGAATTGACGGCCTGACAACTTGCCGGGCCCCAATTGTTATCGATCGTGTCTCGACTTGGGTAAACTGGCCGCCCTTCGCGGAGGCTGATATGCAAGACGACGATTTTTCCCTGTTCAAAAGCGCGATCCAAGGCGTCAAGCCGATCAAGCACGACCGCGCCGAAACCGGCAAACCCAAGGCTGACCGGGCGCAAATCGCCAAACTGCGTCAGGCCGCCACCGTGCGCACCGATGCCACCACCGTTGATGGCCTGTCCGATCAGTTCGTGATCGACGTCGGCCCGGAAGACGAGTTGATGTGGGCGCGCGACGGCGTGCAGGAAAGCCAGATGCGCAAGCTCAAGATTGGCCAGATTCCCTTCGAAGGCAGCCTCGACCTGCACGGCATGAACGTGGAAAAGGCCCGGGAAACCCTCTGGGCGTTCCTGGCGGAAGCGACCAAGTTCGAAATTCGCTGCGTGCGCGTCACCCACGGCAAAGCCGTACGGCTGGACGGCAAACGCCCGATGATCAAAAGCCACGTCAACACTTGGCTGCGCCAGCATTCACAGGTACTTGGCTTCACTTCGTGCCAAGCGAAACATGGCGGCGCCGGAGCAGTTTATGTGATGCTCAAACGCAACATGATGGAGGGTCGCGACGAGTAAAGCTGGCGAATCAAGCTTGTCGCCCCGACTGTCAGCAAGTAGCCTCAGGCGTCGCTTTTAGTGGCCGTTGCTGCTTTAAGCCCCACCAAAGCATTGAACGCTTCAGTATCAAGCGGCAGGCTCAGGAAATAACCCTGACCTTCATCGCACGACACCGCTTTCAGCATTTTGAGGTGTTCGGCCGATTCAATGCCTTCTGCCGTGACGGTGAGTGCAAGGGCGTGGCCCAAGCCAACGATAGCCTGGATGATGGACTTGTCATCTTCGCTATCAGCCAGCCGGTTCAAAAAACTGCGGTCAATTTTCAGGCCATCGAAAGGGAATGTACGCAGGTAGCTCAGCGAAGAGTATCCCGTACCGAAGTCGTCCATGGATATGCGCACGCCGAGGCGTTTCAGCGTGTGCATGACCTCAAGTGCGCCTGCAGCATCTTCGAGCATGACACCCTCTGTTACCTCCAGCTCTACTCGAGCCGGATCGATTCCACAGTCGTGAAGTGTTTTCTGAACGCGCGCTGCCAAATTTCCTTGCTTGAATTCGGTAGGTGAAAGGTTCACTGAAACGAACAGACTTTCCGGCCACCGAGCGGCGTACCTGCACGCGGTCTCTAGCACCCAGTTGCTCAACGAAAGAATCAGCCCGCTTTCTTCAGCGATGGAGATAAACGTGTCGGGCGGTATCAATCCACGCTCAGGATGTTGCCACCGCACCAATGCTTCGGCCCCCACCATATGACCGTCAGCGATGCGATAGCGCGGTTGGAAATGCAGCCGCAGCTCTCCGTGTTTGATCGCGAAACGCAGGTCGCTTTCCAAGCGACGGCGCTCAATTATTTTGGCGTTCATGTCGCCCGCATAAAAACGCCAGGTGTTACGCCCCCCTGCCTTGGCCTCGTACAAGGCAATATCCGCATAGCGAAGCAGCTCGGTAGCTTCGCAAGCATCATTGGGCGCCATTGCGATACCAATACTGGCGCTGACGAACACCTCCTGCTCATCGATCTCAATAGGCCGCTCAACGGAATCGATCAGACGTCGGCACAGCACCTCGACTTCCTCTTGGGAGCTCAGATCGGTGAGGATCAGTACAAACTCATCACCGCCGATTCGGGCAACAAGATCCCCATGGCGAACGCAGTCAGCCAGGCGGCTGGACACTTCATTGAGTACCAGGTCACCTGCCGCATGCCCCAACAGATCATTCACCGGTTTAAAGCGATCAAGGTCCAGGCTGAGCATGACCAGAGGTTGTTCTACGGTAGGTAAAGCCTTGAGCTTTCCGTCGAGAAACTCTTGGAGTCGACTTCTGTTCGGCAGCCCCGTGAGAGCATCATGCTGTGAGAGAAATTCAATTTTGCGACGAGCTTCGACTTCGTCGGTGACATCGGTTGCAGTGCCTCGAAACCCGCCCCCGGTCATTCCTCGCGCAGAAAGGCGGGTGATTCGCTCCTGACCCTTCGTATCGATGTAGCGGCACTGGACGCTGATGTCCGGGCGGCGATTTGGAATGCTCAGCCACTGAGATAACGTGCCTAATTCGGTGTGCAGCAAATCATCCATCCGTGCACCAATCCAAGTGTCCCTAAAGAGCCCTGTAACACCCTCAAAACGTTCGGACAAATAGATAAAGCGCCAGTCAGCGTCTATTTCCCATACCCAGTCCGAGCTGGCTTCAACGACATCGCGAAAGCGCGCTTCACTGGTGGCCAGGGCGGCCTGACTGCTTTGCAGCGACGCGTAGCTGCAGTCAAGTAGCTGCGCGCCAGCAGTGGTGCGACGCAAGATGACCCAGGTCATCAGGCAAACCAGTAGCGCAGCAACGCCGATCAATGGCAACCCGAGCCCCAATAACCGCAGACCGGGCCTGGACGGACTCCAATGCAAACGGCCGGCATTGCCGTTCTCGCCCAATGGAAAGATAGAGGTTTCGCCCCCATCGTCGGAAGTGGCGACGTGCAAACCCGCTACCCCGTAGTCCTTGCCAATCATTTCGAGTTTGGCATTATCAAGAACGTCAACAAAAATCAATACCGACGGCGCTCTGTCATCAGCCACTACGGTCGGGTCGGTTCCCGGAGTGATTGCGGCTGCCGCGACCAATGCTGGGACGCCTCCAAAATCGACGAAGGTTGTTGTTGGCGCTTCTGTTTCCGATCCTGCGCGGGCTTTATCAAGAGTCGCGGTAATGGACTGTTCGAGCCATTCTGTAACTTCAACGGATTTCAGCTCACCGTTGATCACAGCGTAAACCGTACGATTGACGTCGTTGACGACAAACACACCCGCAATCCCGAAGTCCGTATAAAGCGTTGTTCCCATGTTTTGCCTTACATAGGCCCAGTCGGGGTCTACCTCAACATGCAGATGTTTGTAAGTGTCCCCCCAAAACGCGTAGTCCTTGACGGTTGATCGAAGTGACTTCTCCAGCGACTCGATGGCCTTCTTCGCGTAAAAAGCACTTTCAACCTCCTCTGTCCGGTCTAAATCATGCGCAAGATAAACAAGTGAATAGCCGGCAAGTAAAAAAACACCTGCCAGGAGACCCACAAACTTGAACAGAGAGGCGCGTGCCAGTGCCACGCTTGAGCGATCAATTGGGGAGCGGGGACTTGAGGGGAAATTGTTCTGCATAGATTCCCGCTGGTCATTGAGACAATTCGATTGAATGACAGGCTATCGGCTGCAACAAATGAATTGTTAATGCCTCTCGTCCGGGGCTCTCCTCCTCAATACAGGCTGATGTTCTGAGGATTGCGCGATAGGTGCTATCGAGGATTGCCGGCAAGCACTTTCAGGTCGTACTGACCGATTTGGGGATTCGCGCCCACCGGCAATACAACTGCCGGCACACATACGCTACCATGTGCCCCATGTCGGGCATGAACCCCGCGTTTATTGCCACTCAGCTCGGTCATGGCGTTCAGACATTGCTATCGACCTACGCCCGAAGGATAAATTCCGGCACCGACAGGTGTGAGTTCGGGACGCTTGAAAAGAGCTTGATTGGCACACAATTGGTACGGAAATAAACAGTACCCCTCTGAAACCCTTATGGAATCAGCCCCTGTGACACTGGAACAGAATTACACCGCGATTCTCGGCCAATTGGGCGAGGACGTGTCCCGCGAGGGCCTGCTCGACACGCCAAAGCGTGCGGCCAAAGCCATGCAGTACCTTTGCCGCGGATACGAACAGACACTCGAAGAAGTCACCAACGGTGCCTTGTTCAGCTCCGACAACAGCGAAATGGTGTTGGTGAAAGACATCGAGCTCTACTCGTTGTGCGAACACCACCTGCTGCCGTTTATCGGCAAGGCTCACGTCGCCTACATTCCGAGCGGCAAAGTATTGGGCCTGTCGAAAGTCGCGCGAATCGTCGATATGTACGCCCGCCGCCTGCAGATCCAGGAAAACCTCAGCCGCCAGATCGCCGATGCGGTCCAGCAAGTCACCGGCGCCCTGGGCGTTGCGGTGGTGATCGAGGCCAAGCACATGTGCATGATGATGCGCGGTGTGGAGAAACAGAATTCGTCGATGATCACCTCGGTGATGCTGGGTGAGTTCCGCGAAAACGCAGCGACCCGCAGCGAGTTTCTCAGCCTGATCAAGTAATTCGCAACACGAAGAAAACCGGCATTCATCGCCGGTTTTTTTTCGCCTGTGAAAATCAGGTAAGCTGCGCGCCTTCCGTTCGCCCTGTGAGACTTATTCCGTGTTCGTAAAAGCGCTTCGTGTCGGCCTCGGCCAACTGATCATCTTCATCGACTTCATCACCCGTCCCGGCAAAAAGCAGCGCCCCGCTGCTGCTCAGGCCCAGATCGAAACGGCCGCCAAAAGCCTGACCCTGTATCAGTTCCACGCCTGCCCGTTCTGCGTGAAAACCCGCCGCACCCTGCGCCGCCTGAATGTGCCGGTGGCGTTGCGTGATGCAAAGAACAATGAGCAGGATCGTCAGGTGCTGCTGGAGCAAGGCGGCAAGATCAAGGTGCCGTGCCTGCGGATTGAAGAGAATGGCCAGACCACGTGGATGTATGAATCCAAGGTGATCATTGATTATCTGGATAAGCGATTCGCGGCGGCGTGAGGTTTTGGTCGCGATGGGGCCCGCCAAAACGCCACAAATCTCAGACAAAAAAAACCGGCCCTTGAGCCGGTTTTTTCGTTTCTGCGATCAGGCCGCTTCCGCCGCCTGCGCCTGACGCACCACCACCGCCAACCGCTTGAGCCCTTCATCCAACCGCGCCGGATCGATGTGGCTGAAGTTCAGCCGCAAATGCCCATGATGTTTGTCCGGTTCCGGAAAAAACGGCTCACCCGGCATGAACGCCACATCCGCCGCCAGCGCAGCCTTGAGCAACGTGCGCGTATCCAGCGGTTGCTTCAATGTCAGCCAGAAAAACAGCCCGCCCTGTGGCACGTTCCAATCGGCCAGATCAGAGAAATGGGTTTCCAGCGCCGACTGAAACGCATCCCGCCGCACCCGGTAAAAATCCCGCAACTCACTCAGGTGCTGCTGGAATTTCTCGGTGCCGAGCCATTGCAGCGCTTGCCACTGACCGACGCGATTGGTGTGCAAGTCGGCGGATTGCTTGAGCTTCAGCAAGTGCGGAAACAGGTCCGGACTGGCAATCAGGTAACCGACTCGCAAACCCGGCAACAGGGTCTTCGACACGGTGCCGGTGTAGATCCAACTGGTCTTTTTCAAGCGACTGACAATCGGCGTCGCGCTGCCGCCGTCGAACGTCAGTTCACGGTAGGGTTCGTCTTCGATCAGGGTGACACCGAACTCATCCAGCAACGCGGCGACCGCATTGCGCTTGGCCTCGCTGTAGCGCACCGCCGATGGGTTCTGGAATGTCGGGATGAGGTAGATGAACGCAAGTTTGTGTTTTTCCAGACGCGTGCGTAGCTCATGCAGATCCGGGCCATCAGCCTCCAGCGGCACGGTGATGCAATTGGCACCGAACAGTTGAAAGATCTGCAACGCCGCCAGGTACGTCGGCGCTTCGAGGAGGATTTCGGTGCCTTTGTCGATGTAGAGCTTCGCTGCCAGATCGAGGGTTTGCTGGGAACCGCTGACCACCAGCACCTGGCTCGCCTCACACGGCACGCCCAATGCTCGCGCCTGCGCCGCCAACGCTTCACGCAGCGCTGGCTCGCCTTCGCTCATGCCGTATTGCCCAACGGACAGCGGCATGTCGGCCCATTCGACTTTTGGCAACATGGCTTCGGCCGGCAGGCCGCCGGCGAACGACATCACTTCCGGCCGTTGGGCCGCAGCAAGGATTTCACGGATCAGAGAACTTTTAAGGCGCGAGACACGTTCGGAAAAAGCCATGGGGGTCACCGGTAGCGAGGCCTGAGGAAAATGAGTCAAACTGGTTGACCGAAATTACGACAACCCGAACGGATACGTCAACATGCTTGACCTTAAAAATCCCGCCTCCCAACAGCAGGCCATGGAAGCGTTTTTCTTCGGCTACCAGGCGTTTACCGCCAAGGCCGACGAAATGCTCGAGCGTCGCGGCTTGAGCCGGGTGCATCAACGCATCGTGTTTTTTATCGCCCGTTACCCGAACCTGAGCGTCAAGGAGTTGCTGGCATTGCTCGGCGTGAGCAAGCAGGCACTGAACATTCCGCTGCGTCAGTTGGTGGAAATGCATCTGGTGGACAGCGTTGCGTCCGAGACTGACAAGCGTAAACGGCTGCTGGAACTGACCGTGGACGGTGCGCGGTTTGAACAATCATTGCGGCGTGAACAGGTGAAATTGCTGGAGCGGGTGTTTGCCGAGGCTGGGGAGGTTGCGGTGAATGGGTGGTTGGCGGTGAATCTGGCGTTGGGAAAAAGCCAGGTGGCGGCCGATTAAGCAATATCTGCTGTAGGTGTATCGGCTGAACTGACGCCATCGCGGGCAAGCCCGCTCCCACAGTTAGCGCATTCCCTGTGGGAGCGGGCTTGCCCGCGATGGCGTCCTTTGAGGCGATATATCCCTATCACCAAACTTTTCGTCCACAAAATCAAAAACATTATTTGCATTATTTGTATACAAAAGCATAATCCACTGCGTGCGAGTTCCTGACCAAGCGGTCAACAAATTCGCGAATGCCTCAAAGGGCCGCTGCCACCCTCATGGGTCCGGCCCTGGAAATAACAATAAAACTCTTGAGGAGTACTCGCTGTGGAAAGCCGCAAATCCGAAGCCCCGACGCTGGATCTCTCGCCGCCGTTACGCAATGGCTGGCTGGAACGCATCTTCAAACTTACCTTGCATGGCACCACGGTGAAGACCGAGCTGATTGCCGGTCTGACAACCTTCATCACCATGGCTTACATCATCTTCGTCAACCCCAACATCATGGCCGACGCCGGGATCGACCACGGCGCGGCATTCGTTGCAACGTGCATCGCGGCTGCACTGGGTTGCCTGTTGATGGGCCTGTACGCCAACTGGCCGGTCGGCCTCGCGCCGGGCATGGGCCTCAACGCCTTCTTCACCTACACCGTGGTCGGCACCATGGGCTACAACTGGGAAACCGCGCTCGGTGCGGTGTTTGTGTCCGGCGTGTTGTTCATGATCCTGACCTTTTCCAAGATTCGCGAATGGCTGCTCAATAGCATTCCGGTGAGCCTGCGCTTTGCGATGGGTGCGGGCGTCGGTCTGTTCCTCGGTTTGATCGGCTTGAAAACCGCGGGCATCGTCGTCGATAGCCCGGCGACACTGATCAAGCTCGGCTCCCTGCGCGAGCCCGGCCCGCTGCTCGCCGCCATCTGCTTCCTGATGATTGCCGTGCTCAGCTACCACAAGGTGTTCGGTGCGATTCTCATCAGCATCATCACCGTTACGCTGGCGGGTTGGGGCCTGGGACTGGTGCACTACGAGGGCATCATGTCGGCGCCGCCAAGCCTGGCACCGACCTGGATGGCGATGAACGTCGCCGGCGTGTTCAACGTCAGCATGATCAGCGTGGTGCTGGCCTTCCTCTTCGTGCACATGTTCGACACCGCCGGCACGTTGATGGGCGTCGCCCAGCGCGCCAACCTGGTGAACGCGGACGGTCGCATCGAAAACCTCTCCCGCGCAATGAAAGCGGACAGCGCGTCCAGCGTATTCGGGGCCGTGGTCGGTGTTCCTCCTGTAACAAGCTATGTGGAAAGTGCCGCTGGCGCAGCAGCTGGTGGTCGGACTGGTCTTACCGCAGTGACCGTAGGTGTGTTATTTATTGCAGCCATGTTTTTCGCACCGCTGGCCGGCATGATTCCCGCTTACGCCACCGCCGGTGCACTGATTTACGTGGCGATGCTGATGATGGGCGGCATGGCGCACATCGAATGGGACGAAGCGACCGACAGCATTCCGGCGATCGTGACCGCGATCATGATGCCGCTGACCTTTTCGGTTGCCGATGGCATCGCGCTGGGCTTTATCACTTATGTGGTGCTGAAGGCGTTCACCGGCAAGCACAAGGAAATTTCCGTCAGTCTGTGGGTGCTTTGCGCGATTTTCATCGCCAAGTTCATTTTCTTGTAAGCCGTATACGATTCAAAAAGCAGTGATTCAAAACAGCCTCACCCCGTCGGGTGAGGCTTTTGTGCAAATGGAGGAAAGTGATGAGTCTGGAAACCTGGCTGCTGTTCAGCGGCGCTGCGCTGGTGGTGATCCTGATCCCGGGGCCCCTGTCTTTGCTGATGATCAGCAACAGTCTGAATTACGGATTGCGTCGTTCTTACCCGGCGTTTCTGGGGGGCGTGATTGCGTCAATCTGCTTGCTCAGCGCTTCCGCGTTGGGCCTGGGTGCTTTGCTGCTGGCCTCGGAACAGCTGTTCAGTGCATTGAAAATCGTCGGTGCGCTGTACCTGTTCTACCTCGCCTGGCAGAGCTGGCAGCAATCGCGTCAGCCATCGGTCGGCGCCGAAGTGCCCCAGGCTGCGCCGGTGCCGCGCTTTCGCGCCCTGTTCGGGCGCGCGTTTGTGCTGGGTGCGAGCAATCCGAAAGACATCTTGTTCTTCGCCGCGTTCCTGCCGCAGTTCTTGAGCGCCGGGCAACCGTTCCTGCCGCAGTTGCTGGTGATGATCGCCACGTGGACGGTGTTGGATCTGCTGTGCAAGCTGGCTTATGGGTTGGGCGCGCATGGTGCAGCGCGGTATTTGCGCAGTGGCAAGGGGCAAAGTTGGTTTAACCGGGTGAGTGCGGGGTTGTTCAGTGGTGCGGGAGCTGCGTCGCTGTTAAGCCGTTAAAAGCATCGCCGGCAAGCCGGCTCCTACAGGATTGGTGTCGTTCACCTTCGGACGACATAGACCCTGTAGGAGCCAGATTGCCGGCGACGGCGTCGGGACAGGCACCACTTTCCTGAAAGCAAAAAAAAGCCCGCAGTGTGAGCGGGCGAAAGACCAAAGAAGCTATATGCGCAGTCGCTTCTCGGAGGAGGCAGCTGCTTGGGGGATCAGCTGCCGCGGTACGTGGAATAGCTATAAGGCGAAATCAGCAACGGCACGTGGTAGTGATCCTGTTCCGCAGAGATGCCAAACCGCAGCACTACCACATCCAGGAACGCAGGCTCCGGTAGCTGAACGCCACGGGCGCGGTAGTAATCGCCTGCATGAAACTGCACCTGATAGACCCCGGAGCGGTAGTCATCGCCTTGCAGCAGTGGTGCATCGACACGGCCGTCGCTGTTGGTGATTGCGCTGGCGACCAATTCCAGCTGCGAGCCTTCAACGCGGTACAACTCGACCTTGATCGAGCTGCCCGGGCAACCGTGTGCAGCGTCCAAAACGTGTGTAGTCAAACGTCCCATTGATTCTGCGCGCCTGCTGCGTGGAGCAGTCAGACCTCGCGCCTCCCGAAGTCAGTTGAAAAGGAGACCGCACCGATTCGGAGCACGAAAAGCTGCGGCGAGCGACTGATTAAGACACTTTTCAAAAAAATTGTACACAATAAAAACGACATATTTGCGCTCAGCGCCGCCATTCAAGGATTCGCAGTCAATCTGACGTTGAACCACACGCACAGCGGACCCTTCATCCATTAGCTGACCAAGTGGGCAGGTTTCTTGCAGTCTCACCCGAAGATGACAGCAGATGAAAAATGCGAAAATTCAGGCTTACAAAGTGGATATAAAGTTGTATACAATCAGCCCATCGCTGTGACGCCAGCCTGTCTTCCCACCTCCAGGCACGCCACACAATCTGTCAACGAATAAGAAGGAAGACTGCAGTGAGCGCTGACTACCCACGCGACCTGATCGGTTACGGCAGTAACCCTCCTCACCCACACTGGCCGGGCAATGCCCGCATCGCGCTGTCCTTCGTGCTCAATTACGAAGAAGGCGGCGAGCGCAATATCCTGCACGGCGATAAAGAGTCCGAAGCCTTCCTCTCGGAAATGGTTTCGGCGCAGCCACTGCAAGGCGCGCGCAACATGAGCATGGAATCCCTTTACGAGTATGGCAGCCGCGCCGGCGTCTGGCGGGTTCTGAAGCTGTTCAAGGAATTCGATATTCCGCTGACCATCTTCGCCGTGGCCATGGCTGCCCAACGCCACCCGGACGTGATCCGCGCGATGGTCGATGCCGGCCACGAGATCTGCAGCCACGGCTACCGCTGGATCGACTACCAGTACATGGACGAAGCCCAGGAACGCGAGCACATGCTCGAAGCGATCCGCGTCCTCACCGAAATCACCGGTGAACGTCCGCTGGGCTGGTACACCGGCCGCACTGGCCCGAACACTCGTCGATTAGTGATGGAAGAAGGCGGCTTTCTCTACGACTGCGACACCTACGACGACGACCTGCCCTACTGGGAACCGAACAATCCGACCGGCAAGCCACACTTGGTGATCCCGTATACCCTGGACACCAACGACATGCGCTTCACCCAGGTCCAGGGATTCAACAAGGGCGACGACTTTTTTGAATACCTCAAAGACGCCTTCGATGTGCTGTACGCCGAAGGTGCCGAAGCGCCGAAAATGCTCTCGATCGGTCTGCACTGCCGGCTGATCGGCCGTCCGGCGCGTCTGGCCTCGCTCAAACGCTTTATCGAATACGCTAAAAGTCACGAACAGGTGTGGTTCAGCCGCCGCGTCGACATCGCTCGCCACTGGCACGAAACCCATCCGTACCAAGGGGCTGCCCAATGAGCACCTTTCAAACCCTGAAACCCTCGACCCTGAACCGCGACGCGTTCGTCGCCGCGTTCGCCGATATCTACGAACATTCGCCATGGGTGGCCGAAAAGGCCTTCGACCTGGGCCAGGACGCTTCGATCGACCAGATCGAAACCTTGCACCAGCGCATGAGCGACATCCTGTTGAGCGCCGATCACGCCAGTCAACTGGCCCTGATCAACGCTCACCCGGACCTGGCCGGCAAAGCCGCCGTCCAGGGCCAACTGACCGAAGCCAGCACCCATGAACAGGCTGGCGCCGGTATTCACCAATGCACGGCCGAAGAGTTTTCTCGCTTCACCGAGCTGAACGACGCCTACAAAGCCAAGTTCAAGTTTCCCTTCATCATGGCGGTAAAAGGCAGCAACCGGCATCAGATCCTCGCGGCGTTCGAAACGCGCATTCACAACTCGGCGGATACCGAGTTCAAGTGCGCGCTGGCAGAGATCAACAAGATCGCCCTGTTCCGTTTACTGACCCTATAGCGAGCCTGGCCCGAGTGCTTTAAAACGCGAAGAGTACCCAGGGCCCTGCGAGCATCCCAAGCCAACTTATTAAAGGCAGACAAGAAGAATGAAAGCTTACGCCGTACCTTTCGAGAAGTTCGTCAACCTGGCCGACGCCCGTCTGGGCACCAAAATCATCTCGGTCACCGATGACTGGTTCGCTGATGCCAACCGTCTGTTCCAACCGACTCCGGCTGTGTGGAAGGAGGGCGTGTTCGATGACAACGGCAAGTGGATGGACGGCTGGGAGTCGCGCCGCAAGCGCTTCGAAGGCTACGACAGCGCCGTGATCCGCTTGGGCGTGCCGGGCTCGATCAAAGGCGTGGACATCGATACTTCATTCTTCACCGGCAACTTCCCGCCGTCGGCTTCGCTGGAAGCCTGCTTCCTCGCTTCCGGCGAGCCGGATGACAACACCCAGTGGACTGAAGTGCTGTCGGCCGTCGAGCTGCAAGGCAACAGCCACCACTACCACGAAATCAACAACGAGCAGGCGTTCAGCCACTTGCGCTTCAACATCTACCCGGATGGCGGCGTGGCCCGCCTGCGCGTCTACGGTATCCCCTTCCGCGACTGGTCCGCTGTCGGTGACAACGAACAGGTCGACCTGGCCGCAGCCCTCAACGGTGGCCGCGCCCTCGCCTGCTCCGACGAACACTTCGGCCGCATGAGCAACATCCTCAACCCGGGTCGCGGCATCAACATGGGCGACGGCTGGGAAACTGCACGTCGTCGTACGCCAGGCAATGACTGGGTGATCGTCGCGCTGGGTCATGCCGGCGAAATCGAGAAAGTCATCGTCGACACCCTGCACTTCAAGGGCAACTACCCGGACACTTGCTCGATCCAGGGCGCGTTCGTCAAGGGCGGCACCGACAGCCAGATCGAAACCCAATCGCTGTTCTGGCGCGAGCTGTTGCCGGCACAGAAACTGGAAATGCACGCCGAACTCACCTTCGCCGAGCAGATCAAGGCACTGGGCCCGATCACCCACATCCGCCTGAATGTGTTCCCGGATGGTGGTGTGAGTCGCCTGCGCGTATTGGGCAAGGTCGCTAAATAAGCGCTGAACCTCATCGCTGGCAAGCCAGCGCCCACAGTGGACTGTGGCGTTCACAAAACCTGTGGGAGCTGGCTTGCCAGCGATGACGATAGAACCCACAACACAGAATTCAGAAAAGAAGACCAGCATGCGCACACTGACGATTGAACCGCTGACCAAAGAAGCCTTCGCCCCTTTCGGTGACGTAATCGAAACCGACGGCAGCGATCACTTCATGATCAACAACGGTTCGACCATGCGCTTTCATAAACTGGCGACGGTGGAAACCGCCACGCCAGAGGACAACGCGATCATCAGCATCTTCCGCGCCGACGCGCAGGACATGCCGCTGACCGTCAGCATGCTGGAGCGTCACCCGCTGGGCAGCCAGGCGTTCATTCCGCTGCTCGGCAACCCCTTTCTGATCGTGGTCGCGCCACTTGGCGATGAACCTGTATCAGGCTTGGTCCGCGCCTTCGTCACCAACGGCAGGCAGGGCATTAATTACCATCGCGGCGTTTGGCACCATCCGGTGCTGACGATCGAAAAGCGGGATGACTTCCTGGTGGTTGATCGCAGTGGCACAGGCAATAACTGCGATGAACATTTTTTCAAAGAGGATGAGCGGTTGATCCTTGCCCCCCACCAATAAGAGAAGGTCCGAACACGCGACAACAGCGTGACGGGCGAGAGGTAAAGACTGTGGAAGCACATCTGTTCGAGTGGCTGAACCTTAGCGTGCGCTGGGTTCACATGATTACTGGCGTGGCCTGGATCGGTGCGTCGTTCTATTTCGTCTGGCTGGAAAACAACCTCAATCGGGTCAACCCGAAAAGTGGGCTGGCGGGCGATCTGTGGGCGATCCACGGCGGCGGCATCTATCACCTGGAAAAATACAAACTGGCCCCACCGACCATGCCGGACAACCTGCACTGGTTCAAATGGGAAGCCTACTTCACCTGGATGTCGGGGATCGCGCTGCTGTGCGTGGTGTTCTACTCCAACCCGACGCTGTATCTGCTGGCACCCGGCAGCACATTGAGCGGTCCTGAAGGCGTGGCCATCGGTATCGGCTCGCTGTTCATCGGCTGGTTCGTCTACTCCTTCCTCTGCGACTCGGCCCTGGGCAAACGCCCTGCCCTGCTCGGCGGCATCCTGTTCGTGCTGATCATTGCGGCCGCTTACGGTTTCAGCAAAGTGTTCAGCGGTCGTGGTGCGTACCTGCACGTCGGCGCGATCATCGGCACCATCATGGTCGGCAACGTGTTCCGCATCATCATGCCGGCGCAACGCGCACTGGTCGCGGCGATTGCCGAGAACCGCACGCCGGATCCGGCGCTGCCGGCCAAAGGCCTGTTGCGTTCGCGTCACAACAACTACTTCACCTTGCCGGTGCTGTTCATCATGATCAGCAACCACTTCCCAAGCACCTACGGCAGCCAATACAACTGGCTGATCCTGGCTGGGATCGCGGTGCTGGCGGTGTTGGTGCGTCACTACTTCAACACCCGTCACGACAGCCACAAGTTTGCCTGGACGCTGCCGGTGGCAGCGGTCGGCATGATCAGCCTGGCTTACGTGACCGGCCCGGCGCAGATGCCAAGTGCACCTGAAGTGGCCAAGGCCGCTGGCACCATCGAGTACCAGCCGCTGCCGGAAACCGCCCTCGGCGGTGGTGCCAAACCTGCCGCAACGAAACCTGCTGAAGCACCGGTCCTGGCGTCAAACGCCGGCCCGAGTTTCGACAAGGTGCACAGCGTGATCCAGGAACGTTGCTCGGTCTGCCACTCGGCCAAACCGACCAGCCCGCTATTCAGCGCGGCACCGGCCGGCGTGATGTTCGACACCCCCGAGCAGATCCGCCAGAACGCCGCGCGGATCCAGGCTCAAGCCGTCACCAGCCAGATCATGCCACTGGGCAACATCACCCAGATGACCCAGCAGGAACGTGACCTGATCGGTGCGTGGATCGTGCAGGGAGCCCCAACCAATTAATCGGTAAAAGCATCGCTGGCAAGCCAGCTCCCACAGGGTTTCGCATGACCTGTAGGCGCCGGCTTGCTGGCGATTGGCCGCAAAGCGGTCTCCCCTGATGCACAAAATCACAAGAATAAAAAAGATCCGAGGTGTTGCATGTCCGAGCTATCCCAAGCGCGCATCCCCGACGCACCCGCCATTCAGCGTTTGCCCCTTTTGCAACTGATCCTGGTCGGTCTGCAACATGTTTTGCTGATGTACGGCGGAGCCATCGCGGTGCCGCTGATCATCGGACAGGCCGCTGGCCTGAGTCGTGAAGAAATCGCCTTCCTGATCAACGCCGACCTGCTGGTGGCCGGCATCGCCACTATCGTTCAATCACTGGGCATCGGCCCGATGGGCATTCGCATGCCGGTGATGATGGGCGCCAGTTTCGCCGCCGTCGGCAGCATGGTCGCCATGGCCGGCATGCCTGGCATCGGCCTGCAGGGCATCTTCGGCGCGACCATCGCCGCCGGGTTCTTTGGCATGCTCATCGCGCCGTTCATGTCCAAAGTCGTGCGCTTCTTCCCGCCGCTGGTGACTGGCACGGTCATCACCTCGATCGGTTTGTCGCTGTTCCCCGTGGCCGTCAACTGGGCGGGCGGCGGTGCCGGCGCCACTCAATTCGGTTCACCGATTTACCTGGCCATCGCCGCGCTGGTGCTGGGCACGATCCTGCTGGTCCATCGCTTCATGCGCGGTTTCTGGGTCAACATTTCCGTGCTGATCGGCATGTGCCTCGGTTACGTGATCTGCGGCTTGATCGGCATGGTCGACCTCAGCGGCATGACCCAGGCGCCCTGGGTGCAGATCGTCACCCCGCTGCACTTCGGCATGCCGAAGTTTGAGCTCGCACCGATTCTGTCGATGTGCCTGGTGGTGGTGATCATCTTCGTCGAGTCCACCGGGATGTTCCTCGCGCTGGGCAAAATCACCGGCCAGGAAGTCTGCCCGCGGATGCTGCGTCGCGGTTTGTTGTGCGATGCCGGCGCGTCGTTTTTCGCCGGTTTCTTCAACACCTTCACCCACTCTTCATTCGCGCAGAACATCGGCCTGGTGCAGATGACCGGTGTGCGCTGCCGCTCGGTGACCATCGTCGCCGGTGGGTTGCTGGTGGTGTTGAGCCTGCTGCCAAAAGCCGCCTTCCTGGTGGCCTCGATTCCGCCTGCCGTGCTCGGCGGCGCAGCAATTGCGATGTTCGGCATGGTCGCCGCCACTGGAATCAAGATTCTGCAAGAAGCCGACATCGGTGACCGTCGCAACCAATTGCTGGTGGCGGTGAGCATCGGTATGGGGCTGATTCCAGTGGTGCGTCCGGAGTTTTTTGCGCACCTGCCGTTGTGGATGAGCCCGATCACTCACAGCGGGATCGCCATGGCAACGCTCAGCGCGCTGACGCTGAACCTGCTGTTCAACATCCTCGGCGGCAAAGAACGCGCCGCGATCAACGACTGCCACGCCCACTCACATTAAGTCAGCAACGCACGAACCCTGTAGGAGCCGGCTTGCTGGCGAAGGCGGCGTGTCAGACGACATCAATGTTGGATGTTCTGACTTCGTCGCCAGCAAGCCTGCTCCTACAAGGGTTGGGGGCTGCCTGCGCCTTGCAAAAATAAAAACAAGAGGGAGCAACAGATGATTTGGACACAGAAAAACCTGCTGTTGAGCGGTGGCCTGCTCGCCGCAACCCAAGCCATGGCCGGCGATTTACTGCTGTGGCAGACCAACAGCTTGAGCTATTTGTACGGCAAGGATTTCGCGATCAATCCGTCGATTCAGCAGACGATCACCTTCGAACACGCCGACCGCTGGAAGTACGGCGACAACTTCCTGTTCGTCGACAGCACCTACTACAACGGCGAGAAAGACCGGAATAAAGGTGTTCACGCCTATTACGGCGAATTCAGCCCACGCCTCTCCTTCGGCAAAATCCTCGATCGCCGTTTCGAATTCGGTCCGATCAAGGACGTGTTGCTGGCCATGACCTACGAGAATGGCGAAGACGACAGCGAGGCCTATCTGATTGGCCCCGGTTTCGACCTCGCCGTACCGGGCTTCAACTTTTTCACCTTGAACTTCTACTATCGCCAGACCGAAGGCTCGCGTCCCGGCGATGACGTCTGGCAGATCACACCGGCCTGGTCCTACACCGTCCCGGTGGGCAATTCGAGCCTGTTGATCGACGGCTACCTCGACTGGGTCGTGGACAACGACCAGAACTCGCGCGGCACCTATCACGCCAACCTGCATTTCAACCCGCAGATCAAATACGACGTGGGCAAAGCCTTGGGCTGGCGAGAGAAACAGGTGTATGTCGGCGTCGAGTACAGCTATTGGAAAGACAAGTACGGCGTGGAAAACAACGCCAACCTCGACACCCACGAAAACACCACCAGCCTGCTGGTGAAGGTGCACTTTTAAGATGACCCGCAACCGTGCCCCAAACCTGTCGTCGGTGCGCTGTTGCGGGGCACTTGAGACCAGGCCTTGGAGTCAGTATTCTCCGCGGCCGCCCGAATCCGCTTTAAAAAAAAGCCCGGATTTAATTCCTGACCAGAAAGCCAACTTATCCCGGCCCTGGACGGTATCAAGGCATTCCAACACCCCTCTCAATCGACGGTTCTTGAGCCGCCGAGCGGGAGTTTTTTTGCTTTTCGAAAGCCTTGGCGCAGCTCTTGCTAACAGCACTGAAGCTGACCGATTGGATGATTTTTTAACGCTAAAGAAAAAGGCGCCACACCAGAGCGCCGACCTTAAAAAATAACGTGGAACACCTACTTTTTGGGAGCAACCGAATGAAACGTACGTGCACTAGCCTGATGCTGGCGGGATCATTGCTGGCCGGGGGCCAGGCGATGGCTGGCGACTTGCTGCAATGGCAGAACAACAGCCTGACCTACCTGTATGGCAAGGACTTCCAGGTCAACCCGCGCATTCAGCAGACTGTGACCTTCGAACACGTCGACGGCTGGAAATATGGGGATAACTTCCTGTTCGTCGACAAGATCTTCTACAACGGCAAGGATGACAGCGGCGTCGGTTCCAACACCTACTACGGCGAGATCAGCCCACGCCTGTCGTTCGGCAAGATCTTCGACCAGAAAATCGAATTCGGCCCGGTCAAAGACGTATTGCTCGCCATGACCTACGAGTTTGGTGAAGGCGATACCGAGTCCTACCTGATCGGTCCGGGTTTCGACCTGGCTATTCCCGGTTTCGACTACTTCCAGCTGAACTTCTACCAGCGTCAAACCGAAGGCAGTCGTGCGGGCGACAACGTCTGGCAGATCACCCCGGTCTGGTCGTACACCATTCCGGTGGGCGACTCGAACATCCTGATCGATGGTTTCATGGACTGGGTAGTCGACAACGATTCCAACTCCAAAGGCACTTACCACGCCAACCTGCACTTCAACCCGCAGGTCAAATACGACTTGGGTAAAGCGCTGAACATTGGCGAGAAGCAGTTGTATGTGGGTGTGGAGTACGACTACTGGAAAGATAAGTACGGGATTGAAGACAGCCAGTACTTCAAGACTGATCAGAGCACCACGAGCTTTTTGGTGAAGTTCCACTTCTGACATTCACCAGAAACCAACCTGCGCAAATGGGCAGGTTGGTTCATTTATGCGACTGATGCTCTACGACCAGGCGTCACCTTTACCCAAGCGCCGCCTTCGTCGATATTTCGGCGATAACCACCAAAAAACATGCTGGACATATCACGCTCCTCCAACTCCTGACCTTGTGGCCGAGCAGCATTACCAAAGAACATGCCATTGGAAACCGCGTATTGGCTAGTATCAATCGCGGGGCCGTTTATCCGCCCCTGGACAAATTCGGCAATCATCGCGGGCCCTGACATAAACAGCGTCAACTTGAGGCGATTGAACATTCCTTCTTCTGCTGAACTTCGTTTCTGACTCCATCCGAAATTTTCCCTTCCAAACCGAGCCGCCGACTCGTCAGAGTACTCGTAGAGAACCCTATCCAATAGCTGTGCTCCAATTGACGATTCCGGGGTGGCCGCAATAACCGCATTTGAAGTCATCGGCCCCTCTATATGCGCTAAAAAGCCATTTGCAGCATTCAGTGTCCCAATCGGTCCCGCAACAGCAATGTCTACATCCATGTAGACGCCACCTTTTACGTAGGTCGCTGCCAATTCCACAACGTCACTGGCTGCTGCGAGATTTTTGTAGGGGCCATTACTTTCACGCGAGTAAATTCCTTCGATATAGGCAGCGTTCGCATAAACTTCCGCCAAGTCTCTGAACAACTCCTGGGGTGAGGCTATATTTAGGGCGTACCCTTCGCGATACGCCAATTCACGATCAACTGGATCCACACCCTCTTTCATATCAGCTAACGTATCAAAAATGTACGAGTCCTTGTGCGCCCACACGTGCACCTGATATTCCGAGTTCAGATTTTTGAACATTAGTATGTTACGTAGAAACAGGGACGGAATATTTCCGCCATCCCAATAGAAATGAGCGATCGTGGGGACTGCATTTTTGCCTAGCGAATCCATCCAATTAATCGGATTATTGAAGGTCATCATAAATACATTAAGACCATCAATAACTCCCGCAGGGTCTGGGCTTACCCACCGCTGCAACCACGGCGCGTAATACCGATACCCATAATAATAAAGCCCCGTCGCATCCCGCTCCTTACCCGAATAACGAATAGTCTTGTACTTGCCGTCAATCTCGCTGGCACCCGCCCACAACGCCGTCCCGCCAAACGCGTAATAAACCTCCCGACTCAGCACGCCGCCCTGTTCATTCAACTCCAGGGTGCTGGAGTTCAAATGGTCACTCAGGCAAAAACGTAACTGATCGTCAGGAATATTGCGCGATGGTGTCGTGACCCAGTGCAAGGCGCGCACCTGGATGCACCCGGCCTCGACGCTGACCACGTGCCGCTCCTCACCCGTGGCCGTGTCACGATGAATTTCCAGCCCCGGCAAGTAGCGCGTTTCGGAGCGCAACGTGCGACGCGCAGACAAAGTGAGTCGGACCTTTCGCAAACGATGCCCGGGACTGTCGTAGCAGTAATACTCGGTATCGTCAGGGCCGTCGTCACGTTTGACCAGCGTCACTTGGCTCAACTGATTGCGAATGTCCCAGCTCATCCTTTGCCCGCGCAATAACTCCAGTTGATTGCCGTTGGCATCGAAACCGTCAGCCAGACCTTCTTTATCCGCAACACTGCGATTGCTGGTTAAAGCGGTAAACATCTCGAAAGTTTCTGCACCACTGTGATGGCGAGTTTGCAGGTTACCGGCGGCGTCGTAGTTGAAGGTCTGAAAGTAGTTGCGCAGTTGGTTGGGATCCAGCGGCGTGGTTTGCCACGTCGGCAATGCGGGGCCATGGCTGGGCTGACTGACTTCGCTACCGCTGGCTTCGATCAGTTGATAGAGACTGTCGTAGACATAGCAACTGATCGGATCGATTCGCTGATTGTTGAAATGGCACGTCAACCGCGCCTTGTCTTCGAGGCGGATGATGTTGCCCACAGGATCATAGGCATATCTGAAATCCTGAAGCGGCTGGCCATCGGCATCGCAGGACTGCAATTGCAGGAGGCGCCCATCTTCGTCGGCGTATCGGGAGGTGGTGATGACGCCGTTGCCAGCCCGTTCGCTGAGGCTCCTGCCAAAAGCGTCGTAGCGAATGTCACTGACCAGCAGGCGCGGTTCATCTGAAGAACCTGCCAGTTTCAATCGAGACTCACGTAACTGGCCGGTCCGGTCGTAAGCGAACGATCTGACGTTACTCATGGCGTCAGTCTGACTGCGCATCTCCCCCGACGGAGCGTACTGTTGCGTCGTTTCGAACACCTCGTCTTCCAGTCTCGCCTCGGCGAATTCGGACGACCAATCCGACAACTCCAGATCGCGCAGGAAACGCGTCTGCTCCGCCAGCAACGAGCCACCCACACCGTATTCGCACAGGCTGCGCCTGCCGGCCGGATGATCATGGCGGATCGGTTGGCCACACTGGTTATGGGTCGCCAGCTCGTCACTGGCATCGCCATAGGCAAAACGTTCGGAAACCCGCGGCAGCTCATGCGCCGTATGTTCGGTAATGGCGACCGGACGCTGAAGTTCATCGAATTCGCTGTGACGCTGTCCACCGCGGCCGTCCCAGAACGAGCCGATCGCATCCGCTTGATTGATCAAACTCAGCTGCCAACCGGCATCCACGCTGTCTATCAGCAGAGCCCGGCCTTGCAAATCAGAGGTGTGTTCAAGATTGGGCTTCGGCGCCGTTCCCCACAAGCGCGGGTCCCAGGAAGCGAAAAGCCGTCCGACCGGATCGAAGTGGCTTCGGGTAATGCGCGTATCAGTCAATGTGTTCTGCGGATGACGACAGTAAGCGACATTTCGCACAGTCAACCCGCGCGCATCCACCACCGTCAGTGTCGGCGTATGAGCATCAATCCATAGTGCAGCAGCCATCGCCCAACCCTCTGCCTGAGGGTTTCAATCTGATTGAATAAAGGCTTGAGCGTCTACTGTCACAATTGACAGTTCAAACGGTTTCCGGCACCGAAAGCCCAAGAAACCGACACAACTCTTCGCGTTTGGCCAACGCATCGCGCCGCCCCAGGTCAATCAACTCGCTGCAATAACCCGCCTCGAACAGCAGATAACTCAACACCCCCGCCCCGCTGGTCTTGGTCGCCCCCGGTCCGCGCAGAAACAGACGCAGCGCTGCTGGCAGTTCCTGGCGATGTCGCGCAGCGATCTCATCAATCGGCTGGCTCGGCGAAATCACCAACACCTCCACCGGCGCCACGCCGAGCGCGCGGGTTGGCGGGCCGGCGGGCATCAGGTGGCTGAACTGGTTCAGACGTTGCAGCAGTTCGATGTCGCTTTCCAGGCTGTCAATGAACGTACTGTTGAGCATGTGCCCGCCGATCTGTGCCAGGGTTGGCTGCTGACCGGTGTAGGCGCGTTGCAGTGGTTGCTCCGGGTCGACACCGCGGGGGTTGCCACTGACGCCCACCACCAGCACGCGGCTGGCGCCCAGGTGCAGGGCCGGGCTGATCGGTGCCGATTGACGCACCGCGCCGTCGCCGAAATATTCTTCGCCGATTTTTACCGGGGCGAACAGCAGCGGGATGGCGGAGCTGGCAAGCAAGTGCTCGACGGTCAACTGCGTGGGAATGCCAATTCGCCGATGACGCAACCAGGCGTCGATGGTGCCGCCGCCCTCATAGAACGTCACGGCCTGTCCGGATTCATAGCCAAACGCGGTGACCGCCACGGCTTGCAATTGCTTCTGCGCGATGGCCTCGGCGATGCCGGCCATGTGCAATTTGTCATTGAGCAACCCGCGCAACGGCGAGCTGTTGAGCAGAGCCACCGGCACCTGAGCGCCAATGCCGAGCAAGCTGTGGCTGACAAACCGGCTGGCCTGACGGATCACCCCCGGCCAATCACTGCGCAACACCAGATGACTGCGAAAGCCCTGCCAGAAGGCGGTCAGTCGCTCGATGGCACCCTGAAAATCCATCGCCCCGCTGGCGAGGCTGACGGCGTTGATCGCCCCCGCCGAAGTGCCGACGATCACCGGAAACGGATTGCTCGCGCCCACCGGCAACAGCTCGGCAATCGCCGCCAGCACGCCGACCTGATAGGCCGCCCGGGCCCCGCCGCCGGAAAGAATCAACCCTGTAACCGGTTCAGCAGGACTCATCGCAACACTCCTTGGTGCTCAAAGGGATCGGTGATTCAACCGCGCTTGGCGTACAGCTTGGGTTCGCCCGGCGGACGGCTCTTGAAGCGGCGATGGGCCCAGAGGTATTGCTCCGGGCAGTCGCGCAGGACGCCTTCGACCCACTGATTTATCCGCAGGCAATCGGCCTCTTCGGTCTCGCCGGGGAAACCTTCGAGCGGCGCATGGATCACCAGTCGATAACCGCTGCCGTCCGCCAGGCGCTCTTGCGTGAACGGCACCACCAACGCCTTGCCCAGCCGCGCAAACTTGCTGGTGGCGGTGACGGTCGCGGCCTGAATCCCGAACAGCGGTACGAAGATGCTTTGCTTGGCGCCATAGTCCTGATCCGGTGCGTACCAGATCGCCCGGCCGGCGCGCAGCAGTTTGAGCATGCCGCGCACGTCTTCACGCTCGACGGCCAGCGAGTCGAGGTTGTGGCGCTCGCGGCCATTGCGCTGGATGTAATCGAACAGTGGGTTCTTGTGCTCGCGGTACATGCCGTCGATGGTGTGCTGCTGACCGAGCAGCGCCGCGCCGATTTCCAGCGTGGTGAAATGCACGGCCATCAGAATCACGCCTTTGCCTTCGCGCTGGGCTTTTTTCAGATGCTCCAGCCCTTCGACGTGGGCCAGCCTGGCCAGGCGCTCGCGCGACCACCACCAGCTCATGGCCATTTCAAAGAAGGCGATGCCGGTGGAGGCAAAGTTTTCCTTGAGCAGGCGCTTGCGCTCGGCAGCGGATTTTTCCGGGAAGCACAGTTCCAGATTGCGCCTGGCAATGCGCCGTCGGTCGCCCGCCACGCGATACATCAGCGCACCGAGGGCCCGACCGATAGACAGCAACGCCGGATATGGCAATTGAACAATCAGCCACAACAGCCCCAAGCCACACCACAGCGGCCAGAAACGCGGCATAAGAAATGTTTTTCGAAAACGCGGGCGATCCATTAAAGGTTCCGGAAAGACAATGGCCGCGCATTCTACATCGTTCGACCCGGCTTGCGGCTCGCGAGCGTTCTCGTTATAAGTCTCGGCACTTTTAGTGACAAGCCGTTGTATGCCGACCATGAGCCAAACAGAACCGCAAGACCAGGATCCCGTGTTCCAGTTGAAGGGCAGCATGCTCGCCATTACCGTGCTGGAGCTGGCCCGTAACGACCTTGAGAACCTTGATCGGCAACTGGCCGCCAAGGTCGCCCAGGCGCCAGGCTTCTTCAGCAACGCGCCGCTGGTACTGGCCCTGGACAAGCTCCCGGCCAGCGAAGGCGCCGTGGACCTGCCGGGGCTGATGCGCGTCTGCCGCCAGCATGGCCTGCGCACCCTGGCGATCCGTGCCAGCCGTATCGAAGACATCGCCGCCGCCATCGCGGTCGACCTGCCGGTGCTGCCGCCGTCCGGCGCCCGCGAACGTCCGCTGGACCCGCTCGAAGGGGTCGTTGCGAAAAAACCGGAAAAACCGCCTGAACCGACGATCAAACCGACGAAAATCATTACCTCACCCGTGCGCGGCGGCCAGCAGATTTATGCCCAGGGTTGCGATCTGGTGGTGATCTCGTCGGTCAGCCCGGGGGCGGAACTTCTCGCCGACGGCAACATCCATGTATACGGCCCGATGCGCGGTCGAGTGTTGGCCGGGGTCAAAGGCGACAAGAAAGCCAGGATTTTCTGTCAGCAAATGAGCGCTGAACTGGTCTCCATCGCAGGCCACTACAAGGTTTCGGAAGATCTGCGTCGCGACCCTTTGTGGGGCGCGGGCGTACAGGTCAGCCTGTCGGGCGATGTGTTGAACATCATTCGGCTTTAACGGATACTGCCGCATTTTCCAAGCATCTCTAAAACGTAGCGAAAACGGCTCAAACGAAGTAGGAAAAAGGCCAAAAGCAGTGTTTACCGGCGGTAAGCGCGGTTCAGGACCGGATTCCAGCCAAGCTGTCCGACTGCAGTCGTTTTTCCAGAGATGTTTTTCAGGGGCTAAATGTCCTTTTTCCTTAGGGGTGAAACACCTTGGCCAAGATTCTCGTGGTTACATCCGGCAAGGGTGGTGTGGGTAAGACCACCACCAGTGCCGCTATCGGTACCGGCCTCGCACTGCGCGGTCACAAAACAGTTATCGTCGACTTCGACGTTGGTTTGCGTAACCTCGACCTGATCATGGGTTGCGAACGTCGCGTCGTGTATGACTTCGTCAACGTAGTGAACGGCGAAGCCAACCTGCAACAGGCCCTGATCAAAGACAAACGCCTGGAAAACCTCTACGTACTGGCCGCCAGCCAGACTCGCGACAAAGACGCGCTGACCGTCGAAGGCGTGGAAAAAGTCCTGATGGCGTTGAAGGAAGACTTCGAATTCGTGGTCTGCGACTCCCCGGCCGGTATCGAGAAAGGTGCGCACCTGGCCATGTACTTCGCCGATGAAGCGATCGTCGTGACCAACCCGGAAGTCTCCTCGGTGCGTGACTCGGACCGTATGCTGGGCCTGCTGGCCAGCAAGTCGCGTCGCGCTGAGAACGGCGAAGACCCGATCAAGGAACACTTGCTGCTGACCCGCTACAACCCGCAACGCGTCAGCGATGGCGAGATGCTCGGCGTCGAAGACGTCAAGGAAATTCTCGCTGTGACCCTGCTGGGTGTGATTCCAGAGTCCCAAGCGGTACTCAAGGCGTCCAACTCCGGCGTGCCGGTGATTCTCGACGATCAGAGCGACGCCGGTCAGGCGTACAGCGATGCCGTCGATCGCTTGCTGGGCAAAACCGTGGAGCATCGGTTTCTCGATGTAACGAAGAAAGGATTCTTTGAGCGTCTGTTTGGAGGCCGGTAATGAACATTTTTGACTTCTTTCGTGCTAACAAGAAGCCAAGTACCGCCTCGGTAGCGAAAGAGCGTCTACAGATCATCGTGGCGCATGAACGCGGCCAACGCAGTACGCCGGATTACTTGCCAGCCTTGCAGAAAGAGCTGGTCGAAGTCATCCGCAAGTACGTCAATATCGGGTCCGATGACGTGCATGTCGCCCTGGAAAACCAGGGTAGCTGCTCGATTCTGGAACTCAATATCACCCTGCCAGATCGCTGAGTCGATCCGGCTGGAGCCACGGCGGCTCGGTGACTTGGGCAGCCCTTTTCTGTAGGAGCCAGCTTGCTGGCGATGCAGGCAACCCGGTGTAACTGATACACCGCGTTGATGCTATCGCCAGCAAGCTGGCTCCTACAGGGAAAGGGCGTCCACGTGATCGAGTCGCCGTTGGCGTTTGTTACGAGGCTGTTTTAATGCCGCTGTCCAACATTCACATCATCCATCAGGACGCCGCCGTACTGGTGGTGAACAAACCCACCTTGCTGCTCTCCGTCCCTGGGCGGGCCGATGACAACAAGGATTGCCTGATTACCCGCCTGCAGGAAAACGGCTACCCGGAAGCCCGCATCGTCCATCGCCTGGACTGGGAAACCTCCGGCATCATTTTGTTGGCCCGAGACCCGGACACGCATCGCGAATTGTCCCGGCAATTTCACGACCGCGAAACGGAAAAGGCCTACACCGCACTGTGCTGGGGCCAGCCGGAACTGGACAGCGGCAGCATCGACCTGCCCCTGCGCTACGACCCGCCGACCAAGCCGCGCCATGTGGTGGATCACGAGTTCGGCAAAAACGCTCTGACGTTCTGGCGCGTGCTGGAACGTTGCGGTGACTGGTGCCGGGTTGAACTGACCCCCATCACCGGCCGCTCCCATCAGTTGCGCGTGCACATGCTCTCCATCGGCCACCCGCTGCTGGGCGACGGCCTCTACGCCCACGAGCAAGCGCTGGCCGCCTGGCCACGCCTGTGCCTGCACGCGAGCATGCTGAGTTTCACCCACCCACAAACCGGTGAACGCCTGCGTTTCGAGTGCCCCGCACCGTTCTAGGCGAAACGCTCCCACAGGGATCACACGCAGACGCAACACCATCAGCTCGCCGCCAATTCTCCAGCCAATACGGTAAACTTGCGCCATTGCTGTCTGGAGCTACTTATGCGCGAAGAGTTGAACCAAGGCCTGATCGATTTCCTCAAGGCCTCCCCTACCCCATTCCACGCCACTGCCAGCCTTGTTCAGCGCCTGGAAGCGGCGGGCTATCAGCGTCTCGACGAACGCGAGCCGTGGACCACCGAAGCCAACGGCCGCTACTACATCACCCGTAACGACTCCTCGATTGTCGCCGTCAAGATGGGCCGTCACTCACCGCTGCATGGCGGCATTCGCCTGGTCGGCGCCCACACCGACAGCCCGTGCCTGCGGGTCAAGCCCCAGCCGGAACTGCAACGTCAGGGCTTCTGGCAACTGGGCGTCGAAGTCTATGGCGGCGCACTGCTGGCGCCATGGTTCGACCGTGACCTGTCCCTGGCCGGCCGCGTGACCTTCCGCCGTGACGGCAAGGTCGAGAGCCAGTTGATCGACTTCAAGGCGCCAATCGCGATCATTCCGAACCTGGCCATTCACCTCAATCGTGAAGCCAACATGGGTTGGGCGATCAACGCCCAGACCGAGCTGCCGCCGATCCTCGCGCAATTCGCTGGTGACGAGCGTGTGGACTTCCGCGCCGTACTTACCAATCAACTGGCTCTCGAGCATGGCCTGAACGCCGACGTGGTGCTCGATTACGAGTTGAGCTTCTACGACACCCAAAGTGCGGCGGTCATCGGCCTGCATGGCGACTTCATCGCTGGCGCGCGCCTCGACAACCTGCTGTCCTGCTACGCCGGCCTGCAAGCCTTGCTGACCGCCGAAACCGACGAAACCTGCGTACTGGTCGCCAATGACCACGAGGAAGTCGGTTCCTGCTCGGCGTGTGGCGCTGACGGCCCGATGCTGGAGCAGACACTGCGTCGCTTGTTGCCCGAAGGTGACGAATTCGTACGCACCATTCAGAAATCCCTGCTGGTCTCGGCCGACAATGCCCACGGCGTACACCCCAACTACGCCGACAAGCACGACGCCAACCACGGCCCGAAACTCAACGCCGGCCCGGTGATCAAGGTCAACAGCAACCAGCGTTACGCCACCAACAGCGAAACCGCCGGGTTCTTCCGTCATCTGTGCATGGCCGAAGAAGTGCCGGTGCAAAGCTTCGTGGTCCGCAGCGACATGGGCTGCGGCTCGACCATCGGCCCGATCACCGCCAGCCACCTGGGCGTGCGCACCGTGGACATCGGCCTGCCGACGTTCGCCATGCACTCGATCCGCGAGCTGTGCGGCAGTCATGACCTGGCGCACCTGGTCAAAGTGCTGAGCGCGTTTTACGCCTGCCAGGAACTGCCGTAAACCTTGGAGGAGCCCGGCTTGCCGGCGATGGCATCCTTGAGATCGCCCTCGTCGGCAAGCCGGCTCCTACAAGTGCTAAAGCCACCTAGACTTCAATTATCCCATTCGACAAGGCAGTCGCTCATGATCTCAATGTCTTCATTCCACGCCATGCTGATCCCGATTCTTGCCGGGATGATCCTGCTGGCCATCGGCTTCAATTTCCGTGACAAGAACGCTGGTGTGTTCGCGATGTGGATCGGCATGCTGACCATTCTCGCCACCGTGGTCTTCAAGATCCTCGCCAAACTCAACGAATAAATCCTCGCCCCTGGCTCGCATTGATTTTGGCGGGCTCGTACACTCGGTCGATCTGCTCTTTTCAAGGTTGACCGCCTAGTGTTCGCTCGTCTTTTTGCCCTGCCGTGTTTTTTCCTTGTCTGCCTGATAACGCTGCTGTCGTTGACACCTGCCCAGGCCGCCGGCTTGCCGAGCTTGCTCAACAGTTCGTCGAAAGCCCAGCCAGAGGCGCAAGAACCGCTCGGGCAATCCCTCGATGAAGTCATCAAATCGCTGGAGAACGATCAACAACGCAGCAAATTGCTGGCCGACCTAAAGAAGCTGCGCGACGCCACCAAAAAAGCCCAACCGGCCGCCGAAGAAGGCGTGCTGGGCCTGATCGGCGGCACGCTGGCCAGTTTTGAAAAACAATTCTCCGGTGCCGACAGCCCGCTCACACTCTGGTCCGAGGAGTTCGACCTGGCCAAGGAAGAACTGTCGGCGCTGGTGCTGCCGGCCAATGAATGGCTGCCGATCATCTTCGCCTTCGCCATGATTCTGATGGTCTGGAGCCTGCTGGCCGCCGCGCTGATCTGGCTCGGGCACCGGGTGCGGATGCGCTTCGGCCTGACCGAAGAGCTGCCGCAACATCCAAGGGCCCTCGACATGCTGCGCTTCGCCCTGCGCAAACTCGGGCCCTGGTTGATCGCCCTGGTGATGACGGTCTACATGACGTACGCCCTGCCCTCGTCACTGGGCAAAAGCCTGGCGATGGTGCTGGCCTATGCGCTGGTGGTCGGCACGTGTTTTTCGGCGATCTGCGTGATCGCCTTTTCCTTGCTCGACGGCCCCCACCGCCACCGAGCCTTGTACATCCTGCGGCATCAGGCCTTTCGGCCGTTGTGGCTGATCGGCAGTTTTGCCGCGTTCGGCGAAGCCTTGGGCGACCCGCGTCTGGTGGCCAGTCTCGGCAGCCATTTGGCGCACACTGCCGCCACCATCGCCAACGTGCTGGCCGCACTGTCCACCGGGCTGTTTATCTTGCGCTTCCGTCGTCCCATCGCCCACTTGATCCGCAACCAACCGCTGTCGCGGCGCCTGACCCGCCGTGCACTTAGCGACACTCTCTCAATTCTCGGGACCTTCTGGTTCGTGCCGGCGCTGGTGCTGGTGGGCATTTCGCTGTTCGCCACCTTTGTCTCGGCCGGCGACACCAGCACCGCGCTGCGTCAGTCGCTGATCTGCACCGTGCTGTTGGTGTTGTGCATGGTTATCAACGGACTGGTACGCCGGCATGCGCTGAAACCGCAACGCGGGGTGAAGCGTCATGCACTGTATTCCGACCGCCTGAAAAGCTTCTTCTACACCCTCGCCCACTTGCTGGTGTGGCTGGCGTTCATCGAACTCGGCCTACGGGTCTGGGGCATGTCGCTGATTGCGTTCACCGAAGGCGAAGGCCATGAAGTCAGCGTCAAACTGTTCAGCCTCGGCGGCACGCTGATTTTTGCCTGGCTGATCTGGATTCTCAGCGACACCGCAGTGCACCACGCGCTCACCCGCTCGCGCAAAGGCCTGGCCAATGCCCGCGCGCAAACGATGATGCCGCTGATCCGCAACGTGCTGTTCGTGGCGATATTCATCGTTGCGCTGATCGTCGCTCTGGCGAACATGGGCATGAACGTTACGCCGCTGCTGGCCGGTGCCGGTGTGATCGGTCTGGCCATCGGTTTCGGCGCACAGTCGCTGGTCGCCGACCTGATCACCGGGCTGTTCATCATCATCGAAGACTCCCTGGCCATCGACGACTACGTGGATGTCGGCGGCCACCTCGGCACCGTCGAAGGGCTGACCATTCGCACCGTGCGCCTGCGGGACATCGACGGCATCGTCCACACCATCCCGTTCAGCGAAATCAAAAGCATCAAGAACTACTCGCGGGAATTCGGCTACGCGATCTTCCGCGTGGCGATCCCCGCCAACATGGACATCGATAACGCGATCAAATTGATGCGCGAAGTCGGCCAGAAGATGCGCTCCGATCCACTGCAACGGCGCAATATCTGGTCGCCTTTGGAGATTCAAGGCGTCGAGAGTTTCGAGTCGGGCAACGCGATTCTGCGGGCTCGATTCAAGACCGCACCGATCAAGCAATGGGAAGTGTCCCGTGCCTTCAACCTGTCCCTGAAACGCCACCTGGACGAAGCCGGGCTCGACCTGGCGACACCGCGCATGAGCGTGCAAGTGGTGACGGCAGGCGGCGGCCAAGCGACGGATTAATTTCAGCCACCTGTAGGAGCCAGCTTGCTGGCGATGGACGCACAGGCACCGCGCTCATTCAGACCGCCACTTAATCGTTCACGCCCATCGCCGGCAAGCCGGCTCCTACAGGGAACGTGGCCAATCGCGGAATCGGAAGCGACTACAAAACGCAGGCAAAAAAAATCCCCGAACCAGTCGGGGATTTTTTATGTTCGATCAATCAGCCCGGGAGCGGATCAATCTTCGCGGTAGCGACGCAGCTTCAACTGCTTACCGGCAACGCGAGTGTCCTTCAGCTTGGTCAGCAGACGCTCCAGACCATCTTCCGGCAGCTCGACGAGGCTGAAGCTGTCACGCACCTGGATGCGACCGATTGCTTCGCGAGCCAGACCACCCTCGTTGAGGATAGCGCCCAGCAGGTTCTTGGCAGCGATACCATCACGCGCACCCAGCGCGGTACGGCAACGAGCACGACCTTCAGCCAATGCAACCGGAGCACGACGCTCACGATCACCACGGTCCGGACGATCACCGGTACGCTCTGGACGATCGCCACGCGGTGCGTTGTTCGGCACCAGTGGACGTTCTTTCTCGATTGCAGCCAGGGTCAACGCTTGAGCGTTGGTTGCCTTGCGCAGCAGAGCAGCGGCCAGTGCACGCGGGGTGCAACCGATGTCGGCAGTCAGGCGATCCAGCAGATCACCGTGGGTCGATTCGGCATCAGCCACCAGCGGCGACAGGCTGTTGGTCAGTTTCTTGATGCGGGCATCGAGAACAGCCTGAGCGTCCGGCAGGCGAACTTCGGCAACTTTCTGACCGGTTACACGCTCGATCACTTGCAGCATGCGGCGCTCACGCGGAGTCACCAGCAGCAGTGCACGACCTTCGCGACCGGCACGGCCAGTACGGCCGATACGGTGAACGTAGGATTCCGGGTCGTACGGCATGTCAACGTTGAACACGTGAGTGATGCGCGGAACGTCCAGACCACGAGCAGCAACGTCGGTCGCCACAACGATGTCCAGACGGCCATCCTTGAGGGATTCGATCACGCGCTCACGTTGGTTCTGGGCAATGTCACCGTTCAGCGCAGCGGCTTTGTAGCCTTTGGCTTCCAGGGCACTGGCCAGGTCCAGGGTCGCTTGCTTGGTGCGCACGAACATGATCAGGGCGTCGAAGTCTTCAACTTCCAGCAGGCTCAATACAGCCGAGGTCTTCTGGTCAGCGTGAACCAACAGGTGAGCCTGTTCGATCGCGGTAACGGTCTGAGTCTTGGTCTGGATCTTCACGTGTTGCGGATCGCGCAGGTGGCGTTCGGCAATGGCACGGATCGACTGTGGCAGGGTGGCCGAGAAGAGTACGGTCTGACGGGTCGCTGGCAGAGCCTTGAAGATGACTTCCAGGTCGTCCATGAAGCCCAGCTTGAGCATTTCGTCAGCTTCGTCGAGAACCAGGTGGTTCACGGTCGACAGGACTTTTTCGTCGCGACGCAGGTGGTCGCACAGACGGCCCGGGGTGGCGACAACGATCTGTGCGCCGTTACGGATTGCTTTCAGTTGTGGGCCCATAGGCGCGCCGCCGTAAACGGCCACAACGGTAACGCCCGGCATTTGCTTGGCGTAGGTTTCGAAAGCGGTTGCTACTTGCAGCGCCAACTCACGGGTTGGCGCCAGGATCAGGGCTTGCGGCTCGCGCTTGGCAGGATCGATGCAGTGCAGGATAGGCAGGGCGAACGCAGCGGTTTTACCCGTACCGGTTTGCGCCTGGCCAATCATGTCCTGGCCGGCCATGATGATCGGGATCGATTGCTGCTGAATAGCCGAAGGCTCTTCATAGCCAGTCGCAATGACGGCTGCAAGAATATTCGGATTAAGATTAAAAGCGGCGAAGCCGCCGGTTTCCTGGGTCATGGGTCTGCCTCTAAGTGCATCCGCAAAGACCCATGCTCCAAAGCTGCGCATGCCGTGTAAGACTCAAGAGTCGCCCTGGCTGCTTTGTCGGCGGGGATTTGCGAAAACGAATGAATGAAAAAGATTCGTCAAGGGAGAGTCCGCTGTGCGGACATGCAGCCGAAGCTGACTTCGGGGAATTGCGCTACCTAAACGCGGCCCGGTTAAAGGCCGGCGCGCACTATACCGGAATTCGCCCAAAAAGGGAGCATTATTTGTCGGAAAACTGACGGATACACCGTTATGTCACAGGCTTTGCGGATAATCGCGCAAGCGTCTATTTTTCAAAGGCCCGGCCCTGCTGGCGATGGCGCTAAAACGGTTCACCGTTGTGACTCAGACCTGCGGCCTCGCAGCCCCCCCCTTCACGCCTCTTCCCGCCCGAGGAATTGTTCCCATGAATCAGCCTGCCTGCAGTCGTGTCACCCGTGAACGACACGGTCATGTCCTGTTGATCGGCCTGGATCGGGTGGCCAAGCGCAACGCCTTCGACCTCGCTCTGCTCAACGAACTCAGCCTGGCCTACGGTGAGTTCGAGACTGACAACGAAGCGCGGGTGGCGGTGGTGTTTGGTCATGGCGAGCATTTCACCGCCGGGCTTGACCTGGTCAGCGCCAGCTCAGCCCTGGCCGAGGGCTGGCAGGCGCCGCCCGGCGGTTGCGATCCGTGGGGCGTGTTTGCGGGTCCGCGAGTCAGCAAACCGGTGATCGTCGCCGCACAAGGTTACTGCCTGACCATCGGCATCGAGCTGATGCTGGCCGCCGATATCAACCTCTGCGCGAGCAACACCCGATTTGCCCAGAAGGAAGTGCAGCGCGGGATCTTCCCGTTCGGCGGCGCCACCTTGCGCCTGCATCAGGTCGCCGGCTGGGGCAATGCGATGCGCTGGTTGCTGACCGGGGATGAATTCGATGCGCATGATGCGTTGCATCTGGGCTTGGTGCAGGAAGTCATGGCCAGCGAGGACTTGCTGCCACGGGCGATAGAGTTGGCGGAACGGATTGCCCGGCAGGCGCCGCTGGGGGTGCAGGCGACGCTGATGTCGGCGCGGCAGGCGCGTTATGAAGGAGAAACAGCGGCGGCGCTGGGGTTGCCGCCATTGGTGAAGAAGTTGTTGGCGAGTGAGGATGCGCAGGAAGGCGTGCGGTCGATGGTGGAGAAGCGGCCCGGCGTGTTCAAAGGGTTTTGAAGGGTGCTTTGGTTGCGAGGGCCTCATCGCGGGCAAGCCCGCTCCCACAGTGATTGTGGATATTCACAAAACCTGTGGGAGCGGGCTTGCCCGCGATGAGGCCCTTATAGACGACAAATCAAGTCGCCGGGCGGATCGCCTTGATCAACGACTGCAACGAATACCCCAACCGCGGCGCCAGCCCTTCGGCCCGCGCCACCAATCCATCCATGTCCAACTCCTGATCAAGCTCCGACGGCACGAGCAGAATCACGTTGCCCTCCTTCACCGGCAGCTCCCAGTAATGCCGGTGATAGAGCCCGCGCAACAACGCCGCTCCCAACGGTTTGCCGTCATCGGTGGCCCATTGATTGATCACCAGCCAGCCGCCCGGATTCAGGCGTTTCTGACAGTTTTCCAGAAAACTCCAGGCCAGATGCCCGACGCCCGGTCCGACATCGGTATACAGGTCGACGAAAATCAGGTCGGCCGGCTCGGCGGTATCGAGCAGTTCCAGCGCATCGCCGACGCGGATGTACAGCCGTGGATCGTCATCCAGCCCCAGGTATTCAATGGCCAGACGCGGCACGTCGGGCCGCAGTTCGATGGCTTCGACATCTTCCAGCGGCAAGAACTTCAAACACGCCTGGGTCAGCGTGCCGGCGCCGAGGCCGAGGAACAGCGCGCTTTCCGGTTGTTCATGGCACAACGCACCGATCAGCATGGCACGGGTGTAATCATATTCGAGCCAGCTCGGGTCGGCGGTGAACACGCAACTCTGTTCGATGGCATCACCGAATTCGAGAAATCGGTAATCGGCCACTTCCAGCACGCGAATTACGCCGAACTCGTCCTGTACCTCGGCGAGCAGATGCTCGACGCGCTCCTCAGTCATTTCGTCTCCAGATCGTCACCGGGCCCGGCAACGCAGTGCACCGCAACATCGAGCGGCAAAAGCGCGATTGTCCGCGAAGCGACGGGAACAGGTCACGCACTAATTGCTGATAACATGACCGCCCGAGCGTAAAACAACCGAGACCGTGATGAGCCAACCCTGGAGCCCTGACAGCTGGCGCGCCCTGCCGATCCAGCAACAACCCCACTACCCCGACGCGGCGCATTTGCTGCACGTCGAGCAAACCCTGGCGAGCTATCCGCCGCTGGTGTTTGCCGGTGAAGCCCGGGAGTTGCGACGTCAGTTTGCCGAAGTGACCCAGGGTCGCGCGTTTCTGTTGCAGGGCGGCGACTGCGCCGAAAGCTTCGCCGAGTTCTCCGCCGCAAAAATCCGCGACACCTTTAAAGTGCTGCTGCAAATGGCGATCGTCATGACCTTTGCCGCTGGTTGCCCGGTGGTCAAGGTCGGGCGCATGGCCGGGCAGTTCGCCAAACCGCGTTCGGCCAACGACGAAACCATCGACGGCGTGACGCTGCCCGCCTACCGTGGCGACATCGTCAACGGCATCGGTTTCGACGAAAAAAGCCGTGTGCCGGACCCGGAGCGTCTGCTCCAGTCGTATCACCAGTCCACCGCGACCCTGAACCTGCTCCGCGCCTTCGCCCAAGGCGGTTTTGCCGACCTGCATCAGGTGCACAAGTGGAACCTGGACTTCATCGCCAACTCGGCCCTGGCGGAAAAGTACAGTCACCTCGCTGACCGTATCGATGAAACCCTGGCGTTCATGCGTGCCTGCGGCATGGACACTTCGCCGCAACTGCGCGAAACCAGTTTCTTCACCGCTCACGAAGCGCTGCTGTTGAACTACGAAGAAGCCTTCGTGCGCCGCGACAGCCTGACCAACGATTACTACGATTGCTCGGCGCACATGCTGTGGATCGGCGACCGCACCCGTCAGCTCGACGGCGCACACGTCGAGTTCCTGCGCGGGGTGAACAACCCGATCGGGGTCAAGGTCGGCCCGAGCATGAATCCGGAAGACTTGATCCGCCTGATCGACGTCCTCAACCCGGACAACGATCCAGGCCGTTTGAACCTGATCGCGCGGATGGGGGCGAACAAGGTTGGCGATCATTTGCCGGCGCTCATCCGCGCGGTACAGCGTGAAGGCAAGCAAGTGCTGTGGAGTTCGGACCCGATGCACGGCAACACCATCAAGGCCAGCAGCGGCTACAAGACCCGCGATTTCGCGCAGATCCTCGGCGAGGTGAAGCAGTTCTTCCAGGTTCATGAAGCCGAAGGCACGTATGCCGGTGGCATCCACATCGAGATGACCGGGCAGAATGTCACCGAGTGCATTGGTGGGGCGCGACCGATTACCGAAGACGGGTTGTCGGATCGATATCACACCCATTGTGATCCGCGGATGAATGCGGATCAGTCGCTGGAATTGGCGTTTTTGATTGCCGAGACCCTGAAGCAAGTCCGGCGGTGAATCAATCTGTCTTGTAGTGGGTGACAGGCCGCCTTCGCGGGCAAGCCCGCTCCCACAGTGACCGTGTCGTTCACAAATCACGTGTGCCTCGCTATCCCTGGGGGAGCGGGCTTGCCCGCGAAGGCGTCCGCTCAAACACCATCAAATTGCGCCAATGCCACCCGCAACCGCGCCGCACTCGCCCGCGGACAATTCAACTGCACCCGCCCCAACCCCAACCAATCCGCCATCCGCCGCAAATTGACCGCCAACGCCAGCATCCCCTCCTCGTCCAGCCCCGGTTCTTCCTCATGTACGGCATGCACCGCAAGCCGCCCCAACGCCCGTTCCGCGCGCAAATCCACCCGTGCGGCAATCCGCTCGTTGTGTAAAAACGGCAACACGTAATAGCCATAGACCCGCTTGTCCGGCGGCGTATAAATCTCCAACCGATAGCGAAAATCAAACAAACGCTCAGTACGACTGCGCTCCCAGACCAGCGAATCAAACGGCGAAAGCAAAGCACTGGCCTCGACTCTGCGTGGCACTTTCGGCGCTGGCAGGCAAAAGGCCGATTGCCGCCAACCCTCCACTTCACAGGCCAGCAGTTCCCCTGCCTCCACCAACTCCGCCAGGCGCGGACGTGCATCACCAGGACCGAGGCGAAAGTAGTCGCGCAGGTCCTTCTCCGTCGCCACACCCAAGGCATTCGCCGCATGCAACAACAGGCCACGCTGGGCCTCGGCTTCCGACAGCAGCGCCTGCTGCAAGATCGCCTGTGGAATCACTCGCTCCGGCAAATCATACAGCCGCTCGAATCCGCGTCGCCCGGCCACGGTCACTTCTCCGGCGGCGAACAACCATTCCAGCGCATGCTTTTCCGCGCTCCAGTCCCACCACGGCCCGGCCCGTTCCTGACGAGTCGACAGACTCCCGGCACCTAGCGCACCGCGCTCCTCAACCGAGGCCAGCACCCGCCGAACCGTGTCTTGTTGTTCACGCCCGAAACGCGCCAGTTGCTGATAGATGTCTTCGCCGCGAGTCGCGCGCAGCATGCGCCAGCGCATCAACGGGTACATCGACAAGGGCAGCAGCGAAGCTTCGTGCCCCCAATATTCGAACAGCGTACGCCGCCGGCCCGAACTCCAGGCAGCCTGGTCGAGCAAGTCGCAAGAGTAATTGCCGAGGCGGGAAAACAAGGGAAGGTAGTGCGAACGCACCAACGCATTGACCGAGTCGATCTGCAGAATGCCCAGCCGCTCGATCAACCGATTGAGCTGGACCGCTTTGATCGTCGCCGGCGGCTGGCGCCTGTTGAACCCTTGGGCGGCCAGCGCCAGGCGTCGAGCCTGTTTGATGGAAAAGGACAGCGTTGCGGGCATGAGCATCTCCTTGTCTGCTCGCAACCTACCTCACGGGGAGACGGTTTGTGTAGTTGTGGCGTGCTCATTTGTGCATCGGGTCATCCCAGAATGGGCGGATGGCTTCGTGCTCGACATCCGCACGACTGAGCCCGATATCCTTCAACGCTTCATCGCTCATGCTCGCCAACAACTCGCGTTCACGGTGCAATTCGTACCAGCGCGTGATCTTGTGCAGCAAATCCGAGACGACGTGGATGGAATGTTTCTCTACCTCGACATAACCTTTTTGACCTTTCATCTTGTTGCCCTCCGTTTGGGATGGCTCAAGTGTCGCGCCGGAGCTAAGATCAATCCAACGAATGTTTCTGATGCAACACATCTCGGAGATTGATGAATGTCCGCCTTCCCAAGTATCGACACCGAAGTGCTGCGCACCTTTGTTGCCATCGCCGATCAGGGCGGTTTCACCCGCGCAGGGGAATTGGTCAACCGCACGCAGTCCGCCGTCAGCATGCAAATGAAGCGGCTGGAAGAGGACGTGTTGCAACGCCAACTGTTCCAGCGTGACGGCCGTCAGGTGCGGCTGACCGCTGAAGGTCAGGTGCTGCTGGGTTACGCCCGACGCATCCTGAAATTGCACAGCGAGGTGTTCAACACCCTGCGTGAACCGCACATGGTGGGCATGGTGCGGATCGGCACGCCGGACGATTACGTGATGCGATTTCTGCCGGGGATTCTGCGGCGATTCGCCCAGTCTTATCCGCTGATCCAGATCGAGGTGCACTGCGAATCATCAAAACAATTGCTGCTGCGTCAGGATCTGGATTTGTCCATCGTCACCCGTGAGCCGGGTAACGAGATCGGCCAGTTGCTGCGCAAGGGACGTTTTGTCTGGGCCGAGGCACAATGCTTCAGCGCCCACGAGCAGACGCCGTTGCCGCTGGCGATGTTCAACAGTGATTGTTTCTGCAGGCTGTGGGCCTGCAATGCGCTGGACGCGATGGGCCGCGATTACCGCGTTGCCTATAACAGCTCGAGCCTGTCGGCGATCATGGCGGTGGTCAGCGCCGGCCTGGCCGTCACCGCACAACTGGAAAGCCTGATCACCCCGGACATGCGCATTCTCGGTGAGGCCGAAGACCTGCCCGTGCTGCCCGAGGCAAGCATCATGCTGGTGCGCAACCTGCACAACCCGTCACCGATTACCGAATGCCTGGCCGAGCACATCGTCGAAGGTTTCAAACTTTAAACGCGAGCATCACCGCGCACAGCACCAGGAAGCCACAGAACAAACCGCGCAGCAGGCGCTCCGGCATGGCGTGGGCGATCTTCACACCCCAACTGATGCTCAGCAGCCCACCCACAGCCAACGGCACGCCGATCATCCAGTCCACTTGATGATGCACGGCATAGGTGACCAGCGTGACGCCCGTGCTCGGCAATGCCAGCGCCAGCGACAACCCTTGGGCCACCACCTGGCTGGTGCCGAACAGGCTGGTCAGCACCGGCGTTGCCACCACCGCCCCGCCCACGCCAAACAAGCCGCCCATGGTGCCGGACGCCGCGCCGAGTACGCCCAGCCATGGCCATGAGTAATTCATCTGCGAACTGGCCGGCGCACTGGCGTAGAACATTCGTATCAGGTTGTAGGCCGACAGCGCGATCAGGAACGCGACAAATCCGACGCGCATGGTTTGCGCATCAATACCCACCGCCCAGATCGAACCGATCCAGGCAAAGCAAAAACCCATCGAGGCCAACGGCAGCGCGTGACGCATTTCGATTTTATTGCGCTGGTGATAACGCCATAGCGCCAGCATCACGTTCGGCACCACCATCACCAGTGCGGTGCCCTGGGCAATTTGCTGATCAAGACCGAACAACACGCCCAGCAGCGGGATGGCAATCAAACCGCCGCCAATGCCGAACAAGCCGCCGAGGGTTCCCAAGGCTGCGCCAAATACCAGGTACATCAAAAACTCAATCACGGCCGACCTCCTTTTATCTCAGGCCATTCATCCTACGCAGTCGGCACTGGCGTGGAAACGCACAGCAACGCACAATGGCTATGCCAACCTCGCATAAGCGCTGACGAATTCATGAACCCCAATCAATTGACCGAACAACTCGGCCTATTCCTCGACGTGCTCGAAACCGGCAGTTTTTCAGCCGCTTCGCGCCGTCATCCACTGACCCCTTCGGCCGTGGCGCGGCGCATCGACAGCCTGGAAAGCGCCGTTGGCAGCCAGTTGTTCATTCGCAGCACCCACGCCGTCCGCGCCACCCCGGCCGGCGCGGCGTTTGCCGAGCGTGCGCGGCGGATCGTGGCAGAATTGCAACTGGCCCGGGCCGAGGCAGTGTCCCTGAGCAGTGCGCCGGAAGGCCTGATCCGGATCGACGCGCCCGCCGCGTTCGGCCGGCGGCATCTGGCGCCGGTGATCGCTGATTTTCTGATGCTCTACCCTGGCCTCGACGTGCAACTGCACTTGATCGACAGTTTTGTCGACATGCAGGGTTTGAACCTAGGCAAGGTCGATCTGGTGCTGCGCGCCGGGCAAATGGCCGACACCCGCCTGGTGGCTACGCCGCTGGCAAGCATGGTGCGCATCGCCTGCGCCAGCCCCGCCTATCTGCAACGCCGTGGCGTGCCGACCGATCCCGCGCAGTTGAGTGACCACGATGGCCTCGACTGGGATGGCCTGGCGCCACCGTTTGCGTGGCGTTTCGAGCACAATGGAGAAATGCATTTGCATCGTCCCGGACGCATCCGCCTGAGCGCCAACAATGCCGAGGCGCTGCTGTGCGGCGCGCTGGCCGGACTCGGTATCGCGCACTTGCCGACCTGGCTGACCAGCGAATACCTGTTGCGCGGCGAACTGCTGCCGCTGTTCTGCGAACACGGCCTGCCACCGCCGGAAACCACTGGCATCTATGCGTTGCGCCTGGAGCAGCAACCCAACCCCAGGAGCCGTTTACTGCTGGAATACCTGAAAGTCCGCTTCAGCCCTGTCCCGCCATGGGATCTGGCGTTGCGAACCAATCTGGATTGGCACTAGGGCAGAATTATCTGGCGCATTAAAGATTCGCCCGCTAGATTCATGACGATCACTGATCAAGGCTTTGAGATGAACACCGACCGCAACACTCAGGATAACTGCGACGCCCTGCTGCTGGACAATCAGGCCTGCTTCGCCCTGCATTCCACTTCGCTGCTGATGACCAAGGTCTACAAGCCGCTGTTGCAAGCGCTGGGCCTGACCTATCCACAGTACCTGGCGATGATGGTGTTGTGGGAACGGGATGGTTTGACCGTAGGCGAAATCAGCACGCGATTGCTGACCGATCCCGGCTCGCTGACTCCGTTGCTCAAGCGTCTGGAAGTCGAAGGGTTACTCAGCCGTACTCGCAGCCGCGAGGACGAGCGAGTGGTGATCGTCGAGCTGACTGAACAGGGCCGCGCATTGCGGGACAAGGCGCGAGGCGTGCCCCAGTGTATCCTCGGCGCCAGCGGCATGACGCTTGAGCGGCTGCAGAAACTGCAAGCGGAGCTGCAAGTGCTGCGCAGCAATCTGCAGGGCAGTCTCTAACCTTCGGAACCGCAGACCTCTTGTAGAAGCAAGCTTGCTCGCGATGGCGTCGTCTCAGCCCCATCATCGCTGAATGACACACCGCGATCGCGAGCAAGCTTGCTCCTACACGACTTCGGTGCTCCTGCTGCTTGTGCTCGACTTCACCCTCATCTGAAAAAAAATCTTCGTCGGAAAAACCTGCTTCGACAGCTCTAGATCGACTCTTTCGCTACCACTCTCCCCACACTCCTCTCTCCTTCCAGCAATTTTTTTAGAAATTTATCTTGCGCGCTAAATATTAGCGAGATACATTCATTTCGCACTTACTTAGCGCGCAAACATTTAGCGCAAAACAACCAAACCCGAACGAGGCCTACATCATGCAAACTCTCTACACCGCAATCGCAACCTCCACTGGCGGCCGTGACGGTCGTGCGGTTTCCAGCGACAACATCCTCGACGTCAAACTCGCAACCCCGAAAGAACTCGGTGGTGCTGGCGGCGCGGCTACCAACCCTGAACAACTGTTCGCTGCCGGTTACTCGGCCTGCTTCATCGGCGCGCTGAAATTCGTCGCCAGCCAGACCAAACGCAGTATCCCGAATGACGCATCGATCACTGCCCATGTCGGCATCGGCCAGATTCCTGGCGGCTTCGGTCTGGACATCGACCTGCACATCAGCCTGCCGGGTCTTGAACAAGCCGATGCGCAAACCCTGGTCGACGCTGCCCACCAGGTGTGCCCGTACTCCAACGCCACCCGTGGCAACGTCGAAGTGCGCCTGCACGTGACCGTTTAACCGTCGACACCAAGACCGAACAGGAAATGAACATGCGCACTTTCAGCAAAGTCTTGACCGGCACCCTTCTTGCCCTGTCCATCCACAGTGCATTCGCGGGCGACGGGGTTGAGCGCAACACCCAGGCGTTCCTCGATGTTCTGAATGCCGGCACCGGCAAACCCATGGAACAGCTTTCACCGAAAGATGCCCGGGCCATTTTGGTCGGCGCGCAAGCCTCGGTGAAATTGACGCTGCCAAAAGCAGATGTCAGCGAGAAGACCATTCAAGTCAATGGCCAACCGCTCAACCTGACCATCGTCCGGCCGGCCGGGGTCAAAGGCGAGCTGCCGGTGTTCATGTTTTTCCACGGCGGCGGCTGGGTGCTGGGGGACTTTCCGACCCACGAACGGCTGGTTCGGGATCTGGTTACGGGTTCGGGTGCGGCGGCGGTGTTCGTCAATTACACCCCTTCACCGGAAGCACATTACCCGGTGGCGATCAACCAAGCTTATGCCGCGACCCAGTGGGTGGCTGAGCACGGTAAAGAAATCAACGTCGACGGCAAGCGTCTGGCCGTGGCCGGCAACAGCGTCGGCGGCAATATGGCGGCCGTGGTTGCGCTGATGGCCAAAGACAAGGGCACGCCGGCGATCAAATTCCAGGTGCTGCTGTGGCCGGTGACCGATGCCAGCTTCGAGACCGCGTCTTACAACCAGTTTGCCGAGGGGCACTTCCTCACCAGAAACATGATGAAGTGGTTCTGGGACAACTACACCACCGACGCCAAGCAACGGAACGAGATCTACGCCTCGCCGCTACGGGCGACCACCGCCCAACTCAAGGGCTTGCCACCGGCGCTGGTGCAGACGGCCGGCGCTGATGTGCTGCGCGATGAGGGTGAAGCCTATGCGCGCAAACTGGATGAGGCCGGTGTGCCGGTGACGGCGGTGCGTTACAACGGCATGATCCACGATTACGGTTTGCTCAACGTGGTGAGCCAGGTACCTGCGGTGCGCTCGGCGATGCTGCAAGCGTCTGAAGAACTCAAGCAACACCTGAAGTAACACCGCTCAACTGTAGGAGCCCGGCTTGCCGGCGATAGCGGTCTCACGGACGCCATCGCCGGCAAGCCGGCTCCTACAGGTTTTGCGGCGTTTTCCCAGTCTGCGTAATTCAGACAAGCACAAAAAAGCCCGACTCAATGGTCGGGCTTTTTCATTCCTGAAGCGGTGCTTATTTAGCACGGCCTTTGTAGGAACCGCCTTCGCGGGTATCGATCTCGATCATGTCGCCGATTTCGATGAAGTCAGCAACCGACAGCTCGGTACCGTTCTTCAGTTTGGCAGGCTTCATTACCTTGCCGGAAGTGTCGCCGCGAGCGGAACCTTCGGTGTAGTCAACCTGACGCACGATAGTGGTCGGCAGTTCTACGGAAACCAGACGCTCTTCAAAGAAGATCGCTTCGCAAACATCGGTCATGCCTTCTTCAACGAAAGGCAGAACAGCTTCGATGTCTTCAGCGTTCAGCTCGTACATGGTGTAGTCGGTGGTGTCCATGAACGTGTAGGTGTCGCCGCTGATGAAGGACAGGGTCGCTTCTTTGCGGTCGAGGATTACGTCGTCCAGTTTGTCGTCGGCGCTGTAAACGATCTCGGTCTTGTAGCCGGTCAGCAGGTTTTTCAGCTTGGTCTTCATGATCGCGCTGTTACGACCAGACTTGGTGAATTCAGCTTTCTGAACCAGCCAAGGATCGTTTTCGAGACGGATCACGGTACCGGGTTTCAGTTCTTTACCAGTTTTCATTGCGAATATCCGAATTTGGATGGGATTTACAAAAATCTAGGCCGCGTATCATATCCAATTTACATAAAACTGTACCAGCGCTGCGGCAAGATCAGCCTGCAAAGCCTGTTCCAGACACCACGCTTCGGCGTGTTTTTGCAGTTCTGGCCAGTGTTTACGGGTCGTCGGCCAATGGTCGGACATATCATGCCCGGCATTCCACGCCCGCCAAAGACCGCTGATCGCCTCGCGGGCAGGCGCGGACAGGCTTTTTGTGTAGAGCGTGAGAAAGGCTTCAAGCTTGTCCAGGTGAATATCTTCGTCCTGGCGATAAATGTGCCAGAGCAACGGACGCCCCGCCCATTGCGCGCGGACAAACGAGTCTTCGCCGCGCACGGCGTTGAAATCGCAGCACCAAAGCAAGTGATCGTACTGATCCTGTCGGACGAACGGCAGCACCTGCACGATCAAGGACTCGCGCACATACACCGCGCCGGCCGCCAAGCCCTGGACACCGAGCCAACGTTCGACATCCCCGAGAATCCGCCCTTCCGGCACCAGCAGATGCGTGGGCGCGGAATCGGCGGCCAGTACATTCAACCAACTGGCCAGACCGGCATTTTCGTAGGCAAACAGCGAAATCAGCTGCGCGCCTTGTGCTCGATCAATCCCTAAACCTTGCAGGAATGCGCGCTGAGCCTCGGGATCTTGCTGAAATTGCCGACGCCGTTCCAGCAATCCGCTTTCACGCAGCAAGCCACCGGTGCCCTTTTGGAACCCCGGAAAGAAAAAGAACTTCTGCACATTTTTGTATTTCACCGACGGCAAGCCGTGGCAGCCAACAACCCAATCCTCAGCGCTCAGGTAGTCGAGGTTCACCCACAGCGGCGGTTTCTCGCGCGCCGCCATGGCCTCCATGTACGCACTCGGCAACTGACAGGCGAACGCGGCGATCACCACATCGGCCGCATCAGTCGGCTGCCAGTCGGCCGTCCACTGACGCACTTCGACACCCTCCTGCCACTGCTGTGAAAGGTTGCTATCGATGGCCGGGCATATCCGCTCGAAGGCCCGCAAATCGTCGACCCACAAACGCACCTCCAGCGCATGCTCGGCGACCAATTGCCTGGCCAGGCGCCAGGTCACACCGATGTCGCCAAAGTTATCGACCACGGTGCAAAAAATATCCCAGCGCCAGCGGCTTTTCATTTGAGACAGTTCAGGCATTCCGGGCTCCCGCTGGCAAAGGCGCCGATTGTCCGCATAAATTACCCCGTGCAGAAGAGCCGACGGCGATTAATCTTCATGCGACAATCGCTACTCGCCCGCGACCACCCGCCAGGAGGCAGTCATGCCCTACCGTCCCAACCCGCGCCGGACCTTGCCGATTCAGCTCAATGCCTTGCAATTGACCGGCAGCATTACCCTCGGATTGTGGCTCGGCTTCCTCGCCATCGCGCTGACCTGCTGGCTCGCCTCGCGCCTGTTGTTCAGCGAGCAACTGGCGCCGGTGGCGCAAGCGGTAGAACAATTGGCCAAACCACCGGTGGTGGCACAACCGGTGCCGGACATTGCGCCGCAGAGCCCGCTGTTCGATCAATATGAAGAGAACCTGCGCAAGAACGAGCAGGCACAACGGCTCGATCAAGCGCGCAGCAGCAAACGCAATCTGTCGAACCCCAATTGCCAGTTCTGGCTGCAACAGGACCGCACGGCACCGAGCGAAAAAAGCCGCGCCAATGTCCTGCAATTCTGCGATTGATCATGAATAAGCAAACCGTCCACCAACTGATTCTCGACAAGCTGCGGATCGATCTCGACATCGCCGAGCGTGCCGCGCAAACCGCGTACGAAACCGCGACCCACGAAGAAAACATCGCCGAGAACAAGTACGACACCTTGGGCCTGGAGGCATCCTACCTGGCGGCAGGACAGGCCAAGCGCGTTGAGGAAATCAGACAGTCATTAACGCTGTGCCAGAACCTGACGCTGCGGCCTTACGACGATCAGCGCGGCATCGAAATCGGCGCCCTGCTCGGCCTGGAAGACGAAAAGGGTCGTGAGCAATGGCTGTTTCTGGCGCCCGACGCGGCGGGTTTGAAGGTCGATCTGGTGGGGCAGTGGATTACCGTCATCACCCCTCGCTCACCGCTGGGCAAAAGCCTGCTGGGCAAGTTCGAAGGGGACGAGGTGGAGATTCTGGTGGCGGGTGCTCGGCAACAGTTTTCTGTTACCGAGGTGGTTTAGCAGGAGATCAGTGGACCGGCAGTTCGACGCCGTCGAACAGCTCTTCGAGTTCCTGCTTGTTGTGGCACTGAATGGCTTTGGCCATGACTTCGCGGGTCAGGTGTGGGGCGAACTTCTCGATGAAATCGCACATGAAGCCACGCAGGAAGGTGCCGCGACGGAAGCCGATTTTAGTGATGCTGGATTCGAACAGATCGCTGGCATCGAGCATGACCAAGTCACTGTCGAGTTTGGCGTCGACCGCCATTTTCGCCACGATGCCCACGCCCAGACCCAAGCGAACGTAAGTCTTGATCACGTCGGCGTCGGCGGCGGTGAACACCACTTTTGGCGTCAGGCCGCGATGGCTGAAGGCTTCGTCGAGTTTCGAACGGCCGGTGAAACCGAAGACGTACGTCACGATCGGGTATTCGGCCAGCGCTTCGAGGGTCAGCTTCGACAACTTGGTCAGCGGGTGGCCCTGAGGCACGACCACGCAGCGGTTCCAGCGGTAGCACGGCATCATCACCAGATCACCGAACAACTCCAGCGCTTCAGTCGCGATGGCAAAATCGACCGTGCCATCAGCGGCCATTTCGGCGATCTGCATCGGTGAACCCTGGTGCATGTGCAGGGCAACGTCCGGGTATTGCTTGATGAAATTGCTGATCACCGGCGGCAACGCGTAACGCGCCTGGGTGTGCGTGGTGGCGATCGACAGGGTGCCTTTCTTCTCGTTGGAGAATTCCTGGGCGATCTGTTTGATGCTTTCGACTTTGCGCAAAATCTCGCCGGCGGTGGTGATGATGCGCTCGCCGGCCGGGGTGACACGGGTCAGGTGCTTGCCGCTGCGAGCAAAAACCTCGACGCCCAATTCGTCTTCCAACAGACGGATCTGCTTGCTGATACCCGGTTGCGAGGTGTAAAGGCTTTGGGCTGTAGCGGAAACGTTGAGGTCGTGGTGCGCCACTTCCCAGATGTAGCGCAGTTGTTGAAGCTTCATATGAATCCCTCAAAGCAGGTAGACGCCACGGGCATCAGCGACGGTATATAACTATATTAATGGCTTGAAGAATAAATCTAGAACTTTTTTATCAAAACGCCACTATTCGTGTTCTAGCGATCTCCCTGGCGCCGGCGCTCCACCAGCGGCACCAGATAGACCGGGACCCGAGCCAACTGCAACACCCGCGCGGCGGTCCGACCCAAAGGCGTTTCAGCGCCAGCACCATGGCTATGACTACCTACGATCAACAAATCCACGGAGAGTTTCTGCGCCTGCTCGAGAATCACCTGCGACGGATCCCCCTGAAGCACCCGCACCGCCTGAATCCGGTCCAGATCGTGCGCCCCCTCGTCCCCCAACTCCTCACGAAAACTGTCGAGCACCCGTTGCTCGATACTGGCAATGACGGTGTTCAGGCCTTGGCTATGAAACTCGTTCAACGCCTGTTCATCGAGGTAACTCTGAAGCACAGATTCGGCAAACAAACCCATCGGCTCAACCGCGTGCACCACATACAAGTCAGCATCGAATGTTCGAGCCAGCTCCAGGGCATGCTGCATCACTAACGGTGCGTACAGGCCGAGGTCAGTGGCATACAGCATCGAACGAATCATATGACCTCCTCGAGTGCCAACATGGCGGAGATTGATTCAGCTTAGCAGTGCCTTGGCGAGTACGACGTCCCGCGTAACGCGTTGAACGGTGGGCTTAAACCTTTTGCTCGTTGCTTATGCCATGCGGCACATGGCCGGTAGCGACCACCTCGCGGGCCAACTCGCAATGGCCGGCCTGATCGTCGAAAAACACGTCGGCAGCAAAGGCTTCGAGAAAAGCCGATTTGGTCAGGCCACCCAGAAACAGCGATTCGTCCAGACGAATATCCCACTCACGCAAGGTGCGAATCACCCGCTCATGAGCCGGCGCCGAACGTGCGGTGACCAGCGCGGTACGGATCGGGCAGGCGCCCTCCGGGAATTCGCGCTGCAACAGATTGAGCGCCGCGAGAAAGCCTTTGAACGGCCCACCGCGCAAGGGCTCGCGGGCACTTTCGCGCTCGCTGGCCTGGAACGCTTCCAGGCCGCCCGCCTGATAAACCCGCTCCGATTCGTCGGAAAACAGCACCGCGTCACCGTCGAAGGCGATCCGCAATTCATCACTGGCGGCACGGCTGGCACCGCCTGACAGAATGGTCGCCGCCGCAAACCCGGCCTCCAGCGCACTACGCACGTCTTCGGCGTGGGTCGACAAGAACAGGTCGCAACCAAACGCCTTGAGATACGGGTACGGACTGCGTCCACCGACAAATGCCGCGCGCGAAATAGCCAGTCCGTAATGGTGAATCGAATTGAACACCCGCAGCCCGGTGTCGGCACTGTTGCGCGACACCAGGATCACCTCGACCCTGGCACGGCCGAGGCTGGCGTTCAGGTTCAGGAGTTTTTCCACCAAAGGGAAGGCATCACCGGGCTCGAGGATTTCGTCTTCGTGTTCGATCTGATATTGCCGGTAAGCCTCGACGCCACTCGCCAGATAAACCTTGTGGCTTTCGCTCAGGTCGAACAGCGCACGCGAAGAAATCGCCAGCACCAGTTTGTCGTCAATCGTCTTTGCCATACCCTTCCCCCTCGGGTTGATCGACTCAGGTGTTACGTCGATCGATAAAACTCAAACTGCGATACAACGCTTCAGTTCTCGGCAATTCGCACCCGGCAGCCTTGGCCGCCGCCAGTGGCCGAGCGTAAATCGCCGCCAGTTCCAGCGGTCGCTTGTGCAAAAAATCGTGATACATGCTCGGCCAGTAGTCCGGCATTTTCTCGGTCATCATGAACAGAAAATCGGCATAACCGGCCGGCATGTCGTGACCGCAGGCCTTCGCGCCCTGGACCACTTCGGCCATCAAGGCCTTGATCAGTTCGCGGCTGTCGGCATCGGCCATCAACGGTGTGGTGCCTGCACCGAGCAGTACCGAGAGGCCGTTGTAAGGAATATTCCAGACCAGTTTTTGCCAGCGCGCCTGGTGCAGGTTCGGCATGGCCTGGGAGTCGATGCCGGCGCTGCGAAACAACCCGGCACCTTCTTCGACAATCGCCATGCGCGCCTGCTCATCCGCAGCGGGGCCACTGTGATAGCCGACGTTCACCGCGCCGAGGGCCTGATGAGTGATCGCGCCCGGGCCGGTGCGATGCACGCAGATCAGACAAAGACCGCCGAGCAGGTGCAACGTATCAGGCAGCAATGCCCGCAGGCTGTCTTCGACGTCGAGGCCGTTTTGCAGCAGCAGGACCTTGGCATTCGGCGCTGCGGCTTGAATGATCGCGGGTGCCAGGCCGGCATTGCCGGTGGTCTTGGCACCGACCAGCAGCCAATCGCAAGGTGGCATGTCTTCGGCGCACGAATAAGCTTGAACCGGATGCAACCTCAACGCGCCGTGCGGTGCACTGTCGATGTGAAGACCGCGCTCGGCCACCGCCGAAAACTCGCTGCGCAGCAGAAAGTGCACATCGAAACCGGCACGCGCCAGCATCACCCCGTAAAACCCGCCGATCGCACCGGTGCCGATAATACCGATGGTCGGTTTGGCAGCTGCAGCCGTCATGGCAACTCCTCTGCTGTTCTCGTCAACGCCTGACCTACGGCTTCATTCAGCTCAGTAGAGGTCAGGCGTGATTTTAGTGCCCCGAAGAACTCACCGTCGCGCACCACAAACAGCGCCGGCAAATGAAAGACCTGATAACGCTCGACCACCCCGCCATTGTCCCCGGCATCGATCCAGCACACGCGATCGACCTGCAGATCAAGTCTGGGCAATTGCTCTCGGGCAAACCGGCAACTGGCGCAGCCGACACTGGTAAAAATAACCAGCGACACGCCGCTCATCGCCAGCAACCGTTGGTCAGCGTCGAAATCGGTCAGTTGCAATTCGACCACTATACTGGGGGAAACAATGTCAGATGGCCGACACATGGAGTCCGTGCTCATGGGACGTTTTATTCCTCATCCTGACGATGTGCCCGTCGAATTAACGTTGCTCAAACCTGAGTGTATTTCACGGCAACAGCTGCACACTATCAGCCTCGGGGGCATGGCTTGCAATTACCACCGCGCCTGGCGCCACGGTACGGCGCTGGAAGTGCGCATACCCACCTTGAACCCGGATTTGCGTTTTCTGGGTTACGTGGCCTGGTGCCTGCGACGCAAGCGCGGCTATCTGGTGGGCATTGCCTTTGTTGACGAGCAGATGATGTTCAGCGCCCGAATGGGCGAACAGGTGTGCCAGATCGAACGTTACTGTCGCCTGCATGACGCCCAGGACGATCTGCAGGAAACTCAGGCGCTGGCCCTCGAATGGGTCCAGCAGCACGCCGACGAGTTCTCTCATGACACGGTTCGCCGGGCATTCGCGCAGGCGGTGCTGGATTAGGGGACGTTATCAATTCGTTGCGAATGGCCCTTAAACCGCTGTCTGCCCATTGTCGAGCCACGGTGTAACGCGCTAAGGTTCCGCTCCCCGACGCGCTTAATTTGCTGTGCTCCGCCGCGCGGGTTCGCTGGCGGCCGGCACCCGTGACCTGACGAGTAAACGATGGCTGATTTACCGATCAACGACCTAAACGTCGCTTCCAACGAGACGCTGATCACTCCTGACCAGCTCAAGCGTGATATCCCTCTGAGCGACGCTGCCCTGCGCACCGTCACCAAGGGTCGCGAAGTCATTCGCAACATTCTTGATGGCACCGACCACCGCCTGTTCGTCGTCATCGGGCCTTGCTCGATCCACGACATCAAGGCTGCCCACGAATACGCCGAGCGTCTGAAAGTGCTCGCTGCGGAAGTGTCCGATACGCTGTATCTGGTCATGCGCGTGTATTTCGAGAAGCCACGCACCACCGTCGGCTGGAAAGGTTTGATCAACGACCCCTACCTGGACGACTCCTTCAAGATTCAGGACGGTCTGCACATTGGTCGTCAGTTGCTGCTGGACCTGGCCGAAATGGGCCTGCCGACCGCGACCGAAGCCCTCGACCCGATCTCTCCGCAGTACTTGCAGGACCTGATCAGCTGGTCGGCCATCGGCGCACGCACCACCGAATCCCAGACGCACCGTGAAATGGCCTCCGGCCTGTCCTCGGCCGTCGGCTTCAAGAACGGCACCGACGGTGGCCTGACAGTGGCAATCAACGCCCTGCAATCGGTTTCCAGCCCGCATCGTTTCCTGGGCATCAACCAGGAAGGTGGCGTGTCGATCGTTACTACCAAGGGCAACGCCTACGGTCACGTGGTGCTGCGCGGCGGCAACGGCAAGCCGAACTACGATTCGGTCAGCGTCGCATTGTGCGAACAAGCGCTGAACAAAGCGAAGATCAAGCCGAACATCATGGTTGACTGCAGCCACGCCAACTCCAACAAGGACCCGGCCCTGCAACCGCTGGTGATGGAGAACGTCGCCAACCAGATCCTCGAAGGCAATAAGTCGATCATCGGCCTGATGGTCGAAAGTCACCTGAACTGGGGCTGCCAGGCGATCCCGAAAGACCTCGCCGACCTGCAGTACGGCGTGTCGATCACCGATGCCTGCATCGACTGGTCCGCCACCGAAAACACCTTGCGCAGCATGCACGCCAAGCTCAAGGATGTGCTGCCCAAGCGTGATCGCACCTGATCGCCGTTCAGCGCACACAAAAACGCCGGGCTTAAACCCGGCGTTTTTTTATGCGTTCGTTTTACTGGCTCAGCTTGGCCGCATGCCGCTGGTGACGCTCCATGTAGCGCTCCACGTAGGAACACGATGGAATGACCGTGTAGCCCATTTCCTCAGCGTACTCCAGCGCCTTCTCGGTCAAGGCTGCCGCAATGCCGCGACCACGCAATGCGTTGGGCACGAAGGTGCGATAGATATCCAGAGTCTGTTTCCCCAGATCCATATAGGTCAGGTAGGCACGATGACCGTCCACATTGGTCTCGAACTGATGACCTGCCTGGTCATGGTTGATGGACAACGCCTCGCTCATCACAACTCCTCTGCGGGTCTTGAATTCCGACCCCTACCTTACCGATGTTTGTCCGGCGAAGGAACATCTACGCCACCCCGTGCCTGAATGGACACCGAGAAGAGCTGCACCAATCTCGCACAACCGAGCACGTATCAAATAGTAGGCACCAATGGCGAAAATGCTCAAGGTACGCTCGTCATGACGCGGGGTTGGACGGGTGCTGCTCCGAGTTACGCAGCGACGGCTCGACCGAAGCGCTCTGCGGGTCGATAGCCTGAACATTGCCGGATGTTGAGACTTAAGACGAGCGCCCTTCTTTTAAGTCACCTCAACTAGGAGAAAGAGTTTGCGAGGTGCTGCGCAAATCCCGAACAAAAGTGTAGACGAATCCATATAGACAGACTTTAGCCAAGATGGGGAAAACAGTCCTGTCGCTGGGAACTTTTTCGTGCCAACTCGCTCAGCTCGGGCCTTGCAGCTGGATATTTTTTAATCAATCGCAAGTAAAAGTTGCTCGAAAAAGAATCAACGCCTACAATTTTTTTTGCTTCTTGCTTTACGTCAGTTTACTTACGACAAGTAATGGGTAGTATGTACGCCGGCTATTTCCTCACTCTGAGGAGACAGCTACTTAATAGAAAGTCCTTGAAGGGGAACACGATGAACAACGTTCTGAAATTCTCTGCTCTGGCTCTGGCCGCAGTTCTGGCTACCGGTTGCAGCAGCGTATCGAAAGAAACCGAAGCACGTCTGACCGCTACTGAAGACGCAGCTGCTCGCTCCCAGGCTCGTGCAGACGAAGCTTACCGTAAAGCTGATGAAGCTCTGGCTGCTGCTCAAAAAGCACAACAGACTGCTGACGAAGCTAACGAGCGTGCTCTGCGCATGCTGGAAAAAGCTAGCCGCAAGTAATAATCCTTCGGGGTTGTTATCAAGCCGACCCATTTTTTGGGTCGGCTTTTTTATTGCCCGGTGTTTATCCAGGCAATAAAAAACCCGCCGATGCAGTTTGCGTCGGCGGGTTCTGTTCAAGCCCTATTGCAGCGGATCGATCGGTGCACTCGTCATCATCGGCGCGGAGGTGTTCGGCACTCCGATTTCGACTGGCAGGCCGTCTTCAGCGGCAACCACGTCCCGGACCACATCCCAGTTCATGCGCAGGTTATTGGTGATGTCCTCACGCTTGAGCATCGCGTTGATCACCGCTGTGTGTTTGTCGACGACAGAAGGGTTGCCCTTGTCATCCAGCGGCGTGTGCGCTTCCAGATAAACCTTGCCGCCACTGACCCCGAATTTGTATGGATCGCTGAGGATGCGCACCGACGTGCCGACCGGAACCATGCCCGCCATCTCCAGCACGTTGTTGTTGAACATGCGGAAGCAACCGTGGCTGGTGCGCATACCGATGCCGAACTTCTTGTTCGAACCGTGAATCAGGTAGCCCGGTGTGCCCAAGGTGAACTTGAACGGCCCCAGCGGGTTGTCCGGGCCTGCGGGCACGACGTTCGGCAGCGGATCACCGTCAGCAGCGTGCTCGGCCTTGATCGACGCTGGAGGGGTCCAGGTCGGGTTCGGCGTTTTCGCAACAATGCTGGTGTGGGCAATCGGCGAACCCCAGCCTTCACGACCGATCCCCAGCGGGAAGGTGTAGACCACGTTGCGGCCTTTCGGGAAGTAGTAGAGGCGGTATTCAGCCAGGTTGATGACGATGCCTTCACGCGGGCCCGGCGGCAGGATGAAGCGCGTCGGCAGTACGATCTCGGTGCCGGCACCCGGCAACCATGGATCGACGCCAGGGTTGGCCGCAACCATTTCCGAGTAGCCCAGATCGTAGGTGGTGCCAAGGTCAGCGAAGGTGTCTTCGTACTTGGCCTTGATCACTTGCACCTGGCCGATGATGTCTTCACCGGGCGGTGGCAGGGGTAGCTCCAATGCTGCTACGGGGCCTGCCGCACAAAGGGCGGCAAGAGTCAGGCAGCGGGTGACGGCAGGAAAGCGCGGCAACATCCGGAAAATCCTTCGCATAATCGACTGGGGTTTAAGAACGCAATTGTACACTGGCACTCCGGCATTCGGGGAGACACACCGATAGAGCGCGAATTGGCTGCGATGGATGCGTTTTTTTCAGGCGTACATATCCGTTTCTTCGCAACGGCTGCTGACGACTTCAAACCGTCAAAGCTCGAACCGCAACTCAGGCCAGATCGGCGAAGTACCACGCTTTTGCGACTCGAGGATCGCCCGGCACAACGAACACAGACGCTGATCCTGGAACGCCCGGCGGTCGACACTCGACCAGCGCGGTTGCGCGGGCAGCAGGCTGCCGCACAAGGTGCGATCGGCCGAGCCGCCCAGCTCCAGCTGACGGGTCACCAGATGTACCCGCACTTCCTGGCAGGCGAACAGATCCAGCTGTTCGTCAGGCTCGATCAGTTGGTAGGCAAAAAGTGACCAGGCGGGACGCGGCATCGGGGGCTCCAAATCGGGGGCGCCACCTTAGCCGAAACACCGCCGCTAGAAAAGCGTCAAAGCAGCGGTTTCAGCGTCGGCCAGACATTTTCCAGCAACTTGCCCTGAGCCCCCGCAGCCGGGTGCAGGCCGTCTGCCTGCATCAGGTCGGGATGCCCGCCTACGCCGTCGAGGAAAAACGGCACCAGCGGGATTTTTTTCTCGGTGGCGACGTTGCCGTGCACTACGGAATTCGCGGGCTATGGTACGTCTGTCGGATTTAAGAGATGGATGGCTCTCCACCGCTAATTCCACATTGACATCATGGCATCCTGCCAGCGAAACTCGCCTATATCCCCACTAACGATAAGGAAATCCGATAATGAAAAAGCGTTCCTTTTTGGTACCGATCGCTACTCTGGCAGCAGCCGTAGGTACTGAGCAGGCTTCGGCCTTAACCACCCACGAAATTGTCGAACCCGACACTGACACTTCAATCTCATTCCAATCGACTACTCAAAGCGAAAATATTTCGGCTCGCGGTGGCAATGACCTGTTTTCGTTTGTCCTGAAGCGTGGAGATCAAGGTCAGTTCATGGCTTACCACAGCTCTCACAGCTCTCACGCTTCGCACAGCTCACACAGCTCACATCATTCGGGCTCCTGAAATGGAACTTGAGTCTTCGCTTGCCTTTGATGAGCGGCTTTATGATGTGGAAGCTCTACAAAAAGCAGCTTATCGCTCGATGAATTCGCTGACAGCCGATATCAAATGCGCTGATGGGAAATTTGTTTGCACCTTATCCTCGAACATTGGCATCGACGAACCTTCGTTTCTGACAGCCATTCAAGAATTCAAGAAGGATGTGCTCGACTACCAGCTACGCCACCGGTTGAACGCTGAAACCCTGCCGATCAGGAACCTGATCCTTGGATTGGCGTTCTCAAAAACCGGACTGATCAGTGAGTAAATTCCAAAAGCTGGAATTTTATGTACAGCAACGCACCTATGAGTTGCTGCCATTCAAATTTGATCGTCTGAATGACGACGAGTACGTCATCACCAACATGGCAGGCGAGTTCCACGTCATACCGGTACCGATGCTCGAACCGCTGATATCCAAGACACTCCCGATCTCATCGGAACTGATACCTACTCTGCGGTCGAAACAGTTCATCCGATTCGCCAATGAGCAGGCACCGCTTCAGCTTCTGGCCCTCAAGATTCGCACACGCCTGTCTAGACTCTCCCAGTTCACCAACCTGCATATCTTTGTCGTAACCCTCCGCTGCGACCACAGCTGCCCGTACTGCCAGGTATCAAGGCAATCAGAAAGCAAAGGCGAATTCGACATGACGAAGGAGATGGCTGAAAAGTCGTTGGATTTCGTTTTCAGGTCTCCGAATCCAGCCATTAAAATAGAGTTTCAGGGGGGCGAGCCCCTACTGAATTTCGAAATGGTGGAGTACATCGTTCTTGAGGCAAAAAAACGCAACCTCAAGGAAGGTCGTGACCTTCAATTCGTCATTGCAACCACACTATCGCTACTGACTGATCAAGTGCTGGTTTTCTGCAAGCAGCACAACATCGTCCTTTCATCTTCTCTTGACGGCCCAATGGATCTCCACAATGCGAACCGCCCTCGCCCCGGAAGAGACAGTCATCTACGCTTCGAAGAAGGCCTGAAAAAGGCACGTGCCGTCCTTGGTTACGATCAAGTGTCAGCTCTGATGACAACGACAGACAAGAGCCTGCCCCGAGCGAGAGATATCATTGATGAGTACTTGCGCCTGGGCTTTGATGGAATCTTTCTCCGTACGCTCTCCCCATACGGCTTTGCAATCAAGACCAAGAATTTCATGTCGTATGACGCTGAGCGCTGGCTGGAATTTTACAAGGAAGGTCTTGAGTACATCATTGAGCTGAACAAGTCCGGCGTACGATTTGTCGAGCAGTATTCCTCGCTTGTGCTGACAAAAATGCTGACATCGAATGATCCTGGATTTGTTGACTTGATGAACCCTGCTGGCGCGGGAATCGCCGCCATCGTGTTCAATTACAACGGGGCCGTCTATGCCTCGGATGAAAGCCGAATGCTTGCCGAGATGGGCGATCATACGTTCAGATTGGGCAACGTTCTTGAGCATTCCTATGAAGACATCATTCTTTCCGACCAGCTTCTGGATGCTCTGGAAAACTCCTTCACCTTAAGCGCGCCCATGTGCACTGACTGTGCGTTTGAACCTTATTGTGGTGCCGAGCCTGTCTACCATCACGCGATGCACAACGACTTGGTAGCGAGAAAACCGGAATCCTCGTTCTGCAAGCGCAACATGTCTATTTTCAAGCACCTCATTGAACTGATGGGACAAGACGAACATACGAAGCGGATTTTTGTGGGGTGGGCTAATCGATGCTGAAGCTCAGCGGAAAGGTAATCCGCATTCAGGCGGTAAATGTTTACAACGATCGCACCCTAATCAAGGTTTCCACCAACCGGAGCCTGCCTGAAGTCTTGCGCCGGGAATTGGCCTATCTGATTTCTGATCATCAGATCCCCTGTGGATTCGCACACTACCTGCTGACCGAGCAACATCAGAAACTGGCCGAAGAACTGCCTGCTGGTTCTGACTATTCGATCCTCCCGAATGACTACAGCTACATCGGTGATAATGACGTTGTTCGGCTTTCCGCTGATCGTCAGAGCATCCGAGTGCTGTTTCGGGCTTCATCACCGAACAACAGCATCCTGTTAACCGAGCAGTGCAATAACTACTGCCTGATGTGTTCTCAGCCACCTAAAACAGCTGATGATTCATGGATACTCGATGAAATTGAGAGCTTGATTCCGTTGATCCCAAAGGAAACCCGAGAGCTGGGGTTTACCGGTGGTGAGCCAACGACGAATAAAGAGCGTTTTCTAAAGATTATCCGCCTGACCAAAAGCTACCTGCCAAGAACCGCGATCCATATCCTCTCGAACGGACGAAGCTTCAAAGACCTAACGTTTGCGAAAAAATATGCAGCCATCGAAATGTCCGACGCGATGATCGGAATCCCGGTCTACTCAGACGACCCGACACTGCATGACTACATCGTTCAGGCACAAGGCGCATTCGATGAAACCATTCAGGGCATTCTTAATCTGAAGCGCTTGGGCCAGAGGGTTGAGATCAGAGTGGTCATACACAAGCTTTCGGTGCAGCGGCTTCCGGAATTGTGTGAGTACATCGCTCGCAATCTTCTTTTTGTTGATCAAGTGGCACTGATGGGCCTTGAAATGACGGGCTTCACGCGAGCCAATCTTGATGAGCTCTGGATTGACCCCATCGATTACAAAGACACGCTCAGTAAGTCGGTTGCCATCCTTGCCAAGTACGGTATGAACATCTCGGTCTACAACCATCAGCTGTGCTTGGTGAACCCGGATATTCTTCCCTACTACCGAAAGTCGATCAGTGATTGGAAGAACGAGTTCGCCCCCGAATGCCAGAGCTGCAAAAAACAGCGCGAGTGCGGGGGCTTTTTCGCGTCAGGAATCAAGTTTGGGTACAGCAAACAGCTTTCTCCGTTCTGATCCCTCCGAGAAAATATTTCAAAGCAGCGGTTTCAGCGTCGGCCAGACATTTTCCAGCAACTTGCCCTGAGCCCCCGCAGCCGGGTGCAGGCCGTCTGCCTGCATCAGGTCGGGATGCCCGCCCACGCCGTCGAGGAAAAACGGCACCAGCGGGATTTTTTTCTCGGTGGCGACGTTGCTGAAAACCTCAGCGAAGGCCTTGGTGTAGCGCGCACCGTAGTTGGGCGGCAGTTGCATGCCGAGCAAAAGCACTTTGGCACCACTGGCCCTGGAGCTGTCGATCATCGCTGCAAGGTTTTGTTGCAATTGTGTTGGCAGCATTCCACGCAGCCCGTCATTGCCACCCAACTCGAGGATCACCAACTCCGGTTTATGCTCTGCAAGCAGCGCAGGCAGGCGCGCGTGGCCCCCGGCACTGGTGTCGCCGCTGATGGACGCGTTGACCACCTTATCGTCGAAACCTTCGCGCTTGAGCCGTTGCTCAAGCAAAGACACCCACCCCAGGCGGGTATCCAGTCCGAAACCGGCGCTGATACTATCGCCAACGATCAGGACTGTACCCGCCGCTGCGTTCTGGGCCATGCACATCAAGGCCAGGCCAGCACTCAAAAACCACACACGCATCGGATTCTCCATGGGCGCAAGCATTCTCACCGCGAAGAACCTCAGCAAAGTGGTTCCCAGCGCGGAAGGTGAACTGACTATCCTGCACGAACTCAGCATGGAACTGAACAAGGGCGACAGCCTGGCCATCGTCGGCGCGTCCGGCTCGGGGAAATCCACCCTCCTCGGCCTGCTCGCCGGCCTCGACTTGCCGAGCAGCGGTGAAGTCACCCTCGCAGGCCAGGGCCTGAGCAATCTCGATGAAGACCAACGCGCACGCATCCGCGCCGAACACGTCGGCTTTGTCTTTCAATCATTCCAACTGCTCGACAGTCTCAACGCACTGGAAAACGTCATGCTGCCGCTGGAACTCGATGGCCGCAAAGACGCCCGTGAACGCGCCACCGAATTGCTGCAACGGGTCGGTTTAGGCCAACGCCTGACCCACTCACCGCGCCAGCTCTCCGGTGGCGAGCAGCAACGCGTGGCGATTGCCCGTGCGTTTGCCGCCGAACCCGACGTGCTGTTCGCCGACGAACCCACCGGCAACCTCGACAGCCACACCGGCGAGCGCATCAGCGATTTATTGTTCGAATTGAACAAGGAACGCGGCACAACGCTGGTGCTGGTGACCCACGATGAACGCCTGGCACATCGTTGCCGGCGCCTGATCCGTCTTGAAGCCGGCCTGCTGGTCGCCCCTCTGGAGCCTTGATGGCACGCCTGCCGCTGTTGCGCCTGTTCAGTCTCGCCCTCCGCCAACTGCTGCGCGACGCCCGCGCCGGTGAGTTGCGGGTGTTGTTCTTCGCCTTGCTGGTGGCGGTGGCGGCGAGTACAGCCATCGGTTATTTCGGCGCCCGCCTGAATGGCGCCATGATGTTGCGCGCCACCGAATTCCTGGGCGCCGACCTGCTGCTCGAAGGCAGCTCACCGGCACGCCCCGAACAGATCAAAAGTGGCACGGAACTGGGCCTTGAACACGCGCAGGTGGTGGAGTTCTCCAGCGTGATCGCCACCGACAACGGCATTCAGCTGTCCAGTATCAAAGCCGCCGACGACGTCTATCCACTGCGCGGCGAGCTGAAAAGCGCCCCCGCGCCCTTCGCTGCAGAACAATCCGGAGGCGGACCGAAACCCGGCGAAGCCTGGGTTGAAGCGCGGCTGCTGACCGCACTGGATCTGAAGATCGGCGACAGCATCGACGTCGGCATGCGCAGCCTGAAACTGGCGCGCGTACTGACCTATGAACCGGACCGCGCCGGCAATTTCTACAGCCTGACGCCGCGCGTGCTGATCAACCTCAGCGACCTCGCCGCCACCGGCGTGGTGCAACCCGGCAGCCGCGTCAGCTACCGCAAACTCTGGCGCGGCAAGACCGAAGCACTGGAAGCCTACCGTCAACTGATCAAGCCCGGCCTCGCCGCCAACCAGCGCATTCAGGATGCGCGTGACGGCAACCGGCAGATCGGCGGTGCACTGGGCAAAGCCGAGCGCTACTTGAGCATGGCCAGTCTGGTGGCGGTGCTGTTATCCGGCGTCGCAGTGGCGCTGTCGGCGACGCGCTTCGCCACTCGCCGCTTCGATGCCAGTGCACTGTTGCGCTGCCTTGGACTGTCCCGTCGGGAAACCATGGTGCTGTTCAGTTTGCAGCTGACGGTTCTCGGACTGCTGGCCAGTATCAGCGGCGCCTTGCTTGGCTGGCTGGCGCAACTTGGCCTGTTCGCGCTACTGCATGATTTGTTGCCGACCGATGTTCCTCCGGGCGGATTGTTTCCGGCTATCGCCGGGATCGGCACCGGACTGGTGGCGCTGGCCGGTTTTGCCTTGCCGCCATTGGCTGCGCTGGGTCGGGTCCCGCCACTGCGCGTGTTACGTCGCGACATGCTGCCGATACCTTCCAGCACGTGGATGGTCTACGGCGCGGCACTGGGCGCTCTCGGGCTGATCATGTGGCGGCTGAGCCTGGATTTGGTACTGACCTTCGCCCTGCTCGGCGGTGGGGTGATCGCGGCGCTGGTGCTGGGTGGCTTGCTGTTGCTGTTGCTCAAGAGCCTGCGCCGGATGCTCGCGCGCGCTTCGTTGCCGTGGCGTCTCGGCCTGGGTCAATTGCTGCGTCATCCATTGGCGGCAGCGGGCCAATCGCTGGCCTTCGGTTTGATCTTGCTGTCCATGGCGTTGATCGCTTTGCTGCGCGGCGAATTGCTGGACACCTGGCAAAACCAGTTGCCGAAAAACGCGCCTAATTATTTCGCGCTGAACATCCTGCCGGCGGACAAACAGGCGTTCACCGATCGCCTGATCGAACTGTCGGCGCAATCGGCGCCGTTGTACCCGGTGGTGCCGGGGCGGTTGATCAGCATCAACGGCGAAGCGGTGCAGGACATTGTCAGCAAGGACTCGGCCGGTGATCGGGCGATTCAACGCGACCTGAGCCTGACCTGGGCGGCGGACCTGCCGGCCGGCAACAAACTCACCGCCGGCAACTGGTGGAGCGACCAGGCGCCGGATGACGTTCCCGGTGTGTCGGTGGAAGGTAAAGTCGCCGAGAGCCTGAAACTCAAGCTCGGCGATCACATGGTCTTCACCGTCGGCGGCGTCAATCGCGAAGCGAAGGTCACCAGCCTGCGGGAGATTAACTGGGACAACTTCCAGCCGAACTTCTTCATGATTTTCCAGCCTGGCACATTGAAGGATCTGCCGGCGACCTACCTGACCAGCTTCTATCTGGCGGCCGGGCATGATCAGCAGATCGTCGACCTGTCCCGCGCCTTTCCGGCGGTGACCATTCTGCAAGTCGAGGCCTTGCTGGCGCAGCTGCGCAGCATCCTCGCCCAGGTCACCCTGGCGGTGGAGTACGTGTTGTTGTTTGTGTTGGCGGCGGGGATGGCGGTGTTGTTCTCGGGCCTGCAAGCCACACTCGATGAACGTATTCGCCAAGGCGCATTGCTGCGGGCACTGGGGGCCGAGCGACAGTTGCTGGTCAAGGCCCGGCGGATCGAGTTCGGCTTGCTGGGCGCGGTCAGCGGATTGCTGGCGGCGCTGGGCTCGGAGCTGGTAAGTCTGGTGCTGTACCGATACGCCTTCGACCTGCCTTGGCACCCACATCCGTGGCTGTTGGTGTTGCCACTGATTGGCGCCGTGCTGATCGGCGGTGCCGGCGTGTTCGGCACCCGTCGTGCGTTGAACGCCAGCCCCCTGACAGTCTTGCGCGAGGGTTGATAGACTCGACCCTTCTCAACCACAAGAAGTTGCCATGAGCCGTTATCGCCCTCCCCGCCCCGCTGGCACCGCGCTGATCACTCCAGAAGGTGAAGCGCGGATGCGGGCCGAGTTCCATGAGCTCTGGCATGTGCGCCGACCGCAAGTTACGCAATCGGTCAGCGAGGCCGCGGCGCAGGGTGATCGCTCCGAAAACGCCGAATACACCTACGGCAAAAAGATGCTGCGCGAGATCGACAGTCGCGTGCGCTTTCTCACCAAACGGCTGGAAGCGCTCAAGGTGGTCAGCGAAAAGCCCAGCGATCCGAACAAAGTCTACTTCGGTGCCTGGGTCTCCATTGAAGATGAGGAAGGCAAAGAATCACGCTACCGCATCGTCGGGCCAGATGAGTTGGACCTGAAGCTGGGCCTGATCAGCATCGACTCACCGTTGGCACGCGCCCTGATCGGCAAGGCGCTGGACGCCGAAGTTCGAGTGCAGACGCCTACCGGCGAACAATGCGTGTATATCGTGGCGATTGATTACCCATAAGCTTTAACGCCGGGTGATCAGCCCTTGCCGGGCGACGCGGGTCAGTTGCCTGATCATCTCGGGTGCGTCTTCGATGGCGGGGGATTGAATCACCGCCAAGTCAAAACTGTCACTGGCAAAGCGCGCCAGTGACTCACCGTCTTCGACAAACTGGATCAGGAAGGCTGCTGGCCCACCAGTGCGACGTGGCCAGCCATCGAGGTAACGCAGAAGCGTCGGCTGATGCTTGCCACCAAGCAGGATTTTTGGATTGCGCTGGGTCAGATGTGCCGTGATCGGCGCGGGGCGTACAACGGGGCTTAGTGCATTCATCGTGTCGTGTCTCTGCCTCAAAAGTCTGCATGGCAGGTGAGAGGCAACACCGAACCAGCGCTTTAGCGGTATTTCGAAGCCTGTTTCAAGCTTCTATCGGCAACTGAATCAGTCACCTGGCGCCCCGCAAGTAGCTGTTTAAATCGGCGCATGAGCAGCATCCTAGAGAAGCCGACACGGCAGTGTCAAGAATCCCGAGCAACAAAAAAGGCCCGCGCAATGCGGGCCTTTTCGTTGAGCCAGAGCGGTCAGCCAGCGATGGCGCGGTCGACCGACAGCTTGCCGGCGCCTTCGATCAGCACCGCGATGCTGCCACCGAGCAGGGCCAGGGCGAATTCATAACCGTTGTTGGCCATGAACAGGCCGTGGCTGATATGCACGCTGAAGATTGCGACCAGTGACAGAAATGTCAGACCGAGTGCCGCCGGGCGGACCAGCAAACCGATGATCAAGGCCAGTCCGGCGAAGAACTCGGTACCACCGGCCAACGTGGCCATCAGGTAACCCGGAGCCAGGCCGATGCTTTCCATGTACTGCGCAGTGCCCGCCAGACCGTAGCCGCCGAAGGCGCCGAAGAGTTTCTGCGAGCCGTGGGCAGCGAAGATGATGCCGACGAAGATCCGCAGGACAGTCAGGCCGTAGCCAGCGCGGGTAAACAGTACCTTGTTGATCAGTGAGCTCATGCTGTGTCATCCATTGTGTGTTTATGTGTTGGTTGGCCGCTATATTAATCAGTAAATTAAATGTTAAAAGCGCAAAAAATCCACAATAACAATCAGTTTAGTTGATCATTTTCGTGAGGCAACTTTCTGCCCCTGGGGCTCCAACGACTCCCGCTCCCGATCGAACGCCAGGTAATACTTGTTCACGCTATTAACATAGCTGACGGGCCCCATTCCCACCTGCTCCATGGCGATGCGCTCGACCTGGAAGAACCATTGATTGGGATTCAAGCCACGCCGACGCGCCTCGGCGCGCATGCCCTGAACCCGCTCCGGCCCAATGTTGTAGGCCGCCAACACAAACGCCATGCGCTCACGCTCGTTGAGTTTGGGGCTGGCAAAAAACTTGCGACGAATCATCGCCAGGTATTTAGCCCCGGCCTGCACATTGGCATCGAGGTCTTGAATGTTGTTGACCCCCACCCGCTGGGCCGCCGACGGAGTGATCTGCATCAGGCCAGTGGGGCCACCGCCGCTTCGCACGCTGGGCTGCAGCGCGGATTCCTTGAATGCCAATGCCGCCAGATTCAACCAGTCCATGCCTTGGGCATTGGCGTGTTTCTGCAACACCGGCCGAAGTTTTTCCAGACGTTGGCGATCAGCCTTGGCCAATGGATAGTGCACTTGATACAGGCGACGATAGATCCGCAGGAACGCGGCATCCTGATCCGAAGGCTTTTTATACCCAATCAGGAAGCGATCGATACTCGCCCGCAGCATCGACGCGTCGCGGCGCACGAACCAGAACTCTTCCCCCGGCTCGCTGATCAGCACTTGCCGATCAAAGCGCAACTTGGGCAGGATTTTGCCCCAGCGCTCGGCAATCGGTTGCTCGACAATGGTCAAGTGAAAGATCCCGCCCTGAACCATTTCCAGCACGTCTTCGACCGCCAGACTCGGATCGACCCACTCGATCTTCACCGGAGCCAGTTTGTGCAGGGCGAGTTTTTGATTGATCTGACTGATCGCGTCCCCGGCGGCGCTGCCGGTGGGTAATGCCAGGGTTTTACCGGAAAGTTGTTCGAGACGGGTGTAGCGCTTCTCCCCTTTGATGCCGACCAGGACCAGAGGAATGTCGCGGGCAATCGGCTCGCTGGTGCTGACGGCGTAGCCCGGTTGCAGATCAAGCAACTCGCCCGGCGCAACCATATCACCCTCCCCGCGCTGCAACGCGCCGAGCAGTTGATCCTTGGCTTTGGGAATGATCTTGAGCGTCACTTCCTGACCGTCACGGGCATGACCGTTGAGGTATTGCTCAAAGGCGCGCAGGCGATGATATTCGACGCCGATGGCCTGGCCCTGGACTTCGCCGGAGCTGTTGCGGCTCTGGTTAACCAGCACCTTCAGCACCCGGCTGCTGCGGATTTCCTGCAGATCGCGCACCTTGGCCGCCGGTACGGCTTGCAGCGGGCCGGCCAGCCGCGCAACCGCCGGCATCGGCAACAGCAACGAACCACACAGCAGTAACAAAATCGAGGGACGTGTCATCCACTCTCCGGAAAGAATACTGGGCCGATTTCAAAAAAACGGTTGAAATCGAACGACAGAAACAGAGCGCTTGAGCGCTGGCAAAGTGCGAAAGACTGGCACAGTGATGGCACGCTGACCACCCCAGCCTGTCTCGCGGCATCAAAAGACAGCTTTAACTCGTTGTAGTTCTTGGCTTTTCTTATAAATCTACAGCTCTGATATGCTTTCCGGCCTTTGGTCCGAGGTAGCACCATGCAACTCATCGATATCGGCGTCAACCTGACCAACCCCAGTTTTGCCGACAAACACCAGGCTGTACTCGACCGCGCCTACGCAGCCGGCGTCTGCCAATTGGTGATCACCGGCACCAGTGTCGAAGGCAGCGAACAGGCGCTGGAACTGTGCCAGCAATGGGATGAGACGGCGCAACGGCTGTTCGCCACCGCCGGCATTCACCCGCATTCGGCCAGCGAATGGAATGCGGACAGCGCCCAGCGTCTGCGCAGTTTGCTCAGAGAGCCGAACGTAGTGGCGGTGGGTGAATGCGGGCTGGATTTCAATCGCGATTTCTCGCCGCGTCCGCAACAGGAAAAAGTCCTCGAACAACACCTGGAGATGGCGATCGAGTTGCAACTGCCGGTATTCCTCCATGAACGGGACGCCAGTCAGCGACTTTTGGAGATTCTCCGCGATTATCGAGATCAGTTGCCTGCGGCCGTGGTGCATTGCTTCACCGGCGAAAAGAAGGCGCTGTTCAGCTACCTCGACCTGGACTTGCACATCGGCATCACCGGTTGGATTTGCGATGAGCGTCGGGGCACGCATTTGCATCCGTTGGTGAAAGAAATCAAACGCGGGCGATTGATGCTGGAGAGTGATGCGCCGTATCTGCTACCGCGCACTTTGCGGCCCAAGCCGAAAAATGGTCGCAACGAGCCGGCGTATCTGACGGAAGTGTTGCGGGAAGTGGCATTGCATCGCGGGGAAAGCGAGGACGACCTGGCCGCCCACAGCACCGCGTGTGCGCGGGCCTTTTTCGGGCTGCCTTCTATAGAAGGATGACGTCATCGCGGGCCGCCATCCGGCCCGCAACAAAACGGTCTTAGCTGCTGCGCAGCATTTCCTTTGGCACGTATTTGCCGATCTCGAACTTGCCGATCGCCGCTCGGTGCACTTCGTCCGGGCCGTCGGCCAGGCGCAGCGTGCGCTGCATGGCATACATGTAGGCCAGCGGGAAATCGTTGGAAACCCCTGCCCCGCCATGGATCTGGATCGCCCGGTCGATGACCCGCAACGCCACGTTCGGTGCCACAACCTTGATCTGCGCGATTTCGCTCTTCGCCACTTTGTTGCCGACGGTGTCCATCATGTACGCCGCTTTCAAGGTCAGCAGGCGCGCCATGTCGATCTCCATCCGCGAGTCGGCGATTTTGTCGATGTTGCCGCCCAGACGCGCCAACGGTTTGCCGAACGCGGTGCGGTTTACCGCGCGTTTGCACATCAGTTCCAGTGCACGCTCGGCCATGCCGATCGAACGCATGCAGTGATGAATCCGGCCCGGGCCAAGGCGACCTTGAGCGATTTCAAAGCCGCGTCCTTCACCCAACAGGACGTTTTCGTACGGCACCCGGACGTTTTCGAACAGCACTTCGGCGTGTCCGTGCGGCGCGTCGTCGTAACCGAACACCGGCAGCGGACGGACGATCTTCACGCCAGGAGCATCCACCGGCACCAGAATCATCGAATGCTGAGCGTGGCGCGGCGCGTCGGGATTGCTCAGGCCCATGAAGATCAGAATCTTGCAGCGCGGATCGCAGGCACCCGAGGTCCACCATTTCTTGCCGTTGATCACCCACTCGTCACCGTCACGCACGGCGCGGGCGGCCATATTGGTGGCGTCGGAGGACGCCACGTCCGGCTCGGTCATGGCGAACGCCGAGCGGATCTCGCCGCGCAGCAGCGGTTCGAGCCAGCGTTGCTTCTGTTCTTCGTTGGCGTAGCGCACCAGCACTTCCATGTTGCCGGTGTCGGGCGCCGAGCAGTTGAACGGCTCAGGCCCCAGCAGCGAGCGACCCATGATTTCTGCCAATGGCGCGTATTCGAGGTTGGTCAGGCCGGCGCCGAGTTCGGACTCAGGCAGAAACAAATTCCACAGGCCTTCGGCCTTGGCCTTGAGTTTCAGTTCTTCCATGATCGCAGTCGGCTGCCAACGGTCACCCTCGGCAACCTGGCGCTCGAACACGGCTTCGGCGGGATAAACGTAGGTGTCCATGAACGCGGTCACGCGCTCACGCAGTTCTTGCACCTTGGGCGAATAAGCGAAATCCATGAGCAGCTACCTTCTGGGGGGAGGTTGTTTAGGTCATGCAATCGATGCTAGAACAGCTACGAAAATTTACCTAGCCTATTCTCGGCGTGTATTAACATTCATCACCGATATATGATCGGCTGATTGAGAACCAACAATAAGAGTGCAGCGCAATGAATCTGAGCAAGGTCGACCTCAACCTTTTCATCGTCTTCGACGCGATCTACACCGAAGCCAACCTGACCCGCGCCGGACAGATTGTCGGCATTACTCAACCGGCCGTTTCGAACGCTCTGGCACGCCTGCGCGAGACGTTCAACGATCCGTTGTTCGTGCGTACGGCCCAAGGCATGGTGCCAACGCCGATGGCGCAAAACATCATCGGCCCGGTACGCAACGCACTCTCGCTGCTGCGGGTGTCGGTGCAGGAAAGCCGCATCTTCAACCCGTTGCAGGCGGTCAAGACGTATCGCATCAGCATGACCGACCTCACCGAAGCGGTGATCCTGCCGCCCTTGTTCCAGCGCCTGCGCCGCCTGGCGCCGACGGTAATCATCGAAAGCTTCCTGTCCAAGCGCCGCGAGACCACCAAGGAACTGGCGGCCGGGCGTCTGGACTTTGCGGTGGATGCACCGCTCAACACCGACCCGCAAGTGCGTCACGTCAAGTTGATGGAAGACCGTTACGTGTGCGCCATGCGCAAGGGCCATCCGCTGGCGACCAAGGAAAAATTCACCCTCGATGACTACCTGTCGCTGACGCACATCCATATTTCCAGCCGCCGCAGCGGTCTGGGTCATGTCGACCTGGCCCTGGGCAAGATGGGCATCCAGCGCAAGATTGCCCTGCGCTCCCAGCATTACTTGATGGCGTCGCAGGTGTTGCAGCAGACCGACATGGTCATGACCGTGCCGGAGCGTTTCGCCCGCCGCCATGATTTGTACTCGGTGAACCTGCCAGTCAACGATGTGCCGCCGGTGGAGACTCACCTTTACTGGCACGAAAGCACCGACCAGGACCCGGCCAACCGCTGGATGCGTGAGCAGATGATCGAGCTGTGCCAGCAAGTGACGGCGCATGAGAAGAAGCTTGATAAGGTGTAGGACGTTAGACCCTGGCGCCGCCTTCGTGAGCAAGCCCGCTCCCACATTCAACCGCATTCGTTCTGAAGGAACTCGGTCAAATCTGGGAGCGGGCTTGCTCGCGGAGAGGCCCGCAAGAACACCAACGATCGACGCCCCTTGACGTAAACGTCAACCTGCCTTTAGCTTAGCGCCATGACCTTTTTCGAGAGCAGCCATGAGCAGCCAGACCTATAGCATTTCCGACCTCGCCCGCGAGCTCGACATCACCACGCGGGCCATTCGCTTCTATGAAGAGCAAGGCCTGCTCAGCCCCGAGCGACGCGGTCAGGAACGCATCTATTCGCCCCGTGACAAGGTCAGCCTGAAACTGATCCTGCGGGGCAAGCGCATTGGTTTCTCGCTCGCCGAATGTCGCGAGCTGATCGAACTCTACGATCCCACCGGCGGCAATCAGAAACAGCTGCAAACCATGCTGAACAAAATCGCCGAGCGCCGCGAACAGCTGGAGCAGCAGATGCTCGACATCGAGCAGATGAAGCTGGAACTGGACACCGCGCAAGAGCGCTGCACCCAGGCACTGGAACAGACGATGAAAAGCCAGCCGGTCCTGTAGGAGCAAGCTTGCTCGCGATGGCGCCGGGTCAGTCGACATCGGTGTTGAGGTGCTACCGCAATCGCGAGCAAGCTCGCTCCCATAGGTTTATCACGACATTCAGACAATCAGCACAGGTCGATTCCCATGTCCCTTCCTTCCCACGTACGCCTGGTCGAAGTCGGCCCCCGCGACGGTCTGCAAAACGAAGCTCAACCAATCAGCGTTGCCGACAAGGTTCAATTGGTCGACGCGTTGACCGCTGCCGGCCTCGGCTATATAGAAGTCGGCAGTTTCGTTTCGCCCAAATGGGTGCCGCAAATGGCCGGATCCGCCGAGGTCTTCGCGCAAATCCAGCGCAAACCGGGCGTGACCTACGGCGCCCTCGCCCCCAACCTGCGCGGGTTTGAAGATGCGATCGCCGCCGGGGTAACGGAAGTCGCCGTGTTCGCCGCAGCGTCCGAAGCGTTTTCCCAGCGCAACATCAATTGCTCGATCAGCGAAAGCCTGGAGCGCTTTGCGCCGATCATGGAAGCCGCCAGGCAGCACGGCGTCAGCGTTCGCGGTTATGTGTCCTGTGTGCTGGGCTGCCCTTATGAAGGTCACGTCAAACCCGAGCAAGTTGCCCGGGTCGCCCGCGAGCTCTATGCCATGGGCTGCTACGAAGTCTCGCTGGGGGACACCATCGGCACCGGCACGGCGAGCGCCACGCGCAAAATGTTCGAGGTGGTCTCGGCCGACGTGCCACGGGAAAAACTGGCGGGTCACTTCCACGACACCTATGGCCAGGCCATGGCCAACATCTACGCCAGCCTGCTCGAAGGGATTTCGGTGTTTGACAGTTCCATCGCCGGCCTCGGCGGCTGCCCCTACGCCAAAGGCGCCAGCGGTAACGTCGCCACCGAAGACGTGGTTTACCTGCTCAATGGCCTCGGGATCGAAACGGGTATCGACCTGGACGCCTTGATTCTGGCCGGCCAGCAGATTTGCACGGTGCTGGGGCGCCCTACCGGTTCGCGCGTGGCCAAGGCGCGCAGCGCGCAGTGAGTGCGCTGATGTGTCCAGGTGTTACCGCAACGTCTGGAACGTGGGGGACAAGCGAGTAACACGGAAACAAATTGTAGGGTTTTACCTGACAGAAAAACCCTAAGAAAAATCAAGCCATTGATTTTAAAGGGTTTTTAAAAGTTGGCACGGCTTCTGCTATCTCTATGGCATAACAAGAATAAAAAGCAGCAAACCAATAAAAATAAGACGTAACGACTCTGACATAACAAGAACAACACGGCAGAGACGCAGCTAACAGATTTTTTTGGAGAAGGTGTGCTTTTCAGGGTGCTTTTCGGAGTAACCCGCAACCGGGCAGAGAACAATAAAACTACCTTCAGGTAGCTCCCGAACTGGTTGGATCGCTTAGCGAAAAAGTAGATCAGCGCTCAAAAAAATACGTTTGCTCTTGATCCCGGATGGGGATCGACAAAAACAGCGGTAAAGGGTCACGGTTACCAAAAACAAAAACAGACCGTCCCTCAATAATAAAAAAAGAGCACGCGCAACGACAAAATTAAAGGGGAGCTTCGGCTCCCCTTTGTGCTTTCTGCAATTCAGGTTTTCAACGCCGCCCTTGTGGGTGCCAGCCTGCTGGCTCCCACAAGGGCGAATTTGTCAGACCTGCTTTCCGCTCAACTCCTCGATGCTGATCTCGCGCATCCGGAATTTCTGGATCTTGCCGGTCACGGTCATCGGAAACTCTTCCACAAACTTGAAGTGACGCGGTGTCTTGAAGTGCGCGATGCGCTCCTTGCACCAGGTTTGCAGCTCTTGCTCGGTAGCACTGTGACCGGGGTGGAATTTGATCCAGGCGACGATTTCTTCGCCATAACGCGAACACGGGATACCGATCACTTGCACGTCCGCCACCGCCGGGTGGGTAAAGAAGAACTCTTCAAGCTCCCGCGGGTAAATATTCTCACCACCGCGGATGATCATGTCCTTATTGCGTCCGGCAATGCACACGTAGCCTTCATCGTTCATGCTCGCCAGATCACCGGTGTGCATCCAACCGGCCTGATCGATGGCTTCGGCGGTGCCTTGCGGGTTGTTCCAGTAGCCGAGCATCACGCTGTAGCCACGGGTGCAGAGCTCGCCGATGGTACCGCGCGGCACCAGGTTGCCCGCTTCGTCGATGATTTTGCTTTCAAGCTGCGGCTGGGTGCGGCCGACCGTGGTGACGCGCACTTCCAGCTCGTCTGAAGGACCGGTCTGCAACGACACCGGACTTGTTTCCGTCATGCCGTAGGCAATCTGCACTTCATTCATGTGCATTTCGCTGATCACCCGACGCATCACTTCGATCGGACAGGTCGCACCAGCCATGATCCCGGTGCGCAGGCTCGACAGATCGAATTCCGCACGCTGCGGTTGATCGAGCATGGCAATGAACATGGTCGGCACACCATACAGCGCGGTGGCCTTTTCTTCGGCGACGGTGGTCAGGGTCAATAACGGATCGAAAGCGTCATTGGGGTAAATCATGGTGCTGCCGTGGGTGATGCAGCCGAGGTTGCCCATGACCATGCCGAAACAGTGATACAGCGGCACCGGGATCACCAGCCGATCATCAGCGCTCAGGCCGAGACTTTCGCCAACCATGTAACCGTTGTTGAGAATGTTGTAGTGGCTGAGGGTCGCGCCCTTCGGAAAACCGGTAGTGCCGGAGGTGTATTGAATGTTCACGGCCTGATCGAAATGCAGGCTGTCCTGACGCTCACGCAACTGCCCGGCGGACACGCTACCGGCCAGATCAGTCAACTGTGACCACGGCAGGAAACCCGAGGGCGGCTGCGCATCCAGACTGATCACGCCACGCAAGTCCGGCAGTCGCTCGCTGTGCAACTGGCCGATGGATTGCTCCGCCAGCTCTGGCACCAGACCTTGCAGCATCGCATGGTAATTGGAAGTCTTGAACGCACCCGCGCAGACCAGCCATTGGCAGCCCGACTGCTTCAACACGTATTCGAGTTCGGAGCTGCGATACGCCGGGTTGATGTTGACCAGGATCACGCCGATCTTCGCGCTGGCGAACTGGCTGATGCACCACTGTGCGCAATTCGGCGCCCAGATGCCGAGCCGATCACCGGTCTGCAAGCCCAGCGCGAGCAGTGCCCGGGCATGCAGGTCGACGGCGTCGGACAGTTGCTGCCAGGTGTAGCGCAACTGTTGATGGCGCACGACCAGCGCCTCGCCCGTCGGATAACGGGCGACGGTGTTATCAAATGCCTGACCGATGGTCATCGCCAACAAGGCTTTGTCCTGAGAACCACGGGAATAGCTGCGCTGCGGGCTTGCACTGGGTTGATCCATGACGACCCCTATTGTCTTTATTAGTGGGTGTTACGGCGGGCCCGCTCCCACAGGGTTGGCTCGCCTTACTATGAACTGGCTCTACTCTCGCTCAAGTTGACGTTAACGTAAAGGGTGATTGACAGCCATTCGTCACAGGCTTACGTTAACGTAAAGGTGAGAACCACATCACGGCCCTCCCCACCCTACAAAAAAGCCAAAAGGTGACCCATGAGCTACCCATCCCTGAACTTTGCCCTCGGTGAAACCATCGACATGCTGCGCGATCAGGTTCAGTCCTTCGTCGCCAAAGAGATCGCCCCGCGCGCCGCTCAGATCGACATCGACAACCTGTTCCCCGCCGACCTGTGGCGCAAGTTCGGCGACATGGGCCTGCTCGGCGTTACCGTGCCGGAAGAATACGGTGGTGCTGGCCTGGGTTACCTGGCGCACGTGGTGATCATGGAAGAAATCAGCCGTGGCTCGGCGTCGGTCGCCTTGTCCTACGGCGCGCACTCCAACCTCTGCGTGAACCAGATCAACCGCAACGGCAATCACGAACAGAAAAGCAAATACCTGCCAAAACTGATCAGCGGCGAGCACATCGGCGCTCTGGCCATGAGCGAACCGAACGCCGGTTCCGACGTGGTTTCGATGAAACTGCGCGCCGATAAACGCGGCGATCACTACGTGCTCAACGGCAGCAAAACCTGGATCACCAACGGCCCCGACGCCAACACCTACGTGATCTACGCCAAGACCGACCTGGAAAAAGGCCCTCACGGCATCACCGCGTTTATCGTTGAACGTGATTCCAAAGGCTTCAGCCGCAGCAACAAGTTCGACAAGCTCGGCATGCGCGGTTCCAACACCTGCGAGCTGTTCTTCGATGACGTCGAAGTGCCGGAAGAAAACATCCTCGGTGTGCTCAACGGTGGCGTGAAAGTCCTGATGAGCGGCCTCGACTACGAGCGCGTTGTCCTGTCCGGCGGCCCGACCGGGATCATGCAATCCTGTATGGACCTGATCGTTCCCTACATCCACGATCGCAAGCAGTTCGGCCAGAGCATCGGCGAATTCCAGCTGATCCAGGGCAAAGTCGCCGACATGTACACCCAACTCAACGCCAGCCGCGCCTACCTCTACGCCGTGGCCCTGGCTTGCGAACGCGGCGAAACCACGCGTAAAGACGCGGCGGGCGTAATCCTCTACAGCGCCGAGCGCGCCACACAAATGGCCCTCGACGCGATCCAGATTCTCGGCGGCAACGGGTACATCAATGAATTCCCGGCCGGTCGTCTGCTGCGTGACGCCAAGCTGTACGAAATCGGCGCTGGCACCAGTGAGATCCGTCGCATGCTGATCGGTCGCGAACTGTTCAACGAAACCCGCTAAACGGAGTTGTCCATGGCTATCCTGCATACCCAGCTCAACCCCCGTTCGGCGGAGTTCGCCGCCAACAGCGCGGCGATGCTCACTCAGGTCGACGCCCTGCACACCCTGCTCGCGCAAGTGCAGCAAGGTGGCGGCCCGAAGGCGCAAGAACGCCACACCTCGCGGGGCAAATTGCTACCGCGCGAGCGGATCAATCGCCTGCTCGATCCGGGCTCGCCGTTCCTTGAAATCAGCCAACTGGCGGCCTACGCGGTGTACGGTGAAGACGTGCCCGCTGCGGGCGTAATTGCCGGGATCGGCCGAGTCGAAGGCGTCGAGTGCATGATCGTGGCCAACGATGCCACGGTGAAAGGCGGCTCGTATTACCCGCTGACCGTGAAAAAACACCTGCGCGCCCAGACCATCGCTCAGCAGAACCGTTTGCCGTGCATCTACCTGGTGGACTCCGGCGGCGCCAACCTGCCGCGTCAGGATGAAGTGTTCCCCGACCGCGAGCATTTCGGGCGGATCTTCTTCAACCAGGCCAACATGAGCGCCATGGGCATTCCGCAAATTGCGGTGGTCATGGGTTCCTGCACCGCCGGCGGCGCCTACGTGCCAGCCATGGCCGACGAAGCGATTATGGTGCGCAATCAGGCAACGATTTTCCTCGCCGGCCCGCCGCTGGTGAAAGCCGCGACCGGTGAAGTGGTCAGCGCCGAAGACTTGGGCGGTGCCGATGTGCACTGCAAGATTTCCGGAGTCGCCGACCATTATGCCGAGAGCGATGAGCACGCCCTGGCCATTGCCCGACGCAGCATCGCCAACCTCAACTGGCGCAAGCTCGGCGAACTGCAACAACGCACGCCCATCGCCCCGCTCTACAGCAGCGACGAGTTGTATGGCGTGGTCTCGGCCGACGCCAAGCAGCCGTTCGACGTGCGCGAAGTGATCGCACGGCTGGTGGACGGTTCGCTGTTCGACGAATTCAAGGCCCTGTTCGGGACTACGCTGGTGTGCGGCTTTGCTCACTTGCACGGTTACCCGATCGCGATCCTCGCCAACAACGGCATCCTCTTCGCCGAGGCTGCGCAGAAAGGCGCGCACTTCATCGAACTCGCGTGTCAGCGCGGTATTCCGCTGCTGTTCCTGCAAAACATCACCGGTTTCATGGTCGGCCAGAAATACGAAGCCGGCGGCATCGCCAAGCACGGTGCAAAACTGGTGACCGCCGTGGCGTGCGCCAAGGTGCCGAAATTCACCGTGATCATCGGCGGCAGCTTCGGCGCCGGTAACTACGGCATGTGCGGACGGGCCTACGATCCACGTTTCCTGTGGATGTGGCCGAACGCACGAATCGGTGTGATGGGCGCCGAGCAAGCCGCGGGGGTTTTGGTGCAGGTCAAACGCGAGCAAGCCGAGCGCAGTGGCCAGGGTTTCAGCGCCGAGCAGGAAGCCGAAATCAAGCAGCCGATCCTCGATCAATACGAAGAACAGGGCCACCCGTACTACTCCAGTGCACGGCTGTGGGACGACGGCGTCATTGACCCCGCGCAGACCCGCGATGTATTGGCCCTGGCCTTGTCCGCGTCGCTGAACGCGCCAATCGAACCGAGCCGCTTCGGCGTGTTCCGGATGTGATCGGGAGAACCTCATGAGCGACTTCAACACCCTCGAGCTGCAGACCGACCCACGGGGTTTTGCGACCCTGTGGCTCAGCCGGGAAGAAAAGAACAACGCGTTCAATGCCGAGATGATCCGTGAACTGATCCTCGCGCTGGACAAGGTCTCGACCGACGCCAGCCTGCGCTTTTTACTGGTGCGCGGACGCGGCAAGCATTTCAGCGCTGGCGCCGACCTGGCGTGGATGCAGCAATCAGCCGAACTCGATTACCAGACCAATCTGGATGACGCCCGGGAACTGGCGGAGTTGATGTACAACCTGGCCAAGCTGAAAATCCCGACGCTGGCCGTGGTGCAAGGCGCTGCGTTCGGCGGCGCGCTGGGCCTCATCAGTTGCTGTGACATGGCGATTGGCGCCGATGATGCGCAGTTCTGTCTGTCGGAAGTGCGCATCGGCCTGGCACCGGCGGTGATCAGCCCGTTCGTGGTGCAAGCCATCGGCGAACGCGCGGCACGTCGTTATGCCCTGACCGCCGAGCGCTTCGGTGGGCAACGCGCTCGCGAAATCGGCTTGTTGTCGGAGAGCTATCCAATCAATGAGCTGGAACAGAAAGTCGAGCAATGGATCGACAACCTGCTGCTCAACAGCCCGGCAGCCATGCGCGTCAGCAAGGACTTGCTGCGTGAAGTGGGTAATGGTGCGCTGACCCCGGCGCTGCGCCGCTACACCGAAAACGCCATCGCCCGCATTCGCGTCAGCCCCGAAGGCCAGGAAGGCCTGCGCGCCTTTCTGCAAAAACGTCCGCCGAGCTGGCAGGCCGAAACCACCCCCAAGGAGCCGCGTTGATGAGCGCACCTGTCATTACCTCTCTGCTGGTGGCCAACCGTGGCGAAATCGCTTGCCGGGTCATGCGCACCGCCAAGGCCCTGGGCCTGACCACCGTCGCTGTGCACAGTGCCACCGACCGCGAAGCCCGGCACAGCCGTGAAGCGGACATCCGTGTCGACCTCGGTGGCAGCAAAGCCGCCGACAGTTACCTGCAAATCGACAAACTGATCGCTGCTGCCAAGGCCAGTGGCGCACAAGCGATTCATCCCGGTTATGGATTTTTGTCGGAAAACGCCGGGTTCGCCCGTGCGATCGAAGCAGCGGGGCTGATCTTCCTCGGGCCGCCCGCCTCGGCCATTGATGCCATGGGCAGCAAATCCGCCGCCAAAGGCTTGATGGAAACCGCTGGCGTGCCACTGGTGCCCGGTTATCACGGCGAAGCTCAGGACCTCGACACCTTCCGCGACGCGTGCGAACGCATCGGTTATCCGGTGTTGCTCAAGGCAACGGCGGGCGGTGGCGGCAAAGGCATGAAAGTGGTCGAGGACGTCAGCCAACTGGCCGAAGCCCTGGCCTCGGCTCAGCGTGAGGCGCAATCCTCGTTCGGCGATTCGCGGATGCTGGTCGAAAAGTATTTGCTGAAGCCGCGCCACGTGGAAATCCAGATCTTCGCCGACCAGCATGGCAACTGCCTGTACCTCAACGAGCGGGATTGCTCGATTCAGCGTCGGCACCAGAAAGTCGTCGAAGAAGCCCCCGCACCGGGCTTGAGCCCGGAACTGCGTTGCGCCATGGGCGAAGCCGCCGTGCGTTCGGCGCAGGCCATCGGTTATGTCGGTGCCGGCACCGTGGAGTTCTTGCTGGATGCGCGCGGTGAGTTCTTCTTCATGGAGATGAACACGCGGCTGCAGGTCGAACACCCGGTTACCGAAGCCATCACCGGTCTCGATCTGGTCGCCTGGCAGATTCGCGTGGCGCGTGGCGAAGCGCTGCCGATGACTCAGGATCAAGTGCCCCTGATCGGCCATGCGATCGAAGTGCGGCTGTATGCCGAAGACCCGGGCAATGATTTCCTGCCAGCCACCGGGCGACTGGAGTTGTACCGTGAATCGGCTGACGGTCCGGGTCGTCGGGTCGACAGCGGTGTTGAAGAAGGCGATGAGATTTCGCCATTCTACGACCCGATGCTTGGCAAGTTGATTGCCTGGGGCGAGGATCGCGAACAGGCGCGCCTGCGTTTGTTGAGCATGCTCGATGAGTTCGCAATTGGCGGGCTCAAGACCAACATCAACTTTCTGCGCCGCATCATTGGCCATCCTGCGTTTGCGGCAGCCGAACTGGATACCGGGTTTATTCCGCGTTATCAGGAGCAACTGCTGCCAGAGCCTTCGGAACTCAGTGATGAATTCTGGCAAGCCGCGGCGCAAGCGTTTTCCCAAAGCCAACCGGGCACGCCCCGCGCTGATGACCCGAGTTCGCCTTGGGGCATCGGCAATGGATTCCGTGCCGGATTGCCAAAAGAAATCACCCTGCATTTGAGCTGCGAAGGCCAGGACCGCGCGCTGACGTTGGGCGCTACCCAATCGGCGCAGCTCACGGGCGAGCAACTGCTGACCGAACACAACGGCGTGCGCCGCCAGCATCGGGCAATCCGTCGCGGCGACGTGGTGTATCTGCAATGGGAAGGTGAATTGCGCCGCATCGAGGCCTACGACCCGATCAGCGCCGTCGAAGCCAGTCACAGCCATCAGGGCGGACTCACGGCGCCCATGAACGGCAGCATCGTGCGGGTACTGGTGGAAGCCGGGCAAACGGTCGAAGCCGGGGCGCAACTGGTGGTGCTGGAGGCGATGAAGATGGAGCACAGCATTCGTGCGCCACACGCCGGGGTGATCAAGGCGCTGTATTGCCAGGAAGGCGAGATGGTCAGCGAAGGCAGTGCGTTGGTCGAACTGGAAGAAGCGTGAAATCAGGATCGGTCCTACGCGTTGCGAGGACCGATCTGATCAGAACCTCGCCGTTGCCTGAACCACTACGCCGATGATTCGGCAGGCTTCGGTGTAAAGGGCTTTCGGATACGTCGGATTGAGCGGGACCAGGTAACGCTGCCCGCCCTCTTCGATCAGTTTGCGGAACGTCGCTTCAGTGCTGTCCGGCCATTGCGCGATCACCAGTTTTCCGGACTCCGGCACAATGGCCGGGTCCACGAGAATCATCATGCCCTCGGCAATACTGACGCCGCTCGGTGCAGTCATCGCATCGCCCACCACGGTCAACCAGAACGCCGCGCCCTGAGCGTGGTAGTCGGTCAGTTCGAATCGCGCCTTGTCATAGACCGTCGGCTCGCCGTCGCGCACCTCGCAGGATTCGCGCCAGTCGCTGACCGGGTAACGGAAGTACGGGTTGTACTTTCGCACCAGATCCTGGCTCTCCTCCTTCGCGGTGTCCGGTTCCCGGATCACCAGCGCCACCTCGAGAAACTCCATGCCCAGTGCATGCAACACGCGGTTCATGTCATCGATGCCGGGTTGGCGACGTTTGTTCAGCCAATGACCGACGCCGCCCTGGGACATCCCCAAGCGGTCGGCGAGTATTTCTTGAGTGACTTTGAGTTCACTCATTTTGGCCTTGACCAATTCAATCCATTTATCCATGTGCGGCACGATACGTGGGCGCCTCCGGCCAACAAAACACAACTTGTAGTATTTAAATTTTCGTCACAAATACAGTTCGTACTACGATTGGATCACGGATTTGAATCTAACACGGAGCTTTGCAATCGCCATGACCATCCCCAGCAATGACTTGCCAGACATGCAGATCGACACCTCCCTCACCTCGCCAAAAGGGTCGGCCGCCGCGCAGCGCGCCCTGGACTATTACTTGAAACCAGCTGTGTCCGAAGAGGTGGAACAAGAGCGATTTTTTGATGTGAACCGCAATGTCAGCAGCGAGGAAGCCTTGGTGCGCGCTTCAGACCTGTTGCGCTGCGCTGCCGCCACGGCCTACGAATCGGCGAACAACCTGCAGGGCGTCCACCGGGACCTGGCGTTTTCAACGGTGCATATGATCGATATGGCCAAGGCGTTGCTGGATCGATCCCTGGACGGGGATCATCACGGATAAGGCAGGCAAGGTCTATTGGGCAGGGCGCGGGAAAGAATTTTCCAATCGCGCAGATAAAATCGTTTGACTTGCAAACGAGAATGATTATTATTGCACTCGGCTGATCGCAAGATCAGTCGATTGTCCAAGTGACCTTAGGTCGGTCTCCTGGACTATCTCCTCATCAGGCTAATCACGGTTTTTGACCCGGCTTTTTGCCGGGTCTTTTTTTTGCCAGTTATTCTGGCTTTACCTTCAGGCTAATGAAGTCTTTGGTGCTACAAATTCGATGGCGCGGATAATATCAAAAGAATATCTGTTGGCAAGAGAAGCCCGGCAACATTGGGCCAAACTCACGAAAAATAGCACTTGAGAATCAATCGCACAGTCTCTAAGCTGCGACTGCGTCAAGGAGGACGCCCCCCCTTTTACCCCGCAATTTCTCCCGGTTTTTCCCTTCCCAGCGTGTAGAGTATCAGCCATAAAAATCATATTCAGGAATCGACTATGACCGTGGCCAAATCTTCTTTCGACATCAGCGCCAACTTCGACAGCGGCAACATTGAAGTGCTGGACATCAGCAATCCGTTGCAAGCCCTGCTGGCCATCAAGCCAGACACCCGCAGCCAGCATTTTCAGTGGTTTCACTTCAAGGCCAGCGGTTTGCACGTCGGGCAGGAACACTGGTTTCGTCTGAACAATGCCAGCAGGTCCTCGTACAACAAAGCCTGGGATGGCTATCAGGCAGTGGCGTCTTACGACCACGTCAACTGGTTCCGGGTGCCGACTATCTTCGAAGGTGACTGCCTGCGTTTCAGCCTTGAAGCCACCGCGACTCACGCCTGGTTTGCCTATTTCGAACCCTACAGCCGTGGCCGCCATGACTGGTTGATCGAGCAGGCGCTGACCAAGGCCGGCACCGAACTGTTGGCCACCGGCAAGAGTGTCGAAGGTCGTGACATTCAGCTGCTGCGCAAGGGCACCGGCGCCGAAGGCCAGCGCAAGGTCTGGATCATTGCCCAGCAACACCCCGGCGAGCACATGGCCGAGTGGTTCATGGAAGGCGTGATTGAACGCCTGGAAAGACACGACGATCCAGTGCTGAATAAACTGCTGGCCAGCGCCGACCTGTACCTGGTGCCGAACATGAACCCGGACGGTGCCTTTCACGGTCACCTGCGCACCAACGCCATGGGTCAGGACCTCAATCGCGCCTGGCAAAGCGCCAGCCCGGAGATCAGCCCGGAAGTCTTTTTCGTCCAGCAACAAATGGAAAAGTACGGCGTCGACCTGTTTATCGACGTCCATGGCGATGAAGAAATCCCCTACGTGTTCACCGCCGGCTGCGAGGGCAACCCAGGCTACACCCCGCGAATCGAAAAACTCGAGGAGCATTTCCGCAGTCATCTGAAGCACCTGACCAAAGACTTCCAGACCAAACACGGCTACACCCGCGACGAGCCGGGTAAAGCCAACATGACCCTGGCGTGCAACAGCGTCGGTCAGAAATTCGACTGCCTGTCATTGACCCTGGAGATGCCGTTCAAGGACAACAACGATGCGCCGAATGCGCTGACTGGCTGGTCCGGCAAACGTTCGAAGCAATTGGGCAAGGATGTACTGACGACCGCGGCGGACATGGTCGATACCTTGCGCTGATCCTCCACAACTGCTGCATGCCGGGCATGCAGCCACGCTTTATTCGGCCGCCACTCGCACACAATCCTCCGGCCCCAACAATCGCCCGTCCTCGGCGCGCAATTCCAATGGCCGCACCGGTCGACCGTGGTCTCGGTCGACCACCCGCGAGTGTGTCTCCCCGTCCTCATAGAAAAACGCCTCGCCCCACTGCCGCAATCCGATGATCAGCGGGAACAGGCCTTTGCCCTTCTCCGTCAGTACGTATTCCTGATATGCGCTGCCATCCGACGCCGGCACCAGATCGAAAATCCCGTGGCTCACCAGCGTGCGCAATCGTGCCGAGAGAATGTTCTTCGCCATCCCCAGATTGCGCTGGAACTCACCAAACCGGCGAAGACCGTCGAACGCATCGCGCACGATCAACAACGACCACCAATCGCCGATGGCATCCAGTGAACGGGCCACCGGGCATTCGGCGCTTTCCATGCTTGTACGCTTGGCCATGAGTGCGCTCTCGAAAACAAATGTGGTTGCAATATAAAACCGGCTTGCTTACCGTACAACTGGTTTTATTTAGAAACCACCTTAGGAGCCCGGCATGAAGCCCACTCAAACAAATCTCAGCAGCGGCGTCGTGTTGCTGTTCGCCATCGCCTGCGGACTGGCCGTCGGCAATGTGTATTACGCACAACCCTTGCTTGATGCGATGGCCGAGGCGTTTGCCATGGACCCCGCGACCATCGGCATCGTCGTCACTCTCACCCAGGTCGGTTACGGCGTCGGATTGTTGTTGCTGGTGCCGCTCGGTGATCTGCTGAACCGCCGACGCCTGATCGTCACGCAAACCCTGCTGTCGGCGCTGGCGTTGTTGATGATCGCGTTAGCCTCGAACAGTACCTGGTTGTTGATCGGGATGACGTTGACCGGGTTGTTGGCGGTGGTCACACAAGTGTTGGTGGCCTACGCCGCGACATTGGCCATCCCGGCGCAGCGTGGGCGTGTGGTCGGCGTGGTCACCAGCGGCATCGTCGTCGGCATCCTGCTGGCGCGGACGGTGGCAGGCGGCATGGCTGATCTGGCGGGTTGGCGCTCGATCTATCTGGTGTCGGCAGGGTTGACCCTGATGATGGCGTTGCTGCTGTTGCGTGTGCTGCCGAAACACGAGGACACGCAACCGGCCAGTTCCTACATTGCGTTGCTCGGCTCGGTGTTCACGTTGTTCAAGGAGGAAGCGGTGTTACGTCATCGGGCGGTGCTTGCGCTGCTGACCTTCGCCAGTGCCATGGTGCTGTGGACGCCTATGGTGTTGCCGCTGAGCGCCCCGCCGCTGTCGTTGTCCCACACGCAAATCGGCTTGTTCGGACTGGCCGGCGCCGCCGGAGCACTGGCCGCCGCACGTGCCGGGCATCTGGCCGATCGCGGCTGGGGCCAGTGGGCCAGCGGTTTGTCATTGTTGTTGATGCTGGCCTCCTGGGTGCCGATCGCACTGACTCAATCCTCGTTGTGGGCCTTGTTGCTGGGCGTGATTACCCTCGATCTTGGCTTGCAAGCCGTGCACGTAACCAGCCAAAGCATGATCTACAGCGTGCGCCCCGAAGCGCAAAGCCGCCTCACCGCCGGTTACATGCTGTTCTATTCGATTGGCAGCGCGCTGGGTTCGATCGGTTCGACGGCGATGTACGCCTGGGCCGGGTGGCTCGGGGTGTGCCTGTTGGGTGCGGGGATCAATGCCGTGGCGTTGGGATACTGGTGGCTGACGCTGAAAAGTGGCGCATCCGCACGATGCGCCACGCAAGCCGGTTAACCGTGATCCTTGCCCCGCAACATGCTGTCGAGCACGTCGTCGCGGCGCACCCACGCGTGAAACAACGCCGCCGCCAGATGCAGCAGCACGGTCAGAAACAACAGATACGCCAGATACCCGTGCGCCTTGCGCAGGAACGCAAACACCTGTGCGTTGGCCGGGACGATCGACGGCAACTGCAACGAACTGCTGAGCATCACCGGGTCGCCCGCCGCCGAAATCATCGCCCAGCCGAGCAACGGCAGGATAAACATCAAGGCGTACAGCAACACATGCGAAGCCTTGGCCGCCAGCACCTGCCAACCGGGCAAGTCCGCCGGCAGCGGTGGTTGTCGGGTAGAAAAGCGCACAACAAGGCGCACGATCACCAGCAACAGAATGGCGATGCCCAACGGCTTGTGCAGATGGATCAGCCACTCATGACGCTCCGAGACGGAAGCGACCATGCCCGCGCCGATAAACAGCATGGCAATGATCATCAGCGCCATCAGCCAATGCAGCAGTCGCGCCAGCGGCGCGAAGTGGTTCGGTTGCGTGCTCATTGTTGAGCCTCCTGTTTGGCGGCGGGCAACTGGCTGACTTCACTGGTGCGGCGCAAGTAGGAACTGGCGTAACCGGCTGAACGAGCGGCGAGCAACGGGTCGTCGGACCCTTCGATACCGGCGGGCAATACCAGCGGGTCGTAGTTAATGTCCCGGCATTCGCCATTCAGTTGCGGCTGGGTGCTTTCAAGCACCAGCGTGCCGGCGTTCACCACTTTGCGACCGTCGGGCCAGGCCTTGCTGGCGTCGTTGACCGGATCACCGGGGTTGGCCAGCATGATGTCGAGCCGCCAACGCAAGGGGCTCGCAGCGATTCGTTGGACGAGGTCTTTCTCAAGGAAATCGCTGCCCTCAGGTGCCGAGGCACCTGCCGCGTCCTGCATCAACGGCACCATGCTCCAGCGCACCGCTTGCTTTTGCCCGGTCGCATTGACCAGGTAAAACGCGTTGACGCTGTTGTAGGTCTCCGTGACGTAACTGGCGGACGGCTTGGCGGTTTTGATCCAGGCCAGGAACGGCGCCGCCTCCGGGTGCGCACCGAAGAACGCCGGCACCGCTGCCGGGTTCGGTTTGCCGGTGGCCGGGTCCGGCGACTGCGCTTGTTGCAACTGGTAGAACGCTTCGGGCGTCCCCACCGGGAACACCGGCATGCTGTTCATTCCGGTGCGCCACTGTTGGCCGTTAGCCTGGGTGAAGCGCAACGCCAGGCTGCGGATCGGCACGGCGCTGTCCGGCGCGTAAGGATTGCCGGCCGGCAACGCGAAACGTCCGACAACCGGAGTCCGCGCCTCATTGAACACCAGCGCGCTGGAATAGCTGCGCGCTTCACCGCTGCTCTCGAAGTGCCCGATCACGCACACACCTTTGGAGTGATTACGCCGGAACCCCGGGTGTACGCCGTTGTTGGTTTCCAGCACATTGATCAGTTTTTTCGGCGTCAGGCGCTGTGGGTCAAAAGTGCCGTTGACGTAGGCAAAGGCCCCGGCCACGACAGCGACCACCACGGCAATACCGGCCAAGCGCAACGTCAGGCTCGCGGCACTCAAGGGGGGCCGGGTGGGCGGTGATGAGCGATCTACCATGAAAGACTCCAGGGCCATCGGCCACAAGTGAGAAGGATCAAGCAGACGAACGCCACGCGGGTTTATTCCATCACGCGGTATTTATTTTTTCAGGCGTGGAATAACCTCGAGTGCCGGGCGTCTTCCTAGTCCACAGCGTAGTGACTAGTCAGAAACTGATGAACGATATCGACGAACAACTGAGTGAAATCATTCCCAGATTGCGCCGGTTTGCCCTGTCGTTGACGCGCAACCGCAGCAGCGCCGACGATCTGGTGCAGTCGTGCCTGGAGCGGGCGCTGTCGAGTTGGGGCGACAAACGTCCCGAGGGCGACTTGCGGGCGTGGCTGTTTTCGATTCTTTATCGGCAGTTTCTCGACGACCACCGGCGCTCCCGGCGTTATGCGCGGATGCTCGAATTCTTTACCGGACGTGACGACTCCCAGCCCTCGGTAGAACGCACCGTGATCGCCCAGTCGACCCTGCAAGCCTTCGATCAGCTCAGCACCGAACAGCGGGCGCTGCTGCTCTGGGTATCGGTCGAAGGCCTCAGTTACAAGGAGGTCGCCGAGATTCTCGACGTCCCCGTCGGCACCGTCATGTCGCGCCTGTCCCGCGCCCGCCCAGCTTTGCGCCAACTCAGCGACGGCGAAATCACCCGCCCTTCCCTGCGGAGACTCAAATGATCAGCATGCCCCCGAGCGAGCGTGACCTGCACGCGTATGTGGACCACCAACTCAATGATGACGACCGACGCCTGGTGGAGACTTTTCTGGCGGGCAACGTGGAAATGTCTGCACAGGTCCGCGCCTGGCAGCAGGACGCCCAGCAACTGCGTGCGGCGCTCAGCGGCGCGTTGCAGCAACCGGCCAACCCGGATCTCGATCCGGCGCTGATTCGCCAGCGCCTCAAACGCCAATCGCGCCGCCATCTGGCCAGCGCTGCCGTGCTGCTGATTGCCGTCGGCATCGGTGGGGTCAGCGGTTGGCAGGCGCGGGAGATGACCCTCCTCAGCGCTGCCGCACCGATGGCCGATGCGATGCAGGCCTATCGGTTGTTTGCTCAGCAAGGCATGTTGCCGGCGGATTACAAGGTCAGCGATGACGGCGATATGCAGGGTTGGCTCGACCGTTATTTCACCCAGGCCCATCGCTTGCCGGACCTTTCCGGCGCGGGGTTCAAACCGGTCAGCGGGCGCCTGCTCAGTACCGAGCAGGGGCCGGCGGCGATGGTGGTTTATGAGGACCGCAGCGGGCACAAAGTCAGCTTCTACGTACGGCCGCCAGGGCCGAAAAACTTCCTGCTGCCGAGGGGCAGTCGCAGTGACGGCGGGTTGCAGGCCGAGTACTGGTCGGGGGGCGGTTACAACTACGCGATGGTCAGCCCGAGCGATACGCCGACGGCGCAGCTGCTCAAACAAACCGTGCAATTCTGAACCCACCACAAATCCCTTGTAGGAGCTGGCTTGCCAGCGATGGCGGTCTTCCAGTCGATAAATCAGTTGCCTGACCCGCTATCGCTGGCAGCCAGCGCCTACAAGGGGGCGGCGTCGATCACAAAATTTTCAGCCAACTTCAATCAACTGTAGGAGCAAGCTTGCTCGCGATGGCGGTTTATCCGTCGATATAGATGTTGCTTGTGTGGGCCTCATCGCTGGCAAGCCAGCGCCTACAGGGGGGGATAAAGTCGGTGGTGGGGCGGCCGGGATTCGTGCGGCGCAGACGCTGGTGGCGCATGGTGTGCGCCCGGTGCTGCTGGTCGAAACCGCGCGCGGAAGTTCGCCGGTTGCCGCCGATAGATCTGCCATCGCCAATAACACCCAACCGGAACTGGCGCAGAAACTCGCCGCGTTTCTGCTGACCCCCGAGGCGCAAGCCGCTGCGCTTGAAGATGGCGACCAGATCCCGTCCAACCCGAATACCCCGACCACTGAGAAAACCCGTGGCCAGGTCGAGGCGATGAAGCAGTATCTGACAACGGCGATTGCCATCGATTGGAACCAGGTCAACGAACAGCGCCCGGCGTGGAATGCGCGGTGGAATCGGAGTATCGAGCGGTAGTTCGCTGATCGATCAAACGCAACAAAACCTGTGGGAGCGAGCCCGGCTAACTGACAGAGTCCAAACCTCACCTCCAGTACCGCCCGTTTTGCGTCCCGTACCTGTCGACACAACTGGAAGCCAATTTACCGCATTGGTTACACTACGCCGCCGCAGCTCGGGGAGCCTGCCTGAAGATTACGGGGTGACATCAGTGGCCGTTCGACCGCCCAACCGTTCGCGATTCACACCACGCTGGCCCGCGCTGCGCCGTCTCTTCGGCAAGGCATCGACTGCCTCCGCCACTCATTCAGCGCTGGGGCGCGTGGTCCACGACTACTTCCGGCACAAGGCGCACGCACAGGGGTATACCCTCAGCCACAGCCAGCAGCGTGTGATCGACTGCATGGCGAATCACGCCGCAGCACTGCTCGGCACTTCGGCGAAACCGCTGCCGGGCCTGTATCTGTATGGGGCTGTGGGGCGCGGCAAGAGCTGGTTGCTCGACGGTTTTTTCCAGGCACTGCCGATCGCGGAAAAACAGCGCCTGCACTTCCATGAGTTTTTCGCTCGACTGCACCAGGGCATGTTCCGTCATCGCGATCACCCGGATGCGCTGGCGACGACCCTCGACGATTTGCTGAGCGATTGCCGGGTGCTGTGTTTCGACGAGTTTCACGTCCATGACATCGGCGACGCCATGCTGATCACACGGCTGTTCAAGGCCCTGTTCCGCCGAGACATCCTGCTGTTGGTGACCTCCAATTACCCACCCGAAGGCTTGCTGCCGAACCCGCTCTACCACGCACGTTTCAAACCGGTGATCGACTTGATCAACGCGCGCATGCAGGTCATGGAGGTCGGCGGCCCGCATGACTATCGCAGCCAGGCGAGAGCCCACGCCCAGCAGCTATTTACTCAGGGGCACTACGTCTGGCCGGCCACATTGGCGCAACGCCAGGCACTGAAACTGCCCGAGCCCGACGCGCCGGCCATTCCTTTGCCCGTCGGCAGCCGACATCTTCCTGCCCGATATTGCGCAGGACGAACCATCGGTTTCACTTTCGGCGATCTGTGCGACCACCCCACCGCGGTCATGGATTACCTGGAGTTGTGCCGGCGTTTCGACCACTGGATCATCGACAAACTGCCCAACCTCGCCGACTGCTCAATCGCAGCGCAGCAGCGCTTCATCAATCTGGTGGACGTTCTGTACGATCAGGACAAGCACCTGATCCTGCTGGGCCAGTGCTCGTTGCGCGAAAGCCTGGGTGGCGATGCCATCGACCTGGCGCGCACGCGCAGCCGGTTGGGGCAATTGGTGGAGGTCAGGGAGACGGTCTAGCGGGCGCTAAACCGGGTGATAGCAAAGAAGAAATCGCAGCCTGCGACAGAGCCTACAGATACATCCGAAATTCTGCCTAAGCCGCAGGTTGCGATGTTTTTTGAGGGTTAACCCGCCAACCCGACAAACATGTCCTGCACGTCATCGTGGTTGTCGAGGCCTTCCAGGAACGCTTCGACTTCAGCCATCTGTTCGTCGCTCAGGCCGCTGACCGGGTTCTTCGGCTTGTAGCCCAGCTTCGCCGACAACACGGTGAAACCCTGCTCGGGCAAGGCTTTCTGCACCGAATCCAGATCGGACGCTTCGGTGATGAACAGGGTCGCGCCCTCTTCGCCAGGTTCGAAATCCTGTGCGCCCGCTTCGATAGCGGCCATTTCCGGATCGGCATCCGGGCTGTCCGGGGACGCCTCGATCATGCCCACATGGTCAAAGTCCCAGGCGACGGAACCGGAAGCACCGAGCTGGCCCTTGCGGAACGCGACGCGGATTTCTGCGACGGTACGGTTGATATTGTCGGTCACGCATTCAACGATCAGCGGCACCTGGTGCGGCGCGAACCCTTCGTAGGTCACGCGATGGTATTGCACGGTTTCGCCGAGCTGGCCGGAGCCTTTCTTGATCGCACGTTCCAGGGTTTCGCGGGGCATCGAGGCCTTTTTCGCCTGTTCAACCACCAGACGCAAATGTGCGTTGGTGGCAATATCGGCACCGTTGCGCGCAGCAATGGTGATTTCTTTCACCAGTTTGCCGAAGATCTTGCCCTTGGCGTTAGACGCCGCTTCTTTGTGTTTAACCTTCCACTGTGCGCCCATTACTCACTCTCTATCTGTGGCGCCGAGACATCTATTGGCCGACGCTTTGCGCAAGTTTATACGGCCTAAAGTTGGCAATCGACCAAAAAATCCATCCTGTCGAATCGACATCTTCACCGCTGGTTGTAGGGCGATTCTGAAACGTCGGTTTGCGGTGACCACAAAGGGCCATCGTTTCGTACCCTTTGTACCCGTACTCCAAGGCAGAAGCGCGAACGATGCACAACGACAAGGAAAGTCCCTTCACCCTGACACTGCTGGACAGTGATTTGAGTTGGCAGGTGGTTCAGTTCAATGGCCGTGAAGCCCTCAACCAGCCCTACCGATTCGACATCGAAGTGATCGGCCTGTTGCCGGCGATGAACCCGGATCATTTGTTGCAACAACCGGTGTTCCTCAGCCTGACGCAAGGCCTTGGTGTTCATGGCATCGTCCACAGCGCCAGCCACGAACATCGCGGTCCGCACTGGATCGGGTACAGGCTGGTGGTGGTGCCTTGGTTGCAAAACCTCGACCGGCAACGTTGTCGCCGGGTGTTTCATCAACTCAATGTACCGGCAATCCTGCGCCAGTTACTCGCAGAAAACGCCGTCCCCGCAGACAGCTATCGTCTGGAGCTGCCGAACGGGCGCTACCCCGTCAGGCCGTTTTGCATTCAGTTCGACGAGAGCGACCTGACGTTCCTGCAACGCCTCTGCGAAGAGGAAGGCATCCACTATCACTTCGAACATCAACGCAACGGCCATGTGCTGGTGCTGGCGGATGACAGCCTGAGCTTCCCCCAGGAACCGCTGCTGACGCCGTTTCATGGCGACACGCCCAAGCACGCAGACGGGCCCGTCATCAACGAACTGTTCCAGCGACATAACTCGCCCCCGCTCACCACCCGCCCCGCCCCACCACCGCTCGATCGCGAACAACTCAGCCGCCGAATACTCGAGCGGCTGCGCTGCCGGCATCGGCAGATACAGGGTCAAAGCGACCAAAGTGAATTGCGCAGCGGCCGTATCGTGCAAGTGTCGGAACATCCGTTGCCGAACTTCAACGATCAATGGCTGCTGACCGAACTCCGTCACCAGGGCCAGCAGCTGTCGATGCTCGCGGGGACCACCACCGACATGACTCGTCGTTACAGCAATCGGTTCACCGCTATTCCGTGGTCAACAGTGTTCCGCCCCGCGCTGAGCCATGCCAGGCCCGGCATTCCGGGCTTGCAGACGGCGCGGGTGCTCGGCCCTGTCGGCCAGCCTGCGGTGCTGGATGAACACGGCCGGATACAGGTCAGGCTGTGGCCCACCCAAACGTCCGATAACGATGAATCCGTCGGCTTTTGGCTACCCCTGGCCCTCGCCACAGCGGACGGTCGGATCGATCCGGCGAGGCTGCCGGTCGCCGGCACCGAGGTGCTCATCAGTTTTCTCGACAGCGACCCAGACCGCCCGGTGTTATGCGCGACGGCGAGCCATCCGCCAGCGCCTCGAACCACCCGACAACCACGCGGCGATGACCGGCTGCTGCTCGATTGGCTGATCAACCGTCAGGCCTGATCAGCCCTTGTCCGCCTTGCCTGCCGCCGCCGCAAACTTCGCCAGGCGCACATCCAGATGCCGTGGCCGACGCCCGTGGTGGCGACGTTCCTGGAGATGGTTCGCGAGAGTCTGGTGTAGGCCGGTCCGGCCTCATCGCGGGCGAGCCCGCTCCCACAGGATCTATGGCGACCACCTATTTTGTGTACGACGCAAATCCCTGTGGGAGCTGGCTTGCCAGCGATTGCCGCACCTCGGTCTATCGACCTGGCGCCAACCCGAAAAACGCCTGGATCAAGCGCAAATCCCGCCGCCGCTCCATGCATCCGATCATATGCCGATTGACCAGGCCGTCACCCAGAATCGGCACCGCCGCCACCCGTGGGTCATGGCTGACCTCCACCGATGACACCACGCCAACCCCCAACTGCGCCGCGACGGCTTCGGTCACCGCCTCACGACTGTCCAGTTCCAGCAACACTCGCGGGTTCACCTTGGCCTGGACGCAAGCCTCATCGAACGTGCGCCGGGTGATCGAATTCGGTTCGCGCAACACCATGATCATCTGATCCAGTTCCTTCAGCGGCACCCCTTTCGAACGCTGCGCCCAAGGATGCCCCGCCGGCACCAGCGCACAAATCCGCGACTCGCTCAGCGCCTGCAAATGCAAACCCTTGCGCGGCTCGACTTCGGTCAACACCGCCACATCGGCATGTTCCGATAACAGCGCCGCCAGGGTTTCCTGTGCATTGCCCAGGCGCAGGTTCACGGTGATCCCCGGATACCGCGCGCGCAGGCTCGCGAGCATCGGCATGACCATGTGCGGCCCGTCCGCCGCCACTTCCAGACGCCCGGTGAGCAATTGCCGATTGGCTTCCAGCATCACTTGAGCTTCTTCGGCCAGGCCAAACATCGCCCGGGTGATCGCTGCGAGTTTGGTGCCCTCCTCCGTCAGTTCCACCCGTCGCGCGGTGCGCCGCAGCAAGGTGATCTGGTAGTGCTCCTCCAACGCCTTGATGTGCCCGGTGACCGCCGGTTGGCTGATGAACAGTCGCGCGGCGGCCCGGGTGAAGCTGCCCTCGCGGGCCACCGCGTCGAAGGCGCGGAGCTGGAACAGGTTCATGAATAACTCTCACTGATGGCTGGCATAACAACAAACAATTTGATTGATAGCACGGCAAATTGCAATTTAAGCCCCGTAGCTTCATCCCATCGATTGCGAGGACACGCGAATGAGTACTGCCGAACCCATCCTGCTCACCCCTGGCCCGTTGACGACATCGGCCCGCACCCGCCAGGCGATGATGGTCGATTGGGGTTCATGGGATGATCGCTTCAATCAACTGACCGCCAGCCTCTGCGAGCAACTGCTGGCGATCATCAACGGCGGTGCCAGCCACCACTGTGTGCCCCTGCAAGGCAGCGGCACCTTCGCGGTCGAAGCGGCAATCGGCACCCTGGTGCCTCGCGACGGCAAAGTCCTGGTGCTGATCAACGGCGCCTACGGCAAACGCCTGGCGAAAATCTGCGAAGTGCTCGGCCGCTCAGTCAGCACCTTTGAAACCGCCGAAGACGAACCGACCACCGCCGCCGACGTTGACCGTCTGCTGCGGGCCGACGCCCACATTACCCACGTCGCGCTGATTCACTGCGAAACCAGCACCGGCATCCTCAACCCGTTGCCGGAAATCGCTCAAGTCATCGCGCAACACGGCAAACGCCTGATCATTGATGCCATGAGCTCCTTCGGCGCGTTGCCGGTGGATGCGCAGCAGGTGCCGTTCGATGCGCTGATTGCCGCTTCGGGCAAATGCCTGGAAGGTGTGCCGGGGATGGGGTTTGTCTTCGCTCGCAAAGACGCGCTGGCGAATGCCGCCGGCAACTCGCACTCGCTGGCGATGGACCTGTTCGACCAGCACACCTACATGGCCAAGACCGGCCAATGGCGCTTCACCCCACCGACCCACGTGGTCGCGGCGCTGCACGAAGCCCTGCTGCAATACAACGAAGAAGGCGGTTTGCCGGCGCGGCATCAGCGCTACGCCGACAACTGCAAAGTGTTGCTCGATGACATGGCCAAACTCGGCTTGCGCAGCTTCCTGCCCGCCGCGATCCAGGCGCCGATCATCGTCACCTTCCACGCGCCGAAAGACCCGCGCTACCAGTTCAAGGAGTTCTACGAACGCGTCAAGGCCAAGGGTTTCATCCTCTACCCCGGCAAATTGACCCAGGTCGAAACCTTCCGCGTCGGCTGCATCGGCCACGTCAACCAGGCCGAGATGCACGCGGCGGTGGCGGCGATTGCCGAGGTGTTGCGCGAGATGGAAGTGTTAGAGATCTAAACCACACCGCCTTCCCCTGTGGGAGCGGGCTTGCCCGCGATAGCGGTCTGACATTCGCCATAGATGTCGACTGACACGACCTCTTCGCGGGCAAGCCCGCTCCCACAGTAAAAGCTGTCCTCCACTAGCCAGTTTTCTAAAGGAATTTGATCACCATGAACTACACAAACCCAACCAAACTCCAGGCCGCCATCCTCGACTGGGCCGGCACCGTAGTCGACTTCGGCTCCTTCGCGCCGACGCAGATTTTTGTCGAAGCCTTCGCTGAATTTGACGTCCAGGTCTCCATCGAAGAAGCCCGTGGCCCGATGGGCATGGGCAAGTGGGATCACATCCGCACCCTGTGCGATCAGCCGGCCGTCGCCGAACGTTATCGCAAGGCGTTCGGCCGCACGCCGACCGACGATGACGTCACGGCCATCTACCAACGCTTCATGCCGCTGCAGATCGAGAAAATCGCCGAGCACTCGGCACTGATTCCGGGCGCGCTGGACACCATCGCCAACCTGCGTGCGCAAGGGATCAAGATCGGCTCGTGCTCCGGCTACCCGAAACAGGTCATGGACAAAGTCGTCGAACTGGCCGCCACCAGGGGTTACGTCGCCGATCACGTGGTCGCCACCGACGAAGTGCCTAACGGTCGCCCATGGCCGGCGCAGGCCTTGGCCAATGTCATCGCCCTGGGCATCGACGATGTCGCCGCTTGTGTGAAGATCGACGACACCGTGCCCGGCATTCTTGAAGGGCGTCGCGCCGGCATGTGGACCGTGGCGCTGATCTGCTCGGGCAACGCGCTGGGCCTGGACTACGAAGGTTATCGCGCCCTCGACAGCGAGCAACTGGCCAGCGAACGCAAGCGTATCCACGCACTGTTCGAGGGCTCGCGCCCGCACTACATGATCGACACCATCACCGATTTGCCGGCAGTGATCGCCGACATCAACCAGCGTCTGGCCAACGGCGAGATGCCGCAAACCAACTGATTCACCCCCCTCCCCCTGCAGGAGCAAGCTTGCTCACGATGAGGTCCTGTCATTCGGTACAGATGCTGAATGGAAGACCACCATCGCGAGCAAGCTTGCGCCTACAGCGTACGCGGCGCGTAGGGAAGCCAAATAGCCGCAGGCAAACAGACCAAAACAGGCTTACAGTTAAAGCACACCGTCGACCAAGAACGGTGGCCTGACCCGACCTGTGAGGAACGCCGTATGCCCTGGAAGAATTCCGACTCACGCTACAGCACCGTATCGATCACGCTGCATTGGTTGATGCTGGTCTTGCTGATACTGGTTTACGCCTGCATCGAATTTCGCGGGATCTTTCCAAAAGGCAGTGGTGGCCGGGCGCTGATCACCGAAACGCATTTCATGCTCGGTCTGACGGTGTTTGTGCTGGTGTGGTTGCGGCTGTTCGCGCGCAGCCTCGGCCCGGCGCCGCAGATCTTTCCCGCCTCGCCGCACTGGCAGACAGTACTGGCAAAATTGATGCACTGGGCGCTGTACATTTTCATGATCGCCATGCCGATTCTGGGTTGGCTGGTCACCAGCGCCAAGGGGCATCAGGTGATGTTCTATGGCTTTGATCTGCCGCTGCTGGTCTCGGAGGACAAGGCGCTGGCCAGGCAAATCGAAGGCTGGCATGTGCTCGGCGGCACCATCGGTTACTGGCTGATCGGGCTGCACGCCGTGGCGGGGATTTATCACCACTATGTGGTGGGCGACAACACGTTGCTGCGGATGATGCCCAAACGCGGCTGAACGCCTTTTATTGAAACCCGCGGCGGCCCTGCAAGCCGCCGGTGTGGATGAAGATCAGGCGCGTGCCCTCTGCGAATCTGCCGTGTTCAACCTGCTGTTTGAGCGCCAGCAACGCTTTGCCCGTATACAACGGTTCAAGGGGAATGCCGCAGGCCTGTTCGGTTTGCGTAATGAACTCGAGTAACAGTGGATCGACTTTGGCGAAGGCACCACGACTGGCGTCGAACAGTTCGTAGACCGGCTGGTGCAAGCCGGCCTCCTGCACAATCGATGCGACTTGCTGCGCCACGCCATGATCGTCGGGCACCGCCAGCGCGCCATAAACCGGATGATCCCCCGCCTCGGCCAGCACCAGGCCGGCCAGTGTGGTGCCGGTTCCGCAAGCCAGCCACCAGCCGTCGTAGCCGCTCCAGCCCAGACCCTTCAGTTGCTCACTGACCATCACCTTCAACCGCATGCAGCCCTTTGCGCCCGGCAATCCGCCGCCACCTTCGGGCACCGGAAGCAGATCAGGGTATTGCACCCGCCAGGGTTCCCAGAAATTCGCGTCGTGCCGCGCGCGATATCCGCCGTAACCCAGCCAGTGCAACTGCATGCCGAACGCCCGCAAGTCCATCACGGTGGGCGTGTCCTGCGGATGACCGCGCAGTAACCCAACGGTGGTGAAACCGAAGCGTTTGCCGGCAGCAGCCAGTGCATGCAGATGATTGGAATGAGCACCGCCGAGACTGATGACGCCTTCGGCACCGGCGAGGTCAGCGGCTTTGAGGTGTTCGATGAGCTTGAACCATTTGTTGCCGCTGATCAGCGGGTCGATCTGGTCGAGGCGCAGGATGGCGACTTCGATGCCTGATCGGGTTAGCCAATCAAGCTGCAGAAGATCGAGCGGGGCTTGGGGAAGCCAGTCACTGGGAGGGAGACGCATCGATGCCGGCTCTGGGTAAAGAGCCGGCATCTTAGCAGCCTTGAGGACGCCTTCGCGGGCAAGTCGAACCGTCGCACCGCCGCTCCCACTGGGTTAGCGCCGATCCGCAATTGCGTGAACGACGCCGATCAGGTGGGAGCGAGCTTGCTCGCGATAGCCATTGGCACGCTTGGCCTGCTGTTACAACTGCGCAGCCAACCGCGAACCCTGGTTGATCGCCCGCTTCGCATCCAGCTCCGCCGCCACGTCCGCGCCGCCAATCAGATGCACGTTCTGCCCGGCCGCGACCAACCCGTCCTGCAACTCGCGCAACGGATCTTGCCCGGCGCAGATCACGATGTTGTCCACTGGCAGCACTTGCGGCTCACCGGTTTCGCCGATGCGGATGTGCAAACCTTCGTCGTCGATCTTCAGGTATTCAACGCTGTTGAGCATCTGCACCTGCTTGTTCTTCAGACCGGTGCGGTGAATCCAGCCGGTGGTCTTGCCCAGGCCGTCGCCGACCTTGGATTTCTTGCGTTGCAGCAGGAACACTTCACGGGCCGGTGCATGAGGTTCAGCCTTGATGCCGGCGACACCACCGCGCGCTTCAAGGTGCGTGTCGATGCCCCACTCTTTCCAGAACGCGTCACGGTCAAGGCTGGTGGCTACGCCCTGATGCACCAGGAATTCGGACACGTCGAAACCAATCCCGCCCGCACCGATCACGGCGACCCGTTTGCCCACCGGTTTACGCTCGAGGATCACGTCCAGGTAGCTCAATACCTTGGCGTTCTCGACGCCCGGGATCGCCGGTACACGCGGTGCGATACCGGTGGCGAGGATGATCTCGTCGTAACCGCCTTCCACCAGTTTCGCCACGTCGACGCGGGTGTTCAGGCAGACCTCGACATTGGTGGTTTGCAACTTGCGATTGAAGTAACGCAGGGTTTCAAAGAACTCTTCCTTGCCCGGCACACGCTTGGCGATGTTGAACTGACCGCCGATTTCACTGGCCGAATCGAACAGCGTCACTTGATGACCGCGCTCGGCAGCCACGGTCGCAGCGGACAGACCCGCAGGGCCAGCACCGACCACGGCGATTTTCTTGATCTGCTGCACCGGCAGGTAGTTGAGTTCGGTCTCGTGACAGGCGCGCGGGTTGACCAGGCAAGTGGTCAACTTGCCGCCAAAGGTGTGATCCAGGCACGCCTGGTTGCAACCGATACAGGTGTTGATTTCATCCGCACGGCCAGCGGCGGCCTTGTTGACGAAGTCGGCGTCGGCCAGGAACGGCCGCGCCATGGAAACCATGTCGGCATCGCCTTCGGCGAGAATCTGCTCAGCCACTTCCGGGGTGTTGATGCGGTTGGTGGTGATCAGCGGAATGCTCACCGAACCGCGCAGTTTGGCGGTGACTTTGCTGAACGCGCCACGCGGCACTTTGGTGGCGATGGTCGGAATCCGCGCTTCGTGCCAGCCGATACCGGTGTTGATGAGGGTTGCACCGGCCTGCTCGATGGCCTTGGCCAGGGTCACGATTTCTTCCCAGGTGCTGCCGCCTTCCACCAGGTCGAGCATCGACAGGCGGAAAATAATGATGAAGTTCGGACCGACCGCTTCACGTACCCGGCGAACGATTTCCACCGGCAGACGCATGCGATTTTCGTAGCTGCCGCCCCAGCGGTCGGTGCGGTGATTGGTGTGCGCCGCGAGGAACTGGTTAATGAAATAACCTTCGGAGCCCATGATCTCGACGCCGTCGTACTCGGCGGTTTGCGCCAGGGTCGAGCAGGTGACGAAATCGCTGATCTGCTTCTCGATGCCTTCCTCGTCCAGCTCTTTGGGCTTGAACGGGTTGATCGGCGCCTGAATGGCGCTCGGCGCGACTTGCTTCGGGCTGTAGGCATAACGGCCGGCATGCAGAATCTGCATGCAGATCTTGCCGCCCGCCTCATGCACCGCGCGGGTCACGATCTGATGCTTGAGTGCTTCATCGAGGGTGGTCAGCTTGGCCGCGCCGGAATACACGCCGCCTTCATCGTTAGGGCCGATACCGCCAGTCACCATCAGGCCGACGCCGCCACGGGCGCGCTCGGCGAAGAAGGCGGCCATGCGTTCGAAGCCGCCGGGCTTTTCCTCAAGACCGGTGTGCATCGACCCCATCAGGGTGCGGTTGCGCAACGTGGTAAAACCCAGGTCCAACGGAGCCAACAGGTGCGGGTAATGAGCGGCGGTCATCGGTAACTCCACAACGAGCGATCACGGAAAAAGTGTGGGCGCTCTTTGGCGCCCCTCTGCCATGTGTAACAGACTATGAGCAGTCACCCAGCCACTCAATGGCCGTAACTGACAACTTAATGATCAAAATGCGCAGCAGCGCTTGGCAAGCGCCGGCATGGGCCCTACCCTAGTCAGCGAACCCTGCACACGGCCGTCGACTGTTTTCCCATGCGCAAACTTCTGTACCTGTCTTTCTCCCTGGCATTGATTGCCGTCCTGACAACCTACGCCATGTGGGCCGCGGATCGTCCGGCGGGTCATTATCTGTCGGACCTGCGTATCGATCTCGCCATCGATCAGGGCCTGCCTGCCGATCGTGGCAATCTTCTGGGCATCCAGCCCGAACTGTTTCCCACCGACTACCAAAGCCCTGAACGCTTGCACCGCAAACTCGCGGCCTATTTGCAAAAAGCCCAGGAACAGGGCCTGTTGAATGAAAAAACCATCGTCGTGCTGCCTGAACATGTCGGCACCTGGCTGATGGTCAGCGGCGAGAAAGACGAGTTGTATCAGGCCACCACGCTCAAGGAAGCCATGAACTGGCTGGCGGTAAGCAACCCGCTGAAGTTCATCCGCGCGTTGATCAGCGCCAAGGGTGACAACCGCCTCGACGATGCGCACCTGCGCATGAAAGCCAAGAGCATGGCCAAGGACTACCAGGCGCTGTTTGGTGGTCTGGCTAAGGAGTTTCACGTGACGCTGGTGGCGGGCTCCATCGTGCTACCCGCGCCGAGCATCATCGACGGCACTCTGAAAATCGGAAGTGGTGCGCTGTACAACAGCAGCGTGGTGTTCGGCCGCGACGGCCTGCCGATTGGCCAGCCACAGCGGCAGATGCACCCGATCTTCGATGAAAAAGATGTGATCGAAGCCAATGGCGAACACACGCTCAACGTCGTCGACACCCCGGCCGGACGCCTGGGCGTGCTGATCGGCAGCGACAGCTGGTACCCGGACAACTACCGCAAACTCGACAATCAGGGCGCGCAATTGGTTGCGGTGCCGGCGTTTGTCATCGGTCGCGGAACCTGGGACAAGCCATGGCGCGGCTACAAGGGTTTATCGACACCCGGTTCCGTCAGTCTCAAGGCTGGCGAACTGAGCGAAGGTCAAGCCTGGCATCGCCTCACGCTGACCGCTCAACCGCCCAGCAGCCAGGCCATCGCTGGCATGAGCGTGTTCCTGCGCGGGCAATTCTGGGATCAGGGCAGCGCCGGGCAAAGCTTTCTCAGCCGCAACGGGCAGCATTTCGCCGGTGGAAATGTCCGTGGCGCGCGCCTGCTGAATCTTTGGTTGTGACTCATGAAACCGTTGCCGATGCGTCTGGGCGATCTGTCGGTGGGCTTTGTTCATAGCCTGGCCGACGCGGTGCGCAGTCACGGCATCGATCCTCAACCCCTGCTCGACCAGTATGGCCTCGACCCTGCCCGGCTTGGCGAAGCCTGCGCCCGGCTGTCGATCCCGCGCTACATGCGCCTGGGGCATGGTGCCATCCAACTGACCGCTGACCCGGCATTGGGTTTGCGCATGGGCCAGCTCAGCCGTCTGAGCCAGGCCGGCCTCGCCGGGGTTACTGCCGCGCAGGCGCCGACAGTGCGCGAAGCAGCGCGTTGTCTGATTCGCTTCGAAGCCTTGTACGGCTCCAACTATCGTGGCCAATCAAGCTTTCACGAAGACGCCCGGGGCGCCTGGCTGCGGTTCTATTCCATCAGTCCTTACAACGCCTATAACCGCTTCGTGGTGGACTCGATCATCGCCGGCTGGCTGCAACAATTGTCCAGCGTCAGCCCCATTCCCTTGAGCGCTGAGCGCATCGAGATCGAGTTCGAAGAACCGGATTACCGAGAGTCTTATGCGGTGCTGGGCGATTGTCCGATCCAGTTCGGCGCCGAACAGAATCAACTACGTCTGAGCCTGGCCAGCCTCGCCCAGCGCAACCCGCTGCACTGCCCGAGTACGTGGCGACATTTGCTGCAACTGTGCGAACGGGAACTGGAACAGCTGACACGCACCCGCAGCCTGCGTGAACGCATCACTCAGTTGCTGGGGCCGTTGCTCAATGGTGGCCGGGAACCCGACCTGGAAGAAGTGGCGGCACGCCTTAAGCTGCCTACCTGGACCTTGCGCCGCAAACTCGCCGAGGAAGGCACGCAGTTTCGTGCAATTCTCAACGACACTCGTCGCGACCTGGCCATGACCTACATTCGTGACACCGAACTGGCGTTCGGTGAAATCGCCTACCTGCTGGGCTTTGCCTCAGCCGAAGCGTTTCAACGTGCTTTCAAACGCTTGAGCGGTCAGACACCCGGCGAGTTTCGCCGCAGTCACCGCCAATTGGCCTGACGCTTACAACTCGGTAGCGTCTTCGGCCGGTTCCAGCGGGTCGAGTTCAAATGCCTGAAACTCGAGCAGTTCTTCTTGATAATCGTCCATTTTGCATCCCCCGCAGTTCATTGAAAAAGCGCCTGAATAAATGACCAGCTCCTTGAGCATAAAGTGCCTGCGTGAAAGAAAAATGACGCAGGCACGACGCTTCGTCGCTACTGAATAAAACGTAGCAGGTGGTCAGGAATTTATCACAGGATTTTTTCGATACAGGCCGTAGGAATGTGGCCTGGTTGATGCGGGTCAATCTTCAACACTGTTCCGGGATCGATGGGCTGCGAGCCGATCCCGGAACGTCAGTCAGCGATTACTGGCTGGTGACAGGCATGGCGTGAATCGGTTCGCTCGGCGGAGGCAAATTCGACGGCGCCGGTGGCGTGACGTTTTCGGTCGACGGCGCCGATTCGGCATTCTCGGCCGGGGCAACCGGTGCGGGCTCAGGCGGCGGTGCAACCGGTTCCGCAGCGGGTGCCGGTGCAGGCTCGGCTGCCGGTGCTGGAGCTGGTTCCGCGGGCGGTGCCGAAGTTGGCACTAACGGAGCAGGTACAGCCTTGGTTTCAGGTACGCCCAGATCGGTTTTCGGCTTCTCGACGATGTGCGCGGCTTTTTTCGCTTCCGGCGGCAGGAACAACTCCACCAGGGTGAAGAAGCGCTCATAGAACTTCGACGACGAAACGGTTTCGCTGGCGACCTTGACCATCGAGTCGTCGGACGAGCCGATCGGCATCGATACCGAACCCAACACGCCAACACCGAGGCTGGCGGAGTTGTTGGTCTTCTTCAGCGCATAGCGATCCTGCAAAGCGTTGGCGAACATGGTCGCGTGATGGCCTTCGCTGCCATCATCGGCACAAACCACGCTGAAGCTGATCTCCATGTGGGTCTCACCGGTCTGCTGGAAGCTCTTGTGACCACTGATCAGTTTCGGATCGCTGCTGGTGATGATGTAGCCCTGGCTGAGCAACGCGCGACGAGCGGCTTCGCAGCTCTGCGCATCGGTCACTGGGTAATTGCGCGAAAACGTTCCGGAGTCGTCGAAATTCTCATGCTCATAGATCGGGGCTTTTTTCGACGAGCAACCGGCCGCGACGGCCAGCATCAACGCCAGCCCCGCAACCCGCACGGAAAATGATTTAAACATTGAACATCCTGAAGAAAACGGTCCGGGGCGTATTGTGCAACAGATCGATGCTTAGCGTCGCACCGATTAGTGTCTTGAAACAGTTACAAGTGTAATGACTGCCATTGACAGGAAAAAGTCGTTCGAAAAACACCCCAAGCGACGGACAGCGCCTGTAAAACTTTCTCACGCCCACAAAAAACCCCGGCCTTTCAGCCGGGGTCTTTATGTCGCGGGAAACTCAATCAGGCATCAGAAACGCTTGATGTCCGCTTCCGCTTCCAACTGTTTGCGGTAAGCCGCAAAGTCTTGCTGGCCGATGCGCGAGGCGAGGAAGCGACGGTATTGAGCCTTCTCTTCTTCGGTCGGTGCAGCGGCTTCGTTGACGCCGTTCAGGCGCACGATCACCAGGCTACCATCGGCCAGGGTGACACTGCTGAAGGTCGGCTTGTCTTTGGCAACCGGTTTCGGCATGCGGAACAGCGCTTGCAGCACAGTCGGGTCAATCCCTTCCTGAGCACGCGTCGCTGCGGCGGTGACTTTCCAGCTCTGACCGTCAATCGCCTTGTCCAGCGGCGCCTTGCCCTCACGCAGGCTGGCGATCAGCTCATCAGCCTTGGTCTTGGCGGCAGCACTGGCGTGCTCCTTGGCCAATTGCCCACGGATGGCGGCAGACACGCTTTCCAGCGGCAATTGTGCAGGCTTCCGGTGTTCCTTGGCGCGCAACACGATCACGGTTTCCGGATCGAGTTCGATGGCGGTGCTGTTGGCACCCTCATCCAGCACTTCAGGACTGAACGCGGCGGTGATCACCGCACGGTTGGCGGCAACGCCGTCGCCACCTTCCCGGCCGAACGGCTTGGAGGTGTGAACGGTCAGTTTCAGGTCCTGTGCCGGCTGGGCCAGATCGGAAGATTCGAACGACGAGTCTTCCAATTGCTTGGTTGCCTCGACGAAACGCTGCTCGACCTGCTGGGCTTTAAGCTCTTTGGTCAGCTTGTCTTTCAGGCTGGCCAAGGTCGGAACTTCCGGCGCCTCGACACCCAGCAGCTTGATCAGGTGGAAACCGAAGTCAGTGCGAACCGGGGCCGAAACCTGATCCTTGGTCAACGCATACAACGCGGTTTCGAACGCTGGATCGTAGACGCCCGGACCTGCGTAACCGAGGTCGCCGCCGTTGTTCGCCGAACCCGGGTCCTGGGAGAATTCCTTGGCCAGGGCCTCGAACTTCTCGCCTTTGGCCAGGCGGGCCTGAACGTCTTCGATCTTGGCCTTGGCTTGCGCCTCGGTCACCTTGTCGTTCACTTCGATCAGAATGTGCGCCGCCCGACGTTGCTCGGACAGATTGGCGATTTCTTTCTGATACGCCGCTTGCAGGTCTTCGTCTTTCACCGCGACCTGATCAAAGAAGGAAGACTTCTTCAGTTCGAGGTAATCAATGATCACCTGATCCGGCGTCATGAATTCCTTGGCGTGCTCGTCGTAGTAGGCCTTGACCTCATCGTCGGTCAGCTTCACAGCCGCCGGGTCAGCCTTGACGTTCAGGGTAGCGATATCGCGGGTCTGTTTTTCCAGACGGGCGAAGGCCAGCACCTGTGCGTCGGTGACGAAACCGCTGCCTGCCAGGCCCGCGCGCAACTGACCGATCAGCATTTCCTGAGCCAGCATCTGGCGGAATTGCATGCGGCTGTAGCCGAGCTGACGAATTACCTGATCGAAACGCTCGGAGCTGAACTTGCCGTCCACCTGGAATTCAGGGGTTTGCAGGATCACCTGATCCAAAGCCGCTTCGGAAAAAGCGAATTTCGAGTTTTCTGCGCCTTGCAGCAGCAGTTTGCGGTCGATCAAGCCTTTAAGAGCCGATTCGCGCAGCATTTTTTCGTCGAGCAAGGAAGCATCGAAGTCCTTGCCCAGCTGTTGCATGAGTTGACGGCGTTGCATATCGACCGCCTGGCTCAGCTCGTTCTGGCTGATTTCTTCGCCGTTGACCTTGGCCGCATCGTTACGATGGGTGGTGGCTTGAAAAATGGCGTCGAAACCGGTCAAAGCCATCAGTGCAACGATGACCCCAATAATGGTCTTGGCAATCCAGCCTTGTGAATTGTCCCTGATATTCTGCAGCATGCGTCCCCCAGAAACGGTTGAACTTCAAAATTAGGCAACCGTGGAGCGTGGGTAGAATCCGGATAGAAGAAAGGCGCATCCGAGGATGCGCCTTCTCGTAACTGGCGGAGCGGACCAAGGGTTCGAACTTGCGACCCTCAGTGTCTCGGACCGGCAACCTGCCGACTGGACTACCGCTCCGCTGCCAGGTCAGGCATGACCCCGACCCGGATAGGCAAAAACCTGAATCGAACTTAGTTGACAGCTTCTTTCAGTGCTTTACCGGCTTTGAAACCTGGTTTTTTGGCTGCTGCGATTTCCAGCGTCTTACCGGTCTGTGGGTTACGACCAATGCGAGCTGGACGATCAGTCACGGAGAAAGTACCGAAACCAACCAGAACAACAGAGTCGCCAGCCTTGAGAGCGCCAGTGACGGATTCGATTACAGCGTCCAGCGCACGGCCAGCAGCAGCTTTCGGGATATCAGCGGATGCAGCGATAGCATCAATCAGTTCCGACTTGTTCACTCTAAGTCCCCTTATATCTATTTGAGTATGATTCTAAGTTTTTTGGTGAAAGCAAAAACGAGTGCTGAATGGCCTACAGACACTTAAGAGCCGCTTTATAACAAGGGCTCTAAAAAGCTGTCAACAAGCCCCCCAGGCAAATGCGTACTAATGCGTGCTAATTCTTTCCTTAGAGTCAGACTCGCGTTTTTCATCCTTTGCAACTATCTCCGGAGCGACATCGGGCAAGGGCTCCGGCGCGTATTGCAGCGCAATTTGCAGGACCTCGTCAATCCATTTAACCGGTTTAATCTGCAGATCTTGCTTGATATTGTCGGGAATTTCCTTCAGATCGCGTACGTTCTCTTCAGGAATGATCACCGTCTTGATCCCGCCACGGTGGGCAGCAAGCAGTTTTTCTTTCAGGCCGCCAATCGCCAGCACTTGACCGCGCAAGGTGATTTCACCCGTCATGGCCACGTCAGCGCGCACGGGAATCCCGGTCAATGCCGACACCAGCGCCGTGCACATGCCTACACCGGCGCTAGGGCCGTCCTTCGGGGTTGCCCCTTCCGGCATGTGGATGTGCGTGTCGCGCTTCTCGTGGAAGTCCAGGGGAATCCCCAAGCTCTTCGCGCGGCTGCGGACAACGGTCAAGGCAGCAGTGATCGATTCGACCATCACGTCCCCCAGCGAACCGGTCTTGATCAACTGGCCTTTGCCCGGCACGACAGCAGCTTCGATGGTCAGTAATTCGCCGCCCACCTGAGTCCATGCCAGCCCCGTCACCTGACCAATCTGATCCTGCGATTCAGCCAGGCCATAACGGAATTTACGCACGCCCAGGAAGTGCTCCAGCATCTCGGCAGTGACCTTCACCGAGAAGCGTTTTTCCATTGCATGCTCTTTGACCGCCTTGCGGCAAACCTTGGCAATCTGGCGCTCCAGCCCACGTACACCGGCTTCGCGGGTGTAGTAGCGGATGATGTCGCGGATCGCTTCGGCATCGAATTCCAGCTCGCCTTTCTTCAAACCGTTGGCCGTGATCTGCTTCGGCGAAAGATATTTGACGGCAATGTTGATCTTCTCGTCTTCGGTGTAACCCGGCAGACGAATCACTTCCATCCGGTCGAGCAGCGCCGGCGGAATATTCATCGAGTTAGAGGTGCACAGGAACATCACATCGGACAGGTCGTAATCGACTTCCAGATAGTGATCGTTGAAGTTGTGGTTCTGCTCCGGATCGAGCACTTCCAGCAACGCCGATGCTGGATCGCCACGCATGTCGCTGCCCATTTTGTCGATTTCATCGAGCAGGAACAGCGGGTTGCGCACACCCACTTTTGTCATCTTTTGAATCAATCTTCCTGGCATCGAACCGATATAAGTCCGGCGATGTCCACGAATTTCCGCTTCATCACGCACACCACCGAGGGCCATGCGCACGAATTTACGGTTGGTGGCGTGAGCAATCGACTCCGCCAGCGAGGTTTTACCCACACCTGGAGGACCGACCAGGCACAACACCGGACCACGAATCTTCTTCACGCGTTTTTGCACGGCGAGGTATTCGAGAATCCGCTCTTTGACTTCTTCCAGACCGTAGTGGTCGGCGTCGAGGATGTCTTCTGCACGTGCCAGGTCCAGACGCACTTTACTCTGAGCCTTCCACGGCACCTGAACCAGCCAGTCGATGTACGAACGCACCACGGTCGCTTCCGCAGACATTGGCGACATTTGTTTGAGCTTGTTCAGTTCTCCCTGGGCCTTGGCCAAGGCATCTTTCGGCAGGCCAGCGGCATCGATGCGCTTTTTCAGCTCTTCGATTTCGTTGTGGCCTTCGTCGCTGTCGCCGAGCTCTTTCTGAATGGCCTTCATCTGCTCATTCAGGTAGTACTCGCGCTGACTGCGCTCCATTTGTTTTTTAACGCGGCCGCGAATGCGTTTTTCGACCTGCAGCAAATCGATCTCGGCATCCAGCAACGCCAGGACGTGCTCGACCCGGGCCGACAAATCGATGATTTCGAGGATTTCCTGCTTCTGCTCGATCTTCAGGGCCATGTGCGCGGCCATGGTGTCGACCAGGCGGCCTGGCTCGTCGATGCTGTTGAGCGACGACAGAACCTCAGCGGGGACTTTCTTGCCCAACTGCACATATTGTTCGAACTGAGCCAGCAGGCTGCGGACAAACACTTCCGACTCGCGCTCAGGCGCGTCGACTTCGTCGATCAATGAGACTTCGGCACGGCAGTGGCCGTCCACTTCGCTGAAGCGCTCCACGGCGCCCCGCTGCTCACCTTCGACCAAAACCTTGACTGTGCCGTCAGGCAGCTTGAGCAACTGCAGTACGGTAGCAATCGTACCTACGCGATAAAGTGCATCTTCACCGGGATCGTCGTCAGCAGGGTTTCTCTGAGCCAGCAGAAGGATCTGCTTATCGCCCGTCATCGCTGCCTCGAGGGCTTCGATGGATTTCTCGCGCCCCACGAACAGCGGGATAACCATGTGCGGATAAACCACAACATCACGCAATGGCAGGAGAGGCAATTCGATGGTTGTCTTCATGATTTCGCCTCTACGGCGGCCATAAGGCCGTAAACAGATGGAAGTAAGCTTGAAACCAAGATGGGGGCTTGTTTAGAAAAAAACAAGCGCATAAAAGCAGTAAAAGGTCGCAGCCTGAAGAAGCTTGAGAAAATGGTCAGCTGTCAGGCCGCCATCGCTGCGGTGCGGCGATCCGACAGGCCAGCTCCCAAAAGCAAAGGGGCCCGAAGGCCCCTTCTTTATTCCAGCTGCGTGACGCTTAAGCGTCTGGCGCGGCCTTGGCTGCCGGCTCACTGTTTTCGTAGATATACAGTGGCTTGGACTTGCCTTCTATAACGCTTTCATCGATCACTACTTTACTCACCTCGGACTGCGAGGGGATCTCATACATAGTGTCGAGCAATACACCTTCGAGAATCGAGCGCAGTCCACGGGCACCGGTCTTGCGTTCCAGGGCACGTTTGGCGACCGATTTCAGTGCGTCGGCCCGGAATTCCAGGTCCACGCCTTCCATCTCGAACAGTTTGGCGTACTGTTTGGTCAGAGCATTTTTCGGCTCGGTGAGGATCTGCATCAGTGCAGCCTCATCAAGCTCGTCCAGCGTGGCGAGGACCGGCAGACGACCGACGAATTCCGGGATCAGACCGAACTTGACCAGATCGTCAGGCTCGACTTCACGCAGGGATTCACCGACTTTCTTGCCTTCTTCCTTGCTGCGCACTTCTGCGTTGAAACCGATCCCGCCCTTGGTGGAACGGTTTTGAATAACCTTTTCCAGACCGGAGAACGCACCGCCGCAGATGAACAGAATGTTACGGGTGTCGACCTGAAGGAATTCCTGCTGCGGATGCTTGCGACCACCTTGAGGCGGAACGGAAGCAACCGTGCCTTCGATCAACTTGAGCAGGGCCTGCTGCACGCCTTCACCGGAAACGTCCCGGGTGATCGACGGGTTGTCAGACTTGCGCGAGATCTTGTCGATCTCATCGATGTAGACAATGCCCATCTGGGCTTTTTCCACGTCGTAATCGCACTTCTGCAGCAGCTTCTGAATGATGTTCTCGACATCTTCACCCACGTAACCGGCCTCGGTGAGGGTGGTTGCGTCAGCGATGGTGAACGGAACGTTCAGCAAGCGGGCCAGTGTTTCGGCAAGCAGGGTTTTACCCGAGCCTGTCGGGCCGATCAGCAATATGTTGCTCTTGCCGAGTTCGACGTCGTCATTCTTTTTGTCACGCTGGTTCAGGCGTTTGTAGTGGTTATACACCGCTACGGCCAGAACCTTTTTCGCACGTTCCTGACCAATTACGTACTGATCAAGGATGCCGCTGATTTCTTTAGGCGAAGGCAATTTATGCGCGCTGCTTTCGGCCTGGGCTTCCTGCACCTCCTCACGGATGATGTCATTGCACAGGTCGACGCACTCGTCGCAGATAAAGACCGAGGGGCCGGCAATCAACTTGCGTACTTCATGCTGGCTTTTGCCACAGAAGGAGCAATAGAGCAGCTTGCCGTTGTCCTCGCCGTTGCGGGTGTCAGTCATTCGTTCGATCCAAATCCGATAGGCTTGCAACACAAGATGAAGGCTATTGCGGGCTTTTTCAAGCCCGCAAGTGATCGGACCAGCCGACCCACCTTATTTTGAGCTGCTTATTTTAAGCGGGGCGCTGGCTGATCACTTCATCGATCAACCCGTACTCACGCGCGGCTTCTGCACTCATGAAATTATCGCGGTTGGTATCACGCTCGATCTCTTCAAGAGTGTGCCCGCTATGCTTGGCCATCAGAGTGTTGAGACGCTCACGAATGAAGAGGATTTCCTTGGCATGAATTTCGATATCCGATGCCTGCCCCTGGAAACCGCCCAGTGGCTGGTGAATCATCACGCGTGAGTTCGGCAGGCAGAAACGCTTGCCAGGGGCACCGGCTGTCAGCAGGAATGCGCCCATGCTGCACGCCTGACCGATACAGGTGGTCGACACGTTTGGCTTGATGAATTGCATGGTGTCGTAGATCGACATACCCGCCGTCACCGAACCGCCCGGGGAGTTGATATAGAGATGGATGTCCTTGTCCGGGTTTTCCGCTTCAAGGAACAGCAGTTGCGCACAAATCAGGTTGGCCATGTAGTCCTCTACCGGGCCAACCAGAAAGATCACTCGCTCCTTGAGAAGACGCGAGTAAATATCGTAGGCGCGCTCGCCACGAGCGGACTGCTCGACAACCATCGGGACCAGGCCGCCAGCGGCCTGGATATCAGAGTTCTGCTGAATATACGAATTACGGAACATGCTCTGCAGTCACTCCCAAATAGTTATGTCTTGAATACGCATAAGCCAGCACGAAGGCTGGCTTATGGTGTGTGCTTCTTACCGCAAAAAAGATCAGTCGGCTTGTGGAGCTTCTACCGGCTTGACCGCTTCTTCGTAAGAGACCGATTTATCGGTCACGCTAGCTTTCTGCAGAACAGTATCCACAACTTGTTCTTCCAGCACAACCGAACGGACTTCGTTCAGTTGCTGGTCGTTCTTGTAGTACCAAGACACAACCTGCTCTGGCTCTTGGTAAGCCGAAGCCATTTCCTGGATCATTTCGCGAACACGGGCTTCGTCAGGCTTGAGGTCGAACTGCTTGACCACTTCAGCCACGATCAGACCCAGAACAACGCGACGCTTGGCTTGTTCTTCGAACAGCTCGGCCGGCAGTTGATCAGGCTTGATGTTGCCGCCGAACTGCTGAACAGCCTGCACACGCAGACGGTCAACTTCGTTGGACAGTAGAGCCTTTGGCACTTCAATCGGGTTGGTGGCCAGCAGACCGTCCATTACCTGATTCTTGACCTTGGATTTGATCGCCTGACGCAGTTCGCGCTCCATATTCTTGCGAACTTCGGCGCGGAAGCCTTCCAGGCCGGTTTCCTTGATGCCGAATTGAGCGAAGAACTCTTCGTTCAGCTCTGGCAGTTTTGGCTCGGAAACAGTGTTCACAGTCACGGTGAACTCAGCGGTTTTACCCGCCAGGTCAAGATTCTGATAGTCCTCTGGGAAGGTCAGGTTCAGAACGCGTTCTTCACCAGCCTTGGCGCCAACCAGACCGTCTTCGAAACCAGGGATCATGCGGCCGGAACCCAGAACCAGCTGAGTGCCTTTGGCGGAACCACCGGCGAACACTTCACCGTCGACCTTGCCGACGAAATCGATGTTCAGTTGGTCGTCGTTCTGAGCGGCGCGATCGGCCACTTCAAAACGGGTGTTCTGCTTGCGCAGCACGTCCAGCATTTTGTCCAGATCTGCGTCAGCCACGTCAGCGCTCAGGCGCTCAACGGTAATGCCTTCGAAACCGGCAACGGTGAACTCAGGGAACACTTCGAAAATCGCGACGTATTCCAGGTCTTTGCCAGCTTCCAGGGATTTCGGTTCAATCGAAGGAGCGCCAGCCGGGTTCAGCTTTTGCTCAACGACTGCTTCGTAGAAAGAGGACTGGATGACGTCGCCGACAGCTTCCTGACGTGCATCAGCACCAAAACGGCGCTTGATTTCGCTCATCGGCACTTTGCCTGGACGGAAACCAGCGATCTTGGCCTTTTGGGCGGTCTGCTGCAGACGCTTGTTGACCTGAGTCTCGATGCGCTCAGCCGGCACGGTGATGCTCATGCGGCGCTCAAGAGCAGAAGTATTTTCAACAGAAACTTGCATGGATATTCCTCGTTGCACAGACGTTGGCCGGCCGTTTCCGACCCCAGAATCAAGGGCATGCATTCTAGTAGGTCAAACTCAAGAAGTCACCCTACTGAAAACGGGTAACAACGCAGCAGGCAATTTATAGGGGTGAATGCACGAATGCATCTCGCCCCGGTGGCAAATACAGCCAATCATGCCAGGGCTCTGCGCCAACCCTTCTATATATAGAAGCGGTTGCCGGTAATCGCCCTGGCAGCCAATCTTGCGAGCAAGACCGACGGGCAGCACGGCATCATCGAGAAACAAAAATACGACGAAACGCCCTGCGCCTGCGACCCAGAACCTGCAGTCGCGGAACACTCAAACCACTAAAACAAAAAAGGCGCCAGACTGTTAAATCTGGCGCCTTTCGAAATATGGGGTGGACGATGGGGATCGAACCCACGACAACGGGAGTCACAATCCCGTGCTCTACCAACTGAGCTACGCCCACCATATTGCGTAACAAAGAAGCCAAACAACTTCTTTGTTGAGCCCCAACCAAGCCTGCGGCTTGAATGAAGCTTTATTTGGTGCGGATGAAGAGACTCGAACTCTTACGCCTCGCGGCGCTGGAACCTAAATCCAGTGTGTCTACCAATTCCACCACATCCGCGTGTAGCCGTTAAAGCAAAGGCGCCAGACTGTTAATCTGGCGCCTTTCGAAATATGGGGTGGACGATGGGGATCGAACCCACGACAACGGGAGTCACAATCCCGTGCTCTACCAACTGAGCTACGCCCACCATATCGCGTTACTTGTGCCAAAGCTGCCTAATGGCGCACCCGGCAGGACTCGAACCTGCGACCATCCGCTTAGAAGGCGGATGCTCTATCCAGCTGAGCTACGGGCGCCTTGTTAATCTGTACCCTTGAAGGACTACAAACTAAGTGCTTTCCAGTCTTGCAGAATCGTAATTCCACTCGACCTTCCTAACCAGTGCTAGGCTGTGCCCGACAAGTGCGACGAATAGTATAGAGCGCCCCGTAGGGCGTCAAATCCTTTTTAAAAAAAATTCATTTAATTAAAGGGGTTAGAGGAATTTGCAGACCAAGCGCCTTTGCCCTCACCTCATGACATGCGAGAATGCGTTCTCTTTTTTTCCCCTCTCGATGGTTAATCACGCGCAATGACTGCACAACTAATCGACGGCAAATCGATCGCCGCCAGCCTGCGCCAGCAGATCGCCAAACGCGTCACCGAGCGTCGCCAGCAAGGCCTGCGCACTCCCGGTCTCGCGGTGATTCTGGTCGGCAGCGATCCTGCCTCTCAGGTTTATGTCTCGCACAAGCGTAAAGACTGTGAAGAGGTCGGCTTTATTTCCCAAGCCTACGACCTGCCTTCCGAAACCACTCAAGAAGCGCTGACCGACCTGATCGATCGCCTGAACGACGACCCGGCAATCGACGGCGTTCTGCTTCAACTCCCGCTGCCCGAACACCTGGACGCTTCCAAATTGCTGGAACGCATTCGTCCGGACAAAGATGTCGACGGTTTCCATCCTTATAACGTCGGTCGTCTTGCCCAGCGCATTCCGCTGCTACGCCCATGCACTCCCAAAGGAATCATGACCCTGCTGGAAAGCACCGGGGCAGATCTCTACGGAATGGACGCCGTGGTCGTCGGCGCCTCCAACATAGTCGGGCGCCCGATGGCGATGGAGTTGCTGCTGGCCGGTTGCACCGTGACCGTCGCCCACCGTTTCACCAAGGACCTCGCGGGCCACGTCGGCCGTGCCGATCTGGTGGTGGTCGCCGCCGGCAAGCCGGGGCTGGTCAAAGGTGAGTGGATCAAGGAAGGCGCAATCGTGATCGACGTCGGCATCAACCGTCAGGAAGACGGCAAACTGGTTGGCGACGTGATCTACGAAACCGCCCTGCCCCGCGCTGGCTGGATCACTCCAGTGCCAGGTGGCGTCGGCCCGATGACCCGCGCCTGCCTGCTGGAAAACACGCTGTACGCAGCGGAAACCCTGCACAGTTAAGTTCACGCTTGAACATAAGCGACGAACAAAAGAACCCCGCCATTAGCGGGGTTCTTTTTGCCCAGAGAAATAACACTACCACTCGCCGGAAACCCGCTGTTTTGTAGGGGGTTTCAAGGACTTTCACCTGTTGAATGAACAACTATCGACAGTTCTTCAGCCATACTCCTAAAATGCGTCGGTTTTTAAGAAACAGCCCGTTACAAAACGGCTAATCCACACCTTATGAGTCTGCCAGCGTGAAAATCCGTCTTTCCATCCTGAGCCTCTTTTTTGCCTTTATAGGGACGTTCATCACGCCAGCCGCCAACGCCGCCGACACCACTGCGGCACCACGCGACACCACACAACTGAAGATCGCTTCCGGCAGCGCATTGCTGATGGATCTGCAGACCAACAAAGTCATCTATGCCAGCAACCCGGATGTGGTGGTACCGATCGCCTCGGTCAGCAAACTGATGACGGCGCTGGTTGTGGTTGAAGCCCGGCAGAATATGGATGAGTACATTTCCATTAACATCAGCGACACGCCGGAAATGAAAGGTGTGTTTTCCCGGGTCAAACTCAACAGCGAAATGCCGCGCAGGGAAATGCTGCTGATTGCGCTGATGTCCTCGGAAAACCGTGCTGCCGCCAGCCTGGCCCACCACTACCCCGGTGGTTATGTTGCGTTTATTGCCGCCATGAACGCCAAGGCCAAGGCGCTGGGCATGACCAGCACCCACTATGTCGAACCGACCGGTCTGTCGCCGCGTAACGTCTCGACGGCTCGCGACCTGAGCAAATTGCTGGTCGCTGCGCACAAGTACCCGATCCTGACCGAGCTGAGCACCACCAAGGAAAAAACCGTCTCGTTCCGCAAGCCCAACTACAGCCTCGGTTTCCGTAACACCGACCATCTGGTCGGCAAGCCGAACTGGGACATCAAGCTGACCAAAACCGGTTTCACCAATGAAGCCGGTCACTGCCTGGTGCTGGTGACCAGCATGGGTAATCGTCCGGTGGCGCTGGTGATCCTCGATGCGTTTGGCAAGTACACGCACTTCGCCGATGCCAGCCGCATTCGCAATTGGATCGAAACCGGCAAGGGCACCAACGTTCCGTCAGTAGCCCTGCAATACAAATCGGAAAAGAACCTCAAGCACCGTCAGAGCGGTGTGGTTGAAGCCTCGAAGTAACCACGCAGGAAGCAAAAGCCCCGATCAGTCGGGGCTTTTTTTCGTCCAGCGTTAATCATTCGGCAGCGGCATCTGGTCGTCATCCGGAATGCCATCGCCGGCACTAGGATCCCGCCTGCCCTGCGGATGTTCGGTCGGCACCACCGCAGGTCTGGCCAACGGGTCGCGCATCGGACTGTCCGGATCCATCACCGGATCAATGTCATCTTCCGGAGTTGTAGGAACACTGTCCGGACGCTTGTCATCAAAACTCGAATCGGTAGACATACGCACCTCACACTGAACGTCAGGGTTTCAAATCCGCGAGCGGGTCGTAAGGCTTGCCGGGAGCCTTGCCCGCCTCGCCCGGTTTCACATCTTTGGGCGCCTTGGCAGGCCCGATGGGGTCGACCTGAGGGTCGGCAAGGTCCGGCGAGTCCGGATCGAAACCCAACTCATTGCCAGAGGAATGCTCAGATGAGTGTGGGCCGGAGGTTGAAGTGGGATGTGTCATGTGTGCCTCCTTGGGACTGACCCGGAAACATCCGGGCCCTTATCCTTCAGAGGTCATTCGCGCGCGGCAGTGCCGGGCAAATGACGAACGGGAAGCTTACTGCGAGGCCAGCGCCTTCTTCGCACGGGCAGCGGCTTGCTCCTGACCGGCCTGAGCCAGATCGTTCGCCGCTTTCAACCAACGCGACTGATCAACGTTGGCCGGAATCTGCTCCGGTTTCTGGATCAGCACCGCCCAACCACCGGCATCCTTGAGCGACGATTCAAACGAACTGAAGCTCATCAATTCCCGACGATTCATACCCGCACGCAGCAGCACGGTCTGCTTCTTACGGTTGTACCCGGCAAGAATGGCGTAACGCGGTTCAGCCCAGAAGGCCGAGCCTTCAGTGAAACGCACCATCACCGGATAACCGGCTGCAACCTGGGTCAGCAGCGCGGGCAAATTGCTCTCGAGCGGGTAAACGACCATGCCGTACTCGCGGGCGAGGTTCTGCATGTTCTGCTGCAATTGCGCTTCGGCGCCCGGCACATGCAAGGGTTTTTCGAGCAACCCCGGGGTGATCACGATGCCCTGCTGGGCCAACAGACTGGCCAACACCTGAGGCCCGCTTTGAAAGCTTTGCCCACGGTAGAACGTACCGCTGAGCTCCACGCGCTCCGGCAGACGCTTGACCTCCGGCGCCACATTGCCCGCACAACCTGCCAGACCTGCAACACAGCCAACAATCAGTGCTGCCGTTCGAAATCGCGAAATTACCCGCACCATCATCACTCTCTTGTTCAGACGCCAGGTGTCCGTGCTCCCGGCTTGGCCGTTGATCATAGGACGCCGCGCGACAGCGGTATAGCCTTAAGCGGCAGTTGTTTGCTTTCGATAGAGCGAACGGGTTGGTCATCAACGACCTTTGGTCAATAGCCTGCAACATGGCTGCGACTAGACTGTCACTTGCAACGCGTGTGTATGCCCGCAGCAGGGCGAAGAGGAGGCACTGATGAGCCTGACAATGACCATAGTGATGTTGATTGGCGGCTGGCTGGCGGTTGCCGCCGCCATGTTGTGGGGAGTCCTGCGAATTGCCCGCCGACACCATCACCACCCCGTCCAGCTGGCTCGGGTAGTGAAAACCGATAAATCGAGTGCACGTCACGCCACTGCGCACTGACGGACACTTTTTAATACCCCGAACAAAAACGGCCGCCTGAACTCTCGCGAGTGCAGGCGGCCGTTTTCGTTTCAGCCCAGGTTACGCCTCAGCGGCGATGCGCTTCTGCCTGGCTCGTCGCGACATCATGTTCAAGCCTTCAATCGTTGCCGAGAATGCCATGGCTGCGTAGACGTAGCCTTTCGGTACGTGGGCGCCGAAGCCTTCGGCGATCAGCGTCATGCCGATCATGATCAGGAAGCCCAGCGCCAGCATCACCACCGTTGGGTTATCGTTGATGAACTTGGCCAACGGGTCAGCCGCGAGCAACATCACCAGCACCGACACCACCACCGCGATGATCATGATCGGCAAATGCTCGGTCATGCCGACCGCAGTAATGATGCTGTCGATGGAGAACACCATGTCCAGCATCAGGATCTGACCGATCGCGGCAGCGAAGCCCAGGGTCACGGTCGAGGTCGCCGACTTCGGATCTTCCGGTGCCGGGTCCATGCTGTGGTGGATCTCGGTGGTGGCCTTCCACAACAGGAACAGGCCGCCGGCGATCAGAATCATGTCCTTCCAGGAGAACGCGTGGCCGAGAAGCTCGATCACCGGCGCCGTCAACTGGACGATAAACGCGATGGTGCTCAGCAGTGCCAGTCGCAGGATCAGCGCCATGCCGATACCAATGCGCCGCGCCTTCTGCCGATGCTGCTCCGGCAGTTTGTTGGTCAGGATCGAGATGAAGATCAGGTTATCGATGCCGAGCACGATTTCCATCACCACCAGCGTGGCCAGGGCGACCCAGGCGGTGGGGCTTGCAGCAAGTTCTAAAAGGTATTCCATGGGTCAGTCCTGACTCGTTTTAAGACGGTTTAGATTTCCTGGGACGACGATTCGGTTTTCTCTTTGTCGTCGCCCGATGATTCTTTCTTGCTGATCAACCCGCCGGTGGCGTCGCTCATAGCTTGCTCGGCAGCTTTGTGGGTGTCGTCAATCGCCTGCTTGGCGGTTTCGGCAGCCTTGCCCATCAGTTGCTGAGCGCTTTTTTCGGCTTGGTCGCAACCGGCCAATACCAGTAAAGACGCAATCAGCAATGCCGTGGTTTTAAGCTTCATGATGCATTCCTCGATAGAACAGAACGGGCCGAAACGATGGCCCGTTGATAGCGAGGCATTCTAGGGAGGTGAACACTTCAGGAAAATTCGTATTTTCAGCGGTTATACTTCGGTTTTTACGAACTGTAGGTCGCCATGCTCAACTATCGACAACTGCATTACTTCTGGGTCGTGGCCAAGACCGGCAGCATCGTGCGCGCCTGCGAGCAACTGAACCTGACGCCGCAAACCATCAGCGGGCAGATTTCCCTGCTCGAACAAACCTACGGTATCGAGTTGTTTCGCCGGGTCGGCCGACAGCTGGAGCTCACCGAAGCCGGACGCCAGACCCTGCCCTACGCCGAGCAAATGTTTCAGCTCGGCGGCGAACTGGAATTGATGCTAAGGGCGCAACCGAATGAGCAGCAGATTCTGTTTCGGGTCGGCGTGGCCGATGTCGTGCCTAAATCTATCGTCTATCGCCTGATCGCGCCGACCATGGAGTTGAGCGAACCGCTGCGCATTACCTGTCGCGAAGACAAACTCGAACGCTTGCTCGCCGACCTGGCGATTCAGCGCCTCGACTTGGTGATCTCCGATAGCCCGATGCCGTCGCACCTGGACATCAAGGGCTACAGCCAGAAACTCGGAGAATGCGGGATCAGTTTCTTCGCCACCGCTGAACTGGCAGCGCAGTACGGCCAGGACTTTCCGCGCAGCCTGCACGGCGCACCGTTGCTGATTCCGGGGCCGGAAACCGTGGTGCGCAGTCGCTTGCAGCGCTGGTTTGCCGAGCAGCAGATTCAGCCGCACATCGTCGGCGAGTTCGACGACAGCGCGTTGATGCAGGCGTTTGGTCAATCCGGCAGCGGGATTTTCATCGGCCCGAGCGTGATTGCCGATGAAGTGAAACGTCAGTACGGCGTGGAATTGATTGGCCAGACCGACGCCGTGACCGAATCGTTCTACGCCATTTCGGTGGAACGCAAGGTCAAGCACCCCGGCATCGTTGCGATTACCGAAGGTGCCCGACGCGAACTGTTCACCGCGATGTGAAGCGTCAGGCGCAGACTTCGCGGGGTTTGAACGTCATCAGTGCCATGGCCAACAGGATCGAGATCAGAATAAAACCGGCCGCCGCAAAGCCAAGCCCACCCAGGCCAACGCTGTCGATCACCCGGCCGCCGACCATCGCACCCAAACCGATCCCAAGGTTGGCACCGGCAATGTTCAGCGACGCGGCAAACGCCGGTGCTTCAGGTGCAGCCTTCATCAAACGCACATGGCTGACCAGGAACAGCGCCGCTTGCGTCACGCCCCAGATCCCCATCGCCGCCGCCAGGCCCAGCGGCGAATGGATGTTCGGCACCAGCGCCACCATGCCGGCAATCATGAAGGCACAGAACGTCACGGAAGCGATCAGCGGATGACGATCCACCGCGCGACCGCCCAGCGAGTTGCCGATCAAACCGACCGCACCGAAGCCCATCAGGCACCAACCCACCACCGTGCCGTTGAAACCGGCCAGCCGTTCAAGAATGTCCGCCAGATAGGTGTAAGCGGTGAACATGCCGCTGAACACCAGGATCGATAGCAGCACATGCCCAATCATCAGCGGACTGCGCAGGATTTTGAACTGCGAGCGGAAGCTCACTTGGTGCTGATGCAAATTGGTTTTCGGCAAGTAGATAAACAGCAGCAACGCCTTGGCAAACGCAATCACCGCCAGAATGCCGAAGGCGCTGCGCCAGCCGAACGCATCGGAAATCAACGTACCCACCGGAATGCCGAACACCGTGGCGCAGACGATGCCGAAACCGATCTTGGCGATGGCGCGTCCGGCGTAGTCCGGCCCGACGATGTCCACCGCCGTCTCACTGGCCAGGGCCCAGAACACCGGCAGCCCGAGCGCGGGTATCAATCGCGCAACGGCCATCACCCAGATGTTCGGCGCAAACGCCGCGAGGGTGTTGGCCAGACCGAACATGATTAACACCGAGATGAACAGCTTGCGCCGTTCGAACCGGGCGAAGTACGCGGTCAGGAACGGCCCGAACGCCGCGACGGTGAAGGCGAACAAGGTCACCAGCAAACCCGCCTGCGGGATGGTGACTTCGAGATCGCGGGCAATTGCCGGCAACAGGCCGACAATGACAAATTCCGTGGTCAGCACCGTGAAGCCGGCGGCGGACAACAGAAGAATGGGCAACAACATGCAGAACTCCAGAAAACGACAACACCAGCGATAGCCCGAAGGCCCACTGGCAGAGATGAAAATGAGGATGGGCAATCTTAACAGAGTGTTTCCAAACACGGTTGCACGAACCTGCACATCGCGTTTAAGCGGCAGGTGGCCAATCGTCACAGGCCTGAAGGATGAAGCCGACGCTGTGATAAAGTCCGCGCCCTGCGATTCGTACACCCTGTTCATCCGCCCGTTAATGGCCGTGATGTCGCGACACCTCCGCACCTAATAAAATCAGAGATGCCGTTTTATGACTGCTTCATCCCCTTCGCTATTGCAACGTTTGAAACGCTTGAGCCTGGTTACGCAAATCGTCATCGGCCTGCTCGCCGGGATAGCCTTGGCGCTGGTTGCGCCTGAGGTGGCGAAGTCCACCGCGTTTATCGGCAAAGTGTTCGTCTCGGCGCTGAAAGCCGTCGCGCCGATTCTGGTGTTCGTGCTGGTCATGGCGTCGATCGCCAACCACAAGCACGGCCAGGAAACCCACATCCGGCCGATTCTCTTTCTGTACCTGCTGGGCACATTTGCCGCCGCAGTGGTCGCGGTCGTGGCCAGCATGATGTTCCCCTCGAACCTGGTGCTGTCCACCCACGACGTCGCGGTGACAGCGCCGGGCGGTATCAGTGAAGTGCTGCAAAGTCTGATGCTCAGCGTGGTCGATAACCCGGTCAGCGCCCTGATGAATGCCAATTTCATCGGCATTCTGGCGTGGGCCATCGGCATGGGCGTCGCCATTCGCCATGCCGGTGACACCACGCGCGAAGTCCTCGGCGACTTGTCCAACGGCGTGACCCTGATCGTGCGCCTGGTGATCCGTTTTGCGCCGCTGGGGATTTTCGGCCTGGTGGCATCGACCCTCGCCACCTCCGGTTTCGGCGCCTTGATCGGCTACGCGCATCTGCTGGCGGTGTTGCTGGGTTGCATGCTGTTTGTGGCGTTGGTGATGAACCCGGTGATCGTGTACTGGAAGCTGCGTCGCAACCCGTATCCGCTGGTGATCATGTGCTTGCGTGAAAGCGGCATTACGGCGTTTTTCACCCGCAGCTCGGCAGCGAACATTCCGGTCAATCTGGAACTGAGCAAGCGCCTGGGTCTGCACGAAGACACCTACTCGGTTTCGATTCCGCTGGGCGCGACCATCAACATGGCGGGCGCCGCGATCACCATCACCGTGCTGAGCCTGGCAGCCGTGCACACGCTGGGCATCGCCGTGGACATTCCGACCGCCATCCTCCTGAGCCTGGTCGCCGCAATCTGTGCCTGTGGCGCTTCGGGTGTGGCGGGCGGTTCGTTATTGCTGATTCCACTGGCGTGCAGCCTGTTCGGCATTCCGAGCGAAATCGCCATGCAGGTGGTGGCGGTCGGGTTCATTATCGGCGTGCTGCAGGACTCGGCGGAGACTGCGCTGAACTCCTCGACGGACGTGCTGTTCACTGCGGCGGCGTGCCTGGGTGAAGACAACAAAGCCCAACGGTTGGCGTAACGCTGACAATCCGGGGTTCGCGGCTTCAACACCGCACTGTAGGAGCCCGGCTTGCCGGCGATGGCGTCCATAAAATTGCCATCGCCGGCAAGCCGGGCTCCTACAAAGGCAAAAAAAAGCCCGCCAAGGCGTCAACCTTGGCGGGCTTTTTTGTACCCGGGCGGTTTAGAACGCGCCCATGTAATCGCGCTTGCCCACTTCCACGCCGTTGTGACGCAGCAATGCGTAAGCGGTGGTGACGTGGAAGAAGAACTGCGGCAGGCCGTAGCTCAGCAAGTAAGCCTGGCCACTGAAGCGCTTCTCTTTCGGCGTGCCCTGACGGGTGATGATCTCGATACCTTCCTTGCCGTTGATCTGCTCGGGCTTGATCTCGTCGATGTAGGCCAGAACCTTGGCGATCAGCGCTTGCAGCTCGGCGAAGGTGGTTTCGGTGTCGTCATATTTCGGCACTTCGATCTCGGCCAGACGCGAGGAAACGCCTTTGGCGAAATCAACGGCGATCTGCACCTGACGCACCAGCGGGAACATGTCTGGGTACAGACGGGCTTGCAGGAAAGCGTTCGGATCAATGTTCTTGGCGGTGGCGTGGGCTTCGGCCTTGTTCAGAACGTCGCTCAGGGCGTTGAGCATTTGTTTGAAAACCGGGACGGAAGCGTCATACAGGGAAATGGTCATGGCAGTCTCGTGTTGTGACAGGAGGGAAACGTGGGGCCGATTATAGCCATGCGCGACGCTCCTGCGGCTTGTCTTTTATCCAGCAAGGATTAGGCTAGGCGGCTTCGACGGCATGCTTCGACAGCAAAGGGAAAAGCGTGATGAGCACTGAGCAAGAGACCACTTTCGACGAGCCGCGGCTCAACAGCACGGAAATCCGCATTCTGGGCTCGTTGATCGAGAAACAGGCCACCAGCCCCGAAACCTACCCGCTGACCCTCAACGCTCTGGTGATTGCCTGCAACCAGAAAACCAGCCGCGAACCGGTGATGAACCTCACCCAGGGCCAGGTCGGCCAAAGCCTGCGCGCACTCGAAGGTCGCGGTTTTACCAAACTGGTGATGGGCAGTCGGGCCGACCGCTGGGAGCACAAGGTCGACAAGGCACTGGAACTGGTGCCGGCGCAGGTCATTCTGACGGGACTGCTGTTTCTGCGCGGCCCGCAGACGGTCAACGAACTGCTGACCCGCAGCGGCCGCATGCATGAGTTCGAAGATGCCGAACAAGTTGTACATCAACTTGAACGGCTGATTGCTCGCGGTCTGGCGTTGTTGATTCCGCGTCAGGCCGGGCAGCGTGAAGATCGCTACATGCACGCGTTGGGTGATCCGGAGGACATCGAAGCGATTCTGGCGGCCCGGCACAATCCGGTGGAGCGCGGTGCCGGCGGCGGTGTGTCGGTGGAGCGCATCGAAGAGCTTGAGGCGCGGATTGCCGCGCTGGAAGAGCGCTTGGCACGCCTCGAATAACCGCACAACACACATCAAACTGTGGGAGCGCGCAAGTCCGCCCCCACCGTTAGATAGTGATGTCAGTTACTACTCGCCATCCCAATAATCCACACCATCAGCCTGTCTGGCGATGGCTACGAAGCCTGAAGCATTGCCTTGGGCATCGACTTTGAAGTCGTCCATCACCGCGTACTTGCCGGAGTCCGGGTATTCGCATATTTCCGGCGACTGCTGGGTGCTGACCGCCAAATAGCGCAGTTCAGCGTCGCTGTTGTTGATGATCTGGTGTGCCGCTTCCGGACCGCCCGGCGGGCAGGCAATCACGTCACCGGCGCGGATCGGAAAACGCTCGGCGCCGAGACGAATCTGCCCTTCCCCAGCGACGACGTAGAACATCTCCTCGTTGACCCGATGGCTGTGAAACGGGCTACCGCGCATGCCCGGCTCGAGCACGTACAAGCGATAGCCGAGCTTCTGCGCACCCAGTTGCTGACCGACGCGCGCCATCCGCTGTTGATAGCGGCCGGCAGTTTCACCGGTGGGCGCCAGGGCTTCCGGCAGCGGTTCGAGATCGACCTGATTCAGGTTGAGGATGGCGGGATGCATGGAAAACCTCGGGCAGCCAGTAATAGTGAAGGATCAGCTTCGGGCAAACGCCACAGCTTTCTGAAACTGCTCATCCGTCGGCCGCACACCGGTGTACAAGACGAACTGTTCCAGCGCCTGGATGGCGATTACTTCCAGACCGGTGATCACCCGCTTGCCTTCGGCCCGACCACGCACGATCAGCGGCGTTTCCGAGGGGATCGCCACCACATCGAAGACAGTCTCTGCCGCTGTGATGGTTTCAGCAGCGAACGCCAGGTGATCGGCTTCAGGCCCGCCGGTCATGCCGATCGGTGTCACGTTGATCAACATTTGCGGGCGTCGAGCCCCCAGATCGGCCTGCCATTGATACCCCAGCGACTCCGCCAGGGCACGTCCGGCGCGCTCGTTACGGGCGACGATCAGGCCGTTTTTGTAACCGCCATCGCGCAACGCACTGGCCACAGCCTTGGCCATGCCGCCGCTGCCACGCAGGGCAAAGGTCGATTCCTTGGGCACCTGATGGGTTTCCAGCAATTGAGCGATGGCAATGTAATCGGTGTTGTAAGCCTTGAGGTGGCCGTCCGTGTTGACGATGGTGTTGATCGACTGAATCGCGGCAGCCGACGCGTCCAGTTCATCGACCAGCGCAATGCAGGCTTCCTTAAATGGCATCGACACACCGCAGCCGCGTATCCCCAAGGCGCGGATGCCACCGACAGCACCAGTCAGGTCCTGGCTGCGGAACGCCTTGTAGTAGAAGTTCAGGCCAAGTTGTTCGTACAGATGATTGTGAAAGCGCAGGCCAAAGTTCCCGGGGCGCCCCGACAGGGACATGCACAGCTGGGTGTCTTTGTTGGGGTTCATCTGCATGAAAAATCTCCTTCAATTGCACTTTCAGATGGGCGGGATTAGCCATGCCATCGCGTTCTGATCGATCATATCCGCGTGCCAGCTCGCCGCAGCGCACGTGGGTAAGGAAGCCGGTACAGACCTTACACAAAATTTACCCAACGGCTGTGCTGATTTTCCGAAATACGCTGTCTTAGAAATATCCCCGCGACAATCCTTGGGTCTATTGCAGACGCAAGCGCCGGGTCGAAGAACCGAGGAATTATCATGATCCGTAAAATCCCCACATTTGCCTTGCTGATCGGTGCTCTTGCTATCGCAGGGCAGGCAGAAGCGCACGGCGGTGGCGGTTGGCAAGGTCCTGCGGTATTTGGCGCGATCGTTGGCTCGGCCATCGTCGGTTCGGCCATCATCAACAGCAACCGGCCGGTCTATGTGCAGCAACCAGTCTATGCGCAGCCCCAGCCGGTGTATGTGCAGCCCCAGCCGGTGTATGTGCAACAACCGCCACCGGTTTATTACCCGCCGGCACCGGTTTATGTGCAACAACCGGGTTATTACGGCCCTCCGCCGGTCTACTACGGCCCTCCCCGTGGATACTACGGCCCGCCACGCGGCTATTACGGCCCTCCCCACGGTTACGGCCGCTGGTAACAGGCTTACAAAGCCCCGCCTGAAAAGCGGGGCTTTTTATGCCCGCTCGTCGGCGAAAGTCTGGATAAATCGCGTCAAGGTCGCTATCGGGACAGTCCTGGCGGTTTAAGTTGGCAAGATTGACTCAAGCACCCTTCCCCCGCCATGGGGATCACGGTCATATTTTTGTCATGTCAGGTCCGCAAGCTTGGGCCTGTCCGCCAACAACAGGTTGATAACAACAAGGACGACCACATGCCCACGCAAAACCCGCACCGCAACCTCGGTTTGTGTACCTCCAGCAAGGTCTACAACGCCCTGACCGAACTCAAGCACCTGGAAGGCCATCGCAGCGCCAAGTTTCTTTCGCTGCTGGCCGAAAACCTGGTGCGCAAAGGCCTGCTCAACGAGCAGGAAGTGGTCCATATGCTGGACCTGGTGGTCGACTGACCGACAAGCGGTCGTTTGCACGCGTTGCCGTCAATGTCGACTATCGAAAGCGTTGATTGTTCGTTCCAGCGGCGAGCCCGTAAGGTAGCTCCATAGATTGATGGAGGTACTTATGTCCCAGGTTCAGATCATGTCCGTTATCGGCAGCGCCGTTCCCGCCCCGCTTAGAGAGCTAGGATTGCTCGCCTGTTGGTATCTGGTCCAGGACGGAGAACAAATCAGCGGTCCGCTCCCCACGTTGACGGCCGCCAAGGCGCTGTCGCAGTGCTTCGACGCCGGTAGACTCAGCGCTTAAGGCAACTGCACCCGCGGCTTGGTTTCGATGAATATTGCCCAGCTCGACATGAACAGCGCGGCGATCAAGGGTCCGATGACAAAGCCATTGAGTCCGAAAATCGCCAGGCCGCCGAGGGTCGAGATGAGGATCAGATAGTCCGGCATCTTCGTGTCCTTGCCCACCAGGATCGGGCGCAGCACGTTGTCCACCAGACCGATCACGAACACCCCGAACAGCCCCAGCACCACGCCCTGCCAGATCGCCCCGCTGAACAGGAAAAACGCGGCCACCGGCGCCCAGACAATCCCTGCGCCAACCGCTGGCAACAGCGACAGAAACGCCATCAACACAGCCCAGAGCAATGAGCTCGGGATGTCCAGAAACCAGAAAATCAAACCGCCCAATGCACCTTGCGTGATCGCCACCAGCAGGTTGCCCTTCACCGTGGCGCGCACCACGCGGTTGAACTTGAGCTGCAAACGACGTTTCTGGTGCTCTTCCAGCGGCACGGCGGTACGCACTTTTCGCGCCAATTCTGCACCGTCGCGCAAAAAGAAGAACAGCAGGTACAGCATGATGAAAAACCCCACCACGAAATCAAACGTACCCTGACCGAAACTGAAAGCCTTGTTGGCGATGAACTCATTGCCCGTCACCGCACTCTTGATGATTTTTTCCCGCAGCCCATCCAGCTCGCCGATCCCGGCGCGATCGAGCAAATGCTGAAAGTACGGGGGCAGGCTGTGTTTGAAATGCGTGACGTACCCGGCAATGTCCAGCTCGCCGCTTTCGATGCTCTTGTAGAGCGCCGCCCCTTCCTGGACCAGCAGAATACTGAGGATGATCACCGGCAGGATCGCTATGACCAGGCAGATGCTCAATGTCAGCAGTGACGTCAGGTTGCGCTGCCAGCCGAACTTCAGTTGCAGGCGCCGCTGCAGCGGCGCGAAAAGAATGCCGAGAATCACCGCCCAGAACACCGCGCCGTAGAACGGCAGCAAAATCCAGATAAACGCGGCGGTCACCAGCCCCAGCAAAATCACCAGTGATTTGTCTTGTACCGTCTCTTCGTTCATGTCCGATCCATGTCAGTCCACAGGGGCGCAGGCCCTTGAAGCAAGCGCCGTCCAGATGCTTAGTCCGCCACGGTTCGCGCGAGTGCCATCGTTTATTCATCAAGCATAGATCCAGATCAAAGAATGCCGCGGGCAAGCCGATTACCCTCGGTGCTTTTTGCGATCGAACCGCCCATGACCCTTTTCACACCTGAGCTGCTCGCCCCCGCCGGCACCCTGAAAAACATGCGTTATGCCTTTGCCTATGGCGCCGATGCGGTGTACGCCGGTCAACCGCGCTACAGCCTGCGGGTGCGCAATAACGAGTTTGATCATGCCAACCTGGCGCTTGGCATTCTCGAGGCCCAGGCCCAGGGCAAGCGTTTCTACGTGGTGGTAAACATCGCCCCGCACAACGCCAAACTCAAAACCTTCCTCAAGGACCTGGAGCCGGTGATTGCCATGGCGCCGGACGCGCTGATCATGTCCGACCCGGGCCTGATCATGCTGGCGCGTCGGCACTTCCCGCAGATGCCGATTCACCTGTCGGTGCAAGCCAACACAGTCAATTGGGCGAGTGTCGAGTTCTGGCAGCAACAAGGCTTGAGCCGGATCATCCTGTCACGGGAACTGTCGCTGGAAGAAATCGCCGAAATCCACCAGCAAGTGCCCGCCATGGAACTGGAAGTGTTCGTCCACGGCGCGTTGTGCATGGCCTATTCCGGCCGCTGCCTGCTGTCTGGCTACATGAACAAGCGCGATGCCAATCAGGGCAGCTGCACCAATGCCTGTCGCTGGAAATACTCGGCGCAGGAGGCCACGGAAAATCATCTCGGCGAAATCGTGCAGACCTTCCAGCCCGAACCGACGCTGGGAATTGGCGCGCCCACCGACCAGGTGTTCCTGTTGCAGGAAGCCAACCGCCCCGACGAACTGATGCCGGCCTTCGAAGACGAACACGGCACCTACATCATGAATGCCAAGGACCTGCGCGCCGTGCAGCACGTCGAGCGTCTGACGCAGATGGGTGTGCATTCGCTGAAAATCGAAGGGCGGACCAAATCGCACTTTTACTGCGCACGCACCACTCAGGTTTATCGCCGGGCGATCGACGATGCAGTGGCCGGTCGCGAGTTCGACCGCAGCCTGATGACCGATCTGGAATCCCTCGCCCAGCGCGGCTACACCGAAGGCTTTCTGCGTCGGCATGTGCATGACGAATATCAGAACTATCAAAACGGCAGCTCGGTGTCGGAGCGGCAACAGTTTGTCGGTGAGTTGACCGGCGAGCGGCGGGATCGGCTGGCAGAAGTCAACGTGAAGAACCGCTTTGGCCTGGGCGATCACATGGAACTGATGACGCCCAAGGGCAACTTCCACTTCGATTTGCACCAGTTGCAGAACGTCAAAGGCCAGCCCATCGAAGTGGCGCCAGGGGATGGGCACACCGTGTACCTGCCGATTCCGGATGCGGTGGATTTACGCTTCGGGTTGTTGATGCGGGATGTGAGCGGGGTGTAATTTTCGATCTACACCTGTTCTTCTGAAACACCGCCAACCCTGTGGGAGCTGGCTTGCCAGCGATGAGGCCCTTGAGGCTTGCAGGGTTGCCGAAGCCGCCATCGCTGGCAAGCCGGCTCCCACAGAGGGCGCGGTGTTATTGAGTGAACTCTTCGCGCAACATCGCCACAAACGCTTCTCGCGCCGGGTGAACCCCGGCGTTTTCATGCCAGTAAAACAGGTTGTCGATGGCGGTCAGTTCGGCGAACTCATACCCAGCGCAACCGGCGCCTTTGGCGTACTGATCGAACACCCCCTTAGGCACCAGCGCGATCCCCGCACCCGCGCTGACGCACCCGACAATCGCGCCGTAACTCGCCAGGCTGACAATCGGCAGCGCCTGCCCCTGGCGCAACAACCAATGCTCCAGCGCCGCGCGGTAAGGACAACCTTGCGGCCACATGAACACGGTCTTGTCCTGCAAATCGGCGATCTCACGCAACGGCCCCAGCGATGTCGAGGCAATCAGCAGCAGCTCCTCGCGATACATCGGCGTGCGCTTGAGTTGTGAGCGCTCGACATCCACCGCGACAATCGCGCCGTCGAGCCGGTGACTGACAGTGTCATCGAGCAATTGGCCCCAAGTGCCGGTGGTCAGTTCCAGCGCCACCGCCGGATAACGCTTGTGGAATTTGGCGAGCAAACGCGGCAGGCGACCGGTGGCCGACGATTCGATGGCGCCGATGCGCAACGGGCCGGACGGTTCGGCGGCGGGGTCGACCGCCCGCTTGGCTTCCGCCGTCATGGCGAGAATCTTCGAGGCGTAGGCCAGAAAAGTCTGCCCCGACGGACTGATGCGCAATCCTCTGCCTTCGCGGATAAACAACGCGACGCCCAATTCGGCTTCCAGCGATTTGATCCGTGCCGTGATGTTCGACGGCACGCAATGCAACAGCTCGGCCGCACGGGCGATGCTGCCGACGTCGGCCACGGTCTTGAACATGCGAATCTGTGCCAGCTCCATACATCACCCAAAGTGAACGGTTGGCGCAGTATAAGTCAGTTTTGGCGAACGGTCCGGGTTCTGATACTCGAAGCATCTGCCCACAGGTGTCCGACCATGCCAGCGCTCTCAACCGCCACCTCTCCCCTCAAAATCATCCTGGCCATGGCCTTCGTCGTCGCGTGCTGGGGGTATTCCCCGACCGGTATCCACATCGGCTTGCAAGCCTATGACCCCGGACATCTGGCGTTGCTACGGTTTCTGGTCGCGTCATTGTTCATGGCACTGGTCGCGGGGTTCAAAGGCATCAGTCTGCCGAACCTGCGCGATCTGCCAATGTTGTTCGGCCTAGGTTTTTTTGCGGTGAGCCTGCATCACGTGGCGATCAACTTTGGTCAGCAAGGGATCAGCGCCGGAGCGTCCAGCGTGTTGGCGCAATCGACGCCATTGTTCAGCACGCTGCTGGCGCGCTTCGTGTTCAAGGACCGGGTGAGCGCCTGGCGCTGGGGCTGTGTTTTTCTCGGATTGATCGGCGTGGTGATCGTGGTCGCCGGCGATCGCGGGCTGGGCAGCATCGACGCCCATGGCGTGTTGATTCTGCTGGCAGCGTTGTCCTGGAGTTTCTACTTCGCCTTGCAGAAACATCACTCAGGGCGTCACGACGGGCTGACACTGGTCTGCTACACGGTGTGGTCGGGGACCGCGTTGTTGCTGGTTTATCTGCCGGGGTTGGCGGCGCAAGTGGTCAACGCGCCGATGCAGGTGCAACTGGCGGTGCTGGCGCTGGGCGTTTTCCCGAGCGCGCTCGCCTACCTGGCCTGGGCGTTTGTGTTGGCCCGCGTTGACTTGAGCCGGGCGACGATGACGCTGTATCTGGTGCCACCGACGGCCATGGCGATTGCCTCGTTTGCACTGGGGGAGCGGCCGACGGGGATGATCGTTGTCGGGGGGACGGTCGTGTTGGTCAGTGTGTTGGCGTTGAATCTGGAGCGGCGGTTTGTGGCGATTCGGGTAGCGGGTTTTTGATTGGAGTTTTTTGGTGATGGGGCGGACGCCTTCGCCGGCAAGCCAGCTCCTACTGGGTCTCGCTACCCGCGATCCGCCAGAAAGCGGTCACGGCTGTTGGTCAGGTGCAGCCACATAGCCGCCCGCGCCGCATCGGCGTCTTGACGTTTGATCGCGTTGAGAATCGCCTCATGTTCGAGATTGGCCAACTGCCCAAGCTTGCTCAGATCCGCCGCGCCGCGTTCAGCCGCGTTGACTCGGGTTCGGGGAATCATGGCGCTGCCCAGGTGCAGCATGATTTCCGTGAAGCAGACATTACCGGTGGCCTCGGCGATCAGCAGATGGAAGCGCTTGTCGGCTTCGACACAACTGTCGTTGTTGGCCAGCAGGCGTTGATAATCGTCCAACGCTTCGCGCATCTGCGCCAATTGCTGATCCGTGCGCCGAATCGCCGCCAGCGCGGCGGCCTGGGTTTCGAGACCCAGGCGCAACTCCAAAATGCTGCGCACGCCCAGCGCAGTATCGACATTCAGTCGCAGCCCCTGCTCCGGTGCGCGCTCGATAACGAACGTGCCGATGCCATGCCGGGTTTCCACCAGCCCCGACGCCTGCAACTTCGAGATCGCCTCGCGCACCACGGTGCGACTGACCCCGTGCTCCTGAACAATGCTGTTCTCCGACGGCAGCTTGTCCCCCGGCAGCATCTGGCCGAGCAAGATGCTCTGGGTCAGTTTCGCGACCAGGTCATGGGCCAGGTTGTGAGTGCGCTTGCGGGCAGGCGCGTCGAGGTCTTCTTGCATGGTGGTCATCCGAAAGCAGGGCTGAGCGGATCGTAGCACTGCGGCCGAGCGGACTCTCAAGAAAACCGCCCCCAACTTGTATGACAACACTCAACAAATCAGACATTAAAGACAATAACCAAGCGTACAAACGATCCCTAATACCGCAAAAAACAACCTGAATGACCCGATTTTGTTGAGAAACGCCTCTTGCAGAATAAAAAAATGTAGTTGTATGATGTCTATCAACAACGCGACACCTGCAACACCCCGCATAAAAATAATCAGTGGGAGAAAACCAAGTGAATACATCTGTACCCGGGATGCACGACAGCGCCGATTCGCCCCTGAAGTCCCCCATCTCGAAAGTGAAACGCCACGTTCTGCCGCTGTTCGTCATCATGTTCATCGTCAACTACATCGACCGCGTGAACATCGGCTTCGTCCGCGCCCACATGGAACATGACCTGGGCATTGGCGCTGCCGCCTACGGCCTCGGTGCCGGTCTGTTCTTCATCGGTTACGCGCTGTTCGAAGTCCCCTCCAACATCCTCCTGCAAAAAGTCGGCGCGCGAATCTGGCTGACCCGCATCATGCTGACCTGGGGTCTGGTGGCCGCTGGCATGGCGTTCATCCAGAACGAAACCCACTTCTATATCCTGCGATTCCTGTTGGGCGTGGCTGAAGCCGGGTTCTTCCCCGGGGTGATTTATTACTTCACGCGATGGTTGCCTGGTGTAGAACGCGGCAAGGCCATCGCGATTTTTCTCAGCGGCTCGGCCATTGCCTCGTTGATCTCCGGCCCGTTGTCCGGGTTGCTCCTGCAAATCAGCGGTTTCGGCCTGCACGGCTGGCAATGGATGTATTTCATTGAAGGCATGTTCTCGGTCGGACTGTGCGTATTCGTCTGGTTCTGGCTCGACTCCAAACCCCACGACGCCAAATGGCTGAGCCGCGAAGAGCAGGACGCGCTGGTCAAAGCCATCGACGACGAACAACTGGCCCGCGAAGCCGCGACGCCGATCAAACCGTCGCTGGGCACGTTGCTCAAGGATCGCCAGATCATCCTGTTCTGCCTGATCTACTTCTTCATCCAGCTGACCATTTACGCCGCGACCTTCTGGTTGCCGAGCATCATCAAGAAGATGGGCGACCTCAGCGACATTCAGGTCGGGCTGTTCAACTCGATCCCGTGGTTGTTGTCGATTGTCGGCATGTACGCCTTCGCGTCGCTTTCGGCGAAATGGAAACACCAGCAAGCGTGGGTCGCTGCGGCTCTGCTGATCGCTGCAGCGGGGATGTTCATGTCCACCACCGGCGGGCCGATCTTCGCGTTCGTGGCAATCTGCTTCGCGGCACTGGGTTTCAAATCGGCGTCGTCGCTGTTCTGGCCGATCCCTCAGGCATACCTGGATGCACGAATCGCCGCGGGCGTGATTGCGCTGATCAACTCGGTGGGCAACCTCGGCGGCTTCGTCGCGCCCACCACTTTCGGTCTGCTGGAAGAGCGCACCGGCTCGATTCAGGGCGGGCTTTACGGTTTGGCCGCGACCTCTTTCATCGCCGCAATCATTGTCTTCGCCGCTCGTAACACAGCGAAAACCGCACCGGCCGTTGCGCTGGACAAACCAATGCCCAAGCACGCCTGATCGCTGCTATTTAAGGAGCAGAAAATGAACCAGCAAGACACTGCAAAAGCCCCGATCATCACCAGCATGCAAGTGGTTCCGGTGGCCGGTCACGATGGCATGCTGCTCAACTTGAGCGGCGCGCATGGCCCGTTTTTCACCCGCAACATCGTGATTCTCAAGGACAACGCCGGGCACACCGGCGTCGGCGAAGTGCCGGGCGGCGAGCGCATTCGCCAGACGCTGGAAGATGCACGTTCCCTGGTGGTTGGCAGCCCGATCGGCACCTACCAGAGGATTCTCAACCAGGTGCGCCAGACCTTCGCCGACCGCGATGCCGGTGGCCGTGGTTTGCAGACGTTCGACCTGCGCATCACCATTCACGCGGTGACTGGCCTGGAAGCGGCGCTGCTCGATTTGCTCGGCCAGCATCTGGACGTGCCTGTCGCGGCACTGCTCGGTGAAGGCCAGCAACGCGATGAAGTGAAGATGCTCGGTTATCTGTTTTATGTCGGTGATCGTAACGCCACCGATCTGGCTTACCGCAGTGAAGCGGACGCCGACAACGACTGGTTCCGCGTGCGTCACGAGAAAGCCCTGAGCGCCGATGCCGTGGTGCGCCTGGCGGAAGCCGCCCACGCCCGCTACGGGTTCAAGGACTTCAAACTCAAGGGCGGCGTGCTCAGCGGCGACGAAGAAATCGAAGCGGTTACCGCACTGGCCGAACGCTTTCCCGATGCGCGCATCACCCTCGATCCGAATGGCGCCTGGTCGCTGAAAGAAGCGATCCGTCTGTGCCGCGATCAGCATCACGTCCTCGCTTACGCAGAAGACCCGTGCGGTGCGGAAAACGGTTATTCAGGCCGGGAAGTCATGGCCGAATTCCGCCGCGCCACCGGCCTGAAAACCGCGACCAACATGATCGCCACCGACTGGCGGGAAATGGGCCACGCCATTCAGTTGCAATCGGTGGACATCCCGCTGGCCGACCCGCACTTCTGGACGATGCAGGGTTCGGTCCGCGTGGCGCAGATGTGCCACGAATGGGGCCTGACCTGGGGCTCGCATTCCAACAACCACTTCGATATCTCCCTGGCGATGTTCACCCACGTCGCGGCCGCCGCACCGGGCGAAATCACCGCCATCGACACCCACTGGATCTGGCAGGACGGCCAGCGCCTGACCAAAGCGCCGCTGCAAATCGTCGGCGGTTGCGTGCAAGTGCCGAAGAAACCGGGACTCGGGGTTGAGCTGGACATGGATCAACTGGCCAAGGCCCATGAGCTGTACAAAGGCATGGGGCTGGGCGCGCGGGATGACAGCGTGGCGATGCAGTTTCTGATTTCGGGCTGGAAATTCGATAACAAGCGGCCGAGCCTGGTGCGCTAACCATCGGCACACCGCAATCCCTCCTGTGGGAGCGGGCTTGCCCGCGATGGCGGCCTATCAGTCAACATCCGTGTTGAATGTCAGTCCCTCATCGCGGACAAGTCCGCTCCCACAGGGTTTCGTATTAGCCCGAAGCGTGCAACAACCACCCCTTGAACGCCGCCATCGCTGACGTTTCGGGCCGCGACTGCAAGCGGGTCAGCCAGTAGCTGCCGGTGGTGATGCCAATGGCGAACGGTTGCTCGATGACTCCCGCCGCCAGTTGCCGGGCAAACATCAACGGCGGCGCCAGGGCCACGCCCGCGCCTTGCAGTGCTGCCTCCATCATCGCCAGCGAGGAATCGAAGACGATGCTCCGGGGCGGTGCGGCATGGGCCGGCAGGCCGGTGGCCTGAAACCATTCGGGCCACTCGTCGGTACGATAGGAACGCAGCAGCGTTTGCTGCAACAGATCGTCTGGCGTGCGCAGTTGCCGGGCAATGTCGGGCACGCACAACACCGACAATGGCGCCTCGATCAAACGCACCGCTTCAATCCCGTGCCACGCTCCGGCGCCAAACCGAATCGCGTAATCCAGCCCTTCAGCCGCCACGTCCACTCGATTGTTGTGGGTCGACAGGCGCAAATCTATGAACGGATGTTTCGCCTGAAAGTCCGCCATTCGCGGCAACAGCCAACCGACCGCAAACGTCCCCACCGCGCCCACCGTCAACACTTCGCGCAAATGCCCGCCCTCGAAACGCGCCAGGGTTTCGGCGATTCGATCGAAGGACTCGCGCAGCACCGGCAACAAGGTCTCCCCTTCACTGGTCAGCATCAACCCGCGCGGCAGGCGTTTGAACAGGGTGACGTTGAGTTGGGCCTCCAGGCTTTTGACCTGATGACTGACCGCAGCCTGCGTAACGCACAACTCCACCGCCGCCCGTGTAAAACTCAGATGTCGCGCCGAAGCCTCGAAGGCGCGCAGTGCGTTGAGCGGTAATTGCGGGCGGATCATGCCAACTCCCTAGTTTTTCTAATGGCTCAACCAAAATATTGTCGTTTGTCGAAGATCAGCAGACTGAATAGATTTGGCACGCTCAGCGGCGGCCCGATGTATAAACCGCTCGGAGTGTAGCGAGTTTAATCATCAAATCTCATGGACAGCGGCTTAATCATGCATAACTTAAAACTCGGCAAGGTCTTATCCTACAGCGCTTTCGGACTGCTCCTTGGTGCAGGTTACAGCGTCGCTGGGAATCAGACTGACGCGCAGATCGAAGCAGCGGTGAATGCTGCAGTTACCCCGATCATGCAGCAACAAAACATTCCCGGCATGGCCGTCGCGATCACACTGGATGGTAAACAGCATTACTTTAACTACGGCGTGGCCTCGAAGGAAACCGGCACGCCAGTCACCGAAAGCACCCTGTTCGAGATCGGCTCGGTGAGCAAAACCTTCACCGCCACCCTCGCCGCCTACGCTCAAGCCAGCGGCAAACTGTCCCTGTCGGACAAGGCCAGCCAAATTCTGCCGGCATTGCACGGCAGCGCGTTCGATCACGTCAGCGTGCTGCAACTGGGCACGTACACCGCCGGCGGCCTGCCGCTGCAATTCCCCGACAATGCCGATGCAGCGGACAAGATGATCGGTTATTTCAAACAATGGAAACCGACTTACACCGCCGGCAGCCATCGGCTGTATTCGAACCCGAGCCTGGGGCTGTTCGGGTATCTCGCGGCCAACAGCATGGGCCAGCCATTTGATGAGCTAATGGAAAAAACGCTGCTGCCCAAGCTCGGGTTGCAGCACACCTTCCTCAAGGTGCCGCAGGATCAGATGGCGCTTTATGCTCAGGGCTACAACAAGGAAGACAAACCGGTGCGGGTCGGGCCGGGAGCGCTGGACTCAGAAGCGTATGGAGTAAAAACCAGCGCCTCGGACCTGATGCGCTACGTCGAGGCGAACATCAAACCGTCAGGCCTTGAAGCACCGATGCAGCAAGCCATCGCCACGACGCATGCCGGTTACTACACGGTCGGCGACATGACCCAGGGGCTGGGCTGGGAGTTCTATCACTACCCGATCACCCTCGATAAATTGCTCGCCGGCAACTCGTCGCCGATGGCGATGCAGGCGCACAAAGTCCAGTGGATGAACCCGCCGCAACCCCAACCGGAAAACGTTCTGTTCAACAAGACCGGCTCCACGGGTGGCTTCGGTGCATACGTGGCCTACGTACCCTCGAAAAACATCGGCATCGTGATCCTCGCCAACAAAAACTACCCGAACCCGGAGCGAGTCAAAATCGCCCATGCGATTTTGAATTCGTTGTAGGAGCGAGCTTGCTCCTGCAAGGTTCGGCGCCGACAACAAAATGGGCGACCCATTGAGGTCGCCCATTTTCGTTATTGCACCTGCAATCGTCGCCCAATCACATCCATCAGATCACAGCCATCGCGCAGCGGCATCGCCAACACCCGCGCGAAGTCGCGCAGCAGTAACGCATCACAGCTGATGCCCTCTCATGCTGAAAGGCTTTCCAGTAATTGAGTCACGCTGCCGATGCGGTAGGCCGCCTTGTCATGCAACACATCCACCGGCGCGTCTGTATCAATCAGCAGCGACGGGATTTGGCAGTCAATGCCCGTTATCGGCATGTATCGAGCCATGGCTGAACCTCCCCTGCTCAATGTTGAGCCGTTGGTTGAACAGCAGGCGAACCGTCGGGCGGGTCGATATTGTCCAGTGCGCGGTTTACCAGCAGTTCGGCGACCACCGCCAGTTGCTGAATCGACAGCGCGACATTGCGATTGGAGCTTTCCAGATTGCAGGCCAGGTCCGTGACGAGGACATTCAGCGACGCGAGGGTCTCGCAGGCATGACACAGCAGGGTTGGCGTGTCGACGCCGGGGACGATGGCGAAGATATGGCTGACTGGGTCAGAGTGGTTGGGGTTACGCAGGCGAGCGCTGATGGCGGGTTCGGTGATTTCGCAGAGAGGGACGTCATCGAGAGGATCGGATGGGGATTCAGGATGGCTGGGGGTGTTTTTTTTCAACAGTAAAACTCCTTCTAAATTTAAGGAGCTACCCATCTCACTTCCACATGAGGGTGGCAGCTATACGCAGGTGTGGAAGACCAGGCCATCCCACCAAAACCCGGCGCACTCGAAAGTGCCCCCGCGCATAGCCGCCATAACGCGGCAATGTTGACATAAAAAATGTCGACATGCGCCTTTACGGGCATTGGTGAATAACTCTGACCACGGACTTCCACATCCGGCCACTGATTTTGCAGCGGCTGGAGAAGGGTATCGACGCCGCTCATTGAGCACCAGTTCATAGAGTGCGACACGTCTTGCAGGAAACGTCCGACGCAGTTGAGAGCCGTTGCCGCGACTCATTTTTGATGGGCATAAGCTCGCAACTTCTTTTTACGGATGATGGTTGTGATGTGACCGAAACCGTTGTATCTAAACGGCAGCGGATCAATCCGTGACCGGGAATGACATAATGCGCGCCAAAGCCTTCAAACCGACTGACCCTGAAAGGGCGTTGTAATGGAAATCAGCAGTTTCATGCTTAAGGATGTCGGTCGCTTCACCGACTTGCACATTGAATTGGCCCCTACAGCCAACCATCCCTCGAACGTAACAGTGCTGGTTGGGAACAACGGTGCCGGGAAAACCACCCTTTTAAAGTCGCTGGCCACGTCGCTGAGTTGGCTGGTTGCCAGAATTCGCACCGAAAAAGGCAATGGCAGCCACTTGGCAAATGAGACATTAGAAATGGCGCCTCATTCGCCGGCATTACGATTGCCGTAGTAGACCCATCACAGATAAGTTCAGATCTTACTGATACTGCCTCTGAAGACATGTTCATTTGGACCACTGCCCGCGGGAGACAAGGGCGAAAGAGCGTTATCCATAGCCAGTTGCAGGATGCCACCCGCCTGGCGGACCATTACCGCAACCAACTGACAGCAGACGATAAAGCCTCGCTCCCACTAATCGCCTACTACCCGGTAGAGCGCTCAGTCCTCGAAATCCCGCTAAAAATCAAAACCAAACACACCTTCGATCAACTCGACGGCTACGACAACGCGCTAAATCGCGGTGTCGATTTCCGCCGCTTCTTCGAATGGTTTCGCGAACGCGAAGACAGCGAAAACGAAACTGGCGTGTCCGACACTGCCTTGGCCGAGATTTCCAAAAAGTTCGGCAACGACAGTGACATCTGGAAAACCCTTTCCCAGCTGAAAGCCTCATCCCGTGATCGTCAGCTGACGGCCGTTCGCTCAGCCATCGCCGCGTTCATGCCAGGCTTCAGCAACCTGCGAGTACAGCGCAAGCCACGCTTGCACATGGCCATCGACAAAGATGGCGTCACGCTCAACGTGTCCCAGCTCTCGCAGGGCGAAAAGTCGATGATGGCCTTGGTCGGCGACATCGCTCGCCGGTTGGCGATGATGAATCAGTCGTTGGACAATCCATTGGAAGGCGACGGTATCGTACTGATCGACGAAGTAGATTTGCACCTGCACCCGAAATGGCAGCGCAGTTTGATTCGACAGTTGAGCGAAACCTTTCCCAACTGCCAGTTTGTGCTGACAACCCACTCGCCACTGGTTATCAGCGACGCAAAAGACGTGCTGTGTTACGTGCTGGACAACGGAGAACTACAGGAACGCAACGGCCTTTATGGGCTGGATGCCAATCAGGTTTTACTGGAAGTGATGGACACCGACATCCGCAACAGCGATGTGCAGCAGCGCTTGAATCGATTGTTGGAGCGCTTGCAAGACGGTGATCTGGACGAAGCCAAACAGCTTTTTTCCGAGCTTTCACTTGAGCTCCCGGAGGGTCATCTAGAGCTGGCGAAAGCCGCCTTGTTGATTCGCAAGCTGGAGCTGCGGCGTGCGTAAGATCGACAAAGGTATGGAGCCACAATCGCTGACTCGCTTGAAGCGCTCGGACAACACGATAAGTTACCGTGACCTGCCTCCAGAAGAGAGCCGGTCCATTCGCGCCTCGTGTATTTCGGAACAGTACGGTTTATGTGCGTATTGCTGCCAGTCAATCACGATTGACAACGCTCATAACGAGCATGTCGAGGCTCAGGATCGTGCACCGAATCGGGCCTTGGATTTTTCCAACATCGTCGCCAGCTGTCAGCGTGCGCATCAATGCGGTCATGGTCGAGGTACACAACCGTTGCCGCTCACACCATTAATGGCTGAATGCGAAACCGAGCTGAAATTCTACTTGTCCGGTCTTGTCACCGGGCACACCGAACGTGCCCAGGTTTCCATTGAGGCGTTGAATCTGGGTCATACCGAGGAAAGTAATCGAGGCCTTGTCGGTGCACGCAAACAGTTGGTTGATGCACTGATTTACAGTCAGAGCGGGCCACCCGAGGATTTGCGGTTTGAAGACGAAGAGATTCTGGAGTTGCTAATGGATGTTTTGAAAGTACCGGATGCAGAGCAGTGTCTGCAGCCGTTTTCCCCTGTACTGGTCAATGTGATCCATCATCTTCTGACGCTGCCTTGAAATAGCTTCAACGTCCCTATTCGACTGCTTCGTCCGATCGCGGTCCGAGCCAGACGCAAGGTGCGCCGGCTGCTGCCCAAGGTCACTGTTCAATCGTCAGGCATTTCCGGTGGCTTGGCGGGCTTCGCCGGTTTGCCCGGTTTCGTTGCCTTCGTGCCGTTAGCCGGTGCGGCTTCAGTGACGGGCGGCGGAGTCGGCACCGTGGCTTCTTTCTCGGTCGGCGGCAACTGGTCGACAGCACTGAAAATCGCCTTCAGATCAACCGCGTCCGATTGCTCAAGTTTCTTTTCGCCGTCCTTGCCGACCAGTATCACCTTGGTTTTGGCCCCTGCCCCCAATTTGAGCGAACGAATCAAGGCGGCCGTGTCTTGCGGCCCGAGGTCTTTGCCTTCGCGCTGACCCATCAGGTTGAGCACGGTGTACAGGACCATGTTTCGGTCGGTGAATTCTTTGCGATTGGCCGGCTCATCCAGCGACTTTTTCAGGCTGACCCACGCCGGGTCGACCGTGCTTGGCGCGATGACAATCAGCGGCCGGGACCTGCCCTTGTCCATGTCCAGCGGTGAGTCGCCATCGGCGGCGAGCAAGGGACCGGCAAGAGCCAGCAGGGTTGTCAGGGTCAATGACCTGATGAGCATGCGCATCTCCTTTTGATATCCACGCTCTAATGATTGCGCATCGCGGCGTTCGTTCCGGGGGTCGCACCGCAATTGTGTTTCGCCTTGACCCAAGCTTAGGTCAGGGCGGTCATTGCGCAACAGGCTGAGCTAATCTCATGACTCGATACACACTGAACCGCCGTGAGGATTACGCCATGAGCGCTCAGCTGAATCACACCATCGTCTGGTGCCAGGACAAACAGATTTCCGCGACGTTTCTGGTGGAGATTCTCGGTTTGCCCGCCCCTGAACACTTCGGGCCGATGCTGATCGTGAAGCTCGATAACGGCGTGTCGCTGGACTATTACGACAATGACCCGCCGATAGCCTCGCAGCATTATGCGTACCTGGTCGGCGACGACGATTTCGATGCTGCGTTCGCGCGCCTGCAAGCCAGGCAGCAAGCATGGTGGGCTGATCCCGGCAAACAGCGGTCGAAACAGATCAACGATTATGGAGGGGGCAGACGCGTGTACTTCGATGACCCGGACGGACATCTGCTGGAGATATTCACCCGGGAGTGACTCAGGCCTGCGGCAGAAATCAGAACGCCAGTTTGTAGCCGATCAGCACCAGCATCGTCGCCAGGCACGGGCGCAACACTTCATCGGAGATACGGCCCGTGAGGTGACTGCCCAGATAAATCCCCGGCAGCGAACCGATCAGCAAGTAGCCCAGCACATGCCAGTCCATGTTGCCCATGCTCGCGTGGCCAAGACCGGCGACCAGAGTCAGCGGCACGGCGTGGGCGATTTCCGTGCCGACGAGGCGCCGGGTAGGCAACAGCGGATAAAGGATGAACAGCGCCACCGTGCCCAGGGCGCCCGCTCCGATGGAGGTCAGGGCAACCATGGTGCCGAGGATCAGGCCGGTGATCACGGTCAGCCCATTCAAGCGTTTGCCGCTTGGGTTATAGGTGCCGCCGGCGCGTTTGTGGGCGAAGTCGAGCAGGCGTTTCTTGAAGAAGATCGCCAGGGCCGTGGCAAACAGCACGAAGCCCAGCGCCTGTTTGATGATGGCGTTCATCGCGTCGGGGGACGTTTGCAAACTGCTCAGGAACCACAACGTCAGCACCACGGCCGGCACGCTGCCGAGCGTCAGCCAACCGGTAATCGCCCAGTCGATGTTCTTGTTCTTGCGATGAACCAGCACACCACTGGATTTGGTAATCGCCGCGTACAGCAAGTCCGTTCCGACCGCTGTCGCGGGATTGATGCCAAACCAAAGCAGGATCGGCGTCATCAGCGAGCCGCCACCCACACCGGTCATGCCGACAATGAAACCCACCACCAAACCTGCCACAACCAAACCGAAGTTAACGAAATCCATTAACACGCCCACTGAAAACGCATAAAAATCTGGCCCGCAGCATAGCGATTTTTCTTATAACCACTTATATCGATGCGGTCTATCGTTATGCCTTGCAGGAGCCGGCTTGCCGGCGATGGCGGCAGACCTGCAACATTTATTTGACTGACACACTGCTATCGCCAGCAAGCTGGCTCTTACAAAGGGCTAGGGGTTACTGCACGGGCAGGAAATTGAGGAACAGCAAGCTCTGCGCGTAATTGAGGCCTATCCTCCGGTAGCGTTCGTCCAGCATTTGGGTCAGCAGGTCCAGGCGCGCGACGATCTTTCCGAACTCCACGGCGAAACTCAGGTTGCTGCCCTCTTCCGAGATCTCGTTGGAAAACAGCAAGGGTTCACCGTTTTTGTTTTGCCGCTGGCTGAGGATCCAGGTGGCTTTCTCGATGTTGCGCGCCGCGTTGCTGACGAAGACCGGGTTGATCGCATCGGTCATGTAAAACTCCAGCCGATTGCCGTGAGCGGTGACCAGCATGCTGCCGATGGCGTAGATGAAGGCGCCAACGCGGTCGCCGAGGAACTCCGGGCTCATGGCGTAACTCAGCGCCGCCAGATCCTTCTTGCCCCCCAGCGTCGGCAGCGGTTGTTGCTGTTCGATGGCCATGCGCACCTGTTTGCCGGCGGTGTGGGCGTCGAGAAATCCGGACTTTTTCAGCTCCTGCGGGTTGCGCAGGTAGAGCTTGCCCATCAGCAGGTAGAGGCTGTCGAGGTTGTCACGCATCGCCAGGGTGGCCATGCGGTCGACGCTGGTCTGGAGGAATTCCTGGGGCCGGCCTTCGCGAAACTGACTGACGATGTCCCGGCCCTGCTGCTGGCTGCAACCGGTCGTGACGAGCATCGACAACACGGCGAGCAGCAGACAATGGCGGCGAATGTGCTCAGTGGTGAGGGGTAAAACTGGGGCCATGGGCGCTTGAACTTGGCATGGGCCGGCGGGGGGATCGCCGCGGGCTGACCAAGGATAGAGCCATGGATGTCGAAAAAGTGCAGTGCCTGCCGTCCACAAACATGAGCGACCGCTTAATTAGTCATACTTTATTGTGACCGTATTGCAAATATAGTCTATAAATCCTTCCTTATCGATTTACAAATCGATAACTAGTATGACTATTTCACAAAAAACAAAAACAGGAAGGTCAACCATGCTTCTATCCCGATACCCACTTTGCGGGCTCGCAGTGTCCCTGATGATCGCCACCCTCACCTCCCAGGCCGCCGGCCTGGCCAGCGAACACAAAGCGTTCGGCAAAACCAATGACGGTACGCCCGTCGAGCAATATGTGCTGCGCAACAGCCACGGCATGCAAGCCACTGTCATCACCTACGGCGCGACGCTGCAGGCGCTTGAAGTGGCGGATAAAAACGGCAAGTTCGAGGACGTGGTGCTCGGCTTCGACGACGTACAGGGTTATCAGAGCGGCACGGCCTACTTTGGCGCAACCATCGGCCGCTTCGGCAATCGCCTGGCCAACGGCGCGTTCGAACTCGACGGCAAGCGCTTTCAGGTGCCGCTCAATGACGGCTCGAATTCGCTGCACGGCGGCCCGCTGGGTTTTGACAAAAAGGTGTGGAAAGCCGAACCGGCCAAAGGCAAGGACTCGGTTGGCGTGACCCTGACGTACCTGTCGGCGGACGGCGAGATGGGTTTCCCCGGCAACCTGAAAACCGAGGTCACTTACAGCCTCAATGACAAAAACGAGCTGCGCATCGAGTACAAGGCGTCCACCGATAAACCGACGGTCTTGAACCTGACCAACCACAGCTACTTCAACCTGGCCGGCGCGGGCAATGGCGACGTGTTGCAACAGGTCGCGACGCTGCATGCGAGCCATTACACGCCGGTCAACGGCACGTTGATTCCTACCGGCGAAATCGCGCCGGTGGCCGGCACGCCGATGGACTTCACCCAGCCCACTGCCATCGGCAAAAATATCAAGGCTAATCATCCACAGTTGAAATTCGCTGAACCGAAACACGGTGGCTTCGATTTCAACTGGGTGCTGGACGCCAAGGGTGACCAGGGCAAACTTGCCGCCGACGTCAGCGATCCACAGTCCGGGCGCCGTTTGCAGCTCTACACCACTGAGCCTGGTGTGCAGTTCTATACCAGCAACTTTCTCGACGGCTCGGTCAAGGGCAAGGCTGGCAAGACGTATGCGCACTGGAGTGCGTTTACCCTGGAGACCCAGCATTATCCGGATGCGCCGAATCAGCCGAACTTCCCCTCTACGCGGCTGGATCCGGGCAAGACGTATACCCAGAGCACTGTGTTGAAATTTTCTGCTGATTGACGCCGATCAACTGCAGGAGCTGGTTTGCCGGCGATGGCGTCCGTTCAGTCAATACACAGGTCGACTGACCACCGCCATCGCCGGCAAGCCGACTCCTGGAGGGGAAATGCGTCCGTGTCCGAAATGAGTGGGCTGCAGCAGAAGAGCCGGCGGGCCGCCTCACGATGCTTTGGCGGTACCCGCCACCTCGAACGTCTCGGCAATGAACGGAACCCATGGGCTATTCTGCTGCCAACCTAAGTATCCATCGAATACACAGGAGGTTTGCATGCGGACCCTCGAACTGGCCGGCATCCACGTACCGGTCATCGGCCAAGGCACCTGGCGCATGGGTGAAGATCCCGCTCGACACCGCGAAGAAGTCACCGCGTTGCGCCTGGGCATCGAGTTGGGCATGACCCTGATTGACACCGCAGAAATGTACGGCGAAGGGGGCGCCGAAGAAGTGGTGGGCGAAGCCATTGCCGGTCTGCGCGACAAGGTCTTTCTGGTCAGCAAGGTGTACCCGCACAACGCCAGCCGCAAGGGCATCCCCGAGGCCTGCGAGCGCAGTCTGCGGCGGTTGAACACCGATCACATCGATTTGTACCTGCTGCACTGGCGCGGCCAGTATCCCCTTGCCGAAACCGTTGAGGCTTTCGAACGCCTGCGCGAGGAAGGCAAGATCGGTCGTTGGGGCGTGTCCAATTTCGACGTCGATGACCTGCAAGAACTGGCCTCCCCGGCCTGCGCCACCAATCAAGTGCTCTACAACCTGGAGGAGCGTGGAATAGAATTTGATTTGCTGCCGTGGAGCCAACAGCATCGTCAGCCATTGATGGCGTACTGCCCGATCGGCCAGGGCGGACAATTGCTCACTCATCCGATGCTCACACAGGTGGCCGACCGTCACGCGGCGACCCCGGCCCAGGTAGCCTTGGCATGGATTCTGCGGCAGGATGGCGTCATTGCCATCCCCAAAGCGATCCGCCCTGAGCACGTACAATTGAATGCGCACGCCGCGCACTTGAAGCTTGAAGCCGGGGATCTGGAGGCGCTGGACCACGTGTTTCGCGCGCCACAACGCAAACAGCGACTGGCCATGGTCTGAGCCATCGCGGTTCTGTCAGAGGGCTTCTCATGAGAAGCACCGATCAGCTCGACGCCTTTAATCTGCAACGCTTTTTACAGGCGCAAGACCCCGTGTTCGAACGCGTGAAAACCGAACTCGGCGCGGGCCACAAACGCAGTCACTGGATGTGGTTCATCTTTCCGCAATTCATCGGCCTGGGCGGCAGCGCAATGTCGCAACGATATGCCATTCACTCGAGCGAGGAGGCCTCGGCGTACCTCAAGCATGCGCAGCTCGGCCCACGGCTGCGCACCTGCACGCAATGGGTGCTGGATATTCCGGAACGCTCGATCATCGAAATTTTCGGCCATCCGGACAATCTGAAATTCCGCTCATCGATGACCCTGTTCGCGCAGTTCGACCCGGGTGACAGCCTGTTCCACCAAGCACTAACGCGTTACTTCCACGGGATTCCGGATGACTGGACGTTATCGCTGCTGGATTCAAAACAGGCCCAACTGCCCCCCGATCAGGGTTGAGAAATCGTCATCCACGAACGGCAGAATCGCATCCGCCACCGGTTGCAGTTGCCGGGTGACGTAATGGTCGTAATCGATCGGCGCGCTGCGGATCTCCAGCGGTTCCGGCCCGGCGACGCTGATCACGTAGCTGATCCAGCCGCCGTTCTGGTATTGCCGCGGACGGCCCTGTTGATCGTTGTAGGCATCGGCGATCCGCGCCGCGCGAACATGCGGCGGCACGTTGCGTTCATAGTCATCCAGGGTGCGGCGCAGGCGCTTGCGATAGATCAGGCGATCATCGAACTCGCCCGCCAGGGTCTTGCGCACGTACTCGCGGACGTAGTCCTGATAGGGCTGGCGATGGAAGATCCGCGAATACAATTCCTGCTGAAATTGCCGGGCCAGCAGCGACCAGTCGGTGCGCACGGTTTCCAGCCCCTTGTAGACCATCTCGTCGCTGCCGTCGGCGCGCGTCACCAACCCGGCATAACGCTTTTTGCTGCCCTCCTCGGCACCGCGAATGGTCGGCATCAGAAAGCGTTTGTAGTGGGTTTCGAACTGTAATTCCAATGCGCTTTGCAGCCCGTATTCCTCTTGCACATGCGCGCGCCACCACTGGTTGACGTGATCCACCAGCGCGTGGCCGATCTGCGCCGCTTCCTGCTGACCATGGGCGCGGCGCAGCCAGACAAACGTCGAGTCGGTATCGCCGTAGATCACCCTATGCCCCTGGGCTTCGATCAGTTGCCGGGTGCGCAGCATGATTTCGTGGCCGCGCAAGGTGATCGACGAGGCCAGGCGCGTATCGAAGAAGCGGCAGCCACTGGAACCGAGCACACCGTAGAAGGCGTTCATGATGATCTTCAGCGCCTGGGACAACGGCGCGTTGTGTTCGCGCTTGGCGGTTTCGCGGCCCTCGGCGACCCGGGCGACGATGGCGGGCAGGCAATGCCGGGTTCTGGAAAAACGTGCCCCACGGAAACCGGGCACCGACTCGCTGTCGCCGGGATGCTTGAGCCCTTCAATCAGGCCCACCGGGTCGATGAGAAAGGTGCGGATGATCGATGGATAAAGGCTTTTGTAGTCGAGCACCAGCACCGATTCGTAAAGGCCCGGCTGCGAATCCATGACAAATCCGCCGGGGCTGGCCTGCGCCGGTTTGCTGCCGAGGTTGGGCGCAACAAAGCCCTGGCGGTGCATCAACGGCATGTACAGGTGCGTGAAGGCCGCCACCGACCCCCCGCTGCGATCCGCCGGCAACCCGGTAACGCTGGCCCGCTCCAGCAGGAAAGTGAGCAATTGGGTCTTGGCGAAAATCCGCGTGACCAGCTCGCAGTCCTTGAGGTTGTAGGTGGCGAGGGCCGGTTTGTCCTCGGCGAACATGCGGTTGATTTCGTCCATGCGCTGGTACGGCGTGCTGATCGCCTTGCCTTCGCCGAGCAGGGTTTGCGCGACGTTTTCCAGGCTGAACGAAGGAAAACTCCAGGTCGCCGAGCGCAGGGACTCGATGCCATCGATGATCAATCGCCCGGCGGCCGAGGCGAAGTAATGGTTGCGGCTGCCGTGCTCGCGCCACTGCATTTCTTCGCCGCCACGCCCCAGTTTCAGCGGCACCGCCAGGCGTCGGGCGTGTTCGTGCAGCACGCGTAAATCGAACTGTACGACGTTCCAGCCGATGATCGCGTCCGGGTCATGGCGGGCGAACCATTCGTTGAGCTTTTTCAGCAGCAGGGTGCGCGACTCGCAATATTCGAGCTGGAAGTCGACCCCGCAGTCGTCGCCGTTGGGCGGGCCGAGCATGTACACCTGGCGCTCACCGCAGCCCTCCAGCGCGATGGAATACAGATCGCCCTGCGCGGTGGTTTCGATGTCCAGCGACACCAGCCTGAGCGTCGGTCGATAATCGGGGGCGGGTTTCATCTGCGCGTCGAACAGCAGGCCTTCGGCATCGGGTGTACCACCGAAGATCACCGGCGCGGTGATGAAGCGCTCCATCATGTAGCGCTCCGGTGGGCGCACGTCGGCCTCGAACATCTCGACGCCGGCCTTGCGCAGCGCGGTTTCCAGGCGCATCAGTTGACCGTGCTGCTGGCAATACAGGCCGAGCACCGGACGATGTTCGAAATCCAGCAGGGCCAAGGGTTTTAGCTCGACGTTCTTTTCGCCGTGCAACACTTTTTCAGCCTGCTCGCGCTGCTCGGCCGGGATGAACGCCACCGACGGTTGATGCGGCAGACGAATACGCCGGGGCCCGGTGTCGGTCGCCAGCCAGAACTCGACTTCCGTACCGGTCGGGGTATCGCGCCAATGCCGGGTCAGGACGAAGCCCCGCTGTAAATCCACCACTGCAACCTCACCTCTGATTCAGGCCGCAATTCTACGCGTCATCGGACAACATAGGGATGCAAAGGGCTTGAAGCGTTCATTGACATGCCCTGCCACCTGTCATTTCTGACAGGTCACATCGCATTCCAACCTTGATAGCATCCCGTCCACTGTTCATCACCATGACCGACGCAACCAACGCAACCAACGCTGCAACGGAGGCGGAAGATGAGTCTCACCCTACATCGACACACGCCTTCAGTCAGTGCCATTGATGGGCGCGGCCAACGCGCTCGCGAGATTGCCTACCTGCGCAAGACCGCCGGTGCCTCAGTGGAAACGCTCGTTACCCGACAGCACCATGACGTCGCAGGCAGGCTGGTGGAACAATGGGATCCACGTCTATTCGGCTCCGCCCCCAAGCCAAACCTGACAACGGTCCATGCGTTGTCCGGTCAACCGCTCCTGATCGACAGCGTTGATTCCGGGTGGCGTCTGAACCTGTTCGGCATGGGCAGTGAAATCCGTAATCGCTGGGATGAGCGCGGTAACCGAAGTCGATACACCTACGATGCAAAAATGCGGTTGCTAAGGGTCGACGTCAACAATCAAACCAACGTCGAGGTGCTGACTTATGCGCAGGGTGATGCGGATCCTGGAGACAACTTGCGCGGGCAGTTGATCAAGAAAATCGATTCTGCGGGCTCGATGGAATTCAGTCGCTTTGGCTTGTACTACCAGCCTATGGAAGAAACCCGGACGTTGTTCGATGGTCGCACCTACATCACGCGATGGCTCTACGCCGCAGACGGCAAGCCCCTCAGCCAGACAGATGCCGGCAACCACCAGCAGCAGTCACGCTATGACATTTGCGGACAAATCAAGCGCGTGACGCTGCAAATTGACTCCAGCGGTTGCGTTCAGGACATCCTCAAGGACACCCATTACGACGCCAACGGTCAAGTCATTGAACGGCGCTTCGGTAACGGCATTGTCCAAACGTGGACCTACGACCGGGCTGATGGTCGGCTCACCAACATTAAGGCCGGTTTACCGACCCAGGCCTCAAGACAAAATCTGGAATATGAGTATGACAATGCGGGAAATGTGCTGCACATCAACGATCACACCTTCAAACCGGTGTTCTTTGCCAACCAGCGTATCGATGGAATCCGCGAGTTCAGATATGACTCGTTGTATCGATTGACCCACGCCACTGGTCATGACGCCCCCCCTCATTGCGGACTACCAGGCCGACCGTTGCCAAGCGATCCCAACAATCGTCTCAACTACAAACAGACCTACGAGTACGACAAGGGCGGCAACCTGATCAAGCTGGTTCATCGCCGCGCGGTGGGTGGTTACACCCAGGAAATGCGCATTGATCAGAACAGCAACCGTGGTGTGAGCTGGAAAGAGGGTGTGCCCGACTTCTCCAGAATGTTTGATCGCCATGGCAATCTACAGGCCTTGCAAACGGGGCAAACCTTACAATGGAACAACCGTGATGAGCTGACGACTGTCAGTTTGATCGTGCGCGAGACAGGGCTCGACGATAAAGAAACCTATCGCTACAGCAATGGCGAGCGCATCTACAAACATCATGAATGCCATACGCCAACACACACCCACTTTCACCAGGTACGTTACCTTCCCGGACTGGAAATACGCACCCGCGAGACGGGTGAAGAGCTTCATGTGATCCGACTGCCAGACGTAATCGGCAACGTGCGATGCCTGCACTGGACCCGTCGCCAGCCAGACGATATCGACCCCGATCAAGTACGCTACTGCCTCGAAGACAGCCAGAGTTCGGGCATCATGGAACTTGATCAACATGCCCGTCTGATCAGTCATGAAGACTATTACCCCTTCGGCGGCACAGCCTGTCTGACAGCGGATTCGAAACGGGAAGTCAGCTATAAAACCATCCGTTACTCAGGCAAGGAAATGGATGACAGCGGGCTTTATTACTACGGTCGACGGTATTACGCGCCTGGACTTCAGCGCTGGATCAGCGCCGATCCCGCAGGCGATGTGGACGGGTTGAACTTGTATGCAATGGTGGGTAACAACCCGATGAATTTTGTCGACAGGCTTGGGCTTAATGGTGACCTGAATCAAAAGGTAAGTAACCGAACTACCGCTATCATTGCCGCTCCAACCCTTTATCCGACGCCTAAAGTAAGCGGAGCAGCAAAACAAGAAGAAGCTAAAAAAAACAACACTGAAAGGAATCGGGATACGCAGTTTTCAACGAAATACAAAAATACAGTCGTTGTAGCACATGCGGGCGGTACGTTTGCTCAGCCTGACACCGACGCCCCTCTTTCCTTCACCGACTTTTTTAATATCCCTATAGAAAAGGAAGGCCTTACAGAAGAAAGACAGAGAGTGGTGGTAATCAGAGAGGCAGATGAAAGTCTTGGCCGAGACCACATGGCCTTTGGTGGCATCTTGAAAATCACTGATCCTGACAAATTTACCGGGTACATGAGTAACCGTTACATCGAACGGTTTCACGATACAACGCTTCCTGTCAGGATCTACCAAGGAGAGGCTGCTGCACCTATCATGTTGGGTGGCCTCGAATATGAAGTACCGGCTATTCATGAGCAAATACAGAGCCGTATCAAACAGCACATCGCCAGTGTGACCGATGGCCTGACACCTAAACAGTGGGGCCTCCCTGGTGCCCACGCAGAAGTTCAGGCGGCCAATTTTGCACTTTACCTCCAGAAAGAACTAACCGGCACGACCGACCCGGAACTGGTCCAACTGGTGACGCAATTATTGAAAGGAGCGAAACAAGCCATTGCGTTTGAAGCCTGCTTCAACTGTACGGGTATCTTGCTAGCCTCTACTCCAGCCTCAGGCCCTTTTGGAGTCCTGACCGGGAGTACGAACAATACTCCTGCCATGTGGAACGAAGTGGTTGAGCCATACAGACATCTTCAGTAATGAAAAATGGATAGACCTGAAATCGGCCTGTTGGCAACAACAGGCCGATCATTCAGTACCAGGCGAATGATTAAGCGATCTTCAATGCCTCCTGCGTCAACGTCTTCAACAACGTTTTACGTCCCTCTGACAACTGAAGGAGTTCATGTTCATACACCTCCTGCGAGATTTCGCCGGCTGATTGCCGATTGAGTAATTCCCCTGACTTTGCGTTGTACTCATTTGCATTCTGTTCGAACGCTTGAGTGAAACGACTCTTCAGGTACTTGCGCCAAAAACGCTGTTCTATTATCCGGTTCAGCAAACCATCGCCGACCTCCAGCGCCAAAATCGATTCATACGCCTGACCTATCTGCGCGTCACTCACCTCAGACATTTCTCGGAACAACATGCCACGCGATTGCCATGGCAGCTCCAGCCGATCCGCCAGACCGGTCTGAAACGCCAAATAAACTTCTACCTCGTCGATGGTGCCCGTGATATCCCCATCCTCATCAATTGCCATAAACGTTTCACCGGCCTGCAATCGGGTCTGGATTGTGGCTCGGGCGATTTCATTGACCTGGTCCAGACGGGATTTACCCTTCGCCAGCCTGACCAGGCCGGCTTCGATCTGCTCAGAGGTGCCTGCCCGCAATGCCTCATGGACCAGCACCTTGATTCCCATTTCGTTGAAAATCTGTGCGCCGGCGTCCGCGCATGAATCTGGATGGGTCGCCATGCGAAACAGTTCTTCGCGCAATGGCGTGTTCTCGGAAACAGCATCGAGCATTCTCCATACTCTTTGCGTAAGCCCCGTGCGGCTGGTGTCCTCAGCGTAATCGGCTGACTCGGTGAGTTGTTCCAGCACTTCGAAAAAACCTTGAGCATCCGGCTCCCTCTCCAGCTCATCCCAAGTCAATTGCCTGTTTTCTCGCTGTTCACCCGACAGACCTTCAAGCCAGTACACGCTGGTTTCCGTGCCCTTGGGCGGATAACTGCGTGCCGGGTCATAACCTACCGATCTCATGTAGTCATGAAATTGTTCACGACCCTGGTCAGATAACTGATCGCGGCTCAGACGGGTTCGGGCAACTAAACGTGCCTGTTCCGAACCGGCAGTCACCTGCGGAACGTGTTCGATCGGGTTACCTTGCAAATCCAACTCAAAGGTGAGCGGGCGCGGCAGCGTGAAGAGACCGGTGGGCCATTGCGCGATACCCGTGTCATGCAGATCCAACAGACTGAGTTCAGCCATTCGACTGATATCCGGCAGTTGCGACAGTAACGGGTTGCCACTCAATTTCAATGTTTGCAGTCGGGTCAGGCTGCCCAGGTCTGCCACACTTTCAGCGGTCAGTACCAGTTGATTATTGGAAAAGTCCAGGTTCTCAAGTGTCGACGAGTGATCCCGCAAGCGCGGGGGAGCGACCAAGGCGTTGTCACTCAAGTCCAATGCCCTTAATTTGGGAAAGTAATCCAGAAAATCGGAAATATCGGTACGCAGTTCGACATGGCGAAATTGCAGTGAACTGACGTGATCAAATTTTGCGTTCAATGCCGGCAGATACTCAAGAAAATCACTGGGCCAATGAAAGTCCAAATCCAGCGCGTAGCCTTGCGCCCCCGGACCTTCAGCCGCTTGCCAGCATTGCTTGAGTGCCTTGGCGAAGCGACCTTTGTGATAGCGCTGATCCATCGGCAAATGTTCACCTCTCTCAATCGCCACCCAGCTATCAAGTGCCTTGTTCAGCGCGGCGAACTCTTTTTCTCGCTCTCCGATGGCAGCCAGTGCAGTTTTTTCAGAAGTAAAGGACTGGATGAACGCTGCATAGGTCTCCTTCGTCGAACCTGGATAGAGTGTCTTGAAACGCTCCGCCAGGCTGGGCGCGACGTTTTGCTCAGTCTCCATCGCCTCGTATCCTTGCATGCCCCCCCGCAAGCGCATGACCGCAGGGTCATAGGCTGGCTTGCGAATGGGAAACCGCAAAAGCACCTTGCGAAAGTCATTCTGCGCCAGCGGATCCATTTGAAGGGCTTGCTTCAAACGAGCGCTCTGGCCGATCTGGAAGCCTAACTCCTTGCGACTGGAATCAGGCAGCGCCTGCAAGATTGACGTGTAGAAATCGTCGATGCCATGCAAGGAATTACCTTCAGCGTCATACGCTTCGAACCCCCCTTCATCGCTCAATACCAGGACTTTGCGAACAAATGAATCCGCAGGTCCGACGCTGTCGAGCAGCGGTCCATCGAACGTCAAGCCCCGGATCTCTATACGTAGATCCGGCGACCAACCCGGCAACCGCTCCACGCTGTGCAATGCCAATCGTACGGTATCGAGGTTTTCACTCGACTCCAGAAAAAGCCCCTCGTAACTTCGCAGGATACGTAACTCAAGCATCGCGGCACGGCCTGCCTGCCGCAGACGCAATGGTATTTGTCGACCTTCGCGCATTTGCAGCAATTCGGTAGGCGTCGCATTAATTAACAAGTCATCAATAACCGTTCGCGGCAACTGCACAAACTCATTACGCAATAGCTGAACAGCCTCACTGGTATCCGTATCGTCTGCACGTTCCATCAACCGATAGCGTGCGTCGACCGATGTGGACTTTCTATTCTTGGCCAATCCGGCAATCACCGCACGCAACCGGGCAGCCCGAACATCAAGGGCGATTCGACCGATACTCACTTCTTCATCAAGCAGACTTTTGATATTCGGCTCGTCCAGCCCAAGTAGCAGCGTTCTCGCCAAATCGTTGTTATCCGTTTGTGTCGCTCTGATAGGTAATGGCGGATTTGCGGCTGACTCCGGCAAATACTGCCAAAGCACATTCCCGTCACGGTCCAACAACTCGACCGCCCTCGACTCCGGCCATTTTCCATAACGCGTCAGCAGATCAAGTTGAGTTTTCCAATCAGCCTGGCCATACACGTTGGGAGCATCGCTACCTGTTTGCTCGATGAACGTCTGGACATCTTGGTCGGCCTTGAAGCGTCTGATGGTTTCGATCAGCAACGCCGGTGGCCTTTCGTGCTCGACATGCACTTTGCGCAACACATCATCTTCGACCCCACTGACTATTCGAATCCGCTCCAGGGTCTGATCAGTGAATGACTCGACACGGTGTCCCAGACGTCGCATGAGCGTGGCGCCTCGCCATGTCTCAGGGCGTTCGGACTCGTGAGTCCAGGCGCCGACGCCGTTATGGGCAAGCCGCGGGGAATAGGCATCGGCTCGAGTCGGATGTTGAATGCTGTACTTACCCAGCCGAGGTTCTTGCCTGACGACATAGTGCCTGGAATCAAGGGCGAGTACGTCTCGACCTTCATGCCGATATATCCCCTTGCTATCAGGCCGAACGCCATCTCCCAAGGTGATCGGCAGCTCATAGACGTCCAGGTCCGGTCGCCATAACTTTGATTGACCATTGCTCATCTCGACAACTTTCATGCGTTCGACGAATGGCGAGGGCTTGAATGGCAACAGTTCCCCCACTACTTTGCCGCCCACCGCGAAACCAGCGAGCTGGATGACGCTTTCAACCACCCCGACAAGATGCTCGGCCGCCTGGGTCCGCTGACCTTCGGACCATTCGATAATCCCTTCAAAAGTTTCATCCAGCACTTGATAAGCGGTATACGCCAGCATTAGCTCGCCCAACAAAGGCACAAAGGGCGCAGCCACAAAAGCGGCCACTTCAAGTATGCCCAGAGCAGTCTTCTGCAAGCTGTCCCAGCGTGCCCAACGGGACTTGGCATCCTCATCGCCAGTAGGAACCGCCATTGCCCTAGCGTCATTGAGTATTTTGTTGAGTTTCTGATGGAAGTCATAGGTCCAGAAATCCATGTCGATGCGTCCGAACCCCATCCTCAAGTGCGGATTACTAACCGGCTCGGCGCGCCATGCCGGTGCTTGATCAAACGGTATCGGTTGATGCCATTGCACTTTCGATAGCTTGTCATTGAGTTGAAAGAAAAACATTCCTCGCAACCTGTGAGGAACAAATCGACTGAAAAATCGTTGATACTCAGCGGTACGGAGTTGCGTGGCAAGTTCGGCGGCGAAAGCGACGGAAGACGAATATTGTTTGAGTGGGTGTTGCGGGTCGTGGGGCACATAAGCAATGATTTGTTCGGTCGTCCCGCTGCGGTCAGAGCCTGCCGTGATAAGTACGATATCCGACAGACCGATGTCCATCATCGTCAACCCAAAACACTGCATCGGTTTACCACGCAACATCAATGTGCGGTGCCCCTCAACCAACTTGAGAATCATACGGTGAACGTCAAGATCAATGTCTTGTTTCATAAGAGCCATAACGCTGGCAGCACGCATAGCATCTTTATGACTGCTCTGAATTCTATGTTTTAACAGCGCCTGCGCCACCGGATTAGACAGACCTATAAACTCTTTTATATAGGCCTGATATTTAGCGCCAATATCCAATTCCCGACACAATGCGATGAAGCCTTCGACAGACAGCCTGGATTTTATCGGCACGACCTCGAAATGACCGATTTCAGAAGGCTGGGTGATGAAATCGCTGGCCTTGTCAAAATAGCCTGCCCTGGTCTCCTTTAATTCGAAATTTTGCAAGGAGGCTTCAAGCAGCGACAGTGTCCGCACATCAAACCCGACGACAATGCCCTTCGGGCTATAAAGCCGCAGGCAAGTTGATCTGACATTCACATTGATGTTGTACCGGTCTTTCAATGCCGCTATCAAAATCGACTCGGCAAAAAATTCACTCCCCTGAAGTTTTTTCATGGCTTTATCACTCTCGCGGCGTGAAAACCACGCGAGTTCAAAAGCACGTTTCATTTCATCACGAAGTTGCACAGAGGCTTTGTCATACCAAGGCATCGCAGGTCCCGCAGCACTTTTTAAAGAACTGCGCTGTTCGGCGGTACTACTCGTCAGCCAGCCGGGAGCAACGTCGGTAATAAACGTTGCGTGTCGACTCTGATGAACCGCCCCAGGAATTGAATTGGGTGTTAAGTGACTTTCCGTTAGAGCATAAAGCATTATGATTTGTCATCCATGAACTATAAGAGCGCAAGCCTATCTGATCTTCCGACCCTCAACGCCCTGTATATGTTTCAAGGCTTTAGCCCTACTACTAAAATTCCGTAAACAATTAACTTATCCATCAGACTTTATGATTCAACTTCGCAGGTTGCGCGTCGTCCTTTCAACTGCGGCTCGATATCCTGCGTAGCCAGATAGCGCAACGGCTCTGTGCCGTCGTTGGCGACATCGAATATCACCAGCCGGTTGATCCGGATGCTGCAAGACTGGAACCGGCTTGCCCTGGTGTTGGCTTGATTACCGGGCCAGTCGACACATTCCCGCCGGGTAGCCCACGTTCCTCCACTGAATACGTGAGGTTTATCGAAGAAAAACTGCTGAATGACGTTTTTTGCGCGTTATCTGCCGCTTTCTCCCTTGCCCTCAGCGCTTGCGTCTACGATTCTTCAACAACAACGACAACACCCGAGAAGCCACCATGAAAACCGTCGCCCAACTGCTCAAGTTGAAAGATCAGAAAAATCAGGAAGTGCATCAGATCAAACCCGATCACATGGTGCTCGAAGCACTGATGAAGATGGCCGAGAAGAACGTCGGTGCCTTGCTGGTGGTAGAGAATGACGAAGTGCTGGGCATCATCAGTGAACGTGATTACGCACGCAAACTGGTGCTGCATGGCCGCTCTTCGGTGGGCACGCCGGTGCGCGACATCATGGTGTCTCCGGTGATCACCGTAGACACCCATCAAACCGTCGATACTTGCCTGGGCATCATGTCCGACAGGCGTCTGCGTCACCTGCCGGTGGTGGAGAACGGCAAGCTGATCGGCTTGCTGTCGATCGGCGACCTGGTCAAGGAAGCGATTGCAGAGCAGGCGGAACTGATTCGCCAACTGGAGCAGTACATCCGCGGCGAATAATGCGAGCCCTGTAGGAGCCGGCTTGCCGGCGATAGCGGCGCATCTGCAACAGACATGTGACTGACGCACCGCCATCGCCGGCAAGCCGGCTCCTACAAGGATCAATGGTGTTCAGTTTGGCCAATGCCGCGCAAAGACCGGTGCCAGTGCCGGGTGCCGGTCGATTCGCTCAAGCCAGGCAAAAAAACCGGGCCGGGCGCTGCGCAAATGCTCCCGACTGCCCGCCCACCGTGAGATCACCGCCGCCAGTAGATCCAACGCACCGGGTGTCTCGATGCCCAGGTACAACTCGCCCGAGAACTGATCGGCAAACACCTCCCAACTCCAGTGCAACCGTTCGCGAGCGCCGGCCATGAGGTTGTCCCGTGAGGGTTTGTCGGCCACCAGCAACCAGCGCTCGGGATAATCGATGATGCCGATCGCCGCATAACAATTGCTGACGATGTACACCAGCCCCCGAATCGCCTGATCGCGCTCGGCGGCGTCATCCGGCAGCAGTTTCGACTTGGGAAACGTTAGCCCGAGATGAATCAAAATCGCCGCACTTTCGCTGAGAATGCTGCCGTCAGGCAGTTGCAGGGTCGGAATCTGCTTCAGCGGGTTGAGCTTCTCCAGGGCGTCAGCCGCCTCGGTGGATAACTCGACGTCAATGAAACGGTAAGGAATCTCGCACAGCTCCAACGCGGCTTCGATGGCGGCGGCGCCGGAGTTCTGGTGTCCGTATAGCTGATACATATCGCGCTCCTGGCGAGACGAACAGGTAGTCAGTAGACGAGTGGGCACAGGTCACGTTCCCTGCCATTTGGCGGATCGATGCAGGTAAGATGCGCGATCCCGGGGCACTCTTTTAATACCCCCGCAGCCCACGTCAAGGAACGAACATGCGCCAACAGGATGGCCAACGCGCCGCACTTTTTCGGACCTTCGGGTTCATTCTGGCCTGCCTGGCCCTAAGTGCCTGCTCGCCTAGCGACCACTCGTCATCGGCCAGTCTAGCCGGTGAACAAGGGCGTGGCGGGGCCATGCTCGCCTACGAACACGAATTGCAGCTGTTGCTGCCCCAGGCACAGATTGCCCCGCGTTTGCAGGCGACGCGTGAAGCGTGCGAAACCACGCGCTTCGGCGCCTGCAACGTCTTGCGCATCGAACAAGGCGCTGGCCGCGCCGACATCACCTTGCGCATTGCACCTGCCGGTGTCGAGCCGTTGGTGGCGATGGCCGCCGAGGGTGGCGAACTGGGTCAGCGGATCACCAGCGCCGAAGACCTTGCCGATGCGGTGGACGACACCCGCCGACGCCAGGAACGACTCAAGGCTCAGCAACAGCGTCTGGACGAACTGGCGACCCGCAAAGACATCAGCGTCACCGATCTGATCACCCTGAGCAAAGAGCAGGCCGGGATCGAAAACGATCTGCAAGCCCTGGCGCAGATTGCCGCCGGGCACCAGCGGCGTCTGGACACCAATCGGGTCACGCTGTCGTTCCTGCCGACTGGCGCCAGCAGTCGCTCGTCGCACTTGAGCCAGGCGTTCAACAATTTGCTCGACAATCTGGCTGACGGTGCCGCCGACGCGCTGGAAAAAACCAGTTACGCGCTGCCCTTCCTGATCCTCGCGTTCCCGCTGTTCATGCTGTGGGTCTGGTTGTGGCGCAAGTTTGTTCGACGCCGGACCTGAGTCGGGCGTGTGCCACCTGCATTCAATTATTTTTTTTGGCCACTGCATCCAAATCGCTTTCCGCCGGGTAGTCCCTGTAGCAGCCCTTGTTGCTGCACAGCGGATGACTCATTAACGGAGAGAATGTCATGAACGCCAGACACCTGATTTGCCTTGCTGCTTTGTTCGCCGCCGTGCCTGCGGCCTTTGCCCAGACCGGTCTGCCCGACAGCATCAAGGTTCCGGACGGGCACAAGGTCGCCATGGAAACCACCGGCGTCGGCGAGATCACCTACGAATGCCGTGACAAGGCCAACATGGCCGGCCAGACCGAATGGGTATTTGTCGGGCCCAAGGCGGTGCTCAATGATCGCGCTGGCCAGCAAGTCGGCACTTACTTCGGCCCGCCTGCGACCTGGCAAGCGAAGGATGGCTCGAAAGTCACCGGCACCCAACTGGCCGTCGCGCCGTCGAGCCCGGGCAATCTGCCCTATCAACTGGTCAAGGCCAATCCGGCCGAGGGCAAAGGTGCGATGAGCGGCGTCAGTTACATCCAGCGCGTGGCCCTCAAAGGAGGTGTCGCCCCGAGCGCCGAGTGCACGGCGGCCAACAAGGGCAAGCAGGAAGTGGTGAAGTATCAGGCGGACTATATTTTCTGGGCGGCCAGCTAACCCCCCGGCCTGACGCGATCCTCTGTAGGAGCCGGCTTGCCGGCGATAGCGGCGCATCTGCAACAGACATGTGACTGACGCACCACCATCGCCGGCAAGCCGGCTCCTACGCGAAGGGGGATTGTTTGCTAGATTACATTCGGACTGCCCCCATAACGGCTGAGATCTTTGTCCTTGCCTGAACCCATATTCGACTATGAAGCTCACCTCGCCGCCTGCGGCCGGGGCGAGCGTCAGGCCCTGCGGGATTTGTATGTGCAGGAGAGTCCGCGTCTGCTCGGCGTTGCCAGGCGCCTGGTGCGCGACACCGCGCTGGCCGAAGACATCGTCCACGACGCGTTCCTCAAGATCTGGACCGGCGCTGCAGGTTTCGACCCGACGCGGGGGTCGGCAAGGGGCTGGATGTTCAGCGTGACCCGGCATCTGGCGCTCAACTTCATCCGTGACAACCGCCGCGAAATCCAGGGCGATATCGACGTGCAGAACGACGCTGAGACCTTCGATGCCCAGGTGCACTCCTCACGCATTCATCTGTGTCTGGAGCAGTTGGACCCTGCGCGGCGCAGTTGCATCCTGCACGCCTACGTCGACGGTTATTCCCACGCGCAAATTTCACACAAGCTCGGCACCCCGCTGGGCACCGTCAAAGCGTGGATCAAACGGAGCCTGACGGCATTGCGGGAGTGCATGGGATGACAATCAGGCCGGTGGATGAGACCCCGGAACAACTCGACGAACTGGCCAGCGAGTATGTGCTGGGCACGCTCTCGGCCGACCAGCGCAACGCCGTTCAGCAACGCCTGCCCGACGATGCCGAACTACGCACGGCGGTCGACACCTGGGAGCGTCGCTTGTTGGGCCTGACCGACTTTGCCCAACCCGAGACGCCCTCGCCCGCGCTGTGGCAACGTATCGAGCGCAACGTCAACGCCCTGACCCGACGGCCAACGGTCGAACCGTCATCCTGGTGGAATCGCTTACCGCTGTGGCGCGGGCTCGCCGGTGCGGGGCTGGCGGCCACGTTGCTGCTCGGCACGCTGCTGCTCACGCAAACCACGGTCAAACCGACCTATCTGGTGGTGCTGGTCGCGCCACAAGACAAATCGCCTGGCTGGGTGATTTCGGCCAGCAATCCCAGGGAAATCCAGTTGATACCGCTGGGGGTCGCGCAGGTTCCGGAAGACAAGGCGCTGGAGTTCTGGACCAAGGCCGAAGGCTGGCAAGGGCCGGTGTCGCTGGGCTTGGTCAAACCGGGGCAAACGCTGTCGGTACCTGTGGATAGACTGCCGCCGCTGCAACCCGACCAATTATTCGAACTGACCCTGGAAAACCGCACCGGCTCACCGATCGGCAAGCCTACCGGGCCGATTCAATTCATCGGGCGGGCGGTGAAGGTGATTTAAGCGCGATCAGCCCAGCGCCGCGATCCATCATTGCCGTCGATGTTCACCATCACGTCAATGAAGTTCTCTTAAAAACTCCGGGGCGTAACATCGCCTCCATACCAAACAACTACACCCCGGAGCACACCACCATGAAACGCCAACTCTTCCTCAGCATCGCTTTCTCGGTTTTTGCAGTTAACGCTTTTGCCGCTACCTCTGCTCACCCGGTTGTCGCTGAAGGCGGCTCGGATCGTCTGATTGAAAGTCGTGTGGCTGAGGGTGGTTCGGATCGTTTGATCGAAAGCCGCGTTGCCGAAGGTGGTTCCGACCGTCTGATCGAAAGCCGCGTTGCCGAAGGTGGTTCCGACCGTCTGATCGAAAGCCGCGTTGCCGAAGGTGGTTCCGACCGTCTGATCGAAAACCGCGTTGCCGAAGGTGGTTCCGACCGTCTGATCGAAAGCCGCGTTGCCGAAGGTGGTTCCGACCGTCTGATCGAAAGCCGCGTTGCCGAAGGTGGTTCCGACCGTCTGATCGAAAGCCGCGTTGCCGAAGGTGGTTCCGACCGTCTGATCGAAAGCCGCGCGGTATGAATGAATGGCTTTGCAGCAACACTCGACAAAAAACCCGGCCTCACCCGCCGGGTTTTTTTATGCGTGTTTTGCGACCGATCACTTCCCCGCCCGCGCCATGCAGCGCTGATAACGCTCGTCGACCCGTTTGGCAAACCACGCTGTGGTGAGTTTTCGGGTGATTTTCGGGCTCTGCAACACGATCCCCGGCAATACCGCACGCGGCAATGAACGGCCTTCGGCCTGCTCGGCCAATTCGAAAACCCGCTGATACAACGTGCTGTCCTCGAACTCGAGACTTTTGCCCTTCTCCAGTTGATCCCGAATGGTCGGATTACGCAGGTTCAGTTGCTTGCCGAGGGTGCGCACGGCCAGTTCCGTGGTGCCAGGCATGATCGAGTCGTAGCGCACCAGATCCCCGTCCAGCGCCAGGGGAATCCCCGAAGCACGGCTCACCGCGTTCTGAAACGCGGCGTTGCGACTGGCGTACCAACCGGCGTTGAAGTCGGCGAAACGGTACAGCGGCTGTTTGTAACTTACCGGATAACCCAGCAAGTGGGCGATGCCGAAATACAGACCGCCGCGACGGCTGAACACTTCATGCCGAATCGTGCCGTCCACCGGGTACGGATAATCCCGCGCCTGCTGCTCGGCGAAGTCGATGCTGACCTGCATCGGCCCACCGGTGTGCACCGGATTGAAGCCACCGAACAGCGTGCGGCCCATGGGCACCATGCCGATGAAATCATCGAAGATCGCGCTCAATTCCTTTTCACTGCGCGCGGCATTCAGCCGGTCGCTGTAGCTTGTTCCGGTGCTGGAACGCACTTGCAGCGCCGCGCTCACCAGCAGGCCCGGGATGTGGACTTTGGCGGCGCGGCGGTCGATTTCATCCCGGGCGATCTTGCCCAGGCCCGGCACCGGCGGGTCCACCTGAAAGGTCGACTCCTGTTCCGTGACCGCCAACACCGAGCACAGGTTTTGCGTGGACGGGTCAATTTTTTGTGCAGCAAACGCCGCGTAGATGTCCGTGGCCCAGCCTTGGCGATCGACGGTTTTCGCCGGCAGCAGGCGCACGATCTCGGCCCTGACCTCGTCGGGCTGACGGGCCGGGGCTTGCTGGGTGCGCTGAGTCCCGCAACCGGCCAGCACCAACAGCGCCGCGACGCTCGTGATCAATCGATTGGCTTGCATGGCGCTCCATCAGATCCGTTGAACCGGGTTAACCATACGATCAATCGCATGGCGCAGGCTATGACTGTGCCGACGCGGCACTGTTCCCGTGGGAACGAGCTTGCTCGCGGTGGCTGACTCGATTTTAACGGACAGACCGGCTGGCGCAGGCGCCATCGATAGCCTTCACTTAAAGCTCACCGCCTGATCCCACGGCGCCGGCCATTGCGCTGGAGATCCCATGAACCGTAGCGACGTCCTGATCATTGGCGCGGGGCCCACCGGGTTAGTCCTTGCGTTGTGGCTAAGCAAATTGGGGATCCGCGTGCGGATTCTCGACAAGACCTCGGCTCCCGGCACCACTTCACGGGCGTTGGCCGTGCAGGCCCGCACACTGGAACTCTATTGCCAACTCGACCTTGGCGCCGCCGTGATTAAGGGCGGTCATCGCGTGGCGGCGGCCAATTTCTGGGTCAAGGGTGAACCCGTGGCGCGCTTGCCGTTGAGTCGGGTTGGCGAAGGTCTGACGCCGTACGCGTTCCTCGAAATCTTCCCTCAGGACGAGCATGAGCGGCTGCTGATCGAGCGTCTGGACACCTTTGGCATCCAGGTCGAGCGCAACACCGAGCTGGAGAGCTTCGAGGAAACCGGCGACGGCATCACCGCACGGCTGCGCTTGCCCGATGGTCAACAGGAAACCTGTCAGGCCTGTTACCTCGCCGGTTGCGACGGTGCGCGCTCGCTGGTACGCAAAACCCTCGACAGCGGATTTCCCGGCGGCACCTACCAGCAGATTTTTTATGTGGCCGACGTGCGGGCCAGCGGTCCGGCGTTCAATGGCGAGCTGCACCTGGACCTTGATGAAGCAGACTTTCTCGCGGTGTTCCCTCTCGCGGGCGAAGGTCGCGCGCGGCTGATCGGAACGGTTCGTGACGAACGCGCCGAGCACGCCGAAACCCTGAAGTTTGAAGACGTCAGCCACCGCGCCATCGACCACTTGAAGGTGCAGATCGAACAGGTGAACTGGTTCTCGACCTATCGCGTGCATCATCGGGTGGCCGATCACTTTCGCAGCGGTCGCGCGTTTCTCTTGGGCGACGCGGCCCATGTCCACAGCCCGGCTGGCGGCCAGGGCATGAACACCGGGATTGGCGATGCCATCAACCTCGCCTGGAAACTCGCCGCCGTGTTGAGCGGCGCGGCTGCCGCGCATCTGCTCGACACGTATGAAACCGAGCGCATCGCGTTTGCCCGCAAACTGGTCGCCACCACCGACCGGGTATTCAGTTTCGTCACCGCCGAAGGACGCATGGCAGATTTGCTGCGCACGCGCCTGGCGCCGTTTCTGCTGCCGAAAATGGCCTCGTTCGAGACCTCCCGGGAATTCCTGTTTCGCACGGTGTCGCAGATCACCCTCAACTACCGTGGAATGCCGTTGAGCACCGGCGTTGCCGGGCATGTTCACGGTGGTGACCGCTTGCCTTGGGCGCACGACGGTGAAGGGGATAATTTCGGGCCGTTGAAGTGCCCGAGCTGGCAGGTGCATGTGTACGGCGACACCAGCGACGAAATGATTGCCTGGTGCAATGAACATCATCTGCCGTTGCATGTGTTTGACTGGCGGCCGGCGTTTGAAACGGCCGGCCTTGGGCGCAACGGGTTTTATTTGTTGCGGCCGGATACCTACGTGGCGATTGCCGAGACGTGCTCGGATCCGAAGGTGATCGCGCGGTACTTCCGGGATCGCGGGATACGGCCGTTTTTTGATGCTCACTGATTCAACACAGTCCAAATGTGGGAGCGGGCTTGCTCGCGATGGCGGTGTGTCAGTCGACAGTTGAATTGACTGATACACCGCCATCGCGAGCAAGCCCGCTCCCACAGAGGTTTTGTGTATTTTTTAGATCCCGGCCAGGGCCAGGTCCATCGCGAAGTAGGTGAAGATCAAATCCGCCCCCGCCCGCTTGATCGCCCCAAGGCTCTCACGCACAACGCGATCCTCATCGATTGCCCCGGCCTGTGCGCCGAACTTGATCATCGCGTACTCGCCGCTGACCTGATACGCCGACAGCGGCAGGCGCGAAACCTCGCGAATGTCACGGATGATGTCGAGGTACGCGCCGGCCGGTTTGACCATCAGTGCGTCGGCGCCTTCCTGCTCGTCCATCAGCGATTCACGCACCGCTTCGCGGCGGTTCATCGGGTTCATTTGATAGCTTTTGCGGTCGCCCTTGAGCGCGCTGCCGCCGGCTTCACGGAATGGGCCGTAAAGCGCCGAGGCGAATTTGGTCGAATAGGCCATGATCGCGGTCTGGGTGAAACCGGCGTCATCCAGCGCCCGGCGAATCGCCTGCACCTGGCCATCCATGGCCGCCGACGGCGCGATCACATCGGCACCGGCACGGGCCGCCGCGACGGCTTGTTTGCCGAGGTTGATCAGGGTCTGGTCGTTGTCGACTTCGTAGTTGTGCAGCACGCCGCAGTGACCGTGACTGGTGTACTCACAAAAGCAGGTGTCGGACATCACGATCATGTCCGGCACTGCGTCCTTGGCGATGCGCGACATGCGCGAGACCAGGCCATTGTCGCTCCAGGTGTCGCTGCCGCTGCTGTCCAGATGATGGGACACGCCGAAGGTCATTACCGACTTGATCCCAGCACGGGCATAGCGCTCGATCTCGCCGGCCAGTTTCGATTCCGGAATGCGCATCACGCCGGGCATGCTCTTGATCGGCACGAAGTCGTCGATTTCTTCCTCGACGAAAATCGGCAGCACCAGATCGTTCAGGCTAAATTCGGTTTCCTGGAACAGGCTGCGCAGGCTCGCATTGCGGCGCAGACGGCGTGGACGTGCTTCGGGGAACTGGCTGGACATGGGGGTTTCCTGAAAAAACGGGGACGAGACGAACGTCGTAGGGGGCGAAAGCTTATGCCCTGTGTGCTATCAGTGACAAACCTCGGCGGAGGAAAATCCATTACCTGTTGGCAACAATTACCGCATCCACACAAAACACTGTGGGAGCGAGCTTGCTCGCGACAGCGGTGGGTCAGTCAACATAGATGCTGGATGATCCGGCCTCATCGCGGGCAAGCCCGCTCCCACAGGTCATAGCGTCAGGGTTCCGGAGATACAGGTCACGACGGAACCGCCAATCCAGATCTCATCGCCCACCTGCTCGACCTGGATACGTCCCGCGCGACCCATGGTCAGACCCTGACTGACCACGTAGGACGCCGGCGCCAGCCCTTCGCTGAGCAGCCATTGCGCGATGCCGGCATTCAAGCTGCCGGTGGCGGGGTCTTCCGGCATGCCGTCGCCGGAGATGAACGCGCGCACTTCGAACTGTGCGTCATCGCCGTCACGCTCGGGATGCCACGGCGCGATCACGCCAACCGCGAGGCCAAGCATCTGCGTATGGTCTGGTTGCAGATCCAGCACCTGCTGGCGATCCTCGACCATCACCGCCAGCCAGCCCGCACCGTTATCAACCCACTGCGCCCGCACAATGGCGTCCGGTTCCAGCCTGAGCCCGCGCCGCACGCGCGCCATGACATCGGCCTCCACCGGCCCGGTCTTGAGCAGTGGTGGTGCGAGAAAAGCCAGCTCGACGCCTTGTCGACGCACCCGCACCAGGCCGACGCCGCATTCCTGAATGATCTCCTCGCCCTTGGGCACGCCACCGGCTTCGAGCCAGGCATGACAAGTGCCCAGGGTCGGGTGACCGGCGAACGGCAATTCGTTCAGGGTGGTGAAAATCCGCACCCGGTAATCGGCCCGAGGGTCCTGCGGCGCGAGGATGAACGTGGTTTCACTGAGGTTGGTCCACGTGGCGAACGCCGCCATGCGCTCATCGCTGAGCTCGTCGGCGCCGAACACCACGGCCAACGGATTGCCCTTGAGCGCGACGCGGCTGAAGACATCTACTTGCTTGAAATCGAATGCGTGCATGGCCTGCCTTGGTCTTGGTGGAATCGAAAGGTCCTACTTGGGAATTTCCAGCCCGCGCATCACTGCCGGCCGCGCCAGGAAGCGCTCCAGCACCCGCGTCACGTTCGGGAAATCCTTGATGCCTACCAGATCGCCCGCCTCATAGAAGCCGATCAGGTTACGCACCCACGGGAATGTCGCGATGTCGGCGATGGTGTAACGCTCGCCCATGATCCACTCACGTCCCTGCAGACGTCCATCAAGCACTTTTAACAAACGTTTACTTTCCTCGACATAGCGATCCCGAGGACGTTTGTCTTCGTAATCCTTGCCGGCAAATTTATTGAAAAAACCGAGCTGGCCAAACATTGGCCCGATCCCCCCCATCTGAAACATCAGCCACTGGATCGTCTCGTAACGCGCCGCCGACTCCTGGGCCAGCAATTGCCCGCTCTTGTCGGCGAGGTAAATCAGAATCGCCCCGGATTCGAACAACGGTAGCGGCTGGTCGCCCGGGCCGTGGGGGTCGAGGATCGCCGGGATCTTGTTGTTGGGGTTCAGCGACAGAAACTCGGGCGACAGCTGATCATTGGTGTCGAAGCCCACGCGATGCGGCTCGTAGGGCAGGCCGATCTCTTCCAGCATGATCGACACCTTGACGCCGTTGGGGGTCGGCAGTGAGTAGAGCTGAATCCACTCAGGGTATTGGGCTGGCCATTTTTGGGTGATGGGGAACGCAGACAGATCGGTCATCGCAAGGATCCACGAAGAGATTGAGAGACACGATCATAGTGTGAGTGACCGCAGGCTGCGATGTCCGGCGTATCGATATTGATGATTAGCAAGATCAATGGATTGCCGCCGTCCCCAGCGACCGCCCCGTGTACTGTGTCCATAAATCCGCAACATCCTGTCGATAACCTTTGCTCCAACCCGTTCATGGTTATCGGTAGATTGCTGCGCACGCCGCCGGAATCGAACCAAACGGGCCTCAGTGGACTCTGAGTGTTGCCCTTTCGGAAACGGACCGGATCATCGACATGGAAAACACCCGACGCTGGGAGCGCGGGGTGTAAAGGTTTGTCAGCCTTAACCGAATGCGCTGAAGAAACCCTTATTCCATGATGAACCTTATGAAACTGGTCCAACGCTTCAAGCATCGCGCGTATGTCGTGCTGCCCTCCCTGTTGGCAATCAGTGCGCTGTTCTTGTCGTTTGAAGTTCGTGAAAGCCGCGCCCAGCCGGCTGACGGCACCCAGACGCTGGTGTTCCTGCGCCACGCGGAAAAACCCGCCGGCGGCCTCGGCCAGCTCAATTGCCAGGGCCTGAACCGCGCCATCGATCTGGCCACCCTGCTCCCGGAAAAATTCGGCAAGGCCAACTACGTGTTTGCGGCCAACCCGACGCGCAATGTCGAGGAAGGCGAGCTGGATAATTCCTACAGCTACATTCGTCCCCTGATGACCATCAGCCCCAGCGCCATCAAGCTCGGTTTGCCGGTGAACATCAACTTCTCGGCCAACGACACCAGCGACCTGGCCGACGAGCTGCTCCATGACAAGTACCACAACTCGGTGATCTACACCGCGTGGTCACACGGCTACCTGCCCGAGCTGATCAACAAGGTCGCCGGCGAAGCGGTCGGCAAGAAACAGATCATCACCGATGACTGGGAGTCCAGCGACTACGACTCGCTGTATGTACTTACCCTGACCTGGCACAACGGCAAGGCCAGCCTGCAAAGCCACAGCTACAAGCAAGGCCTGGATAACGGTCGGGAAACCTGCCCGACTTGAGGGTTGATGGTTCAGATTTTTTAGCGTCTGTCAGGGCCTCATCGCGGGCAAGTCGAATCGTCGCACCGCCGCTCCCACAGTGATCGGTGGCGGAACGCAGATTTGTGTTCGACACAATCTCCCGTGGGAGCGGGCTTGCCCGCGAAGGGGCCCGCCGATACACCCTCACCCTCGCAGACTGCCCCGCTCGCACAGGTACTCAATAACCGCCCCTCGCTCCCCGGCAAACTCGATCCGTGCCCCCTTCTTCTCACGCTGAAACGCATACATCGGGTCGTAATACTCACCCAGCAACCCTTCAATCCAGCCTCGGTGCAAATCCACCGCCCCGCTGCGCGCCTGCTCCGCCAGCGCATCCTCCATCAGGATCAACATCCGCCGATGACGCTCGCCACCCAGTCGCTTCTGAACGTTGTTCAGGCTCGCCAGCAAGCGCTCGGAAAACAGCCCGAAACCTTCTTCGCTATGCACGTCGTTGAACTCGGCAGACAAGTCCACCACGTAGTCACGCAGGATGCGTTCAACGCGCCCTGCAAGGCTGTCTTCAAGCCAGACCATCGGAAAATGCTGCATGCCCTGATACAACGCCAACGGCAGCGCGCAACTGCCGATCGCACGGCTTTCGTCTTCCAGCACAAACTGCTCGATACCGCGGCTGCGCTTCTTCAGCACGGCCACGGCCAGGCGGTTTTCAAAATCGATGTTGGACGGCTGGCCCGTGGCGCGCTTGCCGAAACTGGAGCCGCGATGGTTGGCGTGGCCTTCAAGGTCCAGGCCGTTACGCAGCTGCGTGAGCACTTCGGTCTTGCCGGTCCCGGTCATGCCGCCCAGCAGGACGAAATCACATTGAGCCATCGTCTGATCGATCGTCTCCAACAGGAAACTACGCATGGCCTTGTAGCCACCGCCGACCCGCGGATAATCGATACCCGCCTCACTCTTCAGCCATTGCTGAACGATCTGCGAGCGCAAGCCACCGCGAAAACAATACAAAAGCCCCTCGGGATGAGCCCGGGCAAAATCGGCCCAGGCCTGAATTCGCGCGGCCTGGATCTCGCCAGACACCAACTGATGCCCCAACGTAATGGCCGCCTGCTGGCCCTGCTGCTTGTAGCAAGTGCCGACCCGCTGCCGCTCGCTGTCGTTCATCAGCGGCAGATTGATCACTCCGGGGAAGGAACCCTTGATGAATTCGACCGGCGCGCGGGTATCCATCATCGGCCGGTCATTGAGGAAAATGTCGCGGTAATCGGTGAAATCGCTGGACATCAAAACACCTCGACCGCGTTCGTCTGTCGCTCGACCAGTTCACCGATCGGCGCAAGGGTCAGGCCCAGTTCGGCAGCGACGCTGAGGAATTGATCGTTGCCCTCGGGCGTGACCGCCACCAGCAGACCACCACTGGTTTGCGGATCGCAGAGCACGAGTTTGTGCATTTCCTGCAGTCGCCCGAGTTTGCTGGCGTAGCTGTCGAAATTGCGCAGCGTCCCGCCCGGCACGCAACCCTGGTCGAGGTAGTACTCGACACCCGGCAGGCGCGGCACGCGGTCGTATTCGACGCGCGCCGTGAGGTTGCTGCCGTCGGCCATTTCCACCAGGTGCCCGAGCAGGCCGAAACCGGTGACATCGGTCATCGCGGTCACGCCGTCGAGCCTGCCGAAACGGCTGCCGGGTTTGTTCAGGGTGCACATCCAGTCGCGCGCCAGGCCGATGTCGGCGTGGCGCAACTTGCCCTTCTTCTCAGCAGTGGTGAGGATACCGATGCCCAGGGGCTTGGTGAGGTAGAGCAGGCAACCGGCGGTGGCCGTGTCGTTGCGCTTCATATGGCGCTTTTCCACCAGGCCGGTAACGGCCAGGCCGAAGATTGGCTCCGGCGCATCGATGGAGTGCCCGCCCGCCAACGGGATGCCGGCTTCATCGCACACCGAACGCCCACCGCGAATCACTTCCCGGGCAATCTCCGGTGCCAGCACATTCACCGGCCAGCCGAGGATCGCGATGGCCATCAGCGGATCGCCGCCCATGGCGTAGATGTCGCTGATGGCATTGGTGGCGGCGATGCGACCGAAATCGAACGGATCGTCGACGATGGGCATAAAGAAATCGGTGGTCGAGACCACGCCGCGCTCTTCATCGATGGCATACACCGCCGCGTCATCGCGCGAGGCATTGCCGACCCAGAGCCGGGGGTCAAGGTTCTGCGCCCCGCTGCCGGCCAGAATCACTTCCAGCACCTGGGGGGAAATCTTGCAGCCACAGCCTGCGCCGTGGCTGTATTGGGTCAAACGGATCGGCTCGCTCATCGGGTGCACCTTGTGAAGTCGGTGCGGACGAGTCTACAGCAAGGTCATTTTCAGGGGCTTTAACGAACGACAAAACCCTGTGGGAGCTGGCTTGCCAGCGATGAGGCGCTTGAGGCTTGCATCGCTGCCGAAGCCGCCATCGCTGGCAAGCCAGCTCCCGCAGGGGTTGAGTTACGGCAACAAAATCACCTTGTCGCCACTGCCCTGATTCACTTCCGCATAACGTTCCAGCCCTTCGGCCAATGGCGATTCGAGCAACCCTTGCGGCAACGGCAACAGGTCCTGATCGAAGAACCGGCCGAACTGATCGAGCATCGCCGCGCACGCTTGTACCCCGTACAGAAGCGAGTTGATCCCCACCACCGAACCGCCCTTGCGGTACAGCGCCAGGGCCGGCAACTGCACCAGGCCGTCCACCGGCGCGGCGATGATTGCGATGCGGCCGAACGTAGCCAACGCGGGGACGGAGGCCGGTAGCCAGAACCCGGTGGTGTCAAAAATCACGTCGGCGCCGCCGGTGTAGACCGCGTTGACCTGTGCTCCCAAGTCCTCGGGTTTATCCAGTTGCAACGTTTGATACCCCTGAGCCTGCAAGTCCTTGACCTGCTCCGGCCGCCGCGCCGCCGCCAACACCTGAGCGCCACGTACTTTGGCCAACGCCAACGCGGCACTGCCAACCGCCCCGCCGCCGATCACCAATAACCGCGTTTGTGCGTTCACCAGGCTGCGCTCCAGCGCATCCCAGGCCGTGGTGTAAGGCACGCCGAGGCTGGCGGCCTGGGCAAAACTCAGGTGCGTCGGTTTGCGCGCCACGCCGTTGGCCGGCAATTTGACGAACTGCGCATGGGAGCCGTCGGCGAAAAAGCCCAATTCACGGCCGGTGCCCCACACTTCCTGGCCGATCAACGCCTGCGGGCCTTCGACGACTACACCCGCAAAATCACGCCCGGGAATCCGCGGCAACGTGGTGTAGGGAAAACGCCCCAGCACATTCTTCACATCGCTGGGATTGAGGCCGGCGGCCTTGATTTGCACCAGCACGTCATCGACGCCGGGCACGGGGGTCGGAACCTCGACATAGCGCAGGGCCGAGAGGTCGCCGGTTTTATCGAACTGCAATGCTTTCATGGGAGTGTCCATCGAACAGGGGAAGGAGAATTCAGGAGATCCAGCCAGTGACCAGTTGCCGCCCCATGGGCCATAACTTTTCACCGGCGAGCATGCCCAAAAGGCCCACCAGCGCGATGGCCGGTGGTGCGGGGGAACGAAAATCCAGCGCGCCGTAAAGCAAACCGACGCCCAGACCGATGACCAGCGAGATGAGGTAGCTCATGACAGACTCCGTGGGCAATTGAGGTATGCCCAAAGTCTAAAGACCGGTATCAGCGAGCATCGGCCAAGTGCTTCTGAATATCGGCCAAAACACTACAGAGTCGTGCAGAACTGCGAAGGCGCAACCCCCAGTTCCCGACGGAACATGTCACTGAAGCTGCTCGGCGAATAGCCCAGCTCCCGGGCAATCGCACTGACCGGCACGCCCTGGATCAACTCCGCGACGGCGGTCGCCAGTTGCACCTGTCGCCGCCACTCGGCGAAGCCCATGCCCAGACTGTCCTTGAACAGCCGCGCCAGGGTGCGCACGCTGGCCCCGGCGTTTTCCGCGTGTTGTTCGAAGGGAACGTCCAGCGAGGGTGCGGCCATGACCGCCTGACACAGGTTCATCAGGCGCCGGTCGGAATCATCCGGCAACGGAATTTTCAGTAGAGAACGCTTGGCTCGCCTGAGCTCCAGCAACGCCAGGCCGACCAGCGCCTCGTAATACTCCGCTGCGCCTTTGTCGCCCTGCTCCACCAGCCCGACGATCAGTTCACGCAGCAAGCCGCCCACTTCGATCACCTGAACCGTGGCATCCAGCGTCGCCGCCAATGTCGGCCGCAGATAAATGTTGCGCATCTGCAGGTCCGAAACCACGCGAATGCCGTGGGGCACGCCCGGTGGCAGCCATACCGCCCGTTGCGGCGGCACCACCAGCGCCTCATGTGGCGTTTCGACCCACATCACCCCGCTCATCGCATATAACAACTGGCCCCAGGCATGCTCATGGGGCTCGATGAACAACCCGCGCGGATAGGTGCGCGCCAGCGGTTGCACGGGCACATCGGTGTCACTCAGGTCGGGGGGTGCGGCGAGGGCCATGGGCAGCAATCATTGGGGTTTTCAGAAAATGCATGGTAACCAGCCGCTCTCCTTGTCGCCACTGGCCGCAGCCGTCTGAAAATCCGACTGAATTTTCCGCCCCCCAAATGATCCTTTTAATACCACAGGGAGGAATACGGGTTTTATGAACAACGCAAAACTTTTCGTCATTGAATACACCCTTCATGGCGACCCCAGGTCTTTCATCATTCGCCTGGACAAAATGGACAATGCGGAGGCTTGGCATTGGGCGAGTTGCGACGCTGGCGTGGGCCGGATCCCGCGTTTTGGACGGGAGAAAGTGCAAAAGACCAGTAAACCGATGGCGGAAAAATTCGGCGTGGAAAACGTAACGTGGCGGCCAGCGAGTTAACGACCCTTCTTTTGTAGGAGCGAGCTTGCTCGCGATGGCCTTGAGAGTGGCGCGTACATTCAAAAAACACGCGTTATCGTTGACGCCTATCGCGAGCAAGCTCGCGCCTACAGTCAGCGCTGGGCGCACTTGCAGCCTTTGCTCGCGCATGCTTCACCGTGTTCATGGTGCTTGGCGCAGGCTTCGCAGCAGTAATGTTTGCCGTGGCGCGCAATCGGATGCTGGCCCAGCTTGCAGTTACATTTCGGGCAGTCGCAGGTACTTTCACTATCGATCATGAGTCTGACTCCTGAGGTGGTGGTCGTCGGGATCTGCCGCTTCGACCCGTCTTACCAGTGTAGGAGTTGCCACAAACGACGCATGACAACTGTAGGAGCAAGCTTGCTCGCGATGAACGATAACGCGGTATTCCTGAAACACCGCGGCGTCTGCATCGCGAGCAAGCTTGCTCCTACAGAAAATCAACAGCGGTCAGACCTGGCGGGAATTGCTGCGATACATCAACACCAACGCCAACCCGAGCAGCACCATCGCCAGAATCCGGCTGCCAGACAGCTCGATCTGCGGATTGCCCAGCCAACCGAAATTATCGATCAGCATCCCCATGCCCAACTGCCCGACGATCACCGCGACCGTCGCCACCGCCGTCCCCACCCGCGGTACCGCTCCCACCATCACCATCATGTACACCACGCCGAACAGCGCGCCGCTGAGTTGCCATTTCGGCACGTCCAGCAGGCTCATGGCCTGGGTCGGCTCGAAAAACAGGATCAGCAACCCGGTGCTCACCGCGCCAACCACGAACGTCAGCAAACTGCTGCGCAGCACACCGACCGTTTCACCCAGGCGCCCGTTAATGGCCGCCTGAACACTCAACACCGCACCGGCGGCCACGACCACCGCCAACAAAATAATCAGATTCATCATCAACCCCGCGCAATCAGAACAAGTGCCGCAACAATCAGCAGCAAGGCCAGCCAACGTTCACCGTTGACCTTTTTACGGGTGGCGCCGAACCAGCCGAAGTGGTCGATCAACACGCTTTTACCGACCTGCCCGGACAGGATCGCGATCATCGTCATCGCAATGCCGATGTACGGCGTGGCCAGGGTCAGTACCACCACGTACATCGGCCCGAGGAAACCACCGAGCAGTTGCCAGCGCGGCAAGTCGCTAAAGGCCGGACCTTTTTTCGGACCACTCAGCAACAGCAGGAAAAACAGGATTGCCGAGCCGACGCCGAAGATACTCAGCGTCGCCCACAAGTGCCCGACCTGGACGCCGAGGGGGCCGAGCAGACCGGCCTCCACGGAAAGCCCCATGCCGGCGAGGATCACCAGAGGCAACAGTAAAAGCCGCAACCCCGGTTTGGTCGCTGGTGTTGCAGCGATGTCGATTGAAGAAGATTGCATAAGGAACACCTGTGTTAATGATCAAAGCGCGGTCCCGTGCAGGAGCCGGATTGCTGGCTCCTACAGGTGATTCGCGTTGCCAGTGGAATAGGCGCGCATTATCGGCTGGCGCTGCTTTGCGATAAACGGGATCATACCGACAACACCTTTGCGTAACTCGCACAGCAGGAATCGTCATGCACGGCCTCAACGAATTGGGATTCAAGGCACTTCGGCTGTTTGTCGCCGTACTCGACCACGGCAGTTTCTCTGAAGTCGCCCGTCGCGAGGGCTTGGCGCCGTCGTCGATTTCGCGACAGATCCAATTGATGGAACAGGCGCTGAGTCAGCAATTGCTCTACCGCCACACCCGCGCCGTCTCGCCGACCGAAGCCGGACGAATGCTCGGCCACCATGCGCGGTTGGTGCTGGTGCAACTGGAGGAAGCCGAACAAGCCTTGCAGGAACAGCAAAGCGAACCCAGCGGGCTGGTGCGGATCAATGCGCCGGTGGTATTCGGCCAGCGCCACCTGACGCCGTGGCTGGGGCAACTGTGCGAGCGTTACCCGAAATTGCAGCTGGATATCCAACAGACCGACAGCTACGTCGCGCCGGTACAGGAAGGTGCCGACCTGCTGTTTCGCATCGGCCCGCTGCACGACTCGGGCATGCAGGCACGGATTCTGGCGCCGCAGCGCTTTCAGGTGGCGGCGAGCCCGACTTACTTGAAACGCCATGGCACACCGTTACATCCCGAAGACCTCGCGGCGCATCAGTGCCTGGCCTACAAAGGCGTGGCCGGCCAGCAGCGTTGGTTCTTTCGGCGTGATCAGCAGGACTGGACGCCCTACTCGGTGAAAGGCCCGATCACCGGCAACCATGCCGACACGCTCACCCAGGCCGCCGAACAGGGGCTGGGCCTGGTGATGTTTCCGTCATGGCTGATTGGTGAAGCGCTGCACAACGGCACGCTGGTGCCGGTGCTGGGGGCGTATCAGGTGTCCAACAGCCTCGAACCGCAACAGATCGCCGTGCTCTGGCCCGGGAGCCGGCGGTTGTCGGTCAAGGTGCGCACGGTGATTGATTTTTTTGTCGAATGCTTCGGCACCGTGCCGTATTGGGACAGGCCGTAGAACCTGCAACAACGCAATACCCTATGGGAGCGGGCTTGCCCGCGATGAGGTCCGCATAGCCAACATTGATATTGAATGTACCGCCGCCATCGCGGGCAAGCCCGCTCCCACAGGTTTTTTTGGGGTGTCAGATGCGGAACTGGCCGACCAGTTTGCCCAGGCGCTGACCCAGGTCAGCCAGGCTGCGGGAGGTCTGGGCGCCGAGTTGGGTTTCGTCGGCCACGTTATCCACGGCCACTGCGATCTGATGCACGCTGCGGTTGATCTCTTCGGCCACGGCGGTTTGCTCTTCGGCAGCGCTGGCGATCTGCGCGTTCATCGAGTTGATGGTGCCGATCAACTGCGCCATGGTGTCGAGCGACGCGCCGGCTTCGTTGGCCTGTGCGGACGTGCCGTCGCCGGCCTCGCTGGAACGGCGCATCGCTTCCACCGCCGACTGAGTGCCGGCCTGCAAGCGGTCGATCATGCCCTGGATTTCCTGGGTGCTGATTTGCGTGCGGCTGGCCAACGCCCGCACTTCGTCGGCCACCACCGCAAAGCCACGACCGGCCTCACCGGCACGGGCCGCTTCAATCGCAGCGTTGAGTGCCAACAGGTTGGTTTGCTCGGCAATCGAACGGATCACCCCGAGCACGCTGACAATCGAAGACACGTCTTTTTGCAGGCTATCGAGCGATACGCCGCTGCTGCGAATGTCGTCGACCAACGCATGAATCTTCACGATGCTGCCAGCCACCACACGCTTGGCCGTCTGGCCTTCTTCGTCAGTCTGCTGCGCCGCCACTGCCGCGTTTTGTGCACTTTTCGCCACTTCCTGCGCGGCCGCCGACATTTCGTTGATCGCCGTGGCCACCTGATCGGTCTCGTGACGCTGACGCTCCATCGCCTGATCCGAGCGCTGGGCCTGATCGGACACCTGATTCACCAGCCCCGTCAGTTGCGAAGTCATTTCGGTGATCTGGCGCACCAGGCCGTGGATCTTGTCGACGAACCGGTTGAACGAGCCAGCGAGTTGGCCGAGTTCATCCTGGCTGGTGATGGTCAGGCGCCGGGTCAGGTCGCCCTCGCCCGCCGCGATGTCATCGAGGTTGGCTTTCATCAGGTTCAGCGGACGCAGGATGGTGTTGGCCAGCAGCATCCCGGCGGCGGCGATCACTAACAGAACAACCACGGCGATGCCGATAATGCTCAGCAACACGCCTGCCATGCGCTCCTGGACCTTGGCTTCGACCACGGCCACCTGCGCTTCGATACCGTCGAGGTTGACCGAAGTACCAAAGGCCATGTCCCACTTCGGCAGGTATTCGGTGTAGCCGAGTTTCGGCACCAGCACCTGAGTGTTGCCAGGCAATGGCGAGCTGTACTGCAGGTAATGAGTGCCGTCCTTGGCGACTTTCACCAGGTCGCGGTTGACGTAGACACCGTTCGGATCGCGGTTGTCCTTGAAGCTCTGGCCCACGCCTTCGGGGCTGTTGGCCTTGAACAGGCGCACAGTGTTGGAGTCATAGCCGAAGAAGTAACCTTCCTTGCCGTAGCTGATGCTCGACAGCAATTTGATCACCTGGGCCCGCGCCGCGTCATCGCCAGGGGCTGCAGCGTCGTAGAGCGGTTTGATCGCGGTCATGGCCACGGCCACGTAACTTTGCAGGGTGGCCTTGGCGTCGCTGAGCAGGCGCTGGCGCGTCTCCTCGACTTCTTTGCGGGCCTGTTCCTGCAGAACGAACAACGTGGTCAGGCTGATGACCAACGCAAAGAGCAACACCGGGAGGACGGCAAGGGACAGGACTTTAGCCTTCAGGCTCATGCGCATGACGGTTCACTCTGTTGATTTTATTGGCGTGGTTAAAGGCTTTAACGGCACGCCAACGCAAAACTGTAGGCGTCCGGCTTGCCGGCGATGGCCTCTTTGAAATTGCCATCGCCGGCAAGCCGGCTCCTACAGATTGCGCGATCAAAGCTGATTCAACCGACACCTCGGACCTGTAGGCGTCCGGCTTGCCGGCGATGGCGTTTTCGCAGCCACCATCGTCGGGCAGGTTGGAATCAGAGGACCATCGCCGCCACCCAGCCAAACGCCAGCAGCGGCAGGTTGTAATGCAGGAAGGTCGGGACCACGGTGTCCCAGATGTGGTGATGCTGACCGTCGATGTTCAGGCCGGACGTCGGGCCCAGCGTCGAGTCAGAAGCAGGCGAACCGGCGTCGCCCAGCGCGCCGGCGGTGCCGACGATGCACACGATCGCGATCGGGCTGAACCCCAGCTGCACGCACAGCGGCACGAAAATCGCCGCCAGAATCGGCACGGTGGAAAACGACGAACCGATGCCCATGGTCACCAGCAGACCCACCAGCAACATCAGCAGCGCACCGACGCCTTTGCTGTGGCCAATCCACGACGCCGAAGCCTCCACCAGCGTCTGTACCTGGCCGGTGGCCTTCATCACTTCGGCAAACCCCGAGGCGGCGATCATGATGAAACCGATCATCGCCATCATCTTCATGCCTTCGGTGAACAAGTCATCGGTGTCGCGCCACTTCACAATGCCCGACACCGAGAAGATCAAAAAGCCGGCCAGGGCACCGATAATCATCGAGTCCAGCAGCAGCTGAATAATGAACGCCGCCGCGATGGCCACACCCGCAACCATCAGGCTCAGCGGGTTGTACTGCACCGCGACCTGTTCGACCTGTTCGATCTTTTCCAGGTCATAGACGCGTTTCTTGCGGTAGCTGATAAACGCTGCCGCCAGCCCCACCACCATGCCCAGCGCCGGAATGCCCATGGCATGGGTGACGTTGATGCCGCTGATATCAACACCGCTGCGGGCCACATTGGCCAGCAGGATTTCATTGAGGAAGATGTTGCCGAAGCCCACTGGCAGAAACATGTACGGCGTGATCAGGCCGAAGGTCATGACGCAGGCAATCAACCGCCGATCCAGTTGCAGCTTGGTCAGCACATACAACAGCGGCGGTACCAGCAACGGAATAAAGGCGATATGTATCGGCAGAATGTTTTGCGAGGCAATGGCCACTACCCACAGCAGGCCGATCAGCAACCATTTGACCGAACCGCCACCGTTGGCGTGCTGGCGGTCGACCATCGCCAGGGCCTTGTCCGCCAGCGCATGGGCCAGGCCGGACTTGGCAATCGCCACCGCAAACGCGCCGAGCAAGGCATACGACAAAGCCACCGTGGCCCCGCCACCGAGGCCGCTGTTGAACGCTTTCAGTGTGGCGTCGATGCCCAGGCCACCGGTCAAACCGCCCACCAGCGCGCCAATAATCAGCGCGATCACCACGTGCACGCGGGACAGGCTGAGGACCAGCATGATGCCGACCGCGGCAATTACAGCATTAATCATCGTTACCTCAAGGCAAGCGAAATGAGCCCGGCCGGCAGTCTGCACAGAGGCGCCAGCGGGATAAGGAATGGGTTTTATTAGAGGGCGCGCACTGTGCCGGACGGTCAGCGCCTTGTCAAAGCCAACGGCCAGAACGCTACGCGCACGCCCCCTGTAGGAGCTGGCTTGCCAGCGATGAGGCCCATGAATTATGCAGCGATCTCAAGCCCGTCATCGCCGGCAAGCCAGCGCCTACAGAGGTTTGCGTAAGGCTGGGATTTCGAACGTGCCTGTTATTCGTTTAACGGCATAAAGAAAGCGGATTTGCGGCCGCTATAGTGCAAAGTCTCAGATATTTATCGAATAAGGACGTCTCCATGTCGCTCAGACAACTTTCCATTCAATGGAAAATCACCCTGCTGGCCGGGCTTTGCCTGGCCGGTATCGTGACCTTGCTGGTAGGTCTTTCCCTGTATCGCATGGAGCACAGCTCCGAGCTGGTGAAAGCCTCGAGCATGGAGATGCTCAATGACGCCGCCCAGGCCCGGATCGAATCCCAGGGCGAAAACCAGGCGTTGAGTATTCGCCAGCAGTTCATGGACGCCTATCAATATGGCCACGGCTTTTCGCGTCAGGTGTTGTTCCTGCGCGACCAGGCCGAGAAGCGCTTCCTCGACGCCTTCGACCTGCGTGAAGACCTGACCCGCCAGGTCAAGTCTGCGCTGCAAGCCAACCCGGAACTGCTCGGCCTGTCGCTGGTGTTCGAACCCAATGCGCTGGACGGCAAGGACGACCTGTTCGCCGGCCAGGCTGAACTGGGCAGTAACGACAAGGGCCGTTTCGCGCTCTACTGGTCACAACCGACACCCGGCAAGGTGACGTCGATGGCGCTGCCCGAAACTGACATGGCCGATACCAGCACCGGCCCCAGCGGCGAGCCCGCCAACGCCTGGTTCACCTGCCCGCGCACCTCGCTCAAGCCCTGTGTGATCGAACCCTACTTCTATGTAATCGACGGCCAGAACGTGCTGATGACCAGCATCGTGTTCCCGCTGATGGTCAATGGCAAAGTCATCGCATCGCTGTCGGTGGACATCAACCTCAACAGCCTGCAAGCGGTCAGTCAGGGCGCGAGCAAGAAACTTTATGACGGCCAGACCAACGTCAGCATCATCAGCCCGGCCGGTTTGCTCGCCGGCTACAGCCCGGACGCCAGCAAACTCAGCCAGCGCCTGGACGCGGTGGATAAAACCAACGGCGCCGAACTGATCCGCCTGCTCGCCAACAGCAGCAAAACCACCAGCCTGCACAGCAACCGGCAATTGAAAGTGCTGTCGCCGTTCCTGCCGATCCCCGGTGGCAAGTCGTGGGGCGTGTTGCTCGACGTGCCGGAAAAAGTCCTGATCGGCCCCGCTGAAGCCCTGAAAAAACAACTCGATGAAAGCAACACCGCCGGCACCTTGGTCGAACTCGGCCTCGGTGTGCTGGCCGCATTGATCGGCCTGTTGCTGGTGTGGCTGATGGCGCGCAGCGTGACCCGACCGATCCTCGGCGTGGCGCACATGCTCGAAGACATCGCCAGTGGTGAGGGTGACCTGACCCGGCGCCTGGCTTACGACAAGAAGGATGAACTGGGCCAGTTGGCCGGCTGGTTCAACCGCTTCCTCGACAAGTTGCAACCGATCATCGCCGAAGTGAAACGCTCAGTGCAGGACGCGCGCAGCACCGCGGACCAGTCTTCTGCCATCGCCACGCAGACCAGCGCCGGGATGGAGCAGCAATACCGTCAGGTCGATCAAGTGGCGACCGCCTCCCACGAAATGAGTGCCACCGCCCAGGACGTTGCCCGCAGCGCCGCGCAAGCGGCACAAGCGGCGCGCGATGCCGATCACGCCACCCGCCGAGGCTTGACCGTGATCGACCAGACCACCACCAGCATCGACAACCTCGCCGCCGACATGAGCGCAGCGATGGTGCAGGTCGAAGGCCTGGCGGCCAACAGCGAGAAAATCGGCTCGGTACTGGAAGTGATCCGCGCCATCGCCGAACAGACCAACCTGCTGGCCCTCAACGCCGCGATCGAAGCGGCCCGAGCCGGTGAGGCCGGGCGCGGTTTTGCCGTGGTCGCCGACGAAGTGCGCAACCTCGCGCGGCGGACTCAGGAGTCTGTGGAGGAAACCCGTCTGGTGATCGAGCAGTTGCAGAACGGCACGCAGGATGTGGTGGGGTCGATGAACAACAGCCACCGTCAGGCTCAGGGCAGCGTCGAGCAAGTGGGCCAGGCCGTGACGGCGTTGCGCCAGATTGGCGACGCCGTGACGGTGATCAGCGACATGAACCTGCAGATTGCCTCGGCGGCGGAAGAGCAAAGCGCGGTGGCGGAAGAGATCAACAACAACGTGGCGACGATCCGGGACGTGACCGAATCGTTGTCGGGACAGGCGAATGAGTCGGCGCGGGTGAGCCAGTCGTTGAATAGCCTGGCGAATCAGCAGCAGAGTCTGATGGATCAGTTCCGCGTCTGATTTAACCGATTCTCGCCGATGACATGGAACCTGTAGGAGCTGGCTTGCCAGCGATGGCGATGTTGAGGACGCCATCGCCGGCAAGCCGGCTCCTGCAGTAAAGCGTTGATTTTGAGATTGGTATCAGCGTTTGGGCAATTCGATGACAACCTTCAACCCGCCCCACTCGCTCTCCTCCAGCCGCAACACCCCGCCCCATGTGTCGACAATGTCGCGCACAATCCCCAGCCCCAACCCATGCCCATCCGTCTGCTCATCCAGCCGCGTGCCCCGGCTGAACACTTGGTCGCGCTGCTCTTCGGGAATCCCCGGCCCATCATCTTCCACACTTAATTCAAACCCTGCGGCCGTCTCGACCACGCTTAAGCGAACCTCGGCATCCGCCCATTTGCAGGCGTTGTCCAGCAGGTTGCCCAGCAGTTCCAGCAAGTCTTCGCGATCCCACGGCAACTGCAAACCGGCCGGCGCGCGATAGCTCAGTTCAAGGTGTTCGCCGTGGATCATGTGCAACGTGGCGAGCAATCCTGGCAGTTGCGCATCGCAATCAAACAGCGCCCCCGGCAGGGCATCGCCGGACAGCCGCGCGCGGTTGAGTTCGCGATTGAGGCGTTGTTGAACCTGTTCCAATTGGTCTTTGAGGAGCTTGCGCAGCTCGGGATGGGCGTCGAGTTTGTCGCTGGACGCCACGCTCAACAACACCGCCAGCGGGGTTTTCAAGGCGTGCCCAAGGTTGCCCAGCGCATTGCGCGAACGCTTGAGGCTGTCTTCGGTGTGGGCGAGCAAATGGTTGATCTGCGCCACCAGCGGCTCAAGTTCCACCGGCACCTGATCATCCAGTTGCGAACGCTGGCCTTGCTGCAACTGAGCAATCTGCTCGCGAGCCTTTTCCAGTGGCCGCAAGGCGCGGCGCACGGTGATCCGCTGCAACAGCAGAATCAGCAGCAGTCCCGCCAACCCCAGGCCCAGGCCAACTTGCTGCATGCGCTTGAAACTGTCGCGCACCGGTGTGTAGTCCTGGGCGACGCTGATGGAGATCGACTGGCCGAGTCGGCGATAGTCCGAACGCAAGACCAACAACTGCTGGCCTTCCGGTCCCAGTTGCAGGTTGCTGTGCAGGCCTGGATGTTCGAGTCGCGGCAATTCCTGATCCCACAACGAACGGGAGCGCCAATGGCTGTCGGCAAAATCGATGCGGAAGTAATGCCCGGAAAACGGCCGCAGATAGGCTGGTGACAGATGTCGCTCATCCAGCTGCAAGCCCTGCGGCCCGCGCACCAGCGCCACCAGCAAGTCTTCGCTGTCATTGCGCAGTCCCGCCTCGAGGTAACGCTGCAAACCCATTTCAAACAGCCAAAGACTGGTTTGCGCCAGCACCAGGCCAACGACCACCATCACGCTGATCAGCCCCAGACTCAAGCGGCGCTGGATCGACCTCACTGCGCTTGCCCGCCGAACAGGTAACCCTGGCCGCGACGGGTTTCGATCACGCTGCGCCCGAGCTTGCGCCGCAGGTGATTGACGTGGACTTCCAGCACGTTGGAGTCGCGTTCGGTTTCACCGTCGTAGAGGTGTTCGGCGAGGTGGCTTTTGGAGAGGATCTGCTCGGGGTGCAGCATGAAGTAGCGCAGCAGGCGAAACTCCGCGGCAGTGAGCTGGATGTCGGCGCCGTCGCGAGTCACGCATTGGCGGCCTTCGTCCAGGTGCAATCCGGCCGACTGCAGCGTCGGTTGATTGACCTGGCCATGGGAACGGCGCAACAACCCCTGAATGCGCAAATGCAGCTCTTCAGGGTGGAAAGGTTTGGTCAGGTAATCGTCGGCACCGGCCTTGAGGCCTTCGATCCGTTCGGCCCAGGAACCGCGCGCGGTGAGGATCAGCACTGGCGTGGCCAGCCCGCCCGCGCGCCATTGCGCCAATACGTCGAGCCCCGGCAAACCGGGCAGACCGAGGTCAAGGATGATCAGGTCATACGGTTCGCTGCTGCCCTGATACACCGCGTCGCGACCGTCGGCCAGCCAGTCCACGGCATAGCCCTGGCGGTTGAGACCGGCCATCAGTTCGTCGGCCAGGGGCACATGGTCTTCCACCAGCAGCAATCGCATCGGTCAATCTTCCTTGTCTTTCAGTAACTGGCCAGTGGTGGCATCGAGGTCCAGTTCACGGACCACCCCTTCGGTGGTCAGCAGCTCGACTTCATAAATGTAGACGTCGTGTTTCTCTTCAAGCTCGGCTTCCAGCAGTTTGGACCCGGGATACAGGCCTAGCGCCTGCTGCAAGAGCTGTTCAAGCGGCAGGATCACGCCCTGCTGGCGCAGGCGCAGGGCTTCGTCCTGGTCGAGGTCGCGAGCCATGACGACCGAGCAAAACGCCAGGAGCACCAGCGCCATACGTGAAAATGCACACACCTTCATTACTTATCCTGATGATCCTTGAGTATTTGCCCGCTTACGGCGTCCAATTCCAGGTCCCACCCAATGCCTTGTGGGTCGCGCAGCTCCACCTGATAGATGTACTTGCCGTACTCTTCTTCCAGCTCGGTTTCGGTAACCGTCGAGCCTGGGTGTTTGGCCAATGCCGTGGCGTTGAGCTTCTCGAAAGACACAATGGTACCAGCGTCGCGCAGCCGCAGGGCTTCGTCGGGGCCCAGGTCGCGGGCATGGGCGAGGCTGGCGGTCATGGCAATGATGGAGGCGGTGAACAGGGCAGTCAGGGTTTTCATGGGGTGTCTCCGTATTTTTTATGTGTTGCGTACGGCGGCCACCTTAGCGATTCGAACTTAATTGAAACTGAATTGCCATCATTGGAATGGCTAACACCAAACCTGTAGGAGCCCGGCTTGCCGGCGATGGCGTCCTTGGAATTGTCATCGCCGGCAAGCCGGCTCCTACGGGTTCGGTGTTTGCAATACGCACAGCTGTTTATAATCCGCCCGCTTGCCAGACATCGAGACCGGTATGACCGCCATCCACATCAAATTCCCCTCCCTGACCCTCAAGGCCGGCCCGCGTGCCTTCGCGCGCATTCGTGAAAACGGTTTGAGCGCCGCCGATGTCGGTACGCTGCCCGGCGCCGCTGGCGGGCCGAAGGCATTGGGGATTCAAGGTCTGGACCTGGCGCTGTTCGGCGAATGGCTGCCCGCCGCGCCGCGTGAACGGTCGCTGATCGGCGCATCGGTCGGCTCCTGGCGCTTCGCCAGTGCGTGCCTGCCGGACGCGGCCGAAGGCATTCGCCGTCTCGGTCACCTGTACACCGAGCAGAATTTCGCCAAAGGCGTGACCATGGCGCAGATCAGCCAGAGCTCGCAACGCATGCTCGACGACCTGCTCGACGGCCGCGATGCGGCGATTTTGAGCAACGCCCATTACCGACTGAACATCATGGTGGTCAAAAGCCACGGCCTGCTCGCGGACGATCATCGCGGTCGTCTCGGGTTGGGCCTGTCGTCGATAATCGCAGACAACCTGCGCGGTCGTGCGCGGCTGTCGCGGCATTTCGAGCGGCTGATCATCCACGACCCGCGCCTGGCCCCACCGGTCAATGCGCTGAACGATTTCCCCTCGCGCTTCGTCGCGTTGAATGCCGGCAACCTGCGCCAGGCGCTGCTCGCCTCGGGCTCGATCCCGATGGTCATGGAAGGCGTGCGCGACCTGCCGGGCGCTGGCGCCGGCACGTTCCGCGACGGCGGCCTGCTCGACTATCACCTCGACTTGCCCTACAGCGGCAGCGACATCGTGCTCTATCCGCACTTCACCGACCGGGTGATTCCCGGCTGGTTCGACAAGACCCTGCCGTGGCGCCGCGCCTGTCCTGCACGGTTGCAGGACGTTTTGTTGCTGGCGCCGTCGAAGGAATACCTGGCGCGCCTGCCCTACGGCAAACTGCCGGACCGCAACGACTTCAAGCGTTTCATGGGCGATGCGCCGAGCCGGCAGAAATACTGGCGCGCGACGATGGAGGAAAGTCGCAGGCTGGGCGATGAGTTTCTCGAACTGGCCGCCAACGGTCGCCTTGGCGAACGCTTGCTGACCCTTTAGTCAGGACAAGCTGTTAAACTCGCCGCCTGCCCAAATCGCCGCGGCGATCGCCACCTGACAGAGCTGAAAACACTGTGGAAATCTTCAAAGAATTTACCTTCGAATCCGCCCACCGCCTGCCCCACGTCCCGGACGGCCACAAGTGTGGCCGCCTGCACGGTCACTCGTTCAAAGTGGCGATTCATCTGAGTGGCGACCTTGATCCGCATACCGGCTGGATTCGTGACTTCTCGGAGATCAAGGCGATCTTCAAGCCGTTGTATGAGCGCCTGGATCACAACTATTTGAATGACATTCCGGGGTTGGAGAATCCGACCAGTGAAGTGTTGGCCAAGTGGATCTGGGTTGAGTTGAAGCCCTTGTTGCCTGAGCTGAGTGCGATCCGTATTCACGAGACGTGCACCAGCGGTTGCATTTATCGCGGCGAATAAACCAGACGAACTCATTCCCTGTGGGAGCGGGCTTGCTCGCGAAAGCGGTGTATCAGTCGACATTTCTGCCGCCTGACAAACCGCTTTCGCGAGCAAGCCCGCTCCCACACGGGGGAATGCGTTTCGTCAGTGATATAAAAAACAGCCTTCATCGGCTGTTTTTTTATGCCTATGCTTTTGGGCTTGTACCCGCCAAGAGGACGTCCCCATGACTGACTGGCCGCTGGCTCAAACCTATCGCTTCAACGGGCACTCCGTCCGTTACGCCGTGCGTGGCGACGGCCCGCCATTGGTGTTTGTGCATGGCACGCCGTTCTCTTCGTATGTGTGGCACCGGATTGCGCCGCACTTCATCACGTCGCACCGGGTGCATTACTTCGACCTGCTGGGTTATGGGCTGTCCGAGAAGGTCGAGGGGGATGTGTCGCTGGGCGTGCAGAACGAACTGTTGACGCAGCTGCTGGAGCATTGGGGCCTGGACTGCCCGGATGTGGTGGCCCACGATTTCGGCGGCGCGACGGTGCTGCGCGCGCATCTGCTGAACGGCAAGGACTACCGCAGCCTGACGCTGATCGACCCCGTCGCGTTGACGCCGTGGGGTTCGCCGTTCGTGCAGCATGTGCGGCAGCATGAAGCGGCGTTCGGCGGCGTGCCTGATTACATTCAACGGGCGATTGTGCCGGCCTATGTGCGCGGGGCAATCAAGCGCGACATACCCGATGATGAGCTCGCGCCGTATGTGCAACCGTGGCTGGGCGATCCGGGGCAAGCAGCGTTTTACCGGCAGATCGCGCAAATGGATCAGCGCTATACCCGTCAGGTCGAGGGGCTATACCCGACGATTCGCTGCCCGGTGCAGATTCTGTGGGGCGAGGATGATCAGTGGATTCCCATCGAGCGTGGCCGCGCGCTGCAGCAGATGATTCCGGGGGCGCAGTTTCACCCGATCCCCAATGCCGGGCATCTGGTCCAGGAAGATGCACCCGAAGCCATCATTGCCGCACTGCTGCGCTTTTTGCCCCAATCCCCCTGAAAAAACACGATTTCTTGTAAGAGCAGGCTTGCTGCGGGCTCCTAAAAAGTACCGAGCTCCTTCAGTAGGTTCCGATCAATGGCGGGTTTTTCTTTCGCTGCCGTGGTCAATATTCACGTCCGGCCGATGCTCGATTGCCACTGCCGCGCTAACGTATGTGATAGACGGGCGTATTCGACACGCAAAGCGCCAACGCACCCTTACAAGATTTCTAAAAAGGATTCGCCTGATGCACATCATCAACGCCCGCCTGCGCAACCAAGAAGGCCTGCATGAGTTGCACCTGGAAAACGGCCTGATCAGCAACATTGCCCGTCAGACCGAAGCGCCGACCCTGGGCCCCGATGATCTGGACGCCGGCGGCAACCTGGTGGTGCCGCCCTTCGTCGAACCGCACATCCACCTCGACGCCACGCTGACTGCCGGCGAGCCGCGCTGGAACATGAGCGGCACGCTGTTCGAAGGCATCGAATGCTGGGGCGAGCGCAAGGTGACGATCACCGAGGAAGACACCAAGACCCGCGCCAGGAAAACCATCCAGACCCTCGCCGCCCACGGCATCCAGCATGTGCGCACCCACGTCGATGTCACCGACCCGCAGCTGACGGCGCTGAAGGCGATGCTCGAAGTGCGCGAGGAAAGCCGGCACCTGATCGACCTGCAAATCGTCGCTTTCCCCCAGGAAGGCATCGAGTCGTACCGCAACGGTCGCGAGCTGATGGAAGAAGCGATCCGCATGGGCGCGGACGTGGTCGGCGGGATTCCGCATTTCGAATACACCCGCGATCAGGGCGTGAGTTCAGTGAAGTTCCTGATGGACCTGGCCGAACGCACCGGTTGCCTGGTGGACGTGCATTGCGATGAAACCGACGACCCGCACTCGCGATTTCTCGAAGTGCTCGCCGAAGAAGCCCGCAGCCGCGACATGGGTTCGCGGGTCACGGCCAGCCACACCACGGCCATGGGCTCTTACGACAACGCGTACTGCGCCAAACTGTTTCGCCTGCTCGGGCATTCGGGGATCAGTTTTGTCTCATGCCCCACCGAAAGCATCCACCTGCAAGGGCGCTTCGACAACTTCCCGAAACGTCGCGGCGTCACCCGAGTGAATGAATTGCTCGAAGCGGGGATGAACGTGTGCTTCGGCCAGGATTCGATCGTCGACCCGTGGTATCCGCTGGGTAACGGCAACATCCTGCGGGTGCTCGAAGCGGGTCTGCACATCTGTCACATGCTCGGGTATCGCAACCTGCAAAGTGCGCTGGACCTGGTCACCGACAACAGCGCCAAGGCGATGAACCTTGGGGATCGGTATGGACTTGAGCCCGGGCGGCCGGCGAATCTGCTGATTCTTTCGGCGGACAGCGATTACGAGGTCATTCGCAGTCAGGGCTTGCCGCTGTATTCGGTGCGCGATGGGAAGGTGTTGATGCGGCGGCAGATGCCGGTCGTGGAATTTTTTGGCGATCAGTGCTGAAGGTTGCGTTGACAGGGCAGACGCCATCGCGAGCAAGCTTGTGCCCACAGGGTTTCATGTCGTACACAAATCTTTTGCACGCCACACAAACCTGTGGGAGCGGGCTTGCCCGCGATAGCAATTGTGCTATCAACCCATCAACCGCGCCGTACCAAACAGGTTGACCCGACTTAATTCACCCTGCTCCTCTTCCAACAAAATCGGCGCCGTACCACCGGGCATCACCACCCTCACCTCGCCTGCCGCCACCCAACCCACCCGCCACGCCGCGCACGCTACCGCACTCGCACTGGTGCCGGACGACGCCGTCGGGCCTTCCCCGCGCTCGAACACCCGAGCAGCGATCCGCCCTTCAGATTCACGCATCGCCCATTGCAGATTGACCCCCGCCGGACAGGGTCGACCCGCGCCGGTCGGCATGGCGTAGGCAATGCGCGTCAATCCTTCGGACAATCGCGCTTCGCGCATCTGTTCATTGGCCGGCAATGCCACGGCATCCTCCACAAGCGTCACGCAGTGCGGATTGCCAACCCGCACGAACTGACTGTGGGACCAGGCCGGATCAAGCGCCGCCAGCGGTGCTACGTGGCTGAGCTCGCGACCGTTGAACGCCACTTCGGCAACCCCATGAGCGCTGACCGCCCCCGGCCCGAACGATGGTTGGCCCAGATCCAGCCAGAAGCCCTGCACACCCTCGACCTGCGCGCGGTTCACCGATGTTTCACCGGGCGAAGGCGCATCAGCCTTGTCGTGATGAACCCTGAGCACACACGCCGCGCTGTGCGGAAAAAGCCCTTGGTCGCTGAGCGCCTGGGAGAAAATCGTCAGGCCGTTGCCACTGCGCTCGGCCAATGTGCCGTCGGTGTTGACGATCAACAGATCGAACGGCGGCGACGCTTGAAACGGGCCGACCAGCAGACCATCGCAGCGATGGTCCTTGCTGCCGGGCGGTTGCGTGCCCGGCGTCCAGGCACAGAACGCCTCGATGGCCGACAAAGCCCAAGCCTCGCGGGTTTGCGCCGCAAAACTCGCCTGCTCAGGCAAATCGATCCCTTCGCGACGCACGGCGTCAGGTGCAACCACCGCGTAAATATTGCCTCGAGCATCGTAGAACGACGTCATGGCGCCTCCCGTATAACCATCGCAGGCGTGCAACATATCGCGAAACCGCGACGGGCTGTGCAAGGATGTCACCCTGCCTGACCGCGAAACCGTCCGGACGCTGATCGAACCTCATGGGTGAGTCACTGTCCCTTGGGGGCGCGTCGTTTTTTGCCAAGGATAGATATGACCAACCTCACCACGCCAACCCCTTTCGTGCCCGGACGCCTGGAACAGATGTCCACGCGCATTGCCTTCTTCATCGCCGGTTTCGGGATTGCCGCGTGGGCGCCGCTGGTGCCTTACGCCAAGGCCCGGGCCGGGCTGGATGAAGGCACCCTCGGTTTGCTGTTGTTGTGCCTGGGGGTGGGCTCGATTCTGGCGATGCCGATGGCGGGACTGCTGGCCACGCGTTTCGGCTGTCGGCGTGTGCTGACGGGCGGCACGTTGTTGATCTGTCTGGCGTTGCCGCTACTGGCGACGGTGTCCTCGATCCCGGCGCTGATTGCGGCCTTGTTCATGTTCGGCGCCGGTCTCGGCACGGTGGACTCGACGGTGAACCTGCAAGCGGTGATCGTCGAGCGGGCCAGCGGCAAGACCATGATGTCGGGGTTCCACGGGCTGTTCAGCCTCGGCGGGATTGTCGGGGCGGCGGGTGTCAGTGCCCTGCTCGGCTTCGGGGTTTCGCCGTTGGGGGCGATGCTGGTGGTGATCGTCCTGCTGCTGATCGCACTGTGCAAAGCCGCGCCGCACCTGTTGCCTTACGGCAGCGAAAGTTCCGGACCGGCGTTTGCCGTGCCCCACGGCATCGTGCTGTTCATCGGCGGGATGTGCTTCATCGTGTTCCTCGCCGAGGGCGCAGCGCTGGACTGGAGCGCGGTGTTCCTGGCGCAGGAACGCGGAATCGACATGGCGTACGCAGGGTTGGGTTATGCGGCGTTTGCGCTGACCATGACGGTCGGGCGGTTGACCGGCGACAAAATCGTCCGGCGCCTGGGCGCGACACGGGTGATCGTAGTCGGTGGGCTGACGGCCGCTGCGGGCCTGTTTCTGGCGACGTTCGCCCCGAGCTGGGAGATGGCGCTGGTGGGTTACGCGCTGCTGGGCGCAGGTTGTTCGAACATTGTGCCGGTGCTGTATACCGCGGTGGGCAAGCAGACGGTCATGCCGGAAAGCATTGCCGTGCCGGCGATTACCACGCTGGGTTATGCGGGGATTCTGGCGGGGCCGGCGGTGATCGGGTTCATCGCCCACGGCAGCAGTTTGAGCTTTGCCTTTGGGTTGATGGCGGTGTTGCTGGTGGCTGTGGCCATTGGCGGGAAAGTGTTGAAGGTCTGAAAAGCATCGCCGGCAAGCCCGCTCCTGCAGGTTTCATGTCATTCACACAATTTGTGCACGACGCAAAACCTGTAGGAGCCGGCTTGCCGGCGATGCAGGCGACTCGGTCTATCAGAACCCGACGCTGGCCTGCACAAAGAACGTGCGCGGTGCGCCGACGTACATGCCGGAGTTGTTGTCGCTGGAGCGGGTGAAGTACTGCTTGTCGAAGATGTTTTTCACCCCGGCACCAACTTTCAGGTTCGATAGTTGCGCGCCAAAGTCATAACCCCCGCGCACGTTCCAGGTGACATAACCCGGAATGTCGCCGTACTGACCGTCGGCAGTGCCTTCGGTGACGTACTTGTTGGTGAAGCTGCCATTGGCATTCACGGCAACGCCCGGTGAACGTTGTTTGGACTGGGCAAACGCATCGACGTTGTAGGTCCAGCGGTCGATGTCATAACGCAGGCCGGCAGTCACGACCTGGCGCGAGTAGAACGGCAAGTCACGGCCCTTGAAGCCCGGAATCTCGCCTTCATAAACGGCACGCGTGTAGGTGAAACCGGCGTTGGCGGTCAGGCCATCGAGCCGTGGGTCCAGTGCCGTCATGTCATAGTGCACTGACGTCTCGATGCCCTGGTGCGTGGTCGCGCCGAGGTTGGTCCAGCCCGCATCGTTGCTGATGTACTGCAACTCTTTATCGAAGTCGATGTAGAACAGCGTCACTTCACCGCCCCACACATCATCGTTGTAGCGCGTGCCGATCTCGTAGGTCTTGGCTTTTTCCGGCTCCAGACCGTTGGCGGTGCTGTCACCCGTACCGCCCTGGCCGAGCTGGAAATACTGCAGGCTGCCGAACGAAGTCTCGTAGTTGGCGAACAGTTTCCAGGCATCGGAGAGGTGATACATCACACTCAAGGCCGGCAGCGGCTCGTTGCTTTCGATGCTGCGATTCTTCTCTGAAACACGCTTGCCATCGGCATCACGTCCGGGGCGCTCGTGCCAGTCGGTGCTGATGTGTTCAAAGCGGATACCGGGCGTAACGGTCCAGTTACCAACGTCGATTTTGTTATCGACATACACCGAGTTGGCCTCGGTACCGCCAGTGCGATCCTGATACACATGGCCGTCCGAGGCCTTGGTCACGACGGGCTCGTTGCTCTTGTTCAGCTCCAGACGGCTCGCCTGTTCGTGCATGCCTTCCTTGAGGTAGCGATAACCGACGCTGACTTCCTGGGTGGTCGGGCCCACGTCGAATACATGGGACACCCGCGGCTCGATACCAAAGGTGTAGTAGGTACGCGGAAACGAGCCGAGGGTCTTCTGGTCGCGGGCAGCGATGTTGCTGCCACGGAAACTGTCGGAGTAGTACGTCAGCACTTCCGCCTGCGTACGGTCATCGATTTGCCGCGCCCACTTGAACGAGATGTCCTTGCGGCGTCCGCTGAAGTTGTCGTTGTTGCGGTCGGACTGGAACGGATTGGCGTCGTATTGCGCCTGGGTCAGGCCGCCGGGCATGTCGGCGCTGGCGTCGTAGTAGTGCAGGTTGAGGCTGAAATCGTCGACATCGGTCGGTGCCCAATGGGTCTTGAGCAGCACGTCGTCGATGTCGTTGCCGTTGTTGCGCTCACGGTAACCGTTGCCGTTCACGCCCGAATACAACAGCGCCACGCCGATGCCGTTGTCTGCGGTACCGCCGACGAACGCCGTGTCGATGTGCTTCCAGCCACCGTGCTTGGAGGTTTCCAGGGTGGTGCCGATTTCGGCGGAGGCTTTTTCCGGAATGGCGCGGGTCACGAAGTTGATCACACCGCCGACGTTCTGCGGCCCGTAGCGCACGGAACCGGCACCGCGCACGACGTCGATGCTGTCGAGGTTGCCGGAGGAAATCGGTGCCATCGACAACTGTGGCTGACCGTAGGGCGCGAACGCGGCCGGCACACCGTCGATCAGCACCGTGGAGCGTGGCGACAGGCGCGAAGTCAGGCCACGCACGCCGACGTTCAGGGAGATATCGCTGCCGCCAGTGCCGTTAGCTTCCTGCACTTGCACACCGGGTATGCGCTTCAACACGTCGCCGACGTTCATCGCGCCTTGCTCGACCATGGCTTCGCGGCGAATCACCGTGCGGGCGCCGGGGTGGTTTTGCACCACAGCGGCATCGGCGTCACCCAGCCAGTCGCCGACGACCTTGATGTCGGTCACACCCAGTTCCAGAGGGCCATTGGTGGCGGAAGTCGGAACCTGAGTCAGGGTCACCGAACCTTCATCGATCTGATACTCAAGGCCGCTGCCTTGCAGCAACTGGCGCAGGGCCTGTTCCGGCGAAAGGTTGCCATCCACCGCCGGGGCCTGTTTACCGGCGACCAGTTCCGGATTGAAAAAAACCTGCAACGAGGTTTGCTGGCCGAGTTCACTCAGCGCCTGACCCAAGGGTTGCGCCGGGATGTGAATGGCATCGGCAGCAAAGGCCTGGGGCAGCGCAACGTTGACCGCCAGCGCAAGGGCCAGCGGTAACCTAAGGAATGTGTTGTTTTGGCAGTGGTTTTTTTCACGTCGAACCTAATCCTGTGGAGCGCAAAAGCATGCGTTTGTTAATGCAAACCAGTTGCAGTTAGGCTAGAAGACGTTGAACTCGAAAAAAACCTGAATTTATTGTGAAATTATTTCCTGACTACCGTCAGCGAGGGTGCGCACGGCCACCGGCAGGATGTTCGGCAAGGCCTTGAGCAGTGCGTCGGTGTTGTCGGATTTGAACACGCTGGTCAGGCGCAAATTGCCGACTTTGTCGTTGCCGACGGTGAGGGGTTTCTCCCGATAGCGCGACACTTCCTCGGCCACTTCGGCCAGGCTGGCATTGTTGAACACCAGTTTGCCGCTGCGCCAGGCGGTCAGTTCCGCCGGGTTGACGGCATACGCTGCCGCAACTGCACCTTGGGCGTCGACGCGAGTACCGAGGCCGGCGGTGAGGCTGATGAATTCGTTGTCGGCCGCCTCGCGCCCCTGAACCCTGACCGTGCCCTGCTCAACCACGACCCGGGTTTCGCTCACGCCGCGACGCACATCGAAACGGGTGCCGGTGACCGTGACCTTGCCGCTGCCCGCTTCGACCACGAACGGCCGATCGCTGTCGTGCGCGACGCTGAACATCGCCTCACCTTCCGCCAGTTCGACGTTTCGCTGGCCTTTTTCAAAGCGCACCTGAACGCGGCTGCGGCTGTTCAGATCGATCACCGAACCGTCCGGCAACGCCACCTGGCGACGTTCGCCCAAGGCCGTCGAAAACTCAGCGGTGTAAGGGGTGGGTTGATTCAAGCCGCTGAACACCCCCAGGCCGAGCGCCACGGCCAATACACTGGCGGCCACGGCATAACGCACCAACGGGCGACGTTTGTTGCGGGGCGGCGGGGTTTCGCACAAGGCTTGCAGGCGCTCACGCGGCACCAGGTCTGCGGCGGCCCACAGGCCCTGAAGCAATTGGAATTCGTCGCGATGCTGAGGGTGCTCGCTCAGCCAGAGCTCAAAACGCTGGCGCTCTTCGACGTCAATGGTCGGTTCCTGCAAACGCACAAACCACTGCGCCGCCTCATCGCGAACCGTTGTTTGCCCGCACGCACAATCACGAGTATCCATCATGGAAGTTCCTGTTTGGCCGGGGATGGCACGGCGCGGCCGATCATGATTGCAGTCCGTCGAGGCGCTCGCGCAGATGCCGCAGGGTGCGGATCATATACTTTTCCACCATATTCTTGGACAGTCCCAGGCGTTCGGCGATTTCGGCCTGGGTCAGCCCCTCGATCTTCTGCCACACAAACACTTTGCGACAATTGACCGGCAGCTCGGTGAGCGCCCGTTCAATGGAATCAGCCAACTGGATCGCCTGCATGAAATGCTCCGGGTCGCCGGACGACGACACTCTGTGATCGATCGCCTCCGACTCCATAGCGCCCCGCCGATCCTCACGCCGGTAACCATCCACCGCGATGTTGCGCGCGGTCTGGTGCAAATACGCCCGAGGTTGTTCGACCGCCGCCGAATCGGACTCAAGCACCCGCACGAAGGTGTCGTGGGCCAGATCCTCAGCCTGCTGACGATTTCTCAGGCGACGGGTCCAGGTGCCAACCAACTCTTCGTAATGCTCGAAAAAGCCGTGTCTGCGGGGCAACTTGGGGGTCATTGCGGTGTGCTGTGAAGACGAGGCGTGAATAGTAATGCTTCCTATTAACCGGAAGCAATGGGGCGCTGAAAGGCGCCCGCTTTCTATGCTGAAACCTGGCCCTGCAATCGTCGCCCGACAACATCCAGCAAATCACAGCCGTCGCGCAATGAAGTCACCAACACTCGCGCCAGTTCACTGTGCACACCCTCACCGCACGCAAAACTCTCCAGCAGTTGCGTTGCGGTACGAATGCGGTAGGCCGCCGTTTCGTGCAACACGTCCAGTGGTGCTTCAGTGTCGATCAACAGTGACGGGACGTTGCAGTCGATGCCGGTGACAGGCATGTATCGATCCATGACGAAAAACCTCCAGTGGTAAAAAACACACGATTATTCAGCGGTGGCCGTTGGACGACCTTCAGACGATCCCCGGGGCGGCTCAAGGTTTTCCAGGGCTCGATTGACCAGTAACTCACCAATTGCGGACAGTTGCTGGATGGTCAATATGATTTGGCGACGCGGTCCCTCGAGTTCCCGAGCGAGATCAGTGGCCATCACACTCAGGGAAGCAAGCGTTTCCGAGGCATGACAGAGCATGGCTCCCGTATCGGCATCCGGCACTACGGTGAAGAAATGGCTGGCTGATTCGGGGTATTTGTGAGTGCGCAGGGGCACGCTGACGAGTTGTTCGGTGGGTTTGGAACGTTTGGGTGAAGGGACGGTGGTACTGGCCGAAAGGCCTGGCGGTTCGGTTGCGATTGGGCTGGACTTTTTCACGCCGGAGCTCCTTGCAAGGTTTAGAAAGTGCCTGTCTCTTGCCTTCAACCAGATTTGATTGATGGTGATACATGACTGAACGGTAGATTTATTACCAGAAAATTCCATTTTATTAATCAAATAAATGAACATCTGTGTAATTAAATGATTCCTATCCCGAATAATTCATAGTTACTGTAAGAGAATTCTTTAATCTGAGTAGGTAACGTCTTACATGTAATGACGACACCCGCTCGCACAATGAAAACCCATTCAACCAGTGATGGATTATTCTCAGAATTATCATTTTTGTCCGAGCGACAGATGTGTAGGATGCTGCGCTCAATGAGAGCCACTACGCACGCGCAATCTATTGCAACAACCGGCAAATGGTAGATATTTTAATGCACAAAAAAGACAGAACAGAAAAACTAAAGAACAACATAAAATACCTGATAAAGAGCCGTGGAGAAACACGACTCTCCTTGTGCAACTCCAGCGGTTTGACCCGAACCACCATCTATAACATTTTGGAAGGGCGGGTTATCCATGTACAACAATCTACTATTCGGAAAATATCGGATTTCTTTGGCGTCTCATATAAGGAAATAGAGACGGTAAATTTTGAAGAAAAAGAAATAATAGAGAGTAGCGCCTCTCCGGATGGAAATATGAATCCGGCAGCGGTCCCGATTATTAGAGAGAGCTTGCTGATACAGAGTCTTGACAAAAGGATTGGCGAGTTGGCTATCACGCATCCGCTGACGTATTACTTCGGAACGGCCTGTAATTTGATTGCTGTGTCTCTCGATAATGCAATCAGTGAAATGAACGAGGCGGGGGACCTTCTGATAGTCAGAAGGGGCTTGTCAAATGGCAGCTCAGACAAGCTAGGATACAACAAAGTAACAAATCGATTAATCATAACCGCCGAAAACCACTTTGACTCCGACACCACTTATATTATTGGAGATATTTTAGAGGAAAGGTTTAATGAAAAACAGGAATGAACTCGAAAACAGCAAATACAAACTATTGGGATTTGAAAAAAATAAAAACCTTGTCATCATCATGATTATTTCCACAGGAAAAATCGTAAAAATAAAGTTAGGTGAAATACTAAAAAGCGAAATAATAGACAACTTGAACAAAGTAGAAATCAAGGACATTTATCGAAAACATTATTCTGGCGGCACTGCTTTAACCACCTACGAAATGAATGATCGCCACGAAAGGTCGTGGATGACATATGTGGCCCTCAACCTACTGCTTTTCGCACTTTACATCTTCACAAATGTTGCAGCAACGAAACTTGTATATATAAAACTATTTGACATAGTTATTACTCCCGGCGTTTTTCTATACCCACTGACGTTTTTAGTAGTTGACTTGCTAAATGAATCTTACGGCCTCAAGCTCGCAAGACGAGCCATACTGTTCGCTTTCGCAAGCAACGCTTTTATCATCATTTTACTAAGTGGAACTAGCTATCTTCCCGGTTTAGCCGGTTGGAAACTCGACGAACCCTATAGCGAGGTGATTACGCATGTGTCATCTGTATTAATAGCCTCCTGTATATCTTTCCTTTTCTCTGAATACGTCAACTCCTATCTTTTATGCAGGATAAAAGAACTAACAAATTCTAGGTTTCTATTCCTGCGAGTATTCTTCAGTACTTTTTTTGCAGTAATAATAGATAGCTTTTTGTTTTGTTTTATCGCATTTTATGGAGCCATGCAAAATAGTGAAATACTCCAAATCGTTTACGTTCAAATAGCTATAAAAATGTGCTTCGCAGTATTTAATATACTCCCTGCCTACGGAGCAAGATCACTATTTAAAAAATATATAGCTGTAGGTCAACCTGCATAAAGTCTGGAGGGAGTTAGCACTACCGGCCAACTCCCTCAGCCGTTACTTTATTTTTAGAGCCCTAGTTTTATTTTTAAACTGGTCCTGACCTGCGCTCCGTTTTCCAGAAACTCACTCAACCCTTTCCCACGAAGAGCACACGCATCACAGTCACCGCACCCACTTCCTGCTATACCGTTGTAGCAAGTCAATGTGTTGTAGCGAATCAAATCCAACCGGTTATGGTAATCAGCCAAGGCCCAAACCTCAGCTTTGTTCAGCCGCATAAGCGGAGTTTCGATCCGAAGCTTATAGTCCATCCCCAAGTGGATAGCACTGTTCAAAACCTTGACAAACTCATCACCACAATCGGGATAACCAGAGCTCTCCGTTTCACAGACACCTGTAATGACAGCCTCAGCGCCCACTTGATAGGCATACATTGAAGCCAGAGTTAAGAACAGAATATTCCTGCCAGGTACGAACGTATCAGGTACGCCCCCACCCGTACTCTTTGCAATCGGAATGTTGTCACACGTCAAACTGCTAACGGCCAGTTCATTCAGCAATGAAGTGTCCAATACTTTGTGCACCTTCACTCGCAGCTGTTTTGCAAGCTCTCGCGCCACTTCGATTTCCGCACGATGCCGCTGGCCGTAATCAAACGTAATGCAATGAATTTCATCGTATATCGGCAGCGCATGGATCAAGCAGGTGGTGGAGTCTTGTCCACCGCTGAAAACGATAACGGCCTTTCTCGTCATGGTTGGTTCTTCCTTGGGGTGTCACGGCAGAGTGCCGGGGCCGTTGACCCTACCGGGAAGCTCAATACCTGGCTGTGGGAAGCTTCCGAAAAGACCGTCTCCTTTTTCCGTTCGTGTCGTTTCTTTGCTGGATCACCCGACGAACCAGCGAGAAAAGTTGATTTAGGCACGGAGCCAAAGGATTCTGGCAGGAATCCCAAAGAAGCCAGTCACTGGCTGTAGCAAAGTTCAGTCATGCCCGCTCTCGGCGTTCGTTCAGGAATTCAGACATGTTTACCTCCTTTGCCTCACTGAAAAGAAAACCCCTCGCCCGCCTCGCTCTGGCCATCAGTCTTGGCACGCTCGGCCTGCCTTACTGGGCGGGCAACGCCCAGGCCCACGGCGGCGCCGCCGAAATGGTGCCGCTGCAAGCGGGCCTTGAGGAGTTTGGTGCCACGGTGAAATGGGACGACTACGCCGACCTGTTCGTGATTGCCAAGGACGGCGTTTATCTCAAGGTCAAACCGGGCAGCAAAGTGGCGGTGCTCAACGGCAAACGGATGGAGCTGAGCGTGCCGGTGGTGTTCAAGGGCAAGACCGCCTTCATGTCCAAGGACTTCATCAATCAGGTGTTTCAGTCCGGGCTGGACAAGACCTTTGTCGTCGAAACCCGTCCCAACCCGCTCAACCCGTTGAGCGCGGACGAGATCAACACCGCAGTCGAGATCATCAAGCAATCGGAGCACTACAAACCCGGTTTCCGTTTCACCGAAGTTTCGGTCAACGAGCCGCCGAAGGATCAGGTGTGGAATTTCGTCTACACCGGCCAGAACGTAGCCCAGCCGCGTCAGGCCAACATCGTGGTGCTCGACGGCAAGCATGTGATCGAGGGCCTGGTCGATCTCGACAGCAAGACGCTCAAGTCGTGGAAACCCATCGAAGGCGCCCACGGCATGGTCCTGCTGGATGATTTTGCGACAGTGCAATCGGCCATCGAAGCGAGCCCCGAGTATGCGCAGGCACTGGCCAAGCGCGGTATCAGCGATGTGAAGAAGGTCGTGGCCACGCCGTTGACGGTCGGTTACTTCGACGGCAAGGACGGCCTCGCGCAGGACAAGCGCTTGCTGAAAATCGTCAGCTATTTGAATACCGGGGACGGCAACTACTGGGCGCACCCGATCGAGGGGCTGGTGGCGATTGTCGATCTGGAACAGAAGAAGCTGATCAAGATCGAAGACGACGCGGTCATTCCGGTGCCGATGAAACCAACGCCGTACGACGGACGCGGACGCAAGGGCACGGCGGTCAAGCCGCTGGAAATTACCGAGCCCGAGGGGAAAAACTACACCATCACCGGCAACAGCATTCACTGGCAGAACTGGGACTTCCACGTTCGCCTCGACTCGCGCGTCGGGCCGATCCTGTCCACCGTCACCTATGACGACAAGGGCAAGAAACGCAAAATCATGTACGAAGGCTCGCTCGGCGGCATGATCGTGCCTTACGGCGACCCCGATGGCGGCTGGTATTTCAAGGCTTATCTCGACTCGGGCGATTACGGCATGGGCACGCTGACCTCGCCGATTGCGCGCGGCAAAGATGCCCCGGAAAACGCCGTGTTGCTGGACGCCACGATTGCCGACTACACCGGGGCGCCGACCTCGATTCCCCGCGCCATGGCGGTGTTCGAGCGTTACGCCGGCCCGGAATACAAACACCAGGAAATGGGCCAGCCCAACCTCAGTACCGAACGGCGTGAACTGGTGGTGCGCTGGATCAGCACCGTCGGCAACTACGACTACATTTTCGACTGGGTCTTCCAGCAAAACGGCACCATCGGCATCGACGCCGGTGCCACCGGGATCGAAGCGGTCAAAGGCGTGAAATCGAAAACCATGCACGAAGCCACCGCCAAGGAAGACACGCGCTACGGCACGCTGCTGGACCACAACATCGTTGGCACCACGCACCAGCACATCTACAACTTCCGCCTCGACATGGACGTCGACGGTGAGAACAACTCGCTGGTGGAAGTGAACCCGGTGGTTGCCCCGAACGACCGTGGCGGGCCGCGCACCAGCACGATGCAGACCGACACCAAAGTCGTCGGCACCGAACAGCAAGCCGCGCAAAAATTCGACCCTTCGACCGTTCGCCTGCTGAGCAATACCAGCAAGGAAAACAAAGTCGGCAACCCGGTTTCCTATCAACTGATTCCGTACGCCGGCGGTACGCACCCGGTAGCCAAGGGTGCCAATTTCGGCAAGGACGAATGGCTCTATCACCGCCTGAGCTTCATGGACAAACAGCTGTGGGTGACGCGCTACAACCCGGAAGAAAAGTACCCGGAAGGCAAATACCCGAACCGTTCGGACAAGGATGCGGGGCTTGGACAGTTCACCCACGACAACCAATCCATCGAAAACACCGACGATGTGGTCTGGTTGACCACCGGCACCACGCACATTGCCCGTGCGGAAGAATGGCCGATCATGCCGACCGAGTGGGTGCATGTGCTGTTGAAGCCGTGGAATTTCTTTGATGAGACGCCGACGTTGAACCTCAGCGCCCCGAAGTAATACACACAAAACCCTGTGGGAGCGGGCTTGCTCGCGAAGGCGGAGTGTCAGATAACATTGATGTTGACTGACACTCCGCCTTCGCGAGCAAGCCCGCTCCCACAGGGGTTATGCGTTAATTCCGTTGGATCTCAGACGTGCTTTTTGCGGTACTCACCGGGCGAAATACCGAACCGCGATTTGAACGCAGTGGAAAAGTAGCTCGAATCGGAAAAGCCCCACGAATACCCCAGCACCGACAACTTTTGCTCGGTGCGCGATTGGCGCAGGGACTCGGCGCACAAATCCAGCCGCCGATTCTTGATGTACCGCGCCACCACCAATCCCTTCTTGGCAAACATCCGGTACAAACCACGCGTCGACATCCCGACCTCCCGCGCCAGCCATTCAGGACAGAGGTCTTCCGAGCGTATGTGCTCATCAATGAAGTCCAGGGTCTTGCGGAAAAGACGCTCGTGCACATCCGCGCACGCTTCGCTGTGACTGATGGCCGGGCGCAGCAGGCTGACAATGGCCTCCAGCGTCGCTTCGCTTTCTGCCCGACTCAGGCATTGCTGGTGCGTGGCGTCCAGAATCAAACGGTGCGAGAACATCGCGATGGGGGATGTCGCGGCGATCCGGTGACCGCACTTGACCTGATTGAAGCGCAGGGTTTGCTCGACCAGTTGCGACGGCAGAATCAACGACAGCTGCCGGGAGTTTTCACTGTAGGTGAAGTCGCTGGGGCGCGAGGCGTCGATCAGCGTGATATCCCCGGCCGACAGCAACACTTTGCTGTCGCCCTGAGCCATGCCGGCGCTGCCATCGAGTTGAAACACCGCGAAGTATTTGCCGCCCTCGCCCGCCGCCACTTCGTGAGGCGTGCGGTACAGCCGTGCCTGGTGGGCATCGACAAAACTGAGCTTCAGCGCGCCGTCCTGGTGCTCGCGGATCTGCCCGGCAAACTCATCGCCCAGGGGCTGCGCATTGAAGGCGCCACAGATCTGGTTGATCTGATGAATCCACTGATCGAAGCCATCACGGCGCTGTGCAATTGAAGAAATCATGTCGGGCCTCACGCAGGCTTGTTTTTATTATCTACGCCAATCCACGGGCTCTCCTGAACAGTCACGCTCCCTGAACAGGCACGGGCTACTTCAGCCCGCCAAACCGCCGATAAAAACTTTCCCCCACGTCGGGCAACGGTCCATCGGCGGTTTCCAGTGCATTGTTCAACCACTCTTCGGCCTTGGCGTAGATCAACCGGTAAATGTTACGGCACAACTGGCGGGCGGCGCGTCCTTCCCAATCGCCGGGCAACAACTCGTCCGGCAATTGCGGGTCGCGTAACAGCAACTTGCGGTACTCATGAATAAGCAGGACCCGTGCCAGGAAGCAGTCCGATGGCTGCAGGTTTTCCTGCTCGCGAAGCGCTTGCCAGAGCGGTCGGAACAGTTGGATGAACTCGCTGTAATGGGCCGCCAGTTCCTCGATGTTCCAGCTCTCGCGCACCTGCAAACGCAGGGCCTTGGAGGCGAGCACGTCTTGTGCGGTGGTTTCGAAGACGATGGTTTCTTCCTGGGCGCCAAGGTCGAGCAACGTCGCGTTGACGTCCGCCCGATCACTGCGCGGGCAGGCCAGCACGGCGGGCGAGATCGCACCAAAACCTTGCCATTCCAGTTCTTCGCGCACTTGTTTGCGTTTGTCCTGGGTCAATTGCGTGAGCATCACCAGGCACCACGAACCGTCCCAGGCCGGCACGGTGGAGCTGTAGACGCGCTTGAAGGCCTTGTCGAAACGCCGACGACCGGCGCCGGTCAGGCTGTAATAGCTACGGCGCCCGACTTTTTCGGCGGTCAGCCAGCCTTCCTTGGTCAGGCGAAAAATCGAGGTGCGGATCAACCGTTCGTTGATGCCGATGGGCTCGAGCAGCTGAATCAGGCTGCCCAGCCACACCGTGCCGCCGTGAGGCTCGATGGCATCCCCGTACAACGTGATGATCAAGGAGCTGGCGCGGATCGGCGTCTGCTCCTGGAAACGGGTAATCAGATGGTTCAAAGGTGTCAGGGACGACATGGGCGTACCGAGCTGAAAAAAGAAAAGGAATATACCGAAAGTCCATCGGTTAATCGCAAATCCTGTAGGAGCCCGCAGCAAGCTGACTCCTACAGGGGGATTGCGTTCTCAAAGAGAATTGCCCTTGGGCCGCAAACCACTGTCGCTGATACGCGGGCGGTCGGGCTCCGGCTCGGTCAGCGGCTCGCAGACGCGCATTTGCTCAAGGCAACGCTTGGCCAGTTGCTGATACTCGCGAGTACCGGCCTGCTTCCACGACACTTCTTCATCGCTGAGGCTGCGCTTGACGCCGGCCGGAGCGCCCATCACCAGCGACTGTTCGGCGCACTCGAATCCGGCCTTGACGAACGCGGCGGCCGAGACGAATGAGCGAGCACCGATGCGCGCATTGTCCATCACCACCGCATTCATCCCCACCAGCGCGTCTGCGCCAATCCGGCAGCCGTGCAACACCGCGCCGTGGCCAATATGGCCGTTGCGTTCAACCACGGTGTCGCTGTCCGGAAAACCGTGCATCACGCAGGTGTCCTGAAGGTTGGCGCCCTCCTCCAGCACGATCCGGCCGAAATCCCCGCGCAGGCTTGCCAGCGGCCCGATGTAGCAATGGGGACCGATGATCACGTCGCCGATCAACACGGCGGACGGATGAACATAAGCACTGGGGTCAACCACCGGAGTCAGGCCATCGAGGCTGTAGCAGGTCATGGGGCGTTTCCTTATAGAGCATTCACAAAGCGATGCCGATGCAGGCCTATTTTGTATCACATCATTTTTACATTAACAAAGCACAAAAACCGTATCACTTATAAAGCCCTTGGCCCGCGGCGCTCCTTCAAGGCATAAAACCTCGGTAAAAACCAACAAAACAGGCGTAATTAGCGCTTAACCAATCCCATCAAGAGCGAAGCCATCAAACCACACAACCACCAATAAGACACATTAAATCAATTTTACTATTGCATTTGCGTATCACGTTACAGGTATACTCGGACAAAACCGGCCTACCGCGCCGATCCAATAATGAGCCGGCATCACAGCCGAGCGTGCACCGTGAGGGCATCCGCCATGCCTCTAACCCTTGCTGTCGAATTCCTCGAACCGGGCGTCCGCCTGATTACCCTGCAGCGTCCGCAAGCGTTGAATGCCCTGACCACCGAATTGCTCGGTGAACTGGCGGACGAACTGACAACTGCACAAGCCGATGCCGAGACCCGCGTCGTGGTCCTGACCGGCAGCCGCAAAGCCTTTGCCGCCGGCGCCGACATCAAGGAAATGGCCGAGCGCAATCTGGTCGGCATCCTCGACGATCCACGCCAGGCGTCGTGGCAAACCATCACCCGCTTCAACAAACCGCTGATCGCCGCCGTCAACGGCTTCGCCCTCGGCGGTGGCTGCGAACTGGCGATGCACGCCGACATCATCATCGCCGGTGAAGACGCCCGCTTCGGCCAGCCGGAAATCAACCTCGGGATCATGCCCGGCGCCGGTGGCACCCAACGCCTGCTGCGCGCCGTCGGCAAATCCATGGCCATGCAAATGGTCCTGACCGGCGAGCCGATCGACGCCCGCCAGGCACAGCGCGCTGGCCTGATCAGCGAAGTGACGCAGCCGGAATTCACTGTCGAACGCGCCTTGCAGATCGCCCGCAGCATTGCCACGAAAGCGCCACTGGCCGTGCGCCTGGCCAAAGAAGCGCTACTGAAGGCGATGGACACCGACCTCGCCAGCGGCCTGCGTTTTGAGCGCCACGCCTTCACCGTGCTGGCTGGCACCCGCGACCGCGACGAAGGCATCCGGGCCTTTCAGGAAAAGCGCACGCCGACCTTCACCGGGCAATAACCCGGTTAGCTAACGAATTTGATCGACCTCTCAGAGAGCGCCAAGACCATGAACTTCGAACACATCCTGTTTTCCATCGAGGCCGGCGTCGCCCTGCTCAGCCTCAATCGGCCGGACCAGCTCAACAGCTTCAACACGCAGATGCATGGCGAAGTCAAAGAAGCGCTGAAACAGGTGCGGCAGAATCCGGACGTGCGCGTTTTGTTGCTGACCGGTGAAGGTCGCGGCTTCTGCGCCGGGCAAGACCTCAGCGACCGCAATGTCGCGCCGGGCAGCGCCGTGCCGGATCTGGGCGAGTCGATCGAGAAGTTCTACAACCCGCTGATCCGCCAACTGCGCGATTTGCCGCTGCCGGTAATCTGCGCGGTCAACGGCGTGGCGGCCGGCGCCGGCGCCAACATTCCACTGGCCTGCGACCTGGTATTGGCAGCGCGTTCGGCGAGCTTCATCCAGGCCTTCTGCAAGATCGGCTTGATCCCGGACTCTGGCGGCACCTGGACCTTGCCGCGCCTGGTCGGCATGGCCCGCGCCAAGGCGCTCGCCTTGCTCGGCAATCGCCTGACCGCCGAGCAAGCCGAGCAATGGGGGCTGATCTACCGCGTGGTCGACGATGCCCAATTGCGCGAAGAAGCCCTGACCCTCGCACGTCATCTGGCCACGCAACCGACATATGGCCTGGCGCTGATCAAGCGCAGCCTCAACGCCAGCCTGAGCAACACCTTCGATGAGCAGCTGGAGCTGGAAAAAGACCTGCAACGCCTCGCCGGGCGCAGCGAGGATTACCGTGAGGGCGTCAGCGCCTTCATGGAAAAACGCAGCCCAAGTTTCAAGGGGCGCTGAGTCATGACGGCATTGAACGCTAACGCGCGCATCGCGGTGATCGGCGCCGGCGCCATGGGCGCAGGCATTGCCCAGGTCGCGGCGCAGGCCGGGCATCCGGTGTGGCTGCTTGACAATCGCCCCGGCGCTGCCGCCCAGGCCATTGAAGGCATTGATCGACAACTGGGCAAACGCGTCGAGAACGGCAAACTGTCCGCCGAGTCGCGCAGCGCAACGATTGGGCGCCTGCACGCCGTGGAAGCCATCGAAGCGCTGGCCGAGTGCGAGCTGATCATCGAAGCCATCGTCGAGAATCTTGAAGTCAAACGCGCCCTCTTCCGTCAGCTCGAAGGCATCTGCGGCGAGCACTGCATTCTGGCCAGCAACACCTCGTCGCTGTCGATCACCAGCATCGCCGCGCAACTGAACCATCCGCAACGCTTGCTCGGTTTGCACTTCTTCAACCCGGCGCCGGTCATGGCGCTGGTGGAAATCGTTTCGGGGCTGGCCAGCGATCCGCAGTTGGCCGAGTGCCTGTACGACACCGCCAAAGCCTGGGGCAAAAAACCCGTCCACACGCGCTCGACGCCGGGCTTTATCGTCAACCGTGTCGCTCGCCCGTTCTACGCCGAAAGCCTGCGACTGTTGCAGGAAGGCGCGGCGGATTGCCCGACGCTGGATGCGCTGATGCGTGAGGCCGGTGGTTTTGCGATGGGCGCCTTCGAGCTGACCGATCTGATCGGCCATGACGTCAACTATGCCGTGACCTGTTCGGTGTTTGATGCTTATTACGGTGACATGCGTTTCCTGCCGTCGTTGATTCAGAAGGAATTGGTCGACGCCGGGCGCCTGGGACGTAAAACCGGTCAGGGTTTCTATCGCTATGCCGAAGGCGCCGAGCGTCCGCAGCCAACCTCTATCAGCAGCGAACAAACCGTTGCAACCTGCGTTGTCGAAGGCGACCTCGGGATGGCCAACGGTTTGATCTCGCGCCTTCGTGAACACAACGTCGAGGTCATTGAGCGTGACGGCCAAGGTCTGCTGCGAGTTGGCGATGCGGTGCTGGCCTTGAGCGACGGGCGCATGGCGTGTCAACGCGGGAAAGAAGACGGCTTGCGCAATCTGATCCTGCTGGACCTCGCCTTCGACTACGGCACCGCCAGCCGAATCGCGATCAGCTACGCGGCCGACATCGAGCCATCCGCCCTGGAACAAGGCATTGCCCTGCTGCAACAGGCCGGATTCAGCGTCAGCCCACTCAGCGACAGCCCGGCGCTCGCGGTATTGCGCACCGTCGCGATGCTCGCCAACGAAGCCGCCGACGCCGTACTGCAAGGCGTGGCGTCGGCCGCCGACATCGATCTGGCGATGCGCGCCGGGGTCAATTACCCCCAAGGCCCGCTGGCCTGGGCCGACGCCATCGGCCTCGCGCACATCCTCAAGGTGCTGGAAAACCTGCAAGCAAGCTATGGCGAACAACGCTATCGACCGTCGCTGCTGTTGCGCCGCCGTGTTGCCGAAGGGAGGACGTTCCATGACTAACCACGAAGCGATGAACCTCGCCAGCGACTGCGCGCAGACACTGTTCAAGCGCGACGCCGCCAGCCAGGCCATGGGCATGCGCCTGCTCTCGGCGGCACCGGGCTGCGCCCGCGTCGGCATGAGCGTGCGCACCGACATGATTCAGGGCCACGGCACTTGCCACGGCGGTTACCTGTTCGCCCTCGCCGACTCGGCATTCGCTTTCGCCTGCAACAGCTACAACGACGCCACGGTGGCCATCGGCTGCAGCATCGACTACATCGCCCCGGCACGTCTGGGCGACACCTTGACCGCCGATTGCACCGAGCAAAGCCGCTCCGGTCGCACCGGCAACTATGACGTGCGCATTGAAAACCAACAGGGCCAGCTGATCGCGCTGTTCCATGGCAAATCCTACAAAGTGCGCGGCACTGTGCTCGCGCAGGAGAATCCGAATGAATGACGCCTTGATCATCGACGCCGTGCGGACCCCTATCGGCCGCTACGCCGGCGCCTTGAGCAGCGTGCGCGCCGACGACCTCGGCGCGGTGCCGCTGCGTGAATTATTGCGCCGCCACCCGCAGGTCAACTGGAACGCCGTGGATGACGTGATCTACGGCTGCGCCAACCAGGCTGGCGAAGACAATCGCAACGTTGCGCGCATGTCGGCGCTCCTGGCCGGCCTGCCAGTCAGCGTGCCGGGCACCACGCTCAACCGTTTGTGCGGTTCCGGGCTCGATGCCATCGGCACCGCAGCGCGGGCGATTCGCTGCGGCGAAGCCGGGCTGATGCTGGTCGGCGGCGTCGAATCGATGTCCCGCGCGCCGTTGGTCATGGGCAAGGCCGAACAGGCCTTTTCCCGTGACGCACAGCTCTACGACACCACCATCGGCTGGCGCTTCGTCAATCCGCTGATGAAAAAAACCTACGGCATCGACTCGATGCCGGAGACTGCCGAGAACGTCGCCGAACAGTTCAACATCTCCCGCGCCGACCAGGACGCCTTCGCCCTGCGCAGCCAGCAACGCGCCAGCGCGGCCCAGGCCAGTGGGCGTCTGGCCAGGGAAATCGTCGCGGTCGAAATCCCGCAGCGCAAAGGCCCGGCCAAAGTCGTCGAGCACGATGAGCATCCACGCGGTGACACCACCCTTGAGCAGTTGCAGAAGCTCGGCACGCCGTTTCGCGAAGGCGGCAGCGTCACCGCAGGCAACGCTTCCGGGGTCAATGACGGCGCCTGTGCGCTGTTGCTGGCCAGTCCGGCGGTCGCCAAACGCCACGGCCTCAAGGCACGTGGCCGGGTCGTCGCTATGGCCACGGCCGGTGTCGAGCCGCGCATCATGGGCATCGGCCCGGTGCCGGCCACGCGCAAGGTGCTGGAACTGGCGAACCTGAGCCTCGCCGACATGGACGTGATCGAACTCAACGAAGCCTTCGCCGCGCAAGGCCTGGCGGTGTTGCGTGAATTGGGTCTGAGCGACACCGATCCGCGGGTCAATCCCAATGGTGGCGCCATCGCCCTCGGTCACCCGCTGGGCATGAGCGGCGCACGGCTGGTAACCACCGCCCTGCACGAACTGGAAGAACGTCACGGCCGCTACGCCTTGTGCACCATGTGCATCGGCGTCGGCCAGGGCATCGCGCTGATCATCGAGCGCCTGCCCGACTAAAGAATCGCGATTCCCAAGGAGCCGAGAGGTATCCTTGGGGCATGCACTCAAAGCCCGGCTGCGGCCAGGCTGAAACACAAAAATAATTCGAGTGAAGTTATGAACATGCCAATTGCCAACGCCGTGCTTAATCCCGTGCTGGACCCGCTGGAAACCGCCAGCATCGACGAACTCCGCCAGCATCAGCTGGAGCGTCTGCGCTGGAGCCTCAACCACGCCTACAACAATGTGCCGCTGTACCGTCAGCGCTTCGATGCGCTGGGCGTACACCCGGATGACATCAAATGCCTGGAAGACCTGGCGAAGTTTCCGTTCACCACCAAAACCGACCTGCGCGACAACTACCCTTACGGCATGTTCGCCGTGCCAATGCAGGACGTGGTGCGCCTGCACGCGTCCAGCGGCACCACCGGCAAACCGACGGTCGTCGGCTACACGCAGAACGACATCGACACCTGGGCCAACGTGGTCGCACGCTCCATTCGTGCGGCGGGCGGTCGACGGGGTGACAAAGTGCACATTTCCTATGGCTACGGCCTGTTCACCGGCGGCCTCGGCGCGCACTACGGTGCCGAACGCCTGGGCTGCACGGTAATCCCGATGTCCGGCGGCCAGACCGAAAAACAAGTGCAACTGATCAAGGATTTCCAGCCGGACATCATCATGGTCACGCCGTCGTACATGCTCAACATCGCCGATGAAATCGAGCGCCAGGGCATCGACCCGCACAAACTGGCTTTGCGCCTGGGCATCTTCGGCGCCGAGCCGTGGACCGGCGAACTGCGCAACGCCATCGAGAACCGTTTGGGCATCACCGCACTGGACATCTACGGCCTCTCGGAAATCATGGGGCCGGGCGTCGCCATGGAATGCGCGGAAACCAAGGACGGGCCGACCATCTGGGAAGACCACTTCTACCCGGAAATCATCGACCCGGTCACCGGCGAAGTGCTGCCGGACGGGCAGATGGGCGAACTGGTGTTTACGTCGCTGAGCAAGGAAGCCTTGCCGATGATCCGCTACCGCACCCGCGACCTGACTCGCTTGCTGCCGGGCACTGCACGGCCGATGCGGCGGATCGACAAGATCACCGGGCGCAGCGATGACATGTTGATCATTCGCGGGGTCAACGTGTTTCCAACGCAGATCGAGGAGCAGGTGCTGAAAATCAAACAGCTTTCAGAGTGTTATGAGATTCATCTGTATCGCAATGGGAACCTGGACAGTGTTGATGTGCATGTCGAGTTGAAGGCCGAACACCAGCACTTGAGCGATGAGCAGCAGAAGGCTGTCTGCGGCGAATTGAGTCGGCATATCAAGACATATATCGGGATCAGTTCGCGGATTGTTTTGCAGCCCTTCCATTCGATCAAGCGCTCTGAGGGCAAGGCTTGTCACGTGATGGACAAACGCCCGAAAGCATGACTGCTGCACCCTTTAAGCCCCGCTTTTGCGGGGCTTTTTTTGGGGTGCCCGCGCACGAACTCTGTGGGAGCGAGCCAGCTCGCGAAGGCTTTATAGGCAACCCGATTCTCGCGGATGTACACGGTCCTTGTAGGAGCCGGCTTGCTGGCGAAAAGCGTCCAGACACCGCGCTCATCCAGACAACCCGCGTCATCGTTGACGCCCATCGCTGCGATGCGGCGACCCGACAAGCCAGCTCCTACAGGGTCATGTGAATCACAACGAACGAGTCAGAGATTACGCGAGAGCGCTCTGGTGACGACGCGTCTGGCAGTGGCGCGCCTGTCCAGCATGTAGATGTGGTTATCCAGCTCAGGCACCAGTCGTGCTTTGCGCCTGTCGTCGCGCTTTACCACTGTCATTAAATAGATCAACGGCAGCACGATCCCTCCCCACCACTGGCCGGACAGTAAAAAGATGAAAGGCCATGGGATCAACAGAACCGCCAAAATCCACCCGTTGCCGCGCATAGTCGGGATCAATTCCTGGTAGAGAAAATCACTCGATTCCAAGTCGAAACTGAGGGAAAGATGGTGATTGCGCAGAAGCACGGGGTACATGTCTTCCTTGTGTGAACTTCCGGCGTAGATCACGTAAACCTCATGACCTTTGCGTAAATGGAAATCTTCAAAAGCATATTCCAGACGGAGCTCATCGCCTTCCTTCGTTCTGATCCAGGCCACACGACGGCTCGGCGTGTTGCGGATCACCACTCCGTGCTCGATGTGAAAATGAATCCTGACCTTGCCGAAGGTGAAGTCCTGCATACCCACTCCTTGAAATTCTGTCACCGACGACGAGCCGTTCAGCCGGTAAGCGACGGATGCTACTAAGGCGCCATCAGCCTGTCCAGAAACCGGGCTTGCTCCACACATCAAAAGCGATACAAAAATACATACGACACGATGTTTTATGTTTGATATTAATTTCTGTATCGCTTATAAAGTTCTCCATGCCCTAGCATCAGATTCAAGGCGGGAGACCCCACATGTACGCACAGCTCGTAGAAACCGGCGTAAAGCGCATCAAAGACCTTTCGGAGATGTCCGAACAGGAACGCGCCTTCCAGGAAAAAATCGATTCAGAAATCAAGATCGAAGCCAAAAACTGGATGCCTGACGCCTATCGCCAAACCCTGATCCGGCAAATCTCCCAGCACGCCCACTCGGAAATCGTCGGCATGCTGCCCGAAGGCAACTGGGTCACCCGCGCGCCATCGCTCAAACGCAAACTGCAACTGATGGCCAAGATTCAGGACGAAGCCGGCCACGGTTTGTACCTGTACAGCGCGATGGAAACCCTCGGTGCCGACCGCGATGAAGAAATCGCCAAGCTGCACAGCGGCAAAGCCAAGTATTCGAGCATCTTCAATTACCCGACGCTGAACTGGGCCGACATGGGCGCGGTGGGCTGGTTGGTGGACGGTGCGGCAATCGTCAATCAGGTGGTCCTGCAGCGCACCTCTTATGGCCCCTACTCCCGGGCCATGGTGCGCATCTGCAAGGAAGAAAGTTTCCACCAGCGCCAGGGCTACGAAATCCTTTTGACCATGATGCGCCACGGCACTCAGGCGCAAAAAGACATGGTCCAGGACGCGATCAACCGCCTGTGGTGGCCGTCGCTGATGATGTTCGGCCCAAGCGACGAACACTCGCCAAACAGCGCGCAATCCATGGCCTGGAAAATCAAGCGCCAGAGCAACGACGAACTGCGCCAGCGCTTCATCGACCAGACCATCCCGCAACTCGAATTGCTCGGCTGCACCTGCCCCGACCCGGACCTGAAGTGGAACGCCGAACGCGGTCACTACGACTTCGGCGAAATCCAGTGGAGCGAATTCTACGAAGTGCTCAAGGGCAACGGCCCGTGCAACCAGGAACGCGTCGCCACCCGTCGCAAAGCCATTGAAGACGGTGCCTGGGTTCGCGAAGCCGCGGTCGCCCACGCACGCAAAAAACAGAACAAGAACGCCGCCTGATCGGCCACCTGATGTGGAGTCAATGAAATGTCTGAATGGACCCTCTTCGAAGTCTTCGTGCGCAGCAAGCACGGCCTCAACCACAAGCATGTCGGCAGCGTGCATGCCGCCGACACCACCATGGCCATCGAAAACGCGCGCGAGCTCTATACCCGTCGCAGCGAAGGCGTGAGCCTGTGGGTCGTGCCTTCGGCGCTGATCACCGCCTCCTCGCCGGATGAAAAAGACCCGCTGTTCGACCCGTCGGACGACAAGGTCTACCGCCACGCCAGCTTCTACGAGCTGCCGGCCGAAGTCGGGCACATGTGAGGTCGACCATGAACAACCAGACTGATTTGATCGAATACCTGCTGCGCCTCGGCGACAGCGCCCTGATCCAGGGTCAGCGCCTGTGCCAATGGTGCGGCAAGGCGCCGGCGCTGGAAGAAGAACTGGCGCTGATGAACGTCGGCCTCGACCTCGTCGGCCAGGCACGCAACTGGCTGGAATACGCCGCCGAACTGCTGGACGACGGTCGCGATGCCGATCACCTGGCGTTCCGCCGCGATGAGCGCGCCTATCGCAACCTGCTGCTGGTGGAACAACCCAACGGCGATTATGCGGTGACCATCCTCAAGCAATTTGTCTACGACGCCTGGCACCTGCAAGTGCTCAGCGGCCTGAGCCAGTCCAGCGACGAACGCATCGCCGGGATCGCCGCCAAAGCGGTCAAGGAAGTCACCTATCACCTGCGCCGTTCCGGCGAGTGGGTCGAGCGTCTGGGTGACGGCACCGAGGAAAGCCACAAACGCATGCTCGCGGCGATCCCTGAGGTCTGGCGCTTCACCGTTGAACTGACCAGTGCCGATGACAGCGAACAGCGTTTGCACGCAGCCGGGATCACCCCGAACGCCGCGCAGGTCGCTGCGGCCTGGCAAGCCAAGGTCAACGCGATTTTCGCCAGCGCCACCCTGCCCGTGCCTGCCGCGCCGAGCTATTTCTACCTGAATGCGCGCAAGGGGCTGCACACCGAACACCTCGGCATTCTGTTGGCCGAGATGCAATTCCTGCCACGAGCGTACCCCGATGCGACCTGGTGAGCTGATCGCCAGCGACCTCGGCGCCCGGCCGGCCCAACCGACTGACCTGGCCGCCGCGTGGGCGACCCTGGCGCAGGTCATGGACCCGGAAGTGCCGGTGGTCAGCGTGGTTGACCTGGGCATCGTGCGCGATCTCGACTGGCAGGCCGGGCATCTGCACGTGGTGGTCACGCCGACCTACTCCGGCTGCCCCGCCACCGAAGTGATCGAAAGCGATATTCGCGACGCGCTGGAGCTCGCTGGCTTCAGGGCACCGCAACTGGAACGCAAATTGACCCCGGCGTGGACCACCGACTGGATCACCGACAGCGGCCGCGAACGCCTGCGCGCTTATGGCATCGCACCGCCAGACGGCAGCACCAGCAAGCGCAGCCTGCTCGGCGAAAGCCCGGTGATCCTCTGCCCGCAATGCGGCAGCGCGCACACCGAAGTGCTCAGCGAGTTCGGTTCCACCGCGTGCAAGGCGTTGTACCGCTGCGTCGAGTGCCGCGAGCCGTTCGACTATTTCAAGTGCATCTGAGCGGCGATCGGCCGTCCCAGCTGGAGAACAATAATGAGCAAATTTCACAGCCTGACCATCAAGGACGTGCGCGCCGAGACCCGTGACGCGGTGTCCATCGCCTTCGAGATTCCGCAGCACCTGCAAGACAGTTTTCACTTCACCCAGGGCCAGCACCTGGTGATGCGCACGCAGATGGACGGTGAAGAAGTGCGTCGTTCGTATTCGATCTGCACCGGCGTCAATGACGGTGAACTGCGCGTCGCGATCAAGCGTGTGGCCGGTGGGCGGTTTTCCGCATTCGCCAATGAGCAGTTGAAGGTTGGGCACAACCTGGAAGTGATGCCGCCAGCCGGGCACTTTCATGTCGAGCTCGATCCGGCTCGTCACGGTCAATACCTGGCGGTTGCAGCAGGCAGCGGCATCACGCCGATCCTGTCGATCATCAAGACCACCCTGCAAACCGAACCGCACAGCCGCGTCACGCTGCTGTATGGCAACCGCTCAAGTTCCGGCGCGCTGTTTCGCGAACAGCTGGAAGACCTGAAAAACCGCTACTTGCAGCGCTTGAACCTGATCTTCGTGTTCAGCCGCGAGCAGCAGGATGTCGACCTGTACAACGGCCGGATCAACGCCGAGAAATGCGAGCAACTGTTCTCCCGCTGGCTGGACGTCAAAGCCCTCGACGCGGCGTTCATCTGTGGCCCGCAGGAGATGACCGAAACCGTGCGCGACAGCTTGAAAGCCAAAGGCATGGCGCCTGAGCGAATCCACTTCGAACTGTTCGCCGCCGCCGGCAGCCAGCAAAAACGCGAGGCCCGTGAAGCAGCCCGGCAAGTGGATGCCGCCGTCAGCCAGATCACCGTGATCAGCGATGGTCGTGCCCTGGCCTTCGACCTGCCGCGCAACAGCCAGAGCATCCTCGACGCCGGCAACGCCCAGGGTGCCGAGCTGCCCTATTCGTGCAAGGCCGGCGTGTGCTCGACCTGCAAATGCAAGGTCATCGAAGGCGAAGTGGAAATGGACAGCAACCACGCCCTGGAAGATTACGAAGTGGCTGCCGGTTATGTCCTGTCGTGCCAGGCATTCCCGATCAGCGACAAGGTTGTGCTGGATTTCGACCAGCTCTAAGACACAACGCAAAACCCCTGTGGGAGCGAGCCTGCTCGCGATGAAGGCAGCCCATCCAACATCAATCGCGGCTGGCCCACCGCTATCGCGAGCAGGCTCGCTCCCACAGGGGCCAGTAATCGACCGGGATACACCGTTTCACCCCACAACAAAAACAACAAACAGAGAGCGCGCCATGACACCCACAGACGTAGAACTCATCCGCCAGCACCCGGATTTCATCGAGCTGGTTCGCCGCAAACAGAACCTGTACTGGTCGCTGTCGCTGATCATGCTGGTGATCTATTTCGGCTTCGTGTTGCTGGTGGCGTTCTCCCCCGCCACCCTCGGCCAGTCCTTGAGCGGCGGCGTGACCTCGGTGGGCATGCTGGTCGGCGTGGTAATCGTGGTGCTGGCCTTCGCACTGACCGGTTTTTACGTCTATCGCGCCAATAACGTCATCGACCCTCTCAACGACAAACTGAAACAGGAGTGCGCCCGATGAGCCGCCTTCTCGCGTTGTTCCTGCTGCCTCTGGCCTTCGTCGCTGACTTTGCGGCAGCGGCCGACGGCGCGTCCCGCCCATTGAACTGGAACGCCATCGGCATGTTCCTGGTGTTCGTGCTGTTCACCCTCGGCGTCACGCGTTGGGCCGCGTTGCGCACCCGTTCCGCCAGCGACTTCTACACTGCGGGCGGTGGCATGACCGGTTTCCAGAACGGCCTGGCAATTGCCGGTGACATGATCTCCGCAGCGTCCTTCCTCGGCATCTCGGCGATGATGTTCCTCAATGGCTACGATGGCTTGCTCTACGCGCTGGGCGTGTTGGCGGGCTGGCCGATCATTTTGTTCCTGATCGCCGAACGCCTGCGCAACCTCGGCAAATACACCTTCGCCGATGTGGTCTCCTATCGCCTCGAACAAACCCCGGTGCGCCTGACCTCGGCGTTCGGCACGTTGACCGTCGCGCTGATGTACCTGGTGGCGCAGATGGTCGGCGCCGGCAAACTGATCGAGTTGCTGTTCGGCATCGACTACCTCTACGCGGTGATGCTGGTCGGCGTGTTGATGGTGTTCTACGTGACCTTCGGCGGCATGCTCGCCACCACCTGGGTGCAGATCATCAAAGCGGTAATGCTGCTGTTCGGCACCACGTTCATGGCGTTCATGGTGCTCAAGCATTTCGGTTTCAGCACCGAAGCGATGTTCGCCGGCGCCACCGCCGTGCACGCCAAAGGCAACGCGATCATGGCACCCGGTGGTTTGCTGTCGAACCCGATCGATGCAATCTCGCTGGGGCTGGGCATGATGTTCGGCACGGCCGGCCTGCCGCATATCCTGATGCGTTTCTTCACCGTCAGCGATGCCAAGGAAGCGCGTAAAAGCGTGTTCTACGCCACTGGTTTCATCGGCTACTTCTACCTGCTGCTGATCATTGTCGGCTTCGGCGCCATCGTGATGGTCGGCACCGATCCTGCGTTCCGCGATGCCAACGGCGCGATCATCGGCGGCGGCAACATGATCGCCGTGCACCTGGCGCAAGCCGTGGGCGGCAACCTGTTCCTGGGCTTCATCTCGGCGGTCGCCTTCGCCACCATTCTGGCGGTGGTCGCCGGTTTGGCGTTGTCCGGCGCCTCGGCGGTGTCCCACGATCTGTATGCCTGCGTGATGCGCAAGGGTCAGGCCAGCGAGCAGCAGGAAATCCGCGTGTCGCGCATTGCCACGCTGTGCATCGGCGTACTGGCGATCATTCTCGGCCTGCTGTTCGAATCACAGAACATCGCGTTCCTTTCCGGTCTGGTGCTGGCCATCGCCGCGTCGGTGAATTTCCCGGTGCTGTTCCTTTCGATGTACTGGAAGGGCCTGACCACTCGCGGTGCAGTCACCGGCAGCCTGGCGGGTCTGTTCTCGGCGATTGTCCTGCTGGTGCTGAGCCCGGCGGTGTGGGTCAACGTGCTGCATCACGACAAAGCGCTGTTCCCCTATTCCAACCCGGCGCTGTTTTCCATGAGCCTCGCGTTTTTCAGTGCCTGGCTGTTTTCGGTCACCGACACCTCGCCGCGAGCGGCCCTTGAGCGCGGCCATTACCTGGCGCAGTTCATCCGTTCGATGACGGGCATCGGTGCCTCCGGCGCCAGCAAGCACTAATCACGACCGACTGATGGCAGGGAATAAAAACAATGAAGCCCGCACGTTCTGCACCTTACGAATCACTGTTTTCGCTGGCCGCCGCATTGAGCCTGCCCATGGTCGCCCCCAGCGCCATGGCCGACTTCATCGACGACAGCAAGGCGCGCATTGAAATGCGCAACCACTACATCAATCGCGATTTCCGTCAGGACAACGCGGCGCAATCCAAGGCTGAAGAATGGGCGCAGGGCTTCACCGCGCGCATCGAGTCAGGGTTCACCGATGGCACTTTCGGCTTCGGTCTCGACGCGCTGGGGGAACTGGGACTGAAACTCGACTCCAGCCCGGATCGCCGTGGCACCGGGCTGTTGCCCTTCGGCCGGAACAGCCATGAGCCGGCGGACGAGTTCAGCGAGCTGGGGCTGACCGGCAAGCTGCGGGTGTCGAAAAGCGTGTTGAAGCTCGGCACCCTGCAACCCTTGCTGCCGGTGGCGACCTACAACGACACCCGCCTGCTGGGCTCGACCTTCGAGGGCGGCATGCTGACCAGCCAGGAAATCAGCGGCCTGACAGTCAATACCGGGCGCCTGACCAAGGCCAATCTGCGGGATTCATCCAGCAACGATGACATCGGTTACGGCGCCGCCAGCAGCGCTCACTTCGACTTTGCCGGCGGTAGCTACGCGTTCAGTCCGCAACTGAACCTGAGCTACTACTACGGCAAGCTCGAGCAGATTTATCGCCAGCAGTTCGTCGGGCTGGTGCATACCCAGCCGCTGGGCAACGGTTTTAATCTGCGCAGCGATGTGCGCTATTTCGACAGCCGGGGCGACGGCGCCGAGCGCGCCGGGCGTATCGACAACCGCAACTTCAACAGCATGTTCACCGTGTCCCACGGGGCCCACAAAGTCAGTGCCACGTACCAGCAATTGTCCGGCGACAGTGCCTTTCCGTTTCTCAACGGCGGCGATCCGTACGTGGTCAACCTGGTGACCTACAACACCTACACCCGCGCCGACGAGGACTCCTGGCAGCTGCGTTATGACTATGACTTCGCGGCGCAAGGCATCCCCGGCCTGACCTTCATGACCCGCTACACCGACGGCCGCCACGTCAAGGCCGGCACCGTCGACAACGGCCGTGAATGGGAGCGCGACACCGACATCGCTTATGTCATCCAGAGCGGCCCGTTCAAGGACGTCAGCCTGCGCTGGCGCAACGTGACCTTCCGTTCCGGCAATGGCTTGAGCACCGCCCTCGATGAAAACCGGCTGATCGTCGGTTACACCGTGGCGCTTTGGTAATTCCTGAAAGGCGCGGTCGCGGCCGCGCCAACACCTTTCATAACCTGGAGGAATCGTGATGCCTCACGCCCCTACCCTGCAAAGTTTCATCGCCGGTCGCTGGATCGGCCAACACGGTGCCCAGGTGCTGCGCAGCGCCATCGACGGCCACGAGATTGCGCGCACCCACGAGGAGCGTCCGGACTTTGCCGAAGCCATCGAGCACGGTCGTCGTCAGGGCATCAGCGGGTTGATGGCGCTGGATTTCCAGCAACGCGCCCAGCGTCTCAAGGCATTGGCCTTGTACCTGAGCGAACGCAAGGAACAGCTCTACGCGATCTCCCACCACAGCGGCGCCACCCGTGCCGACAGCTGGATCGATATCGAGGGCGGCAACAGCACGCTGTTCACCTACGCCAGCCTCGGCTCGCGGGAACTGCCATCGGGCAACATCGTCCATGAAGGCCCGGCGATGCAGCTGAGCAAACTGGGGACCTTCGCCGGCACGCACATTCTGGTGCCGCGCGGCGGCCTCGCGGTGCACATCAACGCGTTCAACTTCCCGATCTGGGGCATGTTGGAAAAGTTCGCGCCGAGCTTTCTCGCCGGCATGCCGTGCATCGTCAAGCCGGCCAGCGCCACCAGTTACTTGACCGAAGCCGTGGTGCGGTTGATGGACGAATCCGGTTTGCTGCCGGCGGGCAGTCTGCAATTGATCATCGGCAGCACCGGTGATCTGCTCGACCGCCTGCAAGGCCAGGACGTGTTGACCTTTACTGGTTCGGCCGACACCGCCGCCAAGCTGCGGGTCAATCCGAACCTGATCCGCAACTCGGTGCCATTCAACGCCGAAGCCGACTCGCTGAACTGCGCGATCCTCGCCCCGGACGTCACCCCGGACGATGAAGAATTCGAACTGTTCATCAAGGAAGTCGCCCGGGAAATGACCACCAAGGCCGGGCAGAAATGCACCGCCATCCGCCGCGCCATCGTCCCGGCCAAACACATCGACGCGGTCGCCAGCCGTCTGCGCGATCGACTGAAAAAAGTCGTGGTCGGCGACCCGTCGGTGGAAGGCGTGCGCATGGGCGCACTGGCCTCTCACGATCAGCAAAAAGACGTCGCCGAACGCCTGGAAAGTCTGCTGCAAAGCAGCGATATGCTGTTCGGTGCCCGCGACGGTTTCGAACCGCGTGGCGAAAACGTCAGTCAGGGTGCGTTCTTCGCGCCGACCCTGTTGCAGGCCCGCGATCCGCACGCCGAAGGCGGCGCTCACGACATCGAAGCGTTCGGCCCGGTCAGCACGCTGATGGCTTACGACGATCTGGACGAAGCACTGGTTTTGGCCGCTCGCGGTAAAGGCAGTCTGGTGGCCAGTTTGATCACCAAAGATCCGCAGATCGCGGCCAAGGCGATTCCGGTTGCCGCTGCCTGGCACGGTCGCTTGCTGGTACTGGACCGCGAATCCGCCGCCGAATCCACCGGCCACGGTTCGCCGCTGCCGCAACTCAAACACGGTGGGCCGGGTCGTGCCGGCGGCGGTGAAGAGCTCGGTGGTCTGCGCGCGGTGAAGCACTATTTGCAACGCGCCGCGGTGCAAGGCTCACCGACCATGCTCGCTGCGGTCACTGGCGAATACGTGCGCGGTGCCAAGGTCATCGAAACCGAAGTGCATCCGTTCCGCCGGTTCTTCCAGGACTTGCAGATTGGCGAATCGCTGCTGACCCACCGTCGCACGGTGACCGAGGCCGATCTGGTGAATTTCGGTTGCCTGTCCGGCGATCACTTTTACATGCACTTCGACGACATCGCCGCCAAGGAATCGCAGTTCGGCAAACGCATCGCCCACGGTTATTTCGTGCTGTCGGCAGCGGCCGGTCTGTTCGTCTCCCCGGCGCCAGGCCCGGTGCTGGCCAACTACGGCCTGGATACGTTGCGCTTCATCAACCCGGTGGGCATCGGCGACACCATCCAGGCGCGCCTGACCTGCAAACGCAAAATCGATCAGGGCAAAAAGAGCCCGCAGGGCATTCCGCAGGGCGTGGTGGCGTGGGACGTGGAAGTCACCAATCAGCTGGGTGAACTGGTCGCCAGTTACGACATCCTCACCCTGGTTGTTAAGCGCGAGGATTGACGCAACCCTGTAGCGGGCTTGCCGGCGATGACGGCCTGAGGATCGATGCAAATCCAAAGGCCGCATCGCCGGCAAGCCGGCTCCTACAGCGGTTTTCAGTGAACTCCAGTTTCACGTTGTGCATCGATCAATGCCCGAACGGCTTTTGGTGTGTGCCAACAGCATCGCCAACCCACCGCACACCATCAGGGTTTCACCCAACGCCTGTACCCACGCCACCAGCATCAGCCCGCCACCGATCAACAGGTAATACAACAAACCGAACAGCGCGCCTGCGGTGCCCAGTCGGTCCCCATAACGGGACAGTGCCGAAACTAGAATGTTCGGGATTGCCATGCCGAACGCCATCACCACCAGCAGCATCGGCCATACAAACACGGGGCTCTCTTCCAGCAGCCATACGCCGCTGGCCCCCACGCACACCAGCGCCGCCGCCACCTGAATCAGCTGCGAGCCTCTCACGCCTCGACGCAACAGCCGTTTGTTGAGCCAGGCGCCCAGACCGGAACCCAACGCGAGGATCACCCCGCTGTAACCGAACCACTGCGCGCTCAAGCCCAAGCGCTGGAACACGAAAGGACCGAGGCTGTAGTAGCTGAACAAGGCGCTATTGAACAACGCGACCAGCAACGTCGAGCGCCAGATGTCACGGTCGCCCAACATGCACCACAGCGTCTGGAACAGGGCGGGTGTCGCGACCTGTTGCGGTCGTGTCTCCGGCATGGCACGCAGGCACCACAACCATAGTGCCGCGGATAAAAACAACAGACAGCCCACCACACCTCGATACCCGAAACCTTCCACCAGGCTCGCCCCGGCGAACAAGCCAATCGCCGGACTGGCCGCCAGCGCAATGCCCATCAGCGAAAACACCTGCGCCAGTTCCGCGCCCTTGAAGCGGTCGCGCAGCACGGTTTGCGTCACCACCGAGCCCACCGCCGCACCGAACGCGCCCAGCGCTTGCGCCATCAACAACGCATCGAATGTGCGGACGTTCAGCGCCAGCAGCGATGCACCGGCGTAAACCCCCAGGCCAGCGAGCATCGACGGTCGACGGCCGATGCGGTCGCACATCCGACCCCACACCACCACGCCAAACGCAAAGGCCAGGAAATACACCGAGAGCATTTGCGCCGCTGCCTGCGGCCCAACCGCGAAGGCCCGGCCAATGTCCGCCAATGCCGGGCTGTAAAGGGTTTGGGCGATCTGCGCAAACATCAGCAACGCGATGGCCAACACCAATGATTTTTTGTAATTCATCACGACTTCTCACCCCAGGAAAACTGGCGAGCAGCTTATGAAACCGTGACTGACGTATTATCAAAACCCGGACAACTAATCGATGAAATCGGACAAACCATGGCTTGGCTCGATGCACGTGCGCAATTCGACCCCGACAGCTATCCCGCCAGCGTAATCGGTATCGCCGCCACCCTTGGCGATCACGACTCCGGGGTGCATCAACATCAACGGGGGCAATTGCTGTTTACCCGGCAGGGTTGCACGCGCATTACCCTCGCGCAGCAGCTGTGCCTGCTGCCGCCCTCCCGCGCCGCGTGGATTCCCCCCGGTGTGGCACATCGCGCGGTGATGCAACAGAGCGTCGACTACCGCTCGATTTACCTGACACCTTCGCTGTGCGCCGACCTGCCGCAACACGTCTGTGTGATTGAAGTCAGCCCATTGCTGCGGGCAGTGCTGGAGGCGATCGCCGAAACGGACTTCGACACCGATTGGCAGCACGGCAAATGCGTTCATTTACTGGGCCTGTGCCTCAGCGAAATCCGCGACGCCGCGCAGCAGCCAATGCTGCTGCCGTTACCTTGGGACAAGCGCCTGGCGCCGCTGCTCGCAACGCTCGATCAACTACCGCCCGAACTTCAGGTACTGGAAGCCCGGATCGGTGCCAGTGGCCGCACCATCGGGCGAATCTTCCAGCGTGAAACCGGCATGAGCTATCAGCAATGGCGCCAACAGTGGCGGTTGATGCGGGCCATCGAACTGCTCACGACCGGCAGAAACATCAGTTACACCGCCTTCGCGCTAGGTTTTGCCAGCGACAGTGCGTTTATTGCCTTCTTCAAGGACATGACCGGCAGCACCCCTGGCCACTGGCGTAAATAAGCACCTGACGATCGGCATCAGAAATCAATTGCGAGCAAATATTACATGCGTCATATTACGCACGTAATTAATAGCCGACCCGCACAGGTATCCCCTCCATGACCAGCATGCCCAGCCTTGAACCCGACGTCGCTGTTGCGGTGAGCACGCCCAAGCCTCCCCTGCTAAAGCGCCTGATTCTGCTGACGCTGGCCATCGCTGCCCTGTTATTTGCGGGCCTTTACACCGCTCACTGGTGGACCGCCGGGCGCTTCATCGAAGAAACCGACGACGCTTACATTGGCGGCGACGTGACCGTGATCGGGCCGAAGGTCGCGGGTTACATCGAAGAGGTGCTGGTGACCGACAACCAGAAAGTGAAGGCCGGCGATGTGCTGATCCGCCTCGATTCCCGTGACTACCGCGCCAACCTGGCCAAGGCCGAAGGCGCGGTGGCGGCGCAAGAAGCCTTGCTGGCCAATCTCGACGCCACCGAACAACTGCAGCACGCAGTGATCGGTCAGGCCCGCGCCGGGATCGACGCCACCGGCGCTGAAACGGCCCGTTCGCGGGATGACAATGCACGCTACAAACGCCTGGTCGGCAGCAACGCCGTCTCCGTGGAAAGTGCGCAACGGGCCGACGCGACTTTCAAGACCGCCCAGGCATTGAGTGCACGGGCCCAGGCTGAACTGCTCGCCACGCAACGCCAATTGGACGTGATCGACACCCAGAAACAGCAGGCACGCGCCGCGCTGATGCAAGCCCGGGCCGAACGAGACCTGGCGCAATTGAACGTCGGATACACCGAGTTGCGCGCGCCGATGGATGGCGTGATCGGCAATCGCCGGGCGCGGGCCGGTGCTTATGCGCAGGCCGGTTCGCAACAGTTGTCGGTGGTGCCGGCCCGCGGGCTGTGGGTCGATGCCAACTTCAAGGAAGATCAACTGGCGCACATGACACCGGGCCAACGGGTGATCATTCGCGCCGACGTGCTCTCAGGGCAGGTATTCCACGGTCATCTGGACAGCCTCGCACCGGCCAGCGGTTCGCAATTCAGCGTGTTGCCACCGGAAAATGCCACCGGCAACTTCACTAAAATCGTGCAGCGAGTGCCGGTGCGGATCGTGCTCGATCCCGCCGACGGCGTACTCGGGCATCTGCGTCCAGGTTTGTCGGTGACCGCTGAAGTCGATACGCGCAAGGCGCCTGAAACGCCTGCCTTGGCCAGCTCACCATGAGCCGCGCCCTCGCCGTCCCCGCACAGCCGTTCAACGCCGCGAACATGGCGACGGCGACCAAGGTGTTCGCCTTCGCCAGCATGTGCATCGGCATGTTCATTGCCCTGCTGGATATCCAGATCGTTTCGGCCTCGCTGCGCGATATCGGCGGCGGGCTGTCGGCAGGCACGGACGAAACGGCGTGGGTGCAGACCAGTTACCTGATCGCCGAAATCATCGTGATTCCGTTGTCCGGCTGGCTGTCCCGCGTGTTCTCGACCCGCTGGCTGTTCTGCGCGTCGGCGGTGGGTTTTACCCTGGCCAGCCTGCTCTGCGGCGCGGCCTGGAACATCCAGAGCATGATCGCCTTCCGCGCCCTGCAAGGGTTTCTTGGCGGTTCGATGATCCCGCTGGTGTTCACCACCGCGTTCTTTTTCTTCACCGGCAAACAACGGGTAATCGCCGCTGCGACCATCGGTGCGGTGGCGTCATTGGCGCCGACGTTGGGGCCGGTCATCGGTGGGTTCATCACCGATATTTCCTCTTGGCATTGGCTGTTCTATATCAACCTGGTGCCGGGAATTTTCGTTGCGGTGGCGGTGCCGATGCTGGTGAAGATCGATCAGCCGGAACTGTCGCTGCTCAAGGGCGCCGACTATTTGAGCATGCTGTTCCTCGCCCTGTTTCTCGGCTGCCTGGAATACACCCTCGAAGAAGGCCCGCGCTGGAACTGGTTCAGTGACCGCACGATTCTGACCACCGCATGGATCAGCGGCCTGGCCGGCCTGGCGTTCATTGGTCGAACCTTGCACGTGGCCAACCCGATCGTCGATTTGCGCGCCCTCAAAGACCGCAACTTCGCCCTCGGCTGCTTCTTCTCGTTCGTCACCGGCATCGGCCTGTTCGCCACGATTTACCTGACGCCGTTGTTTCTCGGCCGGGTGCGTGGCTACGGTGCGCTGGACATTGGTCTGGCGGTTTTCTCCACCGGGGTGTTCCAGATCATGGCGATTCCGCTGTACGCCTTTCTGGCCAACCGCATCGATCTGCGCTGGATCATGATGACCGGCCTCGGATTGTTCGCATTGTCGATGTGGGATTTCAGCCCGATCACCCATGACTGGGGAGGCAAGGAGTTGATGCTGCCGCAAGCACTGCGCGGGATTGCCCAGCAATTGGCGGTGCCGCCTGCGGTCACCCTGACCCTCGGCGGTCTGGCGCCAGCGCGCCTCAAACATGCTTCCGGACTGTTCAATCTGATGCGCAACCTTGGCGGCGCCATTGGCATCGCGGCTTGCGCGACCATCCTCAATGACCGGACCAACCTGCACTTCACCCGGTTGGCGGAAAACCTCAACAGCACCAACGAAGCGCTGAATCAGTGGCTGTCCCAGGTCGGCAACAACTTTGCCACGCTCGGCCAAAGCGGTGACGTGGGTGTCACCGCCAGCCTGCACCAGTTATGGCTGCTGACCTACCGCGAAGCGCAAACGCAAACCTACGGCGACGCGTTTCTGATGATCATGGTCTGCTTCATCATCGCCACGGCGATGGTGCCCTTGATGCGCAAGGTGCAACCACCGGCCGCGCCGAGTGCGGATGGTCATTAAGCCGTGTGGGTTACATCTGTCAGGAACGCTTTATCAGGACTCGTCTGCCATCGCAGGCCAGTAGCTGGACAGACTGAGAACATCCGACCCGCTAACATGAACATGCTGGACCTTTGCCGTCGGAGTCACCTCCTGATTATGATCATTTACAATTCGGCTGCGTCCGGGCTCCCTATGCATAACCGTCAACTTACTTCCGGGCACAAAAGGTAACTCCACGTCGAAGGCTTCGGCCGGCACGTCTCCGCGTAGTTCATGAAAATGAATGATTTCTCCCTCAGGCGATTTCAACAGGATCGATATATACACAGAATTGAAATACGCATGAGGGCGAACAGCATGTACAACCAGACGAACTTTCCCCGCCCAGGCATTCATTTCCATGTCAGCTACACTCTGCGTACCAAGGCCCCCAAGGCGCCATGTAAAGCGAGTACCGTAAATTATTTGATTGACCGGCGCAGGGTTGAATTCAAGCGTGCGATAGCGCTCCAGCAGCTGACTTTTAATCGGCTCCGCAAATGTGTTGAACGCTCGACGGAAGTTCTGTTTAAGCGGATGCCCATCGTGCAGAGCAAGATGGGGAAGCCGTTCAAAAATCGCCGAATTCTTATCAATTTCAAGCCTTAAGTTTTCGCTCGCATCGGTACCATAATTGATATTCACCAGCCCTTGATCAGTTATCTTCAATGCATTGTCTTCAATGTTTTCAATCACCGCCGACGCCGAACTATTAGACACGGATATACGACTGGATTCCTTATGAAATAATTCGACAACAAACCCCGCTGCAATCGGAACTTCCTCAGAGAACAATTCGGTGTGCTCGCCCTGCATCTCACGAGAAAAAACCACATTCCCCTGCTCATCCTTTACTATGACTCGGGCATACACATTTTCCTTGAAATAGACGTGTGGACTTGGGTAAACAACATCCATCAAAAGGCATCCAGTCGAAACATTTATGACAATATTACAAAAAACGCCAGCCAAGCCTCCCAAAGATATAGTTTGATCCGCCAAACCACTTGCATAAAATTTTGTGTAGACACAGTTAAATTCACCAGCCGTTTGTGTTACCGCCACATAAGCGCTAACGGACTGATATTCGCCTTCTTCAACAGACGGCAATTGCAAGACATAAAGCCCCACCGGCAACTTTTCTACGAAAACTGTTGCGTTCTCTATTTTTACAACCCTCGCCGCCCCCTGCCCATCCCTCAATAAAAACGACTTACCACTCAGTTTATTATAAACATCAGGATCAAAAACAAATGACATGTCAGCTGTCAACCCGGTAACGCTGAGCTGCTTACAGCTGACCAGGTCCAGAGGACTTCTCAGCCCCAGCTGCGCCTGGACAGGTTTGAGCTGATGTTGCTGAACAAGTCGATAAAGAGGGTAAAAGGGTATGGCGTTACTATATGTATTCTCAATCATCTGTCGCGGAGTCAGTGACACTTTTGCAAATGACATGAACTCGGAAATATTGACATTGGCCACATCGATGGCGACCGCACTCAATAAATCCATCGCAGGGTAATTCTCTGCGTTAAACCCAACGGCGTTACTCAAACGACGATAGCGCTGGTAAAACCCGATAATACCTTGCTCGCCAGTACGATCGAATATCAACAACAAGAAAAATAAAATCGCACTCAAATCCCCGCCAACCGTACCCGAATCAAAGTGATCCCTGAGTAACCCGTAAAGACGTTCCTCACCGCTGGCGTATAACCATCCAACTTTATAGTAATCCTCCCCCAACACCTTTTTCTGATAGTGTGCAGCCAGAACATTATTCCATACTTCCCGGAGATAGACGGTACTATAATTCGCGAACATCCCCTCGTACCCATGACCTATTTCATGAATACTCCCCCAATTGGATCCCTTGATATTCAGCCAAAAATTTGCAACGGAATCCGAGGACTCAGCAGTCCATGCGTGTCCATAATAGGCCGCACCACGCCCTGACTTATCGGCCTTCATAAAAAAACGATTAGGTATGTTTTTGTCGGTAAGCGCGACCGGATTGAATGAGAGACCCGCCAGGTAATTGAAGTACTCGAAAATACCGTCATAGTAATCGACCAGACTTTTCAACCCGGTTGCCTGATGCAATGCTTTCAAGGTGTTTTTATCTTTAGCAGGAATCAGAATCTTCGCATAAGCAGACTCAACCACTGCGTATTCGGCGTCTCGGGAATCCCAATCCTGAAAAAAAAGATCTGCGTCATACGCCACATTGTAAAAAGGAAGGCACGTTAAATCACCGAGCACCTCCACTTCAATATTGACGATTTCACCTGCTTTTTCGGTATAGGGAGTAGAAAAAAACGGGACAGATACGTGACTTACATAAACTTCTGCCCACTCGGTAGTTACCTCGTGATGAGCTTCAGTTTTCGAGTCATCGTTCAATAAATTTAATGTTACGCCACTGGTTGACGCCGGGAATGTTTGCCGAAATCGCATCTTCACCCCTGCCAGAACGATTGTCATCAAGGGGGTTCGATCGTGATAGATACCTTTACTTAAACCTGAGCCAAGCAACCAGTCAGGTCTTTCAAGGCTGCAAATCTCATAGAGACGAGATTTGAAATCTGCGTTGGTCATGATCATTCCTTCGACAGAGCGGTAATGGACGTCGAAGGAATACTAAAGCTGTCAGACAAGCCTAAGTAACTGTCACAAGTAACAGCTGACTAGAGCTTTTCCACATAAGCCGGCCAACTAATTAACCAGAAAAGCAAATTGTAGCGACACCCTGACCACGGCAAGTGGGACCTTGATGCGCAAGGAATAACCACCGGCCGCGGCATATTCAGCTAAAACATCAGGCTTGAGGCGTCTTGCGGAAACCGACAGCCAGGCGATTCCAGCTATTGATGGTGGAAATCGCCACGGTCAGGTCGACCATTTCCTTGGGGCTGAACTGCGCAGCGACCACTTCGTAGTCTTCGTCCGGGGCGTGGGTCAGGCTCAGTTGGGTCAGGGATTCGGTCCAGAGCAACGCCGCGCGCTCGCGGTCGGAGAAGAACGGCGCCTCGCGCCATGCCGTCACGGCGAACAGGCGACGCGGGGTTTCACCGCCCTTGATCGCATCGGCGGTGTGCATGTCGATGCAGAAGGCGCAGCCGTTGATTTGCGAGGCGCGCAGCTTGACCAGTTCGATCAGGGTCTTTTCCAGCGGCAGCTTTGAAACCGCGGTTTCCAGGGCGATCATGGCTTTGAGCGCATCAGGGGACGCGGTGTAGAAATCGGTACGAGGTTTCATTGCAGGCTCCAGGAGCAAGTGGGGGTGGAGCTAAGTTAATCCCGCGCGCCATCCGCTTAAATAGCCAATATTGCCGAAGTCGAGGAGGCCACTGCCCCCCCTTGTAGGAGCCGGCTTGCTGGCGATGCGCGCAACTCGAAGCAAATTGATGAGCGAGGTGACGCTATCGCCTGCAAGCCGGCTCCTACAGAGTGCGAAAAATAGTCTGCCGGGCTGATTGCCAGCGCTCGGTCCGCAGGGTTCGGCAACTTCTCCCAAGTGCTCATGATCCGCGGTTTGCCGCTGGCCTCCGATGACATTTCCTATAACGGCCTGTACGGCGTTTTGCCCCGGCAGATCATCGCTACCGAAGCGCTGGAACGGGTCGAGTTGTTCAAAGGCCCGAATGCTTTTGTGAATGGTGTTACGCCCAGCGGCAGCGGAATTGGCGGTGGCGTCAACCTGTAACCCAAACGCGCCAACGATGTGCCGACCCGCAGCGTTACCCTCGATTACGGCGCCGATGGCCGGGTCGGCGGGCATCTCGACCTGGGTCAGCGCTTTGGCGAAGACAACCGCTTCGGTGCGCGGGTCAATCTGATGCAACGCGAAGGCTCCACCGCCGTCGACGACGATGAAGACCAGCGTTCGTCGCTGATCAGCGTCGGCCTGGACTATCGCGGCGATCGCCTGCGCGTGTCGACGGACCTGGGTTACCAGAAACAGGTGATCAACCAGGGCCGCTCGGTGGTCTACGTGGACTCGGCGTTGCAGAAAGTGCCCAAGGTGCCGGACGCCAACGCCGGTTACGCGCAGAGCTGGAGCTATTCGCAGCTGGAAGACACCTTCGGCATGGCCCGCGCCGAATATGACCTCAGCGACAGCTGGACCGCCTACATCTCCGGCGGCGCCAAACACACCCGGGAAAACGGCGTGTATTCGTCGCTGACCGTCACCGACCTCAACGGCAACGCCCGGGGCGGCATGCTCTACCCGCGCCACGACGAAGACAATCAAAGCCTGATGGCCGGCCTCAATGGTCACTTCAACAGCGGCCCGATCAGCCATCAATTGAACCTGGGCCTGGCGGGTATCCGGGGGCAGCAGCGCTCGGCATTTGAAACCATTGCCACCGCCGGGCGCTACAGCACCAACCTCTATGACGTCACCGATAAACCGCGCCCACGGGCCACTTCTTACGGCAGCGACCTTCATGATCCGCGCATCGTCGGCAAGAACACTCTGCGCAGCGCGGCGGTGTCCGACACCCTGGGGTTCATCGATGATCGCGTCTTGCTCACCCTCGGCGTACGCCGTCAGACCCTGAACGTCGATGGCTGGAACACCACCACCGGCGCGCGCACTTCTAGCTATGAAGAGTCGATCACCACGCCGGTCTACGGCCTGGTGATCAAGCCGTGGGAACACGTTTCGTTGTATGCCAACCGCATCGAAGGCCTGGCCAAGGGGCCGACTCCGCCGACCCGTGCACTCAACCGCGACGAAACCTTCGCCCCGGTGCGCAGCAAACAAATCGAAGCCGGCGTGTGCCTGGACATGGACAGCTACGGTGCGAGCCTCGGTGTGTACCGCATCGAACAGCCGTCGAGCTACACCCAGAACGGCCTCTTTCGGGTCGATGGCCAGCAGCAAAACAAAGGTGTGGAACTCAACGTCTACGGCGAACCGCTCGATGGCCTGCGCCTGCGCCTGCGCCTGCTCAGCGGCGCGACGCTGATGAAGACCGAAATCGAAGGCAGCACCAATGGCGTCAACGACGGCAACCGCGCCGTCGGCGTGCCACGCTTTCAGCTCAACGTCGGTGCTGATTGGGATGTGCCGGCGACTTTGGATGTCTGATCTGAATCTGGCGGTGAGCCTGCAGCCGCCATCGCGGGCAAGCCCGCTCCCACAGTTGATCTTCAGTGAACCGGACATTTGCGTTCGACACCGATCCATTGTGGGAGCGGGTTTGCCAGCGATCCGCGCAGCGGCCATCCAACACGGATCGCTACGCCCGACTGCGCAACCACTGCAAAAACCCTTTCTTCGCCACCACCTTCGGTGCTTCCTCGGTCAACGTCTGCGCCTTGTGCAAACGGAAATCGAGCAATGCCTTCATCGCTTCGCCGATGTCATGCCGCGCATCCAGACACGGTTTGAGGTAGTCCTTCTCGATCCGGTACAGGCTGCAAGCGGTCTTGGCACTGAAGTCCGCCGGCAGCGCGGTGTCCGACAAGATCCCGCCCTCGCCGATCACTTCGCCCGGCCCCATGCGCCCGGATTCGAACTTGACCCCGGCGCGACTCAGCGTCACCGAGACCACGCCGGATTCGATGATGAACAGATGATCGCTGACCTCCCCCGCTGGCAGGATCACCTCGCCGGGGCGGAAGGTTTGCAGGGTCATGTGTTGTGCGAAGGTTTCTTTCTCGTCCTGACGCAACGTCGAGAAAATGGCCGAGCTTTCCAGCAACGCCCGTGGCCGTGACAGGCCCGCCGGTGCATTCGATTCGACGCTGGACAACAGGCTCACGCCGGACGCCTGCAAATGCCGGAAGGCCAGATCGAACAGCAGATTGCGCACCATGCGCTTCTGGTCCATCGAGACCACGAAACCACTGATTTCGTATTCCACACCGGTGGCGCTCGAGCCTTTGAGGGCAACGCACGGCGCCGGTTTGCTCAACAGATATCGGCACCCCTCCATCGCCCGCTCCAGCGCATCGATCACCGTTTGTGGCCGTGCATGCGGGCTGAGTTGCAGGCTGATCGACACACCGAAAATGTCACTCGGCCGGCTGAAGTTGATGATCTTGGCCTTGGCCGCCAGCGAGTTGGGGATCACCGCCATGCTGCCCTGGGACGTTTGCAGGCGCGTGGCGCGCCAATCGATGTCAGTGACCCGACCTTCGGTGCCGTCGATGGAGATCCAGTCATCCAGTTGATAGGGTTTGGTGGTGTTGAGGACGATCCCCGAGAACACGTCGCTGAGGGTGCTTTGCAGCGCCAGGCCGACGATGATCGCCAACGCGCCGGACGTCGCCAGCACGCCTTTAACCGGCAGGTCGAGCACATACGCCAGGGCCGCGATGATCGCGATCAGGAATATCACCGCACCGAGCAAATCCTGGAGCAAACGCCCGGTGTGCCCGACCCGCTGCATCATCACCGCGCCGATCAACACCGTCAGGGTGCGCGCGCCGAACAGCCACCAACCAATCTGCAAACCGGTCGCCGCCAGGTGCAACGGCACGTTGTCCGCCCAAGGCGCGGGCTCCAGCGGGTTCAGGCCTTCGTTGAACAACAGGACGCTGAACAACGAGAAAATCAGCAGCCGCACCACCAGCTTCCAGTTGCTGCCATTGGCACTGATCAAGCGCCACAGCCCCAGATCGATGAGGATCAGGATCAGGGCACAGACCAGCGGATGATTGGTAAGCAGTGACAGCATCGAGCGACTCCAGCCATGTACGGATGGGCACAGTGTAGGAGCAATTGATGCCTTCAGAACAACACAAAACACTGTAGGAGAGCGGCTTGCCGGCGATGGCGGTTTCGAGATCGCCATCGCCGGCAAGCCGGGCTCCTATAGAGAACGTGTGATGTTATTTGCTATTGGTCAGCGTGTTGTAGCTGGTCATCAGGTTGCGGTAGTCCGGGATGTGGTTGGAGAACAGGGTCGCCAGGCCTTCCACGTCGTTGCGCCAGTCGCGGTGCAGCTCACAGGCCAGGCCGAACCAGGTCATCAGTTGTGCGCCGGAGGACGACATGCGGTCCCAGGCCGATTGGCGGGTCAGCTCGTTGAACGTGCCGGAAGCGTCGGTCACCACGAACACTTCAAAACCTTCCGCCAGGGCCGACAGCGCCGGGAATGCCACGCACACCTCGGTCACCACGCCGGCGATGATCAGTTGTTTCTTGCCGGTAGCCTTGATCGCCTTGACGAAATCTTCGTTGTCCCAGGCGTTGATCTGGCCCGGACGGGCAATGTACGGCGCATCCGGAAACAGCGCTTTGAGCTCGGGCATCAGCGGGCCGTTGGGGCCGGTTTCGAAACTGGTAGTGAGGATGGTCGGCAGTTTGAAGTACTTGGCCAGGTCGGCCAGGGCCAGCACGTTGTTTTTGAAACGGTCGGGGTCGATGTCGCGCACCAGAGAAAGCAGGCCCGCCTGGTGATCCACCAACAGAACGGCGGCGTTATCCTTGTCGAGACGTTTGTAAGAAGTAGTCATGGGGTCATCCTCGCTTTTAATCGATGCCGAATCATTCGGCGAACAGGTTTTTTGATTGATCGTTCAGACGCGGCCAGACAAGCGTAGTCAGTCAAGCCTGGCGCGGTGCAACCGTATATCCGTGTATCAACCGCTCATCCGCCCGAACCGGCCCGACTGGAAGTCGGCAAAGGCCTGGTGGATTTCCTGCTCGCTGTTCATCACGAACGGACCGTGGCCGACGATGGGTTCGTCGATCGGCTCGCCGCTGAGCAGCAACACCACAGCGTCGTTATTGGCTTGCAGACTGATCTGGTCGCCATTGCGTTCGAACAACGCCAATTGCCCTTCGCGCACCAGTTCCAGACCGTTGACCTGAACCGTGCCACGCAGCACCACCAGTGCGGTGTTGCGACCTTCATGCAGATCGAGGGTCAGCAACTTGCCGCCGTTGAGGCGCAAATCCCAGACATCGACCGGGGTAAACGTCCGCGCCGGGCCGGTGTGGCCGTCAAATTCGCCAGCGATCAGGCGCAGGCTGCCGGCCTTGTCCTTGAGCGGGATGCGCGGAATGTCGCCATCGAGAATCGTCTGGTAACCGGCATCGGCCATTTTGTCTTTGGCGGGCAGGTTGACCCACAGCTGCACCATTTCCAGGGTGCCGCCGGTTTTGGCGAAGCCTTCGGAATGGAACTCTTCGTGGATAATTCCCGAGGCGGCGGTCATCCATTGCACGTCGCCAGGGCCGATCTTGCCGCCGCTGCCGGTGGAGTCGCGGTGCTCCAGTTCGCCCTTGTAAACGATAGTCACGGTTTCGAAACCACGGTGCGGATGCTGACCAACGCCACGACGCTCGGTGGTCGGGGTGAATTCAGCAGGGCCGGCGTGATCGAGCAACAAAAACGGGCTGATGTGTTTGCCCAGGTTGTCGTAGGAAAACAGCGTGCGAACCGGAAAACCGTCGCCGACCCAATGGGTCCGTGGGCTGGTGTAAATGCCGATGATGTTTTTCATGCTGCCTCCGAAATCTGTGGTTTGACGCGATGAACAAAGCTTAAAACCGCAGCCTTTGGTGCGCTAGACTGCAAAAATCAGCCTTAGCGTTCTATACGGAGAACGATGGTGGAAGACCTCAACACCCTCTACTACTTCACCCAAGTGGTGGAACACGGTGGTTTCGCCCCCGCCGGACGGGCGCTGGACATGCCCAAATCGAAGCTCAGCCGCCGCATCGCCGAGCTCGAAGAACGCCTCGGCGTACGTTTGCTGCACCGCACCAGCCGACACTGTTCGCTGACCGAAATCGGCCAGGCCTACTACCAGCGCTGCCTGGCCATGCGCGTGGAAGCAGAAAGCGCCGCCGAACTGATCGAACGCAATCGCTCCGAACCCCAGGGCCTGGTGCGCATCAGTTGCCCGACCGCGTTGCTCAACTCCTGGGTCGGGCCGATGCTGACCCGCTACATGCTCAAATACCCGTTGGTTGAGCTGTTCATCGAGAGCACCAACCGCCGGGTCGACCTGATCCATGAGGGTTTCGACATCGCCCTGCGCGTGCGCTTTCCGCCGCTGGAAAACACCGACATGGTGATGAAGGTGCTGGGCAACAGCACCCAATGCCTGGTGGGCAGCCCGACGTTTGCCGAGCGGCTGTCGTCGCCCGCGTCCCCGGCCGATCTCAGCGGATTGCCCAGCGTGCACTGGGGCGCGGCACAGCGTGAGTATCAGTGGGAATTGTTCGGTGCCAACGGCGCCAGTGCGCTGATTCGGCACGCGCCGCGCATGGTTACCGATGACTTGCTGGCCTTGCGGCACGCGGTGCTCGCGGGGATTGGCGTCGCGCACCTGCCCAGTGTGGTAGTGCGCGAAGATATTGCCGCCGGACGCCTTGTCGAGCTGGTGCCGGGTTGGGCGCCCAAGTGCGGGATCGTCCATGCGATCTTCCCTTCGCGCCGAGGGTTGCTGCCGTCGGTGCGGACGTTGATCGACTTTCTCGGGGAAGAATTCAGCTACGCCGATATTGCTTGAGCAGGATTTGTGTACACCCCAAATCCCCTGTGGGAGCGAGACCGGCTTGCCGAAGATGAGACCAAACCCTGCCCCCCCGAATCCCCAGACCGCCCCTATTCATGACTCGCGGTAAACATTGCTTTGCCCCACCAGCGGTTTTTCTCAAGGATGCGGGCGCGGATACTCCTGCCCATTCCCACCGCCCCCCCTGGAGTCATTGATGTCTATTCCCGCATTCGGTCTTGGTACGTTTCGCTTGCAAGGCCAGGTGGTCATTGATTCGGTGAGCACTGGCCTGGAACTGGGCTACCGCGCCATCGATACCGCGCAAATCTACGAGAACGAAGCCGAGGTCGGCGAGGCCATCGCGGCCAGCGGCATTGCCCGTGAAGACTTGTTCATCACCAGCAAGATCTGGGTCGCCAACTTCGCCCAGGATCGGTTGATCGACAGCCTCAAAGAGAGCCTGCAAAAACTGCAGACCGACTACCTCGACCTGACGCTGATTCACTGGCCATCGCCGCAAGACCAGGTGCCAGTCGAAGAATTCATGGGTGCGTTGCTCGAAGCCAAAAAACTCGGATTGACCCGGCAAATCGGCGTCTCCAACTTCACCGTCGACTTGATGAAACAGGCCATCGCCGCCGTCGGTGCCGAACACATCGCCACCAACCAGATTGAACTGCATCCGTACCTGCAAAACCGCAAAGTCGTCGAGTTCGCGCAACGCCAGGGCATCCGGATCACCTCCTACATGACCCTGGCGTACGGCGAAGTCCTGAAAGACCCGGTCATCCAGCAAATCGCCAATCGCCTGCAAGCAACCCCTGCGCAAGTCACCCTGGCCTGGGCCATGCAACTGGGTTACGCGGTGATCCCGTCGTCCACCAAACGCGCCAACCTGGAAAACAACCTGAAGACCTGCGCGTTGACCCTGAGCGATGCCGACATGGCGCTGATCGCCGGCCTTGAGCGCGGCCACCGGCTGACCAGCCCCAAAGGCATCGCACCTAACTGGGATTAAGCGTCAGGCCTGCGCCAGGTGTTGGTCCAGGCGCGTCATGGCCTGCAGCAACCGATCGACGGCTTCGTCGATCAGCCCTGTGCGGCCATCGCCGCAGGCACGCTCAAGGTTCTCGCAGCATTCGATCAGACTGACCGCCCGCACCATCAGCGCCCCGCCCTTGATGCGGTGCGCCAGCGTGCACAGGACGTGCTGTTCGCCGCTCGCATGGGCCTTGAGCAACGCCTCCCGATCCGTGCGATTGGTCGCGGCCAGGTCACTCAACAGTTGATTGATCAGCTCGTTGTCCTCGCCGATGTACCGCTCCAGACCGCTCAAGTCGATGTCAGCGGTTGAGGGTGTTTCGAGGGTCGGCACCGCTTCATCGGCAAATCTGGACGCCAACCAGGCGCCCAGATCCGCCAGCCGGATCGGTTTGAACAGGCAGTCGTCCATGCCCGCTTCCAGGCAACGGGTCTTCTCCTCGGGCTGCGCATTGGCGGTAAACCCAAGAATCAGGATCGGTTGCAATCCCTGAGCCCGCTCTTCATCGCGGATGGCCCCGGCCAATTCATACCCGCTGAGCACCGGCATGTTGCAGTCGGTAATCAGCACATCAAATTCATGCTCACGCCATCGCTCAAGACCTTGCTGTCCATCTTCAGCGTCCATCACGCAGTGGCCCAGGTAGCTCAACTGCCGTGAGAGCAGCAATCGATTGGCTGGGTAATCATCGACCACCAGAATCGTCAGCGACCGGGTCTGCGCCTCACGTTCAGGCAACTCGCTGGACGGCAACGGTTGCAACGCGGGCAGATCCAGACTGACCTCAATCCGCGTGCCCCTCCCCAACACGCTGTCGAGCTGCAATTGACCGCCCATCATTTCGCACAGCGTGCGGCTGATCACCAGCCCCAGCCCTGAGCCGTTCCGGCTTGATTGCCGGCTGTTTTCCGCCTGCACAAACGGGCTGAACAGTCGTTGCCGGTCAATCGCGCTGATACCGATGCCCGTGTCTTCAATGCGCACGGCGACCGCCAATTGCCCGGTCACACCGGGCTCGACCCGCAGCGTCAGACGCACTTCACCTTCATGGGTGAATTTGATCGCATTACTCAGCAGATTGGACAGCACCTGCTTGAAGCGTGTGGGGTCGATCAACACGTCGGCATCGCTGTGCTCGCCCAGTTCGACGCGCCACTCCAGGTTCTTCTGCCGGGCCAGGCCTTCAAACACCCGGCACACCGATTCGACCAACGTGCGCAGATTGGCCCGCTCCGGTGCCAGGGACAAATGCCCGGACTCGATGCGGGCGATGTCCAGAATGTCGCCAATCAACGCCAGCAATTGTTGCCCGGCATTGGCCGCTACCTCGATCGCCGGCCGGTCGATGACGCCTTCTTCCGCTCGCTTCAGCGCCAATTCGAGCATGCCCAGCAGCGCATTCATCGGCGTGCGGATCTCATGGCTCATGGTCGCCAGAAATGTGGTCTTGGCGCGGTTCGCCTCATCCGCGGCGTCTTTGGCGTCCTGCAGTTGACTGAGCAATTGCTGACGCAGGCGGATTTGCCGGCGCTGCCAGGCGATCCAGGCCAGCGCCAGCAGCAACAAGGCGCCAGCTACAATAAAGGCCTGGTAAATGTCCTGACGATGCCGCAGCCAAAAACTTTGCTCGACCATCAGGTCATTGCGCCAATAGAGGGTCAACGCATCGATTTCCTCGGGAGCGATACTGAGCAGCGCCTTGTCCAGAATCGAGTGCAGCTCAACGGCCTCGCGACTGGTCGCCAGGGTACTGCGGGCAGGATCGGTGCCGACGGTGCTGGTCACTTGCAGCCGGTCGTGGTACTGCCGGGAAATCATAATGCGGGCACCGATCAAAGAGTTGATAGCGCCATCCGCCTTGCCAGCGGCGACCATTTCCATCCCGTCCGCTGTCAGCGGTGCATTGACCAGTTTGACCTGTGGGAAATGCTGGCGAATGAATTCGCCGGCACTGTTGCCTTGGGTGAGTGCCAGGGTCTTGCCGGCCATTTCATCAAGGGTCCTGGGGCTGTCCGGCGCAATGCGAGTCACCAACACATTCGGGCTGGTCAAAAAGGGACGGGTGAAACGCAATTCTGTTTCGCGCTCGATGCTGGGGCTGATCCCGGCGACCACGTCAACCTGACCACTCCTGACCCACTCGAGCAATTCAGCCACTGACCGGGTAGGCTGAATGTCAAATTTCAGGCCTGTACGCAAACTGATTTTCGCAAGCACATCGATGCTGATGCCTCGATAATTGCCCCCACTGTCGACAAAGGAAATCGGCATGAGGTTTTTGTTGATCGCCACTCGCACACGCGGATGGTCATTGAGCCAGCGTTGCTCGGCGACACTGAACTGCAGGGCTTGAGTGCCTGCAATGGAAGCCCCGCTGCCTCCCCAGCGCCGCAGGATATTCATTCGTTCATTGGTCGGGATCGCCGCCAGCGCCCGGTTGACGATGCGTTGCAACTGGAGGTTGGCGAGGCTCATCGCAAACGCGAAACGACCGGACTCCATACGCGAAAAATCAGCCAGCTGAACGTTGTTGAGGTAGTTTTTGCTGATCAGGTGATTGACGCTGATGGCGTCCCCCAAGTACGCGTCCGACTGACCAAACGCAACGGCCCCCACCGCGCCCAGCGTCGAAGGGAACAGTTGGACATTCGCCTTGGGATAAAAAGCTTGTACCTGCTGCTCGGGTAGATAGTGGTACAGCATCGCCAGTCGCCTGTCGGCCAGGTCCGGGTCCAGAGGCGATGAATCGGTACGCGTGACCAGAACCGGTTGATCATCGGCATAGGCTCTGGACATCCGCAACTGCGGGTCCTCGACCTCATAGCGGTTGGCCGTTCCCAGCAGATCAGCCGCGCCGTCCTTGATCGCCCGCACCGCCTCGCCCCGCGATGCGTAACGGTGAACATCGATCTCCACGTGTAACAGCTGTTTGAGCAGCCCGGCATAGTCAGCCGTCAACCCTTCGTAGTCGGTGCCGGTGGTGGTGATGTCGAAGGGCGGATAATCCGGTGCCGAGACGGCCAGCACCAGCCGGCCCTTCTGGCGCAGCAGGCGCGAATCGGCATCCGACAGTTTGACGTCATAACCATCCACGCTGGAGCGCCCCAGCAGCGTGAGTGTTTGTGGCTGCGGCTGCGGCTGCGGCTGCGGCTGCGGCTGCGCGCAGACGCTGGAGATCCAGAGCCCCCCCAGCAATACCAGGTGGACCAGAGGGCGAAATCGTTGGAGAACACTCATTCAGATCAGATCATTGCGCTTGGCAAAATCCCTCAGGTGAACCTTGGATTCCACATTGAGTTTTTCAGTCAAACGGGTTTTGTAGGTGCTGACGGTTTTGTGGCTCAGGTTGGTGATTACCGCGATATCCATGTTTTTCATACCCTGGGCCACGTAGCGCAAGATGGTCAGTTCACGGTTGGAGAGTTTCTCGATCATCTCCTTTTCGCTGCGCTGCAACGAGTTCAGCGATACCGAACTCGTCGGCAACTCGACAAAATAAAGATAACCGGCCATTACCGCTTGCACGGCCTTGTGCAAATGTTGCAGGTCGTTGGTTTTGGAGACATACGCGGCAGCGCCGGCACGCATGCAACGGTCCTGATAAAACCGCGGTTCTTGTGAAGTGAAGACCAAGATCCGGCAGCGCACACCACTGGACTTGATCCGGTTCAGTACATCCAGCCCGTCGAGGCCCGGCAAGCCCAGATCCAGCACCACCAGATCCGGTTGATGCTCACGAATCATCGACAACACTTCGTTGCCGCTGGCCACCTTGTAAATCTGTTCAAACCCTTCCTGTTTGAGCAGGAGGGTGACGGCAGCGCAAACCACCGGATGGTCGTCCGCTATCAGCGCCGACTTCATGGCAACTCCCTGTGCAAATACACGACAATCGGACACTGAATATCCGTGGGCCGAACCCCGGTTAGACGCAGCAGCTGCGCGAATACTCTTGCATGGAAACACGCGCCCGCCTACCTGACAGAAATGACAGTGCCGACGAACGGTAGCTGAGGATCAACCTTCGCCATCTGTCGTTGAATGCACGGTAGATCGGGCAACGCCGCATCGCTCACCTGAACCTTCTGCTGCTCGCCGGCCAGGATCGGCGGCCATTCGGCCGGTTGCCAGTCATAGATCAAGGCATGGTGAACCTGCGGTTGATCAAGGAGAAAATCGCGCAGGTTCAATGTGCCGTCCGCCAGCGACGCATTGATGACCACCAGGTCGAAAGGCACGCCGCCGTAGTCGAACAGGGTCAGCAGTTCCGCAAGGTTTTGCACGGGGGCCACGCGGTAATAATCGAGCCGGTTGAATAGGCGCTCGATTCTCATCCGCTGAAAATGCTGCTCGTCGGCAATCAGGATACGTAACGCTTTGTTCGACAACCGGGGCCCCCAGGAGGGTTTCAGATTTGAGGCTGCAAGGCTACGGAAGACCCGCCGAGCTTTCTGTAGGACTATTCCTAAAAACCGGGGTGCACATCGGGCGCAGAGGGGAAAGCAAAGGCAAAAGCTCGCAGCAGGCGCGTACTTCGCAGGCTGCGATCCTTGATTCTCGACACCGATTATTCTGTGGTGCTCGGGCTCCAGAACGCCTGCACCACCCATGTCGATGCCGATATCCGGGTCACCAGCGCGTTCAGTTCGTCGCCGTCCACGGACGTCGTCGCGAGGGTCGCCTCCACTTCGATTTCATCCGCGCCGAATGCGTACACGTCCACATCGCTCGCCGGGTAATTGCTGCGCTCAATCCGCGTGAATGTCAGATCGCTATCGCGAGCAAGCTCGCTCCTGCACCCGGCAGCATTACTGCCAGCCGAACCGGCGGATGTAGAACCCCTTCACCGCCTGGGTCAGCGCCATGTACGCCAGCAGAATCACCGGCAAAAACACGAAGTACAGCGACGGCAGTGCCTGCAATTTGAAGTAGTGCGCCAAAGGCCCCATCGGCAGGAAAATGCCCACGGCCATGATGATCCCGGTCATCACCAGCAGCGGCATGGCTGCGCGGCTTTGCAGGAACGGGATCTTCGGCGTGCGGATCATGTGCACGATCAGCGTCTGTGTCAGCAACCCGACCACGAACCAGCCGGACTGGAACAGGGTCTGGTGGTCCGGGGTATTGGCGTCGAAGACGTACCACATCAAGGCAAACGTACTGATGTCGAAGATCGAACTGATCGGGCCGAAAAACAGCATGAAGCGCCCGACATCCGCCGGTTGCCAGCGCTGCGGTTGCTTGAGCATTTCCTCATCGACGTTATCGAACGGGATGGCGATCTGCGAAATGTCGTAGAGCAGGTTCTGCACCAGCAGGTGCATCGGCAGCATCGGCAGGAACGGGATGAACGCGCTGGCCACCAGCACCGAGAACACGTTGCCGAAGTTCGAGCTCGCGGTCATTTTGATGTACTTGAGCATGTTGGCGAAGGTCCGCCGCCCTTCAAGCACGCCCTCCTCCAGCACCATCAGGCTTTTCTCCAGCAGGATGATGTCCGCCGCTTCCTTGGCGATGTCCACGGCACTGTCCACCGAAATACCGATGTCGGCAGTGCGCAGCGCCGGCGCGTCATTGATGCCATCGCCCATGAACCCGACCACATGGCCGTTGCCCTTGAGCAGACGGACGATGCGTTCCTTGTGCGACGGCGTCAGTTTGGCGAAGACGTTGGTGGTCTCCACCGCCACGGCCAGCTCAGCGTCCGTCATGCGCTCGATGTCGTTGCCCATCAACAGGCCTTGCTGCTCCAGACCGACTTCGCGGCAGATCTTCGCGGTCACCAGTTCGTTGTCGCCGGTCAGCACTTTCACTGCCACGCCATGCGCGGCCAACGCGCGCAAGGCCGGTGCGGTGCTTTCCTTTGGCGGATCGAGAAACGCCACGTAACCGATCAGCGTCAGTGCCTGTTCATCCGCCAGGCTGTAAGTGTCGCGCCCCTCAATCATTGGCCGCGCCGCGACCGCCACCACCCGCAGCCCCTCGGCGTTGAACGAAGCGGTGACCTGACGAATCCGCACCAGCAGTTCATCGCTCAGTGCGTCATCGCGTTCGCCGTGACGCACCCGTGTGCACACCGCCAGCACCTCCTCCACCGCACCTTTGCAGATCAACAGATGCGGTTGACCACGCTCGGCGACCACCACCGACATGCGCCGCCGGGTGAAGTCGAACGGGATCTCATCGACCTTGCGAAACGCCGTGCCGACTTTCAGTTCACGGTGGACCTCGACGTGTTCAAGCACCGCCACGTCCAGCAGGTTTTTCAGGCCGGTCTGGTAGTAGCTGTTGAGGTAGGCCATTTCCAGCACGTCGTCGGCGTCGTTGCCCCAGACGTCGACGTTACGCGCCAGAAAGATTTTGTCCTGGGTCAGGGTGCCGGTTTTGTCGGTGCAGAGCACGTCCATGGCGCCGAAGTTCTGGATCGCGTCGAGGCGTTTGACGATGACTTTTTTGCGCGACAGGAACACCGCACCTTTGGCCAGGGTCGAGGTAACGATCATCGGCAGCATTTCCGGGGTCAGGCCCACGGCAATCGACAGCGCGAACAGCAGCGCTTCGGTCCAGTCGCCTTTGGTGAAACCGTTGATAAACAGCACCAGCGGCGCCATGACAAACATGAAGCGGATCAGCAGCCAGCTGACTTTGTTGACCCCGGTCTGGAACGACGTCGGCGCGCGGTCGGTGGCGCCGACCCGCTGGGCCAGCGCACCGAAATAGGTGCTGTTGCCGGTGGTCAGAATCACCGCAATCGCCGTGCCGGACACCACGTTGGTGCCCATGAACAGGAGGTTGTCGAGGTCCAGCGGATTGCGGGTGTCGCTGTCCTGCTGATGGCGGAATTTTTCCACCGGCATCGATTCGCCGGTCATCGCCGCCTGGCTGACGAACAAATCCTTGGCACTGAGCACCCGGCAATCGGCGGGAATCATGTCGCCGGCCGAGAGCACGACCAGGTCACCCGGCACCAGCTGTTTGATCGGCACTTCGCTGCGCAGGGCATCGCGACGCATGACCGTGGCGGTGTTGCTGACCATTGCCTGGAGCGCGTCGGCGGCCTGGTTGGATTTGGTTTCCTGCCAGAAGCGCAACAAGGTCGAGAGCACCACCATCGAGAAAATCACGATGGCGGCTTTCATGTCTTCGGTCAGCCAGGAGATGACCGCGAGCAATGTCAGCAGCAGGTTGAACGGGTTTTTGTAGCAGTGCCACAGGTGAATCCACCACGGCAGCGGTTGTTCGTGCTCGACTTCGTTGAGGCCGAATTGCACGCGCAGTGCATCGGCCTCGTCTTCGCTCAGGCCGTCGGTGTGGCTATTGAGGTTGTTCAGCAATTGGCCGGTGTCGCTGTTGGCGGCGCTCACCAGAGTTTGAGCCAGGGTCGGCGGCACCTCACGGCTGACCGTGGTGTCGGTGAAGGTTTCCAGCAGCGCCAGGCGGCGGAAGTGTCGGGCGATGTGGCGGGTGCGCAGGAATCCGGCGAAGAATTCCTTGAGCAGGTTCAGGTTCATGGCAGTTCCCCCAGGGTCAGCCGGGAAACCTTCCAGCAGGCGTGTCGGTGCGCCGCGATGACGACAACAAGTCGAACATCACGCACGGTTCAGCGTCGATGAGAGGACGTCGGGACACGGACCAGGACTGGCCGCAATCGGGATGCCGCTGCTCGCTTTTTCGGCGAGACAACGGCACAAAAAATGTGCGCGTTATCTTGCCGAGGATGTGCCGGTTATTGGAACCGGCCGACTACTGTCACTCGAACAAGTACCCACTGTGGGTCTCCGCTATTGATGAAAACGCGCGAAGCTTACGCCCCGATTTCTGGAGAGTAAACGAAGCAAAGGTGTGTTGCGGGGGAATTGCGGGGTTCTTCAGGAAGGGTTCAGCTTTGAAAATTTTCGGTGTTATTTCGGGCCCCATCGCGGGCAAGCCCGCTCCCACAGGGATCGTCAGTGAACACAGATTTTGTGTAAGACGGAGATCACTGTGGGAGCGGGCTTGCCCGCGATGACGGCCTCAAAGTTGCCGAGAATCTTAACTGGCTGTCGCTAGCAGCAGGTCCACCACCGAACGACCATGCCCACGGTGTTTGCCATGCTCATACAACGACCCGGCAATCTCATCCGCGCGAATCGGCAGGATCGACAACAGCGTGTCGCTCAACCCGTGGCTCGCCTGGCAGAAGCCCTGCATGTAGATGCCGGCCTTGCAGCGTTCATCGGTGATCAGTTTGTAATTGCGGTCCACCTCGAAATCACCCAGGTATTGCTCCAGCGGCGCCAGCAGTTTGCGGTGCATCTGGCGCTCGTAACCGGTGGCCAATACCACAGCGTCGTAATGCCGAACCGTGACTTCGCCGGTGGCGTTGTTGCGCACGGCCAGTTCGATGCCGCGTTCGGTGGCGGTGGCTTTTTCGATAGTGGTCAGGGTGCGGAAGGCATGACGGGCGATGCCCGAGACTTTCTGGCGATAGAAGATGCCGTAGATGCGTTCGATCAGGTCGATGTCCACCACCGAATAGTTGGTGTTGTGGTACTCGTTGACCAGGCGCTCGCGCTCGCTGCTCGCCTGCTGGAACACCAGGTCGGTGAACTCCGGCGAGAACACTTCGTTGACGAACGGGCTGTCATCCGCCGGTTTCAGCGCCGAGCCGCGCAGGATCATGTCGACCTGCACCGACGGGAAGCTGTCGTTCAAATCGATGAAGGCTTCCGCCGCGCTCTGCCCGCCGCCGATGATCGCGATGCTCATCGGTTGATTGTTCACGCACGGCTGCTTGGCCATTTGTGCCAGGTACTGCGAGTGATGGAACACGCGCCCGTCATCCTTCAACGCCTTGAACGCTTCGGGTATGCGCGGTGTTCCGCCAGCACTGACGACCACCGAACGAGCGGTACGCACGTGTTGTTGGCCCTGGGTATCGCGGGAGATCACGCGCAACGCTTCGACCTGCTGGTTGTGCAGCACCGGTTCGATGGTCAGCACTTCTTCGCCGTAGCGGCTCTGTTCGGCAAATTGCCCGGCGACCCAGCACAGGTAGTCGTTGTATTCCATGCGGCATGGATAGAACGTGCCGAGGTTGATGAAATCCACCAGACGACCGTGGTGCTTGAGGTAGTTGACGAAGGAATACGGGCTGGTCGGGTTGCGCAGGGTCACCAGGTCCTTGAGGAAGGAAATCTGCAATTCGCTCTGGGTCACCAGGGTGTTGCCGTGCCAGCGATAATCCGCCTGCTTGTCGAGAAACAGTACATCCAGCTCGCCCTGGCTCGGCCCGCGCTCTTGCAGTGCGATGGCCAACGCCAGGTTCGAAGGGCCGAAGCCGACGCCGATCAGGTCGTGAACGATGGGCGATGCAATTGCCTGTGTCATTTCCAGTGTCCTCTGGATGAACCCCTCAACAGTGGGGAGTAAGCCTAAGTGACCTGACCAGCCTTGAGCAGGACAGCAGGTCGTCTGTTGATAGGGAACGAGGACAATGAAAAAAAATTTAATGTTGTTACCTTCCGAAGAAGATCAGTGGGCATCCCACTGGCGCATCCGCACGCGGCAATGCTTCATCGCATTGACGATGTGCTTCTCCACCAGCGCCCGTGAAATTCCCAGGCGTTCGGCGATTTCCGGGTGCGACAGGCCATCGATCTTGCGCAGCAGGAAACTCTCGCGGCACAGCCGTGGCAATTCCGCCAGGGCACGCTGAAGCATCTCCAGGCGTTGGCCGTGGTCGAGGCTGCTGTGGGGCGAAGGGGTGAAGTAGCGCTCTTCGCTATCGAGCACTTCCAGCGACTCGACCTGACGCAAGGCATTGCGCCGATGGTCGTCGATCACCAGATTGAGCGCAGTGCGATAAAGGAATGCCCGGGGCTGCTCGATCGGCGTGTCGCTGGAACGTTCCAGAACCCGCACATAAGCGTCATGCACCACATCTTCAGCCACCTGACGGTTGCCCAGCTTGGCGTTGAGGAAACACACCAGCTCGCGATAGTAGTTTTCCAACCATGACTCCCGGCCGCAGGGATGCGGTTTCTATCCTTGAGCCACGTCGACGACCGCCGAAAATGGGCAGTGGCACGATAGTGGCAGTTCGAGCTGCGTAATTTATAGTAATTCTCATATAGATTTAAAGTATTGCTTCACCTTGCCCGGTAAATAGTCTTGAACTACAGGTGTAACCCTATATGTCCGCGCCTAAATTCCCCGCCGCGTTCCTCGTATAAAGGACAGCTCCCCGTCTCTGTCGGCTTCCCGACAGCGTTCAACTGTTGCCGGATTTCGTGCGCAGGCTGAACGGCGGGCCGATTTCCATTGGCCGGAACCCTGCATGAAACGTCCCCGACAGACCCGACGCGCCCTGCTTGTAGCCCTTTGTCTGATCCCCGTTATCGCCGTGGCTGCCTGGCAGGTCATCCCGCCCGGCCGAGACAAATTCGCCACTGTGCAAGTCAGCCGTGGCGACATCGAAAGCAGCGTCACCGCCCTCGGCACCTTGCAACCTCGACGCTACGTCGACGTCGGTGCACAGGCGTCCGGGCAGATCCAGAACATCCACGTGGAAGTCGGTGACGTGATCAAGGAAGGCCAGTTGCTGGTGGAAATCGACCCGTCCACGCAACAGGCCAAACTCGACGCCGGACGCTTCTCCATCGAAAACCTCAAGGCGCAACTCGAGGAACAAAGGGCACAGCACGCACTGGCCCGGCAAAAGTACCAGCGCCAGCAGAACCTCAAGGCCGGCGGCGCCACCCGCGAAGAAGACGTGCAAACCGCCCAGGCCGAGCTGCGCGCCACCCAGGCGCGTATCGACATGTTCCAGGCGCAGATCCGCCAGGCCCAGGCCAACCTGCGCAGCGATCAGGCCGAGCTCGGCTACACGCGAATCTACGCGCCGATGTCCGGCACCGTGGTCGCACTGGATGCCCGGGTCGGCCAGACCCTGAATGCGCAACAGCAAACGCCGCTGATTCTACGCATCGCCAAGTTGTCGCCGATGACGGTCTGGGCCGAAGTCTCGGAAGCCGACATCGGCCACGTCAAACCCGGCATGACGGCGTGGTTCACCACCCTCAGCGGCGGCAAGCGGCGCTGGAGCAGCACCGTGCGGCAGATTCTGCCGGTGCCGCCCAAGCCCTTGGATCAGACCAGTCAGGGCAGCGGCAGCCCCGCCAGTTCGAGCAAAAGCGGCAGCGCCCGCGTGGTGCTGTACACCGTGCTGCTCGACGTCGACAACGCCGATAACGCACTGATGGCGGAAATGACCACCCAGGTGTTCTTCGTGTCCGCTCAGGCGAAAGACGTGCTCACCGCCCCCATCGCCGCGCTGCAAGGCGGTACGCAACCGAACATTCAGAGCGCCCAGGTCGTCGCCAAAAACGGTCGTATCGAGCAACGTGAGGTGCGCACCGGCATCAGCGATCGCCTGCGGGTGCAGATCCTCGACGGCTTGCAAGAAGGCGATCACCTGTTGATCGGCCCGGTCGACGGGAGTGGCGGCTAAATGCTGACGCCCCTGATCGACCTGCAGGACATTCGCAAATCCTACGGCGGCGGTGATTCACCGCAGGTTCACGTGTTGCGGGGCATCGACCTGTCGATCCATGCCGGGGAATTTGTGGCGATTGTCGGCGCGTCCGGTTCCGGCAAGTCGACGCTGATGAACATCCTCGGCTGCCTCGACCGCCCGACCTCGGGCGAATACCGCTTCGCCGGGGAAAACGTCGCCGGGCTCGACAGTGATGAACTGGCCTGGCTGCGTCGCGAAGCCTTTGGTTTTGTGTTCCAGGGCTATCACTTGATTCCGTCCGGCTCGGCCCAGGAAAACGTCGAGATGCCGGCGATCTACGCAGGCACCCCGGCTGCCGAACGCCACGCCCGCGCCGCCGCCCTGCTCGACCGCCTCGGCCTGGCCTCGCGCACCGGCAACCGCCCGCACCAACTCTCCGGCGGCCAGCAACAACGGGTGTCCATCGCTCGCGCCTTGATGAACGGCGGCCACATCATTCTCGCCGACGAACCCACCGGCGCCCTCGACAGCCACAGTGGCGCCGAGGTCATGACGCTGCTGGATGAACTGGCGAGCCAGGGCCATGTGGTGATTCTCATCACCCACGACCGCGAAGTCGCGGCCAGGGCCAAACGCATCATCGAAATCCGCGACGGGCTGATCATCAGCGACAGCGCCCACAACAACCCCGACGTACAAAGCTCGGCCAACCCCGGCGCGCTGCAAGCCGTCGACTTGCGCAAGCGCCTGAGCGAAGGCGCTGAAGCCACCGGCGCCTGGAAAGGCGAACTGGTGGACGCGGTGCACGCCGCGTGGCGGGTGATGTGGATCAACAGGTTTCGCACCGCCCTGACGCTGCTCGGGATCATCATCGGCGTCGCATCGGTGGTGGTGATGCTGGCCGTCGGTGAAGGCAGCAAGCGTCAGGTCATGGCGCAGATGGGCGCGTTCGGCTCGAACATCATTTACCTCAGCGGCTCGGCCCCGAACCCGCGAACGCCGCTGGGCATCATCACCCTCGATGACGTCGCAGCCGTCGGCAGCTTGCCGCAGGTGACGCGCATCATGCCGGTCAACGGCCAGGAAGCCGGGGTGCGTTTCGGCAACCTCGATCACTTGAGCTACGTTGGCGGCAACGACACAAACTTCCCGGCAATCTTCAATTGGCCAGTGGTCGAAGGCAGCTATTTCACCCAGGAAGATGAGCGCAACGCGGCGGCCGTCGCGGTGATCGGCCACAAGGTGCGGACCAAATTGCTCAAGGACGTGGCCAACCCGATCGGCCAGTACATCCTGATCGAAAATGTGCCGTTCCAGGTGGTCGGCGTGCTCGCGGAAAAAGGCGCCAGCTCCGGCGATACCGACAGCGACGACCGCATCGCCATCCCGTATTCCGCCGCGAGTGTGCGGCTGTTCGGCACCCACAACCCCGAATACGTGGCCATCGCGGCGGCTGATGCGCGCAAGGTCAAAGAGACGGAAACCGCCATCGAGCAGTTGATGTTGCGCCTGCACGACGGCAAAAAGGATTTCGAACTGACCAACAACGCGGCGATGATTCAGGCCGAAGCGCGCACGCAAAACACCCTGTCGCTGATGCTCGGTTCGATCGCCGCGATTTCGCTATTGGTGGGCGGGATTGGCGTGATGAACATCATGCTCATGACCGTGCGCGAACGCACCCGCGAGATCGGCATCCGCATGGCCACCGGCGCCCGCCAGCGCGACATCCTCCGGCAGTTTCTCACCGAAGCGGTGATGCTCTCGGTGGTCGGCGGCCTCGCCGGCATTGCCCTGGCGCTGATCGTCGGCGGCGTGCTGATTCTCAGCGAAGTGGCCGTGGCGTTCTCTTTGATAGCGGTACTCGGCGCCTTCGGCTGCGCCCTGGTCACCGGTGTTGTCTTCGGCTTCATGCCGGCTCGCAAAGCTGCCCGGCTCGACCCGGTCACGGCCCTTACCAGTGAATGATCGATCTATGAAAGCGCCACTCAGCCTGTTGACCCTCTGCGTGTTGCTCAGCGCGTGCGCCAGCCCGGACCCGCGTCCGGACAGTGGCCTGCAGCCGCCGCCCACCTGGCATTCGGCGCACAGTGAAACCGCCGTGTTGCGCAACGCCCAGTGGTGGACGCACTTTGGCAGCCCACAGCTCGATCAATTGATTGAACAGGCCCGTGTCGGCAGTTATGACCTCGCGGCCGCACTGGCGCGCGTTCGTCAGGCCCAGGCGTCGACCGTGATTGCTGGTGGTTCGCTGTTGCCGGAAGTGAAGTCAGCGGTGAACGCCAATCGCCAGAAGCTGATGCGCGGCAACGGCTACAGCCAACTGGACGCCGACGACAGCAACAAGGCGGTGGACTACTTCGACGCCAGCCTCAGCGCCAGTTATGAAATCGATTTCTGGGGTGGCCTGCGCGCCTCCCGCGACAGCGCGCAATGGGGCTTGCGGGCCAGTGAGTTCGATCGCAACACGGTCGAGTTGACGCTGCTCAGCGCAGTAGCCAGCACCTATGCGCAAGCGTTGTCATTGCAGGAACAACAGCGCATCGCGCAGCTCAATCTGGCGAACGCGCAAAAGGTTTTGAACCTGGTACAAACCCGCTTCGACGCAGGCTCGGCCACCGCCCTGGAATTGGCGCAGCAAAAGAGCCTGGTGGCCGCGCAACAACGGCAACTGCCGCTGGTGCAGCAACAAGCCGACGAAGCGCGGATCACCCTCGCCGCCCTCCTCGGCCGCCCCGTTCAAGCATTCAAGCTCGACGATCAGCGCTTCGATGAGCTCAGTTGGCCGGTCATCGGCGTGGGCGTGCCCAGCGACTTGCTCAACCGCCGCCCGGACATCGCTCGCGCTGAAGCGCAGTTGGCGGCGGCACGCGCCGACGTGACCGTGGCCCGGGCGAAAATGCTGCCCACCGTGACATTGAGCGCCCAGCTCGGTTCTGGCGCCGACACCTTCAGCGATGTGCTGCGCAGCCCGTTCTACAACCTCACCGCCGGATTGGTCGCGCCGATATTCAACAACGGACGCCTGAGCGCCGAACGCGACAAAGCCACGGCGCGCCAGCAAGAGCTGCTGGAAACCTACCGTGGCGCGATCATCAACGGCTTTGCCGACGTGGAAAAAGCCCTGACCGGTATTCGCGGACTGGACGCCCAGCGCCAATGGCAGACTGAAGAATTGACTCAGGCGCAAACGGCTTTCGATATTGCGCAAAGCCGCTATCAGGCTGGGGCCGAGGATTTGCTGACGGTGCTGGAAACGCAGCGCACGCTGTACGCCGCGCAAGATCTGAATGTGCAGCTGCGGTTGTCGAGGTTGCAGGCGAGCATTGCGTTGTACAAGGCGCTTGGGGGTGGGTGGCAGGTGCTGTGATTTGCAGCGTTTCTGAGTCCGTCATCGCGGGCAAGCCCGCTCCCACAGGATTTAGGTGTGCCGCAGGATCGGGACACGACAGGTAACCTGTGGGAGTGGGCTTGCCCGCGATTGAACGATAACGCGGTATCTCTGGCTTAACGGGTCATCGGCTTGGCCTTCAGATTCCGCGCATACCACGGCCGTTGCGGCACCTTTCTAAACAGATCTGCCAATTTCTTCTCGTCTTCGCCAAAGGTAATCCGCAGCGCCAGCTTCATGGTTTCCGGGTCCATTTCCACCGATTTGCCCGCCTGCAACCCCGGCGTGGTGTTGCAGCCATGGGTGCTCGGGCCCAGCCACGGATCGTCGATCTCGACCCAGCGCCCGGGCGCAAACCAAGGCACGTCATTGACCTCCAGCCGACTGACTTCCCCCGGATGAAAGCGCTCGTGCGCACGGAACCAGTCTTCGAGCCGGTCGTCGATCCAGCCGTGGAAATGCCAGAACACCGGGTTCACATGGGATGAAAACGGGTCGCCAAGAAAGTCGTTTTCCGCCGCGAACCAACGGGCGGAAAAGTCTGCGGTGTCGCGGGCGAACGGCACGGGCTGACCGTTGGATGGATCGCGGGGCACCGATGCCCAGCGCATGTGCAGCCAGTCATGCAGGCCCAGTTCGACCTCGAAACCGAACTGCCCCAGGGTCAGTTTCGACAAGTAGCGCGGGTCACGGTAGCGCGATTCCCAGACCTGAAAATTACTGTGGTAAGTCTCGGCCGTCTTGAGATCGGCCACCCACTGCGAATATTCGTCATCGTCATCGGCGCGCCAGGCCGGCGGCAGCGCGGTACCGTCGTGGTTGTCGAAGTAACGGGCAAAGCCCTGGCGATCACGCACCAGCTCCGGTTGCGGCAGCGGAAATTGCTGCCAGGACGGCAAGTCTTGCAGGGAGCGCGCGATGCCGAGCATGTGCCGGTGCATAAAGAAAAAGTCGATGCCCGAGCCATTGCGGTCCTTGCGCGGCCCGCGCGCATCGCGCTCCTTGTCCCGCCGCCCCGGCTGCCAGCCGATACCACGCAAGGCGTTGCGCTTGTCTTCGGACAAGGTGTGCCATTTGTCTCGCGAAGCGTGCCAGAGCTGATGGAACAAGCGGTGCTCGGGCGAAATCAGCCACGCCAGCAACGCTGGGCCCAGGCCCGCACGCTCGCGCGCTTCAGGGAACACTTGTTTGACCGCGACGAAACGGTGGTCCTGAGCGGTCAAGGCCAACGGACGATCCAGACGCAGCACGCGCCCACTCAAGGTGCCGCTGCCAGCATTGCCGAATGCGGCCCAGACCTCGTCCAGCGTGAAGGTGAACTCGTAATCCGGCGTCCCGGTCGGGGAGCGGCAATCGATCAAGCGCCAGCTCAGCTCGGTGGTGTCGTTGCCGGCCAGATCACCGAGCACCCGATAGCGCGGCGGCGGCCCGCCACGCAGCGCCTCGAAGGTATCGAGAAAACCGTTGAGCCCACGGCCCTTGTGACCGATATCGAGCAGCAGTTGCAGCCCCTCGCGAGGCAAGCCGTCGAGCCCGGCGTCACGACCCTCGAAGCGAATGTCCCAGACGCCCTGCAAGGTGTTGGCCAACCGCTGCCCGGCCGCATCCGCGACGTCAAATGACGCTTCGCCTGGGGTAATGCTCGGGTCCGCTTTTGTCAGTTGGCGATGCCCGTAATACGCCGCAGGCAGGGCCGCGCCGGTCAGTGCCAGACCCGCCAGGAACCATCGTCGAGAAATCGTCATTGCCCTACCTGGGTCAGCCATGGAGCAGGCTTTATCCAAGCTAGAACGTTTATTACGACGACAAATTTAAAAGCTTCGCGAGCAAGCCCGCACACACCGATTGAGTGAACGCTGAAGATCACCTGTGGGAGCGGGCTTGCTCGCGAAAAGGCCATCAACCTCACTAAATTTCCTGACCAGCCACTCGTTCTTCCCAGATAGCAAAGGCCCCCGCGCCTGCACCCTCGACGGCGAACCTGACTGAGATGGCAATGACAAAACCTCGTTCGAAAAAGGCTCTTTTCATTGGCCTGCCCCTGGCGCTGGCCATCGCCGGCGCGGCCGGGTTTGCGGCTTGGGAGTATTGGCTCAACGACAACCCCGGCTACCCGGTCGCGGTGATGAAACAGGCCGATGAACTGCAAGAGCGCCTCCTCTCGTTCGACAGCCACATCACCGTCCCGATGGATTTCGGCACCGCCGAAAACGAGGCCGACAAGGACGGCAGCGGCCAGTTCGACCTGGTCAAGGCGGCACGCGGTCGCCTGTCCGGCGCGGCGCTGACCATTTTCGGCTGGCCGGAAATCTGGAACGGCGACAACGCCCCGCACCGCCCGACCGCCGGGTTCATCGACGAAGCCCGTCACGAACAGGAAACCCGCTACAAAATCATCAGCACCCTGGTGCGCGACTTCCCCAATCAGGTCGCCATTGCCTACACCCCGGACGATTTCCGGCGCCTGCATGGCGAGGGCAAGTTCGCTGTGTTCATCAGCATGCTCAACGCCTACCCGCTGGGCAACGACGTCAACGCCCTGGACAAGTGGGCCGCGCGCGGAATGCGCATGTTTGGCTTCAGTTACGTGGGCAACAACGCCTGGGCCGACTCGTCCCGGCCGCTGCCGTTTTTCAATGATTCCCGCGATGCATTGGATGGCCTGTCGGAGCTGGGCAAGCAAGCGGTGCATCGCCTGAACGACCTCGGCGTGATCATCGACGTGTCGCAAATGTCGAGCAAAGCGCTGGAGCAAGTCAGTCAATTGAGCCGCGCGCCGATGGTCGCCTCGCACTCGGCGCCCCGCGCGCTGGTGGACATCCCGCGCAACCTCAGCGACAGCGAAATGCAGTTGATCAAGAACAGCGGCGGCGTGGTGCAGATCGTCGGTTTCCCGACCTACATCAAGCCGTTGAGCCAGGCCACCCAGGACAAACTCAACGCCCTGCGTGCGCGTTTCGACCTGCAACCGCTGCAAGGCCTGGAGATGGCGCTGATGCCGGGCGACCCGGTGATCACCGTGTGGTCGGAACAGCGCTTCGGCGAATACGCCAGTCAGCTCTACGGCATCGTCGATGAAGAACCCAAGGCCACCCTCAAGGATTACGGCGACGCCATCGATTATGCGGTGAAAAAAATCGGCATCGATCACGTCGGCATCAGCTCCGACTTCAACGACGGTGGCGGCCTCAACGGCTGGAAAGACGTGAGCGAGGCGCGCAACGTGACCGCCGAACTGATCAGTCGCGGCTACAGCGAAGCCGACATTGCCAAGCTCTGGGGCGGCAACTTCCTGCGGGTCTGGGATCAGGTGCAGAAGTCCTCCAGACCCGTCGCCAAACACTGACATTCACCTTTGCCAAGCGAACCGCATTCATGACCAACCGTCGTACATTCCTCAAGCAGGCCGGTATTGTTGCGGCCGGCATCCCCCTGAGTTCTGCGGTCAACCTGCCCGCGCTCGCCGCCACGCCGGCGCCGCTGCCCAAAGACAAATGGGCGCAGTTTCGCCAGTTGTTCAATCAGGACCCCGACTACCTGCATTTCGCCAATTTTCTGGTGACCTCGCACCCACGGCCGGTGCGCGAGGCGATCGAGATGCACCGCGCCAACCTCGACCGCAACCCCGGTCTGGCGATGGACTGGCATCGTGGCGAAACCGAACGCCGCGAAGAAGAAGTCCGCGTGTGGGCCGGCCGTTACCTGAACGCCAAACCGTCGCAAATCGCCCTGACCGGCAGCACCACCGAGGGCCTGGCAATGATTTATGCCGGTATCCATGTGCGTCCAGATCAGGAAATCCTCACCAGCGAGCATGAACACTACGCGGCCAACAGCGTGTTCGAATTCCGCACGCAAAAGGACGGCACCCAGGTTCGCAAAATCAAATTGTTCGAAGACCCGTACAAGGTTTCGACCGACGAAATACTGGCTTCGATTGCCCGCAACATCCGCCCCGAGACCCGCGTGCTGGGCATGACCTGGGTGCATTCCGGCAGCGGTGTGAAGCTGCCCATCGGCGAGATCGGCAAACTGGTCGCCGAGAAAAACCGCGACCGCGAGGAAAAGGATCGCATCCTGTATGTGGTCGATGGCGTCCACGGTTTCGGCGTGGAAAACCTCGATTTCCCGGACATGCATTGCGACTACTTCATCGCCGGCACCCACAAATGGATGTTCGGCCCACGGGGCACCGGGATCATTTGCGCGCGCTCCGAGGAGATGAAAAACATCACGCCGACCATCCCGACGTTCTCCGAAGCGACCACGTTTTCAACCGTCATGACCTACGGCGGCTATCACTCGTTTGAACACCGCTGGGCGCTGACCGAAGCGTTCAAGTTGCATCTGGAACTGGGCAAGGCCGAGGTGCAGGCGCGCATTCACGAGATCAACAGTTACCTGAAAAAAAAATTGCAGGCGCATCCGTCGGTGGAGCTCGTCACGCCGCTGTCGCCCGAATATTCCGCCGGTTTCACCTTCTTCCGCATCAAGAACCGGGACTGCGAGGAAGTGGCCAATTTCCTGATGGACCAGCGCGTGGTCTGTGATGCCGTCGACCGCGATGTCGGGCCGATCATTCGCCTGTCCCCGGGCCTGCTCAACACCGAGGCGCACATCGACCGCGTCATGGCGCTGTTGGCCAGCAAGCTCTGAAACACTGATTTCCTTTAGCGAGAATGCTCATGAAAAACATCCTGCACAGACTCGGATCGTCGCGCCCACAATGGCGGGCGCTGACCCTGCTGGCGTTGCTCGGCGCCGCGTTGCCCGGCGCCGCCCAGGCCTCCACTGCGCCGCTGCCAGGCAAGGTGTTCAAGGATTGCCGCCACTGCCCGGAAATGGTGGTGCTGCCCGCCGGCACCTTCACCATGGGCACGCCGGAAGGTGAAGTCGGTCGCGAACCCGATGAAGGCCCGATGCACGAAGTGACGTTCGCCAAGCCATTCGCCATGAGCCGGTACCAGATCACCTCCGATGAATGGGACCACTACCTGAAAGAAACCGGGATCACCCTTCCCGATGGCGACACCCGCCCCGGCCGCGAGTGCATCAACAGCAAACCGCGTTATCCACAGGGCCCGCGCCAGCCGGCGGTGTGCATGAACTTTGCCGAGGTCAGCGCGTATGTCGCGTGGCTGTCGCTCAAGACCGGCCAGCACTACCACATCGTCAGCGAGGCTCAGCGCGAATACGCCGCCCGTGCCGGATCAACCGGACCGTTCCCGTTCCCGTTCGATGAGGGCACCGAGTACAGCATCGCCACCCATGCCAATACGTACGGGCCAACCGACGGCTATAGCTACACCTCCCCGGCCGGCAGCTACCCGCCGAACGCCTTCGGTATGTACGACATGCACGGCAACGTCTACGAGTGGATCGCCGACTGCGAACACAGCGATTACATCGGCGCCCCCACCGACGGCAGCGCCTGGGTCGAAGCCAACTGCGAAGCCCTGCAGATTCGCGGCAATGACTGGGGCGAAGCGCCGGTGTTCTCGCGCTCCGGCAACCGCAACAACATCTACCCGCAAACCCGTGGCGACTGGATCGGTTTCCGTGTCGTGCGCGAGCTGCCGTCCAAAGGCTGAGCCCCCTCCCCCTGCGGCCGCCGCCAGTCGGCGGCCGTCTAAATTAAACGCCTGACCACACGTTCTACTGGGTATGCCTCACGACCCAAGGGACCGTCCTCATATGCATCTCCTCAAGACCCACCCCACGCGCGGTGCAATTCATGAATTGTTCACCCTCCTGAAACCGTTCCGGCTGGTGGTCAGCCTGTCAATCATTCTGGGCATGGTGGGCGGTCTGAGCGTGACGGTGCTGCTGGCCACGATCAACAATGCGCTGCATTCGCAAAGTGGCCTGACCCAAGGTGTGGTCGCATTGTTCGGCGGCCTCTGCCTGTTGGCGCTGGCGAGTTCGATCTGCTCGGACATCGGCACCAACTACGTTGGCCAGCACATCATTGCCAAGCTGCGCAAAGAGCTGGGAGAAAAGGTGCTGTCAGCGCCCATCGAACAGATTGAACGCTATCGCAGCCACCGCTTGATCCCGGTGCTGACCCATGACGTCGACACCATCAGCGACTTCGCGTTTGCCTTCGCGCCGCTGGCCATTTCCCTGACCGTGACCCTCGGCTGCATGGGCTACCTGGCGCTGCTGTCGTGGCCGATGTTCCTGATGATGGTGTTGGCGATTGCCATCGGCACCGGCATCCAGTTCTACGCCCAGGGCAAAGGCATCAAAGGCTTCATGGCCGCCCGTGACGCCGAAGACGAACTGCAAAAACACTACAACGCCATCGCCGGCGGCGCCAAGGAACTGCGCATTCACCGGCCGCGTCGCCAGCGCATGTTCACCTCGGGCATTGAGGGCACGGCCGACTTCATCTGCAACACCCAGGTGCGTTCGATCAATACCTTCGTGATCGCCAAGACGCTGGGGTCGATGCTGTTCTTCGTGGTCATCGGCCTCGCGCTGGCCCTGCAATCGTTCTGGCCCAGCGCCGACAAGTCGGTGATGAGCGGCTTCGTCCTGGTGTTGCTGTACATGAAAGGCCCCATCGAGCACTTGGTCGGCACCTTGCCGGTGGTCAGCCGGGCGCGGATTGCCTTCCGCCGCATCGCCGAACTGTCGAGCCAGTTCTCCTCGCCCGAGCCGCACCTGCTGCTCAACGACACCGGCAAAAAACCGGCCGTGGTCAACAGCCTGCAACTGGACAACGTCAGCTATGCCTTCCCCGCCGCACCGGGCAGCGAAGCCTTCTGCCTGGGGCCGGTGAACCTGACCATCGAACAGGGCGACATCATTTTCATCGTCGGCGAAAACGGCTGTGGCAAGACCACGCTGATCAAATTGTTGCTGGGACTTTATGCGCCGCAACAAGGCGAAATCCTGCTCAACGGCGAAGGCATCGATGCGCAGAACCGTGACGACTACCGCCAATTGTTCACCACGATTTTTGCCGACTACTACCTGTTCGATGACGTGGTGCAGGGCGATCAGCACATTCCCGAAGACGCCAACACATACCTGCAACGCCTGGAAATCGCCCACAAGGTCAGCGTCAAGGACGGCAGTTTCACCACCACCGACCTCTCCACCGGCCAGCGTAAACGCCTGGCACTGGTCAATGCCTGGCTGGAAGAACGCCCGGTGCTGGTGTTTGACGAATGGGCGGCCGACCAGGACCCGACCTTCCGCCGGATCTTCTACACCGAGCTGCTTCCGGACCTTAAGCGTCTGGGCAAAACCATCATCGTCATCTCCCATGACGATCGCTATTTCGACACGGCCGATCAGCTGGTGCGCATGGAATCGGGCAGGGTGGTGACGGAGCGAGCGACCGCCTGAGCACCCTTGAATTCAACGACCTCGACGATTTTCGGAGTTTGTTTTCCGGTTTCGCCGGGGTGATGCGTCTAATAATAATTATCATTAACTAAAAAACTGCACACCTTAGGAGCGATTTGAGCAATGCAAAGCCCTACCCTGTCCCGCGCGCCGTTGGCACTGGCAATCGCGCCGCAAAAAAAATTCCGAACAGTCGTGCCGGGTGCGCTGCTGACCCTGTTGCTGCTGGGCACGTCTGAAGTCCAGGCAGCGCCGGTTAACGTCAACGTTCCTGCGCAATCGCTGGCCAGCGCGCTGCAGCAACTGGGTCAACAGACCGATCTGCAGATTCTGTACAGCCAAGACATGGTCAACGGCCTCAAATCGACGGCGGTCTCCGGCAATCTGGAGCCGGAACAGGCACTGAACACGTTGCTGCTGGGGAGCGGCATTACGTTTCAACTGACTGGCAACACCGTGTCGCTGATTCCGGTGGCGGGCAACTCCAGTGCGCTGCAACTGGGCGCGACCGCGATTTCCGGCGTGGCACCGGGGCCGACCACCGAAGGCACACATTCCTACACCTCCGATGAAGTCAGCATCGGCAAGGGCAACATCAAGCTCAAGGACATTCCGCAGTCAGTGTCCGTCGTCACGCGCCAGCGCATGGACGACCAGAACATGAACAGCCTGCAAGACGCGATGCGTCAGGTCACCGGCGTCACCATCAAGACGTACAACTCCGGTTCCAGCCTGAACGACGTCTACATGCGCGGCTTCCTCGTCGATCAGGTACAAGTTGACGGCGTGTCGCAACCGACCGGCCAGGGCGACTTGGGCACCAGCTTCGACCTTGCGATGTACGACCGCGTCGAAGTGTTGCGCGGCCCGTCGGGCCTGTATCAAGGCGCTGGCGAACCCGGCGGCACCATCAACGTGGTGCGCAAACGCGCGCTGAACAAATTCGCCCTCGGCGGCGAACTGGGCGCAGGCTCCTATGACCACTACCGTTCGATGGTTGACGTCACCGGCCCGTTGAACGATCAGGGCACCGTGCGCGGGCGCTTCATCACCGCTTACGAGAACAACAAGTCCTTCGTCGACTCCGCCCAGAACGAACGCCCGATGGTCTACGGTCGCCTGGAATTCGACCTCGACCCATCCACCACCCTGTCGGTCGGTGGCGCCTATCAGCAGAACCACTCCACCCCGGCGTTCGGTTTGCCGGCCTTTGCCGATGGCAAGTTGCTGGACGTGCCGCGCTCGACCTCCGTCGATGCCAAGTGGAACACCCTGAACGAGAAAGTCTGGGAGTCCTTCGCCGAGGTCGATCACGCGCTGGACAATGGGGGTCAGTTCAAGACCACCGTCACCTACCGCGACGCTGAAACGCCGCAGCGAAACTTCACCTGGGCGGACGGTACGGTCGATCCGGCTACGGGTGACAGCTCGGCCGTGGCGTACGACTACTACACCCACATCAAGACCATCGGCGTCGACAGCTTCGTGACCACGCCGTTCGAATTCGCCAATCGCAATCACGAGTTCACCGTAGGCGCCGAGTACCAGCACCTGGACAAGGACTTTGAATACGGTGGCGGCGAGTACTTCCCGATCAACGTCTACAACCCGGGCAGTATCGATATTCCCAAGAATGACTATGAGCGGGTCAACGGTAACTGGTCCAAATCCGACCAATACGGCCTCTACACCCGCGCCAAGTTCAACGTCACCGACTGGCTCGACGTGATCGGTGGCAGCCGGGTGAGCTGGTACGAAAGCGACGCGAAGAACTCCAACGCCTTCTTCAATAGCTTCGGCGAAGCCCACACCAGCATCAACCGCAAGGTCGTGCCGTACGGCGCCATCATCGCCAAGCTGACCCCGGAACTGTCGGCCTACGCCAGCTACACCGGTGTGTTCAAGCCACAAAGCGAGCTCGGCAGTGACCAAACGCCCATTGGTCCGCGCAAAGGCAAGCAATATGAAATCGGCCTCAAGCGCGAATTCTACGACGGCCGCCTGAACGCCAGCGTTGCGATGTTCCGCATCTACGATGAAAACCGTGCGGAGTTCAACGCCGATACGGGTGGAAACGAGGCACAAGGCAAGGCACGCAGCCAGGGCTGGGAAACCGAGTTGAGTGGCAACCTGACCGACAACTGGAGCATCGTCACCGGCTACGCCTTCACCAGCACCAAGTTGGTGAAATCTGACGACGCGACCGAAGGCAATACCTTCAGCACCATCACACCGAAACACAACTTCAACCTGTGGACCAAATACGAATTCGCCGACGGCCCGCTCAAAGACTTCAGCGTCGGCGGCGGTGTGCGCGTAGTCAGCAAGACCTGGTATCAGCGTGATGTGCGCTTCGAACAAAGCGGTTACGGCATTGCCACGGCACAGGTGGGTTACAAGTTCAACGAGAACCTGTCGACCACCCTCACCGGCAACAACCTGTTCGACCGCAAGTACTACGATCGAGTGGATGGGTCATGGGGTACCAACTTCTATGGCGATCCGCGTAACTTGACCCTGACGTTGCGGGCTAACTATTGATGGTTAAGCGAGTTGATTGCTGAACACCACCGGGCCGCTTGCGGCCCGGTTTGGTTTTTGGGGATTGGACTAGAAGCCGACTTGATTCCAACACAGCGCCAGGGGCGCTGCTGGCCAGAATGTTGCCTGCTATCCTCGAACATCTTCCGGAAAATACTGTGGAAGCTTGCAATCCGGCTCACCCGCAATACAGAGCGCACTGCCGGAATCCATATAGTCCTTGTGAGACCCCTGCCCAATGAAGGCGGAACCATCGCCACGGCAATTTGCGCCATCGGCCCCTTCATCCGCACAGTAAGCCGGCTGACCTTCCCACTGGAAAATAACGACCTGTTCAGGGCTCGGATTACCCGCGACGGTGCGGCTCTCGATTTGGCGAGCCTGCGGCGCATCTGCCTGAGTGTTTACTGCCTGAGTTGAGTGTTGGGCATTGGCCTGCGCAGAGCGGTCCCGTTCACCGGCACGTTCGTCCTCTTCGATTCTGGCGACATGCGCATCGAACCGTTGCACCATCCGATCGACGGACTCGACGCCGCCCTTTCCAGAGGGTTCGAACAACGTCCACAGATAGAGTTCATCAGACACGCCATTGATGATCCCCAGTGAATGCTTGCCATCGGTAATCTGGAAAGCAACGATACCTGCAACACCAGCAACACTTTTCAAAAAGCGCTTCGGCACGACGCCGAAAACGATCTTCAGTTGCTTGCCACCAGCGATATCTGCGGTTGCCGCCACGAGTTTGAGACCACTGGACAACTCGACCTGCCGCGCTTCATCGGTGTCCACGTAATCGATATCGACATTGGACAAACGATCATTGTCGTCCAAGGCATCCTCAAGCTCCATGGACGTATCGATGCCCATCCTTTTCAGCATGTTCTCCCGTTGTTCCGGGTCTTGGCCCTTCATCCCGGTCAACGGGATCAGGTCAATGGGAGTCAGCTCTTCGACAGCGTCGATGGCGTTGTTGGAGAACACATAGAACGGAAGATAGAGGGTCAGCGAAACGATCGTCGCGCCGAGCCAAAGCTTAAACAGAGTTCGCATAGAGCGTCCTTGCTTCTTGAGGTTGAAAAGTGTGCCGCCGCCGGAAATCAGCGTCGGCCGGGTAAAACTGGCTTCGCAGTTTGCGAGGTACTGGCTACCTGAGCCATCACTCGAAACAACATCATAATGCCATTACTCAAAATTGTCCGTTCCCCCGAAGTTTTGAGGGGAGCCTTCGCAGGAAGTAGAGTCCATAGGCTGCCTGGATCAGCGCCGAGGCCACCGGCATGAAAGACCTGTCACCTTCATCCATCCCCGACTGCCGGGCTGCAGAGTCAACAATCAACGTGTCGACGACAACCCATCAAGAGCACAACCGTTGGCCTTCTGCGATGGCTTGGCCTGAAGAACCCGGGCGCCGGAGTCCAGATCGAAGATGCTGAGTTGGCAGCCGCCGATTTCATCGGGGCCGTCGGCGATGCCGCCCTTGACAACGTAGCGAGCGCCGGGAGCGAACGCGGTGACGAAATCGACTGTGCAACGTCGATTGCCACTGGCCCAACCCTGCAAAACCAGGTGCAGCGGTTTGCCCGCTTCGACGGCACGAAAACCTTCAGGGCGGGTTGCCTTGTTATCGACCGAGAACAATTGTCCCCCTGGTGTCACCGCCACCGACCTCCCGAACTTACAATCCATAACCGGTGCTTGCGAAAGACTCGCGCCGTTACGACGGTTGTTGGTCACGTCCATTTCACTGCGGATCTGCGCTTGAGGGACGTTGGCGGGAACCACATATTGCGGGGTCTGCACGCAACCGGCGACCAGCAATAAAAAGGAGCTCGCGAAAAGCGGTTTCATGATCGTCTTTGTCCGTTTCAGGGTGAGGTGGGCACTCAACGGGACGATAGACGCAATAAGCGATCCTGCTCAGGGGTGATCGTCCTTGATGATTGCCCGGGCGCAATTGTAGCTGGAACCACGCTTGATATCTGCGGCCCCATCGGATGCCGCGGTGCGGTGTTCGCCCCACTCAAATTCTGCGAGTGGATGTGTCAGACGCGGAGCTGGTTGAATAGCTTTTGCAGAAATACATCGCCCGCCACTGAGTCTGAAAACAAGTAATGCCCAGACCAATTGTCCCAGCCGGCTGCGAGGCTGAACTCAGCACATTGGAAATTTTGGTGAATTTTTTCATCAACGCCTATGACAGGTGAACCCAATCGTTTGAACCCTCGGAGTTTGACCAGGTTTTCAGCTAGCGATAGCCAACAAGAGTCTGACAACTCGTTAAAGCTGAGTGCCAGATGTCCATTAGCTGCCGTGTCGAGAGTTGGATTCATCTACTGCCGTTTAAGGTTTGACGCGAAGGGAATGCCCATACGTGGCTGCGGGCGCGTATTTTAAGTGCCTGATCAAGCTTGAGAACACTTTATTGCGTTAGCAAGCTGTTCGGCTTTGTTGCGCAATTCAACGAGTTTTTCGTTTAGCTCGACATAACCTGGCTTCCAGGAAAGGACGCCATCGTTATAGCTTTGACCAAGAATGAGATCATTTAATGAGCCCATTCCGCCGTAGGCTGACAGTAGATACTCAATCCCAGAGTAATCAGAACCCAGCAATAGTGCCCTTGCCTTACTCATCCAAAAGCGCCAGTGGGTATCTCCATCGCTTTCAAGCAAGGTTGCAAGCTGATCAAGAATGCGGATCAGCTCTTCAGTTTTCGGTCCCATTTCTAGACATCGTCCAAAGTGAAGCGCGGCATGAGCGGGATGATCCGAAACAGTCGTCGTTTTGGCGAACATATACTGAGTAAGCTCCACACCCGATTGAACGCGTTTGTAATGGCGAACACATCGCTGCCATTCTCAAGCACTGCTGTTGTACGTTGCTTTCTCTGCCTCGAAATCATGGAGAGGCCGACCATACGGCTAGCTCATAGCCATCTGGGTCGATGAAGTGGAAACGGCGCCCACCTGGGAACGAGAAAACTTCACGGCTAATCGTAGCGCCTGCTGCCTTGAGCCTGAGCTCGGTACGGTCCAGATCTTCCGCGTAGAGGATGACCAATGGCCCGCCCGTTCGCACAGGTTCTCCTGTAGTGAATCCACCAGTCATACGACCGTCGCTGAACTCACAATAAGTCGGGCCGTAGTCGACGAAACTCCAGTCGAATACGCTCCCGTAAAAGGCCTTGCTTCGAGCTATGTCGACGACATTGAACTCGATGTTGTCGATCTGACGGTCTTTTCCTCGAATGCCCATTGACGCTTCCTTGTCTGATTGGGAGGAAGCGAGTTTAGGGTATTCGGCCATATATGTGTTCATGCACGAGGCTATCACCACCTCTGTGAACTGCTGGAGTTGATGAATGACAGCTTTTGGCCGCTTTGCTCCGATCATCACTGCGGCGACACTTCCCACACCGTTCTCTGGGAACCCCTTTGTAAGTGCTTCAATGGTCGCCGCTAGGGCGTGCTAGTTGTGTAGAAGTAGTGTGAGAGCGTCCGCTGCTGAACTTGCCGCTGACTGGAGCCATTTCTCCAGCCCTCCCCTAAATCCAGGGGAACTACATTGAGTGGACCGCCCATTTGCAGTGGATTTGACCCACCACCTTGTCAACGATTACCGGCAGTGAACGGCAGATGTATCCCTTCTGTTAGCGTCTAGACACTGCTTCTCATTTTTCGTACGTCCTCACCGCAGCGATGAGCATCTGCCGGATATGATCCCTCATGGCAATGGGCTCCAATACCTCTATATCCGCAGCGTTCGCCATAAGAAAGAGTCGCAGCCCTTGAGAGTCGCGAGTGTTGCATGTCAGCAACCACTTGTTCCCGCATGGCTCCAGCTTCTGGTCTTTTTCGAGCGGGTTTTCAGCAAGCCGGTTGTACAGGTTGTTACTTAGACGAAGGCGCGTTAGTTGCGGGGGGGTGTAAACGCTCACAAGGTCTTTCTGTGCTTCGTCTGAAAGAACATCGTAGCCTTCCGGGTCATTGATATTCCGCTTGCCAGGCTCGACCTTTGTGATTCGATGAAGCATGAGCGCGCAAAGTTTATTGGCCCATTGCTGCTGTATTTACCACGCGGCGATTCAGGATCAGGCTCTTTACCTAGCCACTTCTCTTCGACGACATAGGCGGAGAGATAAATGTTGGAGTCTTGGTGGGACAACCCCAGCGGCTTGAGTTGGTAGATGCACTCAACGCCGTCGGCATCGCGAGGAAGGTACCCAACCTCCAAGGGAGTGTCCTTCATGATTGCTGTCTGCAAACGTTTGAGATGTTCGGGGTTGTGCTTACCTGGCTGCAGTACCGTAAATCGGGTTCCGGAGGTAATACGCTTAGTGAAATCCAGCTTTCGTTCGCAGCCGTCCTGCATGGCCAGTTCAGCGTAGTCCCGCAGGCCCTTGAGCTCCTCAGTCGCTGACTGCAGGCCAAAACGTTCGGCGTGCTGGAAGATCGCAGTGAGTGACATTGCGTCTGAAGGTGACAGGACTAGCGAGTGGCTTCGGCCAACCGCTTTCCAGAACAACTCCCTCTTGTCATATTCCCCCTCTTCGGATTCGACGTAGCGAAGTTCTTTCAGCACCTTCAAGTCCCTGCGGGTGGTTCTTTCGTGATGAACATCACTGCCATCACCATTGCGCGAAACCCAGCCGACCAGTCGCTCGTGAAGGTAGGCGGTACTGACCGATTTGCCGGCTGCAAGAAGGATTTGCCGCAAGTAATCACGGCGGTGAGCACGATTTATCATTTTTTTTCGATAGGGACAGGAAGTGACCCTATTTGATTTCATGATGCTCCTCGTTGGCAAGGCAATCACATTGATCACGTCTAACCCCTCACGCGGGGCAGGCGGATGAAGGAGGCATCAATGAGCGACATCGAGATGTTAAAAACGCTGGTGTTTCAGGCCGCGACCGGGGGGATCAACGCAGTTGAACTGCGTCGGCGGGTAATGCAGGAGAAGGTCCACCCAAGCGAGGCTGAATTCCAGTCGATCATTCTGGGGTTACAGGAAGAAGAACGCCTGTGTGGCCAAGAGGTCGACGGTCAGTGGATTTACACCGCCATCGACAAGAACGATCCTGGCTTTACCCCTCTGGAGTACAGCCCACAATTTGCCGAACGGATCATCGCGGCGTCGTGTGGAGAATTCAAAGAGATTGATGTGGATGAGTTGATCAGCGAGCTTGACGACATGATCGCGAAGGCGCGATCACGCAAAAACAATAACGAGTAACCGCCTGCGACTGGGCAAATGTAAGCCAACCTCAGCACTCGCTACCCACTGAAAGGAAGTAGATTCCATGGTTACAGATGTGACGTCTGCCATTAACAACGCCAAACCAGGCATCAAGAAATACTTGGCGCTGATGGATCAAGTGGGGAAGGTGAATGTCTCGACTGACGCAGAGTTTCAGCGAGCCTATAACGGGTTCTATCGAGTACAGCGTCGGCAGGCAACCTGGTATTCCACCTATTACAACCTCATGGAGGAGTTGAAAGGTTCGAAGCCCACCTTTGGTGACGTTCTAGACCGTGTGTACGAAGTAACTGGACGCTACGAACCGTCTTTTTCCAGCAAACTGGTCGCGACGTTATGTGATGACAAGCCTGTATGGGACCAGCACGTCCTTAAAAATATCGGCCAGAAGGCTCCATCCTACGCTTCTCTCACCAAGATTCGTGACGCGAAACTCCGCTACGCGGATATCGAAAACTGGTACAAGATTTTTTTGACGTCCGACAAGGGTATCAATTGGATCAACCAATTTAACGACCTGATACCCGAGCACGGCAAGCTTACCGATCTCAAGAAAGTGGATTTAATACTCTGGCAGATGCGCGACTAGCGTTTTGATTCGATCAGCGCTCGCCTCTCAGCCATTACCCATTCGTGCGAGACGTTCAAACGTGGATCATTGAGCGAAGCTTGCACCTTGGCACGGAGCCAGCGGTCATAGCTGACGGCTTGATCTTCGTTTTCGAACGCTGAAACGATGGGGGAAAATTCGGCGTTCATGGCCTGCTCCCGTGAGATGAAAGCTCCCCCGATCTGCGGCCAGGGGAGCCACCACGCTACACACTGAACTTCCGACCGCTAAGCCTAAAAACACGTCGGAAATTTCCCCAATATTGACTCGATTTGAGCTCGCGCGTAGCAACCGCACAGCCGCTTACTAAAGCGGTTTTGCGTAGCTTGTTTAAGCGGCCTACAAGTTACTTCATGAAAGCTACATCACCTTGCGTCGTTGCCTACAGGTACGCCAGAATCCGCCGGCTTGTGCGTCTTGAGCACGGTCTCTATCGTTTCCCTGCCACTGCAAATCAGTGGTCGGGTTTGGTAGCCCGCTTCGTTTAGGCGCATTGAGTCACCTATACAGCCGCTTTCTCAGGGCTCTGATTTATGGTGGCCATGCGCAGGGCTCCTTCGGGAGCGCCGGGGTCCTAATGCGACCGGTCTACCAACCCGCGTATGGCCGCCACCCTTCGTTTGGTAGCGAGGGTGATGGCTCCTTTACTTTTCGCGTTAGGAGTTCCATCTATGCCCAAGGTCACACCCAACCCGCCGGAAACCGAACCGGCATCCCCCAACGAAAATATCGATTCCCCCACCGACCCCACCCCGGAATTCCAACCGCACTCAGCCGCTGACATCATGGCGACGCCTCGCACCTTGAGTACGATGTTCATCGTCAACCCGGACCTCGATATCGAAACCCTGCTCGGTTATGCCTGTGAGTCGCTGGCCTCCGCCGATGTGATGACAAACGATCTGGCTGATCATATGACGGGATCGTCGCGCAATTCGCTGCTGGGTATTTCGCAGGTGATCATGCTCGCGGAGTTGGCAGTGAATCGGGCGTTGGACCATCTGTATCCGATAGAGGGCGTGCATTAGTCCGGCAATGTGATCGTTCCCATGCGTGGGAACGATCACCACGAATGTATCAACTCAGGCTTTCAGTGATCTGCCCCGCCAGTTGCTCCAGCATCCCCGGCACTTCCTGCACCATCTCCCCCATCCGCGCGAAGTCGTGGGTCATGCCTGCCTTCACATCCAGCACCACAGGTTGCCCCGCTGCCCGCAATTTTTCCGCCCAGGCCAGGCCTTCGTCCAGCAGTGGGTCGTATTCGGCCAGCCACAGTATGGTCGGCGTCAGCCCTTGCAAGGTTTCGGCAAACAACGGGGAAAAGCGCCAGTCGCGACGATCATCAACGCTGTGTTGGTACTGTTGGTAGAACCATTCCAGCGTGGTCGCTTCCAGCAGATAGCCTTCAGCGAAACGCGCAAGCGACGGGCGTTTTTCCACGGCGTCGATCACCGGGTACAACAACACCTGCACCCGTGGCGTGAGCCGCCAGGCCTGCGGGTCCTGGGCAATAGCAATCGTCAAGGACGCCACCAGGCTGCCGCCGACGCTGTCTCCGGCCAATGCGATACGTGCCGGGTCCAGCCCGAGGGCACCGGCGCCGGTGGTCGCCAGCCAGCGCGTCACATCTTCGGCATCCTCGTAAGCGGTAGGAAAACGGTGCTCCGGGGCCAGTCGATAATCCGCCGACAGCACCGCAAAACCACCCGCCAATGCCAGTCGCCGGCACAGGGTGTCATGGGAATCGAGGCTGCCGACCACGTAGCCGCCGCCATGGAAATACAGCAGCACCGCGCGCTCCTGCGTGCCCAGCGACGGGCGAGCGTAGAGGCGCGCGTTGAGCAGATGGCCGTCGCGGGCCGGAATGCTGACCGCGGTCACGGTCAGCGCGCCCATCGGTGCCGCATCGAGCAACTGCGAGGTTTGTTCGAATTGCTGGCGCGCTTCGGTCGGGCTCAGCTCGTGCATGGGCAGGCTTTTGCCGGTGAGGCGGCCGAACTCGGCCAGCTCTAGAAAACCTTCGATGTCCGGGTGCAGTGCCATGGGCGGTGGTCTACAAAAAATAAAAAGCTCGCCCTATAAACGAACCGTGAGGACCGTTCATTAGGGCGAGCTTGTTTTGACGCGGTAAACGCTTAGTCCTGCGCCACCACCTCCCGACCGAGTGCCGTCACCACGGCGCTCAGGCATTCATCCCGTTGCAGGATATCGAAGTGGCTGGCGCTGACGGTCTGCACCTTGCGCAGTCGCGGTTGCTGACGCTCCAGCGTCGCCCGTTCGGCCGTCGGGTTGCCATCGGCCCACCAGCAGCACAGTTCGGCATGCGGCAGCGGCAAGGTCTCGACCTGCCGCGACAACGCCTTCAAGCGTGTGCTGACCATGAACGTCTGCGCCAACTCATCGGCACCGAGCAGCGCGTAGCCGCTGGCCTGCTCGCCTTCGGTGTCGATCACCGTGCGAATGATCCGCGCGATGGCGTCCTCATCACCCGAAGTCTCGACACTCAATGCCTGGGCAACGACATCGCTGTCCATGCTCAACGTTGCGCCGAGGAACTCGCGCAGGTCCGCGCGCCACTCATTGACACTGGCGGCGGCATTGGTTTGGGTCGGCACAAAACTGTCCACCAGGCCGACGAACGCCACACGCTGCCCCTGCTGTTCAAGCAGTTCGCCGACCATCAACGCCAGCGCTCCGCCCAACGACCAGCCCAGCAAGTGATACGGGCCTTGCGGTTGTTTGCGACGGATCGCCTCGACGTAGTCGGCGGCCATTTGTTGCAGCGACGTGTCGTGCCACTGGCGGTCCAGCAGCATGCGGCATTGCACGCCATACACCGTGCGCAGACCTTCCAGTCGGCGGGCCAACGGTTCGTAGTCGAACACCGTGCCGAACCCGGCGTGCAGGCAGAACAGCGCCGGTTGATCGTCCACGGGCTGGTTCAACAGCAGCAGCGGTTCAGGGCTCTGTTTGGGCGGTTGCTCATCGACACCGGACAACCCGGCGATGGTCGGCTTGGCCATCATGTCGCGCAGTTTCAGCTGGAAGTCCGGCTGATTCAGCGCCCGCACCTTCGAGATCACTTTGAGGGTGCGCAACGAATCGCCGCCCAACTCGAAGAAATTGTCGGTGATGCCGACTTTGTCGACGCCCAATACTTGCTGCCAGATCTCGGCCAGCGCCCATTCCAGCGGTGTGCGCGGGGCCACGTAATCGCGGCCCTCGAAGGTCGGGTCGGGCAAGGCCTTGCGGTCGAGCTTGCCGTTCGGTGTCAGCGGGAAGCGCGGCAACACCACGATCTGCGTCGGCACCATGTAATCCGGCAGGCTTTCACGCAAGGCTGCCTGGCAACGCAGGCCCAGACCGTTGTCTTCGGCCGCGACCACATAGCCCACCAGTTGCGGGCCCTGGCCGCTGTCACGGACCACCACCAGCGCATCGTTGACCCCGACTTGCTCGCGCAGACGGGCTTCGATTTCACCCAGTTCGATGCGGAAGCCGCGTACTTTGACCTGATGGTCGATGCGCCCCACATAATCGAACACGCCATCCTCGCGACGACGCACCAGATCACCGGTGCGGTACAGACGACCGCCGTCGCGGCTGAACGGGTCGGCGACGAAACGCTCGGCGGTTTGCCACGGGTGACGGTGGTAACCACGCGCCACGCCACGACCGCCGATGTACAACTCACCGACCATGCCCACCGGCAAAGGATTGAGGTCCATGTCCAGCACGTGCAGGCTGCGGGTGCCGACGCGGCGACCAATCGGCGCGTACATCGCCTCGCAGTGGCCGTCGGCAGCGATTTTCCACAGCAACGGCGTGACCACGGTTTCCGTCGGGCCGTAGCCGTTGACCAGGTATTGCGGTTTGAGCGTGTGCTTGACCCGCTCGAACGTGGCGTCCGGCACCGCATCGCCACCGAAGCAGTAGATGCGCACCGGCGGCGGATCACCGCCCTGCAATTCGGCGTGTTCGGCCAGTTGCAGCAGGTACGCTGGCGGGAAGCAGGCGACGCTGATGCGCTGACGGTGCAACACCGCCAGCGTCTGCTCAGCGGTCCACAAGGTGTTGTCGCGCACCACCAGGGTCGAGCCACTGATCAGCGCGGTGATCCAGCGTTCATGGGCACCGTCGAAGGCGAACGACATGAAATGCAGTTCGCGATTGCCCGGGTCCATTTCGTACAGCTCGGCAATCGCCTGCACGTGCATGCTCAACGGCCCGTGGGCCACGGCGACGCTTTTCGGTTTGCCGGTCGAGCCCGAGGTGTAAATCAGATAGGCCAGTTGCTCGGCGTGTACGTTGCTTTGCGGTGCCGGCACCTCAACGTCGAGGTTCAAGCGATCCACGGCGACCATCGGCGTGCCCGGATTGAGTTGCGCGGTGTCACGCAGACGCTCCTGGGTCAGCAGCAAACGCATGTCGCTGTCGGCCATCATGTAGCGCAGGCGTTCCTGCGGGTATTGCGGGTCCAGCGGCACATAGGCGGCGCCGCACTTCATCACCGCCAGCAGCGACACCACCAGTTCCAGCGAACGCTCCATGAACACGCCGATCACGTCTTCGGCCTGCACACCCTGCTCCAGCAGGTGCACCGCAAGCGCGTTGGAACGAAGATCCAGTTCGGCATAACTCAAGTGTTCGGCGTCGCGGTCGGCGTAACTCAGCACCAACGCGGTGTGCTCCGGTTGCAGGCGCGCCCGCTCGCGGATCAGCTCATGCACCGGCCGTTCATGGTCGTCGGCCAGCGTCGGCAACTCGCCGTCGAGGTGCCGGCCTTGGTCCAGGGTCAGCAAGCCCAACTCGCCCACCGCGCGCCCGGCGTTGTCGCACAGGCGCTGCATCAGGCTTTCCATGTGGCTGCGCAGCACTTCGACGGTGGCCAGGTCGAACTGATCGCGCTGATGCATGTACTCGATGCGCAGCCCCTCATCGAGGCTGACCATCAAGTCCATGGCGAAGCTGGTCAGGCCGAAGTCGGAGACGTCTTCGAAGCGCAGCGAATCGCCGTTCCACTCGCGCAACGTGCGGTCCACCGGCTGGTTTTCGAAGACGATGATGCTGTCGAACAGCGACTGCCCGCCCTGCCCGGCCCAGCGTTGAATATCGCTGAGCGGGGTTTGCTGGAAGTCGCGAATGTCGAGGTTGTAGGCCTGAATCTCGCGCAGCCAGTCACCGACGCTTGCTTCGGTCGGCACGCTGTTGACCACCGGCAAAGTGTTGATGAACAGCCCCAACATGTTCTCCGAACCGTTGAGGGTTTCCGGGCGGCCCGACACCGTGGCGCCGAATGTCACCGTGCGCTGACCGGTGTAGCGCTGCAACAGCAGCAGCCACGCGGCTTGCACCAGAGTGTTGAGCGTCACTTGCTGTTGCTGGGCAAACGCCTGCAAACGCGCGGTCTGCTGCGCATTCAGGTGCGTGTAGATCGCGTGATAACCCGCTTGCGGCGCCCTCACCGGCAACGCGCGGGCCAGGTGAGTGGCGCCTTCGAGGGCGTTGAGTTTGCTTTTCCAGAACGCCTCGCTGGCCTCGGCCACCTGTTGGCCGAGCCAGTCGATGTAGTCGCGATACGCGGCCACCGGTTCCTGCGCGTCGCCGCTGTAATGCCGCAGTACTTCACCGATCAGGCGCGATACGCTCCAGCCGTCCATGAGGATGTGGTGGTAAGTCCAGATCAGGCGATAGCGGTCGTCGTCCAGACGCACCAGCAGCAGGCGCAACAACGGCGCGCGGTTCAGCGAGAAGCCACGTTCACGTTCGTCGGCGGCCAGTTGGCGCACGCGCTCGGGCTGGTTATCCAGACCGCGCCAGTCCAGCTCGGTCAGCAGCGTCGGCGCTTGGCGCAGCACTACTTGCAGCGGCTCCTTGTCGCCCTCCCACAGGAACGCGGTACGCAGGATCGCGTGACGCTGCGCGGCGTCGGCCCAGACCTCGTGGAAACGCGGACCGTCAACGCCACGCACGCCCACTTCGATCTGGTTGACGTACAGCCCCGAGTCACCGTCCTGTACCGCGTGGAACAGCATGCCCTGCTGCATCGGCGACAGGGGATAAACGTCGTCCACCTCATCCGCCGTCAATGCCAGCGCCTGATATTGCGCATCGCTCAATTCGATCTTCAGCGCCGGGGAAGCCATCACCGGCGCCGCTTCCACGACGTCCACAGCCTGGGCGACAGTCGCCAGTTCAGCGATGGTCGGGTGACTGAAGACGTGTTTCGGCGAGATGCTCAGGCCGGCCTTTCGCGCCCGGCTGACCGCCTGGATCGACACGATGGAGTCGCCGCCCAGTTCGAAGAAGTTGTCCTGAATGCCGACCGGCACTTCGAACAACGCCTGCCACACGGCTTGCAGCGTCGTCTCCACGGCATTGCGCGGCGCGACATATTCGCGCACCTGCTGATCGGGTTGCGGCAAGGCGCGGCGATCTAGCTTGCCGTTCGGCGTCACCGGCAGTTGCTCAAGCATCAGCAGATGACTCGGCTGCATGTGCTCGGGCAAAGCGTTGCGCAGGTGCTGTTTGAGCGCGTCGAGCACCAACGACTGGCCGACCACGTAAGCCACCAATTGCTTGGATTTACCGACATCCAGCGCGATCACCACCGCCTCCCGTACCTGCGGATGTTCCAGCAGGCAGGCTTCGATTTCGCCCAGCTCGATACGCAAGCCACGGACTTTCACTTGATGATCGATGCGGCCGACGTATTCGATCACGCCGTCCTCGCGGTAACGCGCCAGGTCGCCGGTGCGGTACAGGCGCTCGCCCTGTACGCCGAACGGGCTGGCGACGAAACGCTCGGCCGTCAGGTCCGGACGACGGTGGTAACCCCGCGCCAGACCGATACCGCCCAAGTACAGTTCACCGACGCAGCCCGGCACTTGCGGTTGCAGGCTGTCGTCGAGGATGTAGGTCACCAGGTTGGCAATCGGGTAACCGATCGGCACGCTGATCGAACCGTCATCGACGCAGGTCCAGTGGGTCACGTCGATGGCAGCCTCGGTCGGCCCGTACAGGTTGTACAAACCAACGCCGGGCAGCACGCGGAACAAGCTGTTCTGCAAATCCGCCGACAGTGCTTCACCGCTGCACAGGATCTGCCGCAGGCTGGCGCAACGTTCAAAGCCTTCGCCCTGAACAAACGCCTGCAACATCGACGGCACGAAATGCAGGGTGCTGACCTGATACTGTTCGATCAAACGCACCAGTTGCGCCGGGTCGCGATGCGCGCCCGGTTCGGCCACCGCAAGACGCGCACCGACCATCAGCGGCCAGAAGAACTCCCACACCGAGACGTCAAAACTGAACGGCGTTTTCTGTAGCACGGTGTCGCGTCCGTCCAGCGGGTACGCGCCCTGCATCCACTCAATGCGGTTGTACAACGCATCGTGACGGTTGGCCGCGCCCTTGGGTTTGCCGGTGGAGCCTGAGGTGTAAATCATGTAGGCCAGCGATTGCAGCTCGACCACGCACGGCAGGTTTTCCTCGTTCAAACCTTCGACGAGTTGCGCGCTGTCATCCAGGCAAATCGCCGTAGTGCCGGGCGGAATCGGCAACTGCGCCAGCAGATGACGCTGGGTCAACAGCACCTGCACGCCGCTGTCCTCGAACATGTGCTCCAGGCGCTCGCGCGGGTAATCCGGGTCCAGCGGCACATACGCACCACCAGCCTTCATGATCGCGAGCAAACCGATCACCAGTTCCAGCGAACGCTCGGCGGCAATGCCCACCAGCACTTCGGCGCCAACACCGTGGGCGCGCAGGAAGTGCGCCAGGCGGTTGGCCTGCTGGTTGAGTTGACGATACGTCAGGCTCTGACCGGCAAACACCAACGCCGCAGCGTCCGGGGTTTTCAGCACTTGGGCTTCGAAACACAGGTGGACCGGGCGCACGTCGGGCCAGGTCACGGCGGTGTCGTTGAAGCCTTGTACTTGCTGCTCAGTCTGCGCGGCGTCGAGCAGGCTCAGACGGCCCAGGGCTTGTTGCGGCTCACGGACCATGGCATCGAGCAACGCCACCAGACGCTTGCTCAGGCCGTCGATGGCCTCGGCGGTAAACAGTGTGGTGTCGTAATTGAAGCGCAGGTCCAGGCACTCGCCCAGCTCGGCGGCGATGGCCAGCGGGAAACTGGTCTGATCGTGATTGCTGACAGCGGAGAACTTCAGCGCGCTCGGATTCCCACTCTCCAGCGCCTCGGCGACCGGGTAGTTTTCAAACACCAGCAGCGTGTCGAACAGCGCCTCGCCGGAACGCCCGGCCCAGCGCTGCACCTGCGCCAGCGGCGTGTATTCGACATCGCGCAATTTGAGGTTGAGTGTCTGCACCTCGTCCACCCATTGGCTGACCGTACGCTCGGGGTGCGGCGTGACGATCACCGGCAAGGTGTTGATGAACAGACCGACTTGCTGCTCGATGCCTTGCAACTCGCTCGGACGTCCCGACACCGTGGCGCCGAACGCGACGGTGCGCTGGCCGGTGTAGCGCTGCAACAGCAACAGCCACGCCGCTTGCAGCAAGGTGTTTGGCGTGACGCGGGCCTGACGGGCAAACCCGCTGAGGCGCTCGGTGGCCGCCCGGTCCAGGCTCAGGTGAACGGTGCGATGACCCTCGCCCTGCCCCGCGACGGGCCCCGGCATTGCGCCGGCCAAACGAGTCGGCTCGTTGAACGCCTGCAACTGCTCCAGCCAGAACGCTTCGCACGCAGCACGATCACGCCCGGCCAGCCACGTCATGTAATCGCGATAACGACCGCCGCTCGCCACCGGCATCACACCGGAGTAGCGCTGCAACACTTCGCCGAACAGCTGCGAGGTGCTCCAGCCGTCCAGCAGAATGTGGTGGTTGGTGAAAATCAGGTGATGGGTGTCGTGCGCGGTCTGCACCAGGGTCAGGCGCAGCAACGGTGCGGCGGTCAGGTTGAAACCGCGCAGGCGCTCGTTTTCGGCGAGACGTTCCAGAGCCAGTGCCTGATCTGCTTCGTTGCGCCAGTCGAGCACGGTCAACGGCAGCGTGGCATTGGCCAGAATCACTTGCAGCGGTCGCGAGCCATTGCTCTCGCTGAAGAACGCGGCGCGCAGCACTTCATGGTTTTCCAGGGTCTGCTGCCAGGCGCTGCGGAACGCTTCGACCTCGATGCCCTGCACGTCCACGCGCATTTGCGGGATGTAAGCGCCGGCATCCGGGGCGAACAGGCTGTGGAACAACATGCCTTCCTGCATCGGCGACAGCGGGAAGATGCTTTCAATATCACGCGCCGCCAGCGGCAGTGCATCGAGCTGCGCCTGATCGACGTTGACCAGCGGCACGTCACTCGCCGTCAGGCCACCGGCACCGCTGAGGCAGTGTGCGATCAGCCGTTGCAGTTCGGCGGCATATTCGTCGGCCAGACGCTGCACGGTGTGCTCGGCAAACATGTCGCGACTGAAGGTCCAGCTCAGGCGCAGTTGCCCGGCGTAGACCTGACCGTTAATGCTCAAACCACGGTCCAGCGACGCCGAAGCCCCTTGCTCGGCGCCACCGCTTTCCCGGGCGGGACGCCAAGGTGCCTGCTCGTCGAAGCTGGCATCGAACTGGCCCATGTAGTTGAAGGTGATTTGCGGCGGCGGCAAATCCTCAAGACCGGCGTGCGCCAGATACCGCAGGATGCCGAAACCGATGCCTTTGTCCGGCACCGCACGCAGCTGTTCCTTGACCGCCTTGATGCTGCCCGCCAGATCGTTGGCCGGGGTCAGCTTGACCGGGAAGATCGAGGTAAACCAACCCACGGTACGGGTCAGGTCGATGTCGTCGAACAGGTCTTCGCGGCCGTGACCCTCCAGTTTGACCAGGGTCGATGGCTGGCCGGTCCAGTCGCCCAGCACCCGCGCCAACGCCGTCAGCAACAGGTCGTTGACCTGCGTACGGTAAGCCGCCGGAGCCTCTTGCAGCAGTTGGCGGGTGAAGGTGCTGTCGAGCACGGTTGCCACGCTCACGGCATGTTGGCTGGCCAGACTGCCTTGCGGATTGTCGGCGGGCAGGTCCACCACCACGTCGTGGTATTGGCGCTGCCAGTAAGCCGCTTGGCTCGCCAGTTCGGGACTTTGCGCATGCAGCTGTAAACGCGCCGCCCACGCTTGATAGGCGCTGGATTTGGCCGGCAGGCACACAGGTTGAGTCTGACGCGCCTGGTCGTAGGCGGTTTGCAAATCTTCGAGCAGCAGACGCCAGGACACACCGTCCACCGCCAAGTGATGCACCACCAGCAGCAAACGCTGACCGGCCGCGCCCATGTCCACCAGCAAGGCGCGCACCAGCGGGCCGTCGTGCAAATTCAGGCTGGCCTGTGCGGCGTTGCAGTGCTCCAGCAATTCGTCAGCATTCGCCGCCTGCCGCTGCCACAACAGTTCGGTGCTGTTCCAGTGCTCGGCCTGAGCCTGCTGCCACACGCCATCCACCTGATGCAAACGCAGGCGCAACGCGTCGTGATGCTCCAGCAGCGCGGCCAATGCCTGTTGCAGGCACGCACTGTCGAGCGGTTCGCGAAGTTCCAGCAGCACCGACTGGTTCCAGTGGTCCCGGGCCTCGACGGCCTGCTCGAAAAACCAGTGCTGGATCGGTGTCAGCAGCACCTCGCCGCGCACCGGGCCCTGGTCGATGACCAGACCGGCGCTGCGCTGGGCGACCTTGGCCAGACTCTGCACGGTCTGGTGTTGAAACAGATCACGCGGAGTGATGCCGATCCCGGCCTGACGCGCACGGCTGACCACCTGAATCGAGATGATCGAGTCGCCGCCCAGTTCGAAGAAGTTGTCGTCGATGCCCACGCGCTCAAGCTTGAGCACGTCTTGCCAGATCGCCACCAACGCGGCTTGCAGGTCGTCCGCCGGCGCCGTGTAAACCTGCTGCGCCAGCGCTGCATCAGGCTTGGGCAACGCGTTGCGATCGAGCTTGCCGTTGCTGGTCAGCGGCCACTGTTCGAGCTTGAGCAAATGCGCCGGCACCATGTAATCCGGCAGACCCGCTTGCAGGTGTTCACGCAACGACTGGCGCAAATCGGCGACGTCCTGGGTGACGGTGAACCAGGCGACCAATTGCTGGCTGCCATTGATCTCGGGCGCCAATACCAGCGCTTGTTCAATGGCCGGGTGGCTTTGCAGGCGGTCCTGGATTTCTCCCAACTCGATGCGAAAGCCACGAATTTTCACTTGATGGTCGATGCGCCCGGCGTACTCGATGCTGCCGTCGGCGCAATAGCGCGCCAGGTCGCCGGTGCGATACAGGCGTGCGCCCGCCTCACTGGCGAACAGGTCCGGGACGAACCGGGTGGCGGTCAGGTCGGAGCGCTGGTGATAACCCCGCGCCAGGCCTGCGCCGCCGACGTACAGCTCACCGACGCAGCCCTTGGCCACCGGGTTCAGACGCGGATCGAGCACGTACCAGCGCAGGTCGGCAATCGGCTCGCCCAGCGGCGAACTGTTGGCGCCGTCGAGGTCAGCGCGGGACAACGGACGATACGTGACGTGCACGGTGGTTTCGGTGATGCCGTACATGTTGATCAGCAACGGCTGCTGGTCGTCGAAGGCGTCGTACCACGGACGCAGGCTCGCGACGTCCAGCGCCTCGCCACCAAACACCACGTAACGCAGGGCCATGCCCTGGGCATTGGCGCAGGCAAACGGCATCAGCTGACGGAACGCCGACGGCGTCTGGTTGAGCACCGTGACCTGTTCTTCGCACAGCAGGCGAGCGAAATCTTCCGGGGAACGGCTGATGGCGTGCGGCACCACCACCAGCTTGCCGCCGTAGAACAGCGCGCCAAAGATTTCCCACACGGAGAAGTCGAAGGCATAGGAATGGAACAGGCTCCAGACATCGTCCGCGTTGAAACCGAACCCGTGTTCGGTGGCGCTGAACAGGCGGGTCAGGTTGCTGTGCGGCAACAACGTGCCTTTGGGTTTGCCGGTGGAACCGGAGGTGTAAATGACGTACGCAAGGTTGTCCGGGTGGGTCAGGTTCGGCAGGTTTTCGGCAGATGCTTCGTTGAGCCAGTCACTGGCGTGGTCGAGGCAAATTACCTCGATGCCTTCGGACAACGGCAGTCGCGGCAGCAGCGCGGAGTCGGTCAGCAACAGGCGCGTGCCGCTGTCGGCCAGCATGTAGGCCAGACGGTCCTGCGGGTATTCCGGGTCCAGCGGCACATAGGCGCCGCCGGCCTTGAGGATCGCCAGCACGCTGACGATCATCTCCAGCGAGCGCTCCAGCGCGATCCCCACCAACACATCCGGGCCGACGCCGCGTTCACGCAAGCGATGGGCGATGCGGTTGGCCTGTTGGTTCAATTGCGTGTAGCTGAGGGTCACGCCGTCGCAGGTCACCGCGATGTTGTGCGGGTGCGCGGCGGCCTGGGCTTCGATCAGTTGATGCGCGCACAGCGTGTTTGTGGCCGGCGACGCGGCACTGCGGTTCCACTCCAGCAACGTAGCCTGCTGCTCGGTTGCAGCGAGCATGCTCAGGTCGGCCAAGGCGACCGAGCCGTCGGCGCAAATCGCCTGCAACAGGTTCAGCCAATGCTGGCCGAGGCGCTCGATGGTCGAGGCGTCGAACAATTCGGTGGCATAGACGAATGAGGCGTGGAGGCCCTCGTCGCTCTCCACGGTGTCGAGCATCAGCTCGAACTTAGTGGTCTTTTCGTCCCAGATCAGCGGTTCGACGCTCAGGCCCGGCAAGTCCCAGCGCTGCTGGCCGCCGGCATCGCGCTGGTGGTTGAACATCACCTGGAACAAGGGCGTGTGGCTCAGGCTGCGTTCGACATCCAGCCCATCGACCAACTGCTCAAAAGGCAAATCCTGATGCGCCTGCGCGCCCAGTGCTGCGGTTTTGACCTCGGCCAACAACTGCAGAAATGGCTGATCGGCATGAGGCTGGGTACGCAGCACTTGAGTGTTGACGAAAAAGCCCAGCAGGTTTTCCACGTCCTGACGGGTACGGTTGGCAATCGGCACGCCGACGCGAATGTCCTGTTCGCCGCTGTAGCGATGCAACAGGGTTTGCAACGAGGCCATCAGCACCATGAACAGCGTGCAGCCTTCGCGACGGGCGAGATCCTTCAGGTTGATCGCCAGATTGGCCGGCACTTTCAACTCGACGGCGGCGCCCTGCTGGCTCGGGATAGCCGGGCGACGGCGGTCCGCCGGCAGGTTCAGCGGCGGATGCTCGCGACCCAGTTGTTCACGCCAGTACGCCAGTTGACGCTCGGCTTCGCCGGCCTCCAGCCACAGGCGCTGCCAGCGGGAGAAATCGGCGTACTGAATGCCCAGCTCCGGCAATTGCGGCGCTTGCCCGGCACTCAGTTGCGCATAGAGCTGGGTGAATTCCTGCAACAGGATCGGCAGCGAACCGCCGTCGGTGACGATGTGGTGGAACGTCAGCACCAGCACATGCTGCTGCGCGTCGAGGCGGATCAATCGGCAGCGCATCAACGGGCCGTGCTGCAAGTCGAACGGCTGCTCAGCGTTGAGACCGACCTGACGTTGCAGTTCGCTTTCGTCAGCGGCGTCGACCTCGACCAGCGGTGCGTCCATCTGTGGATGGATTTTTTGCAGCACTTGCTGCTCGTCGAAGACGAAGGTGGTGCGCAGCACTTCATGACGCTGCACCAGCGCCGCGAGGGTTTGCGTCAGCGCTGCACGGTTCAGCTCACCGCTGAGGCGAAAGGCACCGGTCAGGTTGTACGCGGTCGCCTGCGGCTGCATCTGCCACAGAAACCACAAACGCTGCTGCGCGTAGGACGCCGGCAACGTGTCCACCGCCGGGTCCCTTGGCGGGATCGGCAGCAGTTCCAGGGTCAGGCCCTGCGCGCGCATCTTTTCTTGCAAGGCACGCCGCGCCGCCAGGCTCAAGCCGCAGAAACGCTGGGCCAGGGTCATCATTCTGTCCGGTGCAGCACTCATCGCGTGTGTTCCTCATCCACTTCGTCGAACAACGCTTCCAGCGCGTCTACATCGTTTTCTTTGTGTTCACTGTGCTGACGGAACTGCTCGATTTCCGCCGCCAGGCGCTCCAGCGTGTCGCCTTCGAAGAACAGCTTCAGCGGGATCGCCAGGTTCAGTTCTTCCTGAATCCGCGCACGAATCCGCGTCGCCAGCAGCGAGTGACCGCCGAGTTCGAAGAAGCTGTCGTGCACGCCGACCCGCTCCACGTGCAGCGCTTCGGCCCAGATCGCCGCGAGGACTTTTTCCAGGTCGGTGCGCGGGTCGACGAAGGCACTGCGGCGCACGTCGAGGTCGAGCAAGGCCTGGCGGTTGAGTTTGCCGTTGGGCATCAGCGGGAAGCGTTCCAGCACCTGCAAGCGCGCAGGTTGCATGTGTTCCGGTAGCGCTTCGCTGAGATGACTGCGCAATTCGTTGAGGCGGATGTCGGCGGTGTCGGCCGGCGAAATCACGAAGCCCAGCAGTTGCGGGCCGGTTGGCGTTTCACGGGCGATGACGGCCGCGTCTTCGATGCCGGGTGCGCTGCGCATGGCGGCTTCGATCTCGCCCAGTTCAATACGGAAACCACGGATTTTCACTTGATGATCGACCCGGCCCAGGTACTCCAACACCCCGTCGGCGCGATAGCGTGCGAGGTCGCCGGTGCGGTACAGGCGCTGGCCGGCCGGCTTCGCAAACAGGTCGGGGATGAAGCGTTCGGCAGTCAGCGTGGCGCGCTTGAGGTAGCCGCGAGCGATGCCGGCGCCGCCGACGTACAGTTCACCTTCGACGCCCACGGCCACCGGCATCAGGTCCGGGCCAAGCACATGAATGCGCATGCCCGGAATCGGTTGGCCAATCGGGATGGTGTCGTCATCCTGACCGAGCGGCAGTTCCCACGCCGAACACCAGACCGTACCTTCAGTCGGGCCGTATTCGTTGACCAGCACCACCTGCGGCAAGGCCTCGCGATGTCGCGCAACCAAGGCGTTGCTGCAGGCTTCGCCGGCGACGATCACGCAGGCCAGGGCATGGTCGCCGAGGTGTTCGAGAATCTGCGCGTGGTAGGACGGCAAGGTCAGGTAGTGGGAAACCTCTTCCCGCTGGATCAGCGCCGCCAGCAGCGCCGGGTCCTTGTAGCTGTCTTCGTCCGGCAGGCACAGGGTCGCGCCCTGCCCCAACGCCCAGAAAACCCCGGCCACGGAGCTGTCGAAGGAGAACGACGAGAGCATCAGGAAGGCGCGCAACGGCTGGCGATAGAACGCGCTGCGGGCGAGGGTCGAGGCCACCGCGTTGGCGTGGCTGATCATCACGCCCTTGGGTTTGCCGGTGGAGCCGGAGGTGTAAATGACGTAGGCCAGATGGGCGCTGTCGCCCAGCGCGGCCGGCTGCTCCGGTGAAGCGGTCCAGACCTCGGCATCGGCCATCAGCGAAATCACCCGCTCGCCGTGCAACGCTTCCGGCAGCGGCTGGCAGGCCAGCACCTGACGCGCGGCGGCGTCCTGCAACATGAACGTCAGACGATCAATCGGGTAGTTCGGATCGAGCGGCAGGTAAGCCGCGCCTGCCTTCAGCGTGCCGAGCAGTGCGATGACGATTTCCAGCGAGCGCTGACCGTAAACCGCAACGATCTCATCCGGCGCCACGCCTTGGGCGCGCAAGGTGTTGGCCACCTGGTTGGAGCGTGCATCCAGCTCGGCGTAACTCAGGCGTTGGCCGTTGACGCTCACGGCGATGCGTTGCGGATGCAGGCGTGCCTGTTCGCTGAACAGGTCTTGCAGGTAGCGATGCGGCAGTGCCTGCTCGGCGGCCAGCGGGTTGAAGTCTTCGATCAAGCGGGTCAGTTGCACCGCGTTGACCTGAGTGGCCTGGCCCAGGGTCAGCTCGGGCGAGGTCAGCAACTGGCGGCTGAATTCGACAAACTGCTCCAGCCAGGCGGCGAGCATCGACTCAGGCACCGCGCCGGCCAGGCACGACAGCTGCAAGTGTTCGCCCTGAACCCGCAGGCGCAGGACTTCCGGGTTGGCGTCGTCCACTTCGATATTCGCCTCGGCAGCGGCCTGATACACCAGGCCATAACGCAGCGGCGTTGCGACTTCGGCACTCAGTTCGAACTCGTTGAGGCAGTCGAGCCAGGACAGCGCTTGCTCGACGTTGCCAGCAAACGAGGCCAGCGCTTGCGCCAGGGTCTCGTGGCTGCGGTTGTCGAACGCCACCGGCAAACGCCGGGCGAAACGCCCGAGGGTCGCGTCGGTCTGCTCGTTGCGCCCCGCCACTTCCCAGCCCATCAGCAACTTTTCCTGGCTGCCGATGCGTGCCACGAACGCACTCCACAGCAACAACGCCACGCGCTGCGCTTCGACACCCTGAGCGGCGGCCACTCGCTGCACGTCGGCCAGCCATGGCGCGTCGTCGAGCGTGGCCTGATGGCGGGCGAGGGTCACTGCAACAGCCTTTTCGAAGGGCAAATGATGCGCCAGCGCGAACTGCTGTTGCAGGTTGCGCCAGAACGCGGCGCCTTGATGGCCGATGTCTTCCTCGCGCAGTTCTTCCTGCCACGCGGTGTAATCCAGGTACTGCAAATCGTCCTGATTGTCGGCCAGTGTTTCGCCGCGCAACAGGCTCGTCAGTTCCGCCGACAGCACCCGCAGCGATGCTTCATCGAGGCTGCTGGCGGGCGCCAGCAACGTGACGAAAAACTGCCCGTCTGCGGTGTCCACTTGCGCCACCACCAGCACTCGATCCGGTGCCTCAGCCATAGTTTCGCGGCTGCGACGCAGCGCTTCGTCCAACGAAGACACGCGCCCGAGCAGTGATACCGGCAATTCATCGCAAAGACTCTGTACCGGCCATTTCATCCCCGGCAAGCGACGATAAACCGTGCGCAGGGTTTCATGGCGCTGGCCCAGTTCATCCAGTGCTGCGCGCAATGCCTGCGTGTCGACAGCCTGGGCGACCGGCACGGTCAGGGCGGCGAACAGCGGCTGTCCGCCCAGCTCCTGAGCACGCAAATAAAAGGCCTGCTGAGCCGAAGTCTGAAAAACGTCTACCGAAGGTTCGAGGGCGGTGGTGTTCATGTCGAGTGTCCTTATTCCTGATCCAGGTCGGCGCTTTTCTGCGCGATGGCCATGGCCGTGAGGATTTTTCTGTAGCCAGTGAATTCGTTGCGCGCATGCACGCTGAGGATGTTGTCCAGCAGGACGACGTCGCCCTTCTCCCAGGCGAACTCGACCATCACGTCGCGATAGATGCCTTGCAGGTGGCGGATGACGTCGTCGGGAATGGCCGTGCCGTCACCGAAGAAGGTGTTCTGCGGAAGGTCCAGCGGGCCGAATTCACGCAGCAGGTTGTCGCGGATGCTCTCCGGCAGGGTCAGTGCGTTGAAGAAGGTGCCGTGGTTGAACCAGATGCGTTCGCCGGTGAGCGGATGGCGCACGATGGCCGGGCCGTTTTGCCGGGTGCGCAGGCGATTGCCCGACTTCCACTCCGCTTGTATGCCGATCTTGGCGCAGTAGGCTTCGACTTCGCCGCGATCTTCGCTCTGGAACACGGTCTGCCATGGCAGCCCCATGCCGTCGCCGTAGTTGCGCACGTACATGATGCGTTTGCGCTGAAACTCCTCGCGCACGGCCGGGTCGATTCGCGCGAGGATTTCGCGGGTGTCGCCAAACGGGGTTTCGCCGCCGGTGGTCGACGGCGTGTCGCAGTAGAAGTACAGGTGGCGCGGGAACACCGGCGAATAGGAGTGCTCGTTGTGCGGGAAGATTTTCTCCGCCGCCGGGTAATCGGTGGAGCTGTAGATCTTGAACTGACCGGTGATCTGGGTCCGTGGCGAAGCGCGGAACAGGTACTCCAGGGCACCGTCGGAAATTGCCGCCACGCAACGGTTGAACTCGGCGATATCAGCCACCTGGAAGCCACGGAACAAAATCACCGCGTGGGCCAGCAGCTTGCTTTCGATCAGGGCGCGATTCTCCGTCGCCCACTCCACCAGGCTCACGCCAGGCACCGCCGGGCGGCACACCAGCGGCATGCTGGCACCGTCGAACATCGGCGCAAAACTCACCAGCCGGGTCGGGTCGGTGGACAGGCTCTTGCGTGCACCGCGACCGATTTTGGGAATGGACTTGGTGGTTGAAACAGTCATAAACCCCTCCAGAAAATGATGACGACGGCGCCCGGTGGGCGCCGCTGCAATGAATCAGTCCGCCGTGCTGTGCGTTGCCGGCGTGCCGCGACGGCGCTTGATCGCCATGCGCCCGCCCAGCAATGCCTTGCGTTGTTCGTTCAGGCGCGCATCGGCGCGGCGCTGCACCTCGGTGGCCAGGTCCAGCAATTGGCTGACCGTCAGCTCGTCGGCGCGCAACAACGCTTGCAGCACCGCCTCGATTTGTTCGAACAGGCTTTCCAGCGTGCTCGGCAAGTACTGCCCGGCGGGTGTTTCGAAACTCAGGTGAATGTGTTCGGCCTCGTTGTAGAACGCAGCGACCATGCCGATCTCGGCGGCTTGCCGGCCCGACGGGAAATCCTCGACCAGCAAGCCATCCATGGACGGCAAACGACCGACGCCTTCCTGGTAGATCAACTTGATGTCGAACAACGGCGAACGCCCGGCCCGACGCGGCAGACGCAACGCTTCCACCAATCGCTCGAACGGCAGGTCCTGATGCTCCGAAGCCTCCAGAACCGCACGGCGACAGGCGTGCAACAGTTGCCCGACAGCCTCGTCAGCATTCACATCCACTTGCAGCACTAATTGGTTAACGAAGAAGCCGACCATTTGTTCAAGCTCAACTTGATTTCGGTTGGCGATATCGGTGCCGATACGCAAGCGACTGACCTCGGTGCGCTGGCGCAACACCAGGGTGAAGCCGGCCAATAGCACCATGAACAGCGACAATCCACGCTGTTGGGCGAAGTCGCGCAACTGCTGACTCAGGGTCGGATTCAAGGTGAAATGTTGGCTGGCGCCTTCCTGCGCCTGACGCTGATCGCCGTCGCCCGGCAGCTCCAATACCGTTTGCGGTTGGCCAAGGCGCGCGACCCAGTAATCGAGCTGACGTTGCAGCTCGCTGCCCTGCTCCAGCCACTGGCGCTGCCATCTGGCGAAGTCGGCGTACTGCACGGACTGTTCCGGCAACTGCGCGACGCCACCCTGGTTGAGGGTCGGATACAACGTCACGAACTCATTGATCAGAATTCGGAACGACCAGTCATCCGCAGCGATGTGGTGCACCGTCAGCAGCAACACGTGCTCGTGATCAGCGACCTGCAACACCCGTACCCGCAGCAACGGCCCATTACGCAGATCGAATGGCCGGGCAACTTCCTCACGAGCCAGTTGCGCGGCTTCGACGTCCGATGCCGGTAAATGCCTTAGATCGCTGATGGCGAAATCCAACGGCAGTTCGGCGTGTACCCGCTGCCAGGCCTGGCCGTCTTGCTCATGGAACGTGGTGCGCAACACGGCGTGGCGTTGCACCAGGGTTTCAAAGGTTTGCCGCAGCGCCGACAGGTTCAACGCGCCGCGCAACCGCAAGGCGCCGGGCATGTTGTACATCGAGCTGTCCGGTTCCAGATTCCACAGGAACCACAACCGCTGCTGGGCAAAGGACAACGGCTGGCGTTCGCCGGAGTGGTCCGCCACCAGTGCCGGGCGTTCGCAGACATTGGCGGCATGCCGCAGAGCGTGCACCTGAGCGGCGAAATCCTGCAGTCGCGGATGTTCGAACAGACTGCGCAAACTCACCGACAGGCCCAGACGCTGACGAATCTGCGAAACGATCTGCGTGGCCAGCAACGAATGCCCACCCAACTCGAAGAAGCTGTTTTCGCGATCGACACGGGCGACGTGCAACACCTGCTGCCAGATCTGCGCCAGTTCAATCTCCAGCTCACCTTGCGGCGCGGTGCCGGCCACAGCCTTCCAGACCTCTGGCGCCGGCAGCGCGGCGCGGTCGAGTTTGCCGTTGCGGTTGAGCGGCAACGCGCTCATCACCACCAGTTGCGCCGGCAGCATGTACTCCGGCAGACGCTCACCCAGGGCCTGGCGCACGACATCGGTGAGTTGACGCGAATCGGCATTCGGTAACACCGGCACGACATAGCCGATCAGTTGCTTGCCGCCGACGCCTTCGTGCACCAGCACCGCGGCTTCGCTGATCATCGGCAAGCCTTGCAGGTGCGCTTCCAGCTCACCGAGCTCGACGCGGAAGCCGCGAATTTTCACCTGGTGATCGATGCGCCCCAGGTACTCCAGCGCGCCGTCTTCGCGATAGCGCGCCAGGTCGCCGCTGCGGTACAAGCGAGCACCCGGCGTGGTGGAAAACGGATCGGCGATGAAGCGTTCGGCGCTCAGCCCCGGACGCTGGTGATAGTGCTGGGCAATGCCGGCGTCACCGCCGATGCACAACTCGCCCACGCAGCCGGTTGGCAGCAGATGGCCCTCAGTGTCCAACACGTACAGCGCACGACCGGGCAAGGCGCGGCCAATCGGCACTCCGAGCAGGTTTTGCGTGTCGGCCAAGGTGCACAGGTGAGTGCTGGAGACCACCGTGGCCTCGGTCGGCCCGTAGGTGTTGAGCAAGCGTACGTCGCCGAGACCGGCGGCATGCCAGAGCTTCAGGCCTTCCAGCGACATGGCTTCACCACCGACGTGGACCTGGCGCAGTCGACCTTTGTCACGCTGAGGTTGAGCGGCCCATTCCTGGGCCAGCAAGTACCAATAGGCTGCCGGCAAATCCGCCAGGGTCACGCCCTGTTCGATGATCTGCCGGTACAAGGTGTCGGTGTCCCACAGTTCATCACCGCGCAACACCAGCGCCGCACCCACGCACAGCGGCGGGTAGCACTGCTCGACAAAGCCGTCGAAGCTGAACGTGGCGAATTGCAGCACGCGGTCGTCGGCGCTGAGTTGCGAATAGTCCGCCGCCATCACGCAAAACTCGCGCAGCGCAGCGTGGGCCAGGCACACGCCTTTCGGCCGGCCAGTGGAGCCGGAGGTGTAAATCAGGTACGCGAGGTCTTCGGCACAGGCGAGGTTGACCGGATTGGCCGTGGAATAGCCGGCCAGCGATGCGCGGGTCAGCGCCAGGCGCGGCAAACCTGCGGGCAACGCGACATCGGTCAGCAGTTCCGGTTGCGCCAGCAGCAGGTCCATCCCGCTGTCTTCGATCATGTAGGCCAGGCGTTCGGCCGGGTAGTCCGGGTCCAGCGGCACATAACCGGCACCGGACTTGAGGATCGCCATGAGGCTGACGATCATCTGCGCATTGCGCCGCACCGACAGGCCGACTCGTTGTCCCGGCGCCACACCGTGCTCGCGCAGGCAATGGGCGAGCTGGTTGGCCTGGGCGTTGAGCTGGGCATAAGTCAGGCGTTCGTCGCCGGCGATCACGGCCAATGCCTCGGGCGTACGGGCCGCTTGCTGCTCGAAGCGTTGATGCGCCAGCAGCGGACTGTCCAGCAGCGGCGCGGCGGGACGCGAGCCGCGCAACACGTGTGCCTGTTGCTCGGCATCCAACAGGCTGACGGAGCCCAAAACCTTTTGCGGTTGCGCAACGAACTGCTCCAGCACATGCAACAGGTTGGCACTCAAACGCTCGATCTGCGCGGCGCTGAACAAGGCCTGATCGAAACTGAACTCCAGACGCAGGCTGGCGCCGACTTCAATACCGAGAGTCAGCGGGTAGCTGGTGATTTCGTGATTGCGCAATGCGCCGAAGGTCAGGCCCGCCGGTGCACCTTGCTTCAGCGCTTCGGCCACCGGGAAGTTTTCAAACACCAGCAGACTGTCGAACAGCGCGTTGCCCTGCTGCCCGGCCCAACCCTGAATGTCGTAGAGCGGCACATGCTCGAACTCGCGCAGGCTCAGGTTCAGGGCTTGCAGTTCGTTGAGCCATTGGCTGACCGGCTGCGTGGACGACGGCGCAGTAATGATCGGCAGGGTGTTGATGAACAGACCCAACTGCTGCTCGATACCCGGCAACGGTGCGGAGCGCCCGGCAATCGTCGCGCCGAACGCCACGCACGCTTGACCGGTGTAGCGCTGCAACAGCAGACCCCACGCGCCCTGCAACAAGGTGTTGAGGGTGATTTTCTGCTGCCGGGCAAACTCGGCCAGGCACTGCATGGCGGCGCTTTCCAGCGTCAGCTGATGCTCGCCCATGCCTCGCCCGTCGACCGGTGCCGGCACGGCGTGCGCCAGCAGCGTCGGGGTTTCGAGGTCGGCCAGCGCCTGTTTCCAGAACTGTTCACCCGCCGCCAGGGGTTGCTGCTGAATCCAGCCCAGGTAGTCGCGGTATTGCCCCAAGGGGTTGGCCAGTGTCTGCCCGGCGTAATGCTGAATCACCTCGCCGAGCAACTGCGCATTACTCCAACCGTCCATGAGGATGTGATGACTGGTGTAGATCAGGTGCCAGGCGTCGTTGCCTTTGCGCACCAGCATCAGGCGCAACAGCGGCGCGGCGCTGAGTTCGAAACCACGGCTGCGCTCTTCGGCGGCCAGCGCATCGAGGTCGATATCGGCGGCCTCGATCACCTGCAATTGCAGGTCGATCTGGCGATGAATCACCTGATGCGCAGATTCCAGACCCAACCAATGGAAGCTGCTGCGCAAAATGTCGTGACGGTTGATCGCTGCTTGCCACGCTCGACCGAAGGCCACCAGTTCCAGCCCCTGAACATCCAGGCGCAACTGGTTGATGTAGGCCTCGGCCTGCGGCTCATACAGGGTGTGAAACAGCATGCCCTGCTGCATCGGCGTCAGCGGATACATGTCTTCGATGGCCGCTGCCGCGACAGGCAAGGCGTCAAGCTGCGCCTGGTTGATCCGCGCCAGCGGGAAGTCCGAGGGCGTGACCTGCCCCGCCGGTGTGGCGCAGCAGTGTTCGATCAGCGCGGTGAGTTCTTCGGTGTAGGCAGCGGCCAGTTCCTGAACGGTGCTGTCGGCGAACATGTCGCGACTAAACCCCCATTGCAGCAAGAGTTGACCGCCATAGACCTGGCTTTCCAGCGTCAGCCAGTTGGCCAGCGGCGCGTCGGCATCCTGGGCCTGGCCGCCGCTTTCCAGCGCCGGTACAAACAGCGCGTCCTCATCGAATTGGCGGTCGAACTGGCCGAGGTAATTGAAGGTGATCCGTGGTGCCGGCAATGCTTGCAAGGCCTCACGCTGGGCCGACTCACCGAGGTAACGCAGCAGCCCATATCCCAGGCCTTTGTCGGGGATGGCGCGCAGTTGCTCCTTGATCGTCTTGATCGTATTCGCCGTGTCCGCGTGAGGTTGCAGGCGCACCGGGAACAGGCTGGTGAACCAACCCACGGTGCGCGTCAGATCAAGGTCGTCGAACAGGTCTTCACGGCCATGGCCTTCGAGCTGGATCAGCGTCGAGTGATGCCCGGTCCAACTGCAAATCACCCGCGCCAGCGCGGTCAGCAGCAGGTCGTTGACCTGAGTGCGATAGGCCGTCGGAGCCGTTTGCAGCAGCTGGCGCGTCAACCCGGCGTCGAGCTTCGATTCGATCTTGTGGCCGTGGCGATGCTGCAAGCTACCCAACGGATTTTCACAGGGCAGGTCGTGGGCATCGGCGAGTTGCGCCTGCCAGTAAGGTAGTTGCTCATTCAGCGTGCTGGCATGTTCTTGCAGGTGTTTGGCCCAGTGTTGATAGGCGCTGGTTTTGTCGGGCAACGTTGCGGCGCTGCCAACCGCCAGTTGCGCATAGGCCTGCTGCAGGTCTTCGAGCAGCACCCGCCAGGACACGCCGTCCACCGCCAAATGGTGGACCGCCAGCAACAGCCGTTGCGTGCCATCGTCAAGACTGAACAGCAATGCGCGCAGCAACGGCCCGTCGGCCAGATCGAGACTGCGTTGGGCTTCATCGCACAGGGCCGACAACGCCTCGGTTGACGCCGCGTGCCGCTGCCACATTCCCGCGGTCTCAACTGGCGATCCGTGGCGCTGCTGCCAGCCATCGACACTCGCGGTAAACCGCAGGCGCAAGGCATCGTGATGGTTGATCACCGCAACCAACGCGGCTTCCAGTGCTTGAGGGTTCAGCGCCTCGCGCGGCGTCAGCAGCAACGACTGGTTCCAGTGTTGCGGCTGCGCGATGGCTTGTTCGAAAAAGTAGTGTTGCGTCGGGGTCAGCACCACTTCACCGCTGACCGGGCCTTGGTCGATGGCATTGCGGTTGTCGAACGCCGCCACCAGCGCCAGGCTGCGCACAGTCTGGTACTGAAACAGGTCGCGGGGGCTGAGGCGGATGCCGGCCTGACGGGCGCGGCTGACCACTTGAATGGAGATGATCGAGTCACCGCCCAGCTCGAAGAAGTTGTCTTCAAGGCCCACGCGCTCCAGACCCAGGACGTCCTGCCAGATCTGCGCCAACGCGGTCTGCATGGCATCTTGCGGCGCGACGAAGGCTTGCTGCGGCGCCGCGTCCGGTAGCGGCAGGGCCTTGCGGTCCAGTTTGCCATTGGCGGTCACCGGCAAGGCATCGAGCGGCATCAGGTAGGTCGGCACCATGTATTCCGGCAAGCTGCTCAGCAGCCAGGCCTTGAGTGTTTCTGGCCACTGCGCCTCGGCGTTTTCCAGCACCAGGTAAGCCACCAGATGCTTGCCGCCCTGCACCAGCACCACGGCCTCGCGCACCAGCGAATGCTGCATCAGGCGGGTTTCGATTTCCCCCAGTTCGATACGCAGGCCGCGCAGTTTCACTTGATGGTCGAGGCGACCGAGGTATTCGATCACCCCGTCGGCACGCTGACGTACCCGGTCGCCAGTGCGGTACAGGCGCTCGCCGTCATGGAACGGGCACGGCACAAAGCGCTCGGCCGTCAGCCCCGGTCGGCGGTGATAACTGCGCGCCAGACCGGCGCCGCCCAGGTACAACTCGCCCGCCACGCCCGCCGGCACCGGCAGCAACTGTGCGTCCAGCACGTGGGTGCGCAGGTTGGCAATCGGCCGGCCGATGGGCACGCTGTCGGCGCCTTCGTCAACACAGGTCCAATGGGTCACGTCGATGGCCGCTTCGGTCGGCCCGTACAAGTTGTACAACCCGGCGCCCGGCAACTTGGCGAACACCTGAAGCTGGGCATCCAGCGGCAAGGCTTCACCGCTGCACGCGATGCGTTTGAGGCGGGTGCAGGCTTCAACGCCCGGCTCGTGGATAAACGCCTGAAGCATCGACGGCACAAAGTGCAAGGTGCTGATGCCGAACTCGCCGATGAGGCTGATCAACCGCGCCGGCTCGCGATGCGCGCCCGGCGGCGCCACCACCAGACGGGCGCCGGTCATCAGCGGCCAGAAGAACTCCCAGACCGACACGTCGAAACTGAACGGGGTTTTCTGCAACACCGAGTCGCTGCCATCCAGCCCATACGCCTGTTGCATCCAGCACAAGCGATTGACCAGCGCCGCATGACTGTTGCCAGCGCCCTTGGGTTTGCCGGTGGAGCCGGAGGTGTAAATCACGTAGGCCAGGTTCAGCGGATTCACCGAAGCCTGCGGGCAGGTTTCGCTGTAACCGTCCAGCCAGTCGCCGTCCTGATCCAGTGCGATGACCTGGATGCCCTCGGTCGGCAGCGTGCCAACCAGGGCGCTTTGGGTCAGCAACACGCCCATCGCACTGTCTTCGATCATGTAGGCCAGGCGCTCCGCCGGATAGTCCGGGTCGAGTGGCACATAAGCGCCGCCGGCCTTGAGAATCGCCAACAGGCCGATGACCATTTCCAGCGAACGCTCGACGGCGATCCCGACCAGCACATCGGCGCCGACACCGTGCTCGCGCAGGTAATGCGCCAATTGATTGGTGCGCGCCTCAAGCTGTGCATAAGTCAGCTGACGGTCGCCAAACACCAGCGCCGGCGCCTCGGGTGTGCGCAGGGCCTGGGCGTGAATCAGCTGATGAACGCATTGCTCGACGGGATACATTTCGGCGGTGCGGTTCCAGTCATGTACCAGTACTTGCTGTTCATCCGCCGCCAGCATCGGCAGCTCGCCGACCCGCTGATTCGAATCGACCACCATCGCCTGCAACAGGCGCGTCCAGTGCTGCGCCATGCGCGCGATGGTCGGCGCATCGAACAGGTCGCTGGCATAAGTCAGCGCGGCGTGCAGCTTGCCGCCCTTTTCATAGGTGTCGAGGGTCAAGTCGAACTGCGTGGTGCGCCCTTCCCACTCGATCGCGCCCAACACCAGGCCGGAGGCGGTGCTGATGCTGGACATGTCCGCGACCTGCGGCTGATGGTTGTACATCACCTGGAACAGCGGCGTGTGGCTGAGGCTGCGTTCCAGTTTCAGCGCTTCGACCAGACGCTCGAACGGCAAGTCCTGATGGGCCTGGGCGCCGAGGGCCGTTTCCTTGATGGCGCGCAGCAAATCGTCGACGCGGGTGTGGCCATCGAGCTGGGTGCGCAGCACCTGGGTGTTGACAAAGAAGCCGATCAGGCCTTCGATTTCCGCACGGTTGCGGTTGGCAATCGGCACGCCGACACGGATGTCGGTCTGCCCGGTGTAGCGATGCAGCAGCGCGTTGAACGCACCGAGCAACAGCATGAACAAGGTGATGTTGTGTTTCTGCGCAGTGGTTCGCAGCTGCTCGGCCAGTTGCGGGTCGACGGCGAACTCGTAGCGGGTTCCGCGATAGCTTGGCGTCGCCGGGCGCGAGTGGTCGGTGGGCAACTCCAGCACCGGGTGTTCGTCGCCGAGCTGCACTTGCCAGTAATCCAGTTGGCGCGCCTGCTCTCCCGCCTCCAGCCAGCGGCGTTGCCACAACGCGTAGTCGCTGTACTGAATCGGCAACGGCGCGAGTGGCGGTTGTGCACCGGCCTCGAAGGCGTCGTAGCAGCGGATGAATTCGTCGATCAGCACGTTCATCGACCAGCCGTCGGAAACGATGTGGTGCAGGGTCAGCAGCAGGACGTGTTCCTGCTCGACGAGCTTGAGCAAGGTCACGCGCAGCAGCGGGCCGACGGACAGATCGAAGGGCAACACTGATTGCTGTTCGGCCGCTTCGGCGACGGCGCGTTCGCGCTGCGAATCCGGCAAGGCACAGAAATCCATGTGCTTGATGACCAGCGGTGCGCTGGCCGGCACTTGTCGCAACGTGTCGTCGGCCTGGCGCTGGAACACCGTGCGCAGGGTTTCGTGACGTTCCACGAGGCTGGCGAAGGCCTGCTCCAGCGCTGGCAGGTTCAACCGCCCGGTCAGACGCACCGCGCCCGGCAGGTTGTAGGCGCCACTGTGCGCGTCCAGTTGCCAGAGAAACCACATGCGTTGCTGGGCGTACGACAACGCGTGACGATCCTCGGCCTCGACGCCGGCAGGAATCGGAAACCGGGCAAAATCAATGCCTTCCTTTTGCAAGGCCGCAAGGAACATCTGGCGCTTTTCCAGGGGCAACCCGATAAACCGGCGAGCAAGTTTCAAGGAGTCTTCAGCATTCATTTCTAAGCATCCGGATCAGTGGCGGGAAGCACAAAGGCACGTCGTCCCTGTAAAACGAATGCAGACCGGAAAAATTAGCGAATGAGAACAAGTGTCAGGAGGGAGGCGAACCGCAGGATGTAAGGTCGCTGCAAATAAAATGTGGGAGCGGGCTTGCTCGCGAAAGCGGTGGGTCAGCCAACATCAATGTTGAATGATTAACCGCTTTCGCGAGCAAGCCCGCTCCCACATTTGAAATAGGTGATCTTGAGAGTGTATTAGGCAGTGGCGGCCATGGCGTGCCGGCGATGGTGAACCTCGAGCTGGTCCTTGATCACCCGCAACACCTTGGCTTCGTGCTCATGGATGAAGAAGTGACCACCGGCCAGCATATCCACAGAGAAACTGCCGTGGGTTTCCCTGCTCCAGCCAATCAGTTGCTCGGTGGTGGCGCGATCAGCCTTGCCGCCGAGCACGTGCACCGGGCATTTCAGCAGTGGACGCCGGATCGGCTCGAAACGGCCGCACAGCAGGAAGTCTGCGCGCAGGATCGGCAGCGTCAGGCTCATCAGTTCTTCGTTGGCCAGCACTTCTTCGCGGGTGCCATTGAGGGTGCGCAGTTGCTCGATCAGTTCGGCATCGGTTTTCGGATCGGCGAAACCCTGGTCGTAATCAGCCCGCATCGTCGGTGCAGCGGTGCCCGAAGCGAACAGCGCCACCGGCTCCGGGCAACCCAGCGAACGCAAGGCATGGGCCATTTCGCAGGCCAGCAATGCGCCGAGACTGTGGCCAAACAACGCGTACGGCGCCTTGAGCGTGGCTTTCTGTTCCTGGGCGAGTTGCAGCGCAAGGCGCCGCATGTCGGTGTGCAACGGTTCGCCGAACCGCGCGCCACGCCCCGGCAGTTCCACCGGCTGCAGCTTGAGCCACCCCGGCAGTTTGCGCCGCCAGCGGCTGTAAACCATGGCGCTCGCGCCTGAATAGGGCAGGCACAGCAATGTCAGCTGGGTCACCGGGCTTACCTCGAAAAGTTGTCTGATAAGAGAACGGATGAGCGCCGGTTTGAATTAGTCGAAGATCCAATGTAGGAGCAGGCTTGCTCGCGAATGCGGTATATCAGTCGACATTAACGTTGACTGACCCACCGCTTTCGCGAGCAAGCCCGCTCCCACATTGGATCTCTATTTCAAATGGCGAAAGCTTTGGACCGCGGAACCGAGCACCACCGCCCCCGCCGCAATCGCCACCCAGAACCCGCTGCGCGCCCCGAACGCATCCACCAGCCAACCCGAACTGGCCGCGCCAATCGCCACGCCGACGCTCATCCCCGTCACCAGCCAGGTCAGGCCTTCGGTGAGTTTGGCCGGCGGCACGATGCGCTCCACCAACGCCATGGCGACAATCAGCGTCGGCGCAAAAGACAGACCCGCGACGAACACTGCCAGCGCCAACCCGGCAATATTTGTCGCCAGCAGCAACGGCAACGTGGTTACCGCCGTCGCCACTCCGCCGTACAGGAACAGTCGCGGCAACGGCACTTTCAAGCGCAACGCGCCGAACGCCAATCCGGCCAGGCATGAACCGATGGCATACACCGACAGCACAATACTCGCCGCCGCCGGTTGGCCCTGCTGCTGCGCGAACGCCACGCTGACCACATCGACCACGCCGACGATGGTGCCCATGGCGACCATCAACAGCATCAGCAACTGAATCTCGCTAGAACGAATGATCGAGCCCTGATGGTGGTCTTCATGGGGATGAATCGCCGGTTCCGTGTCCCGTTGCAGGACGAACGCGGTGACGCCAATCGCCAGCATCAACAGTGCCGCCAACGGCCCCGCTTCGGGGAACGCCACCACGCACAAGCCTACCGACAGCGGCGGTCCGACAATAAAACAGACTTCATCGAGCACCGACTCCAGAGCGTACGCGGTTTGCAGTTGCGGCTCGCCGCGATAAACCTCGGTCCAGCGTGCCCGCACCATCGCCGACATACTCGGCATGCAGCCGGCCAGCGCGGCGAACACAAACAGCGTCCATTGCGGCGCCTGCAAACGCGTGCACAGCAACACCAGCAACAGCGCCCCGCCACCGATCAGTGCCGACACCGGCAAAATCCGGCGTTGCCCGAACCGGTCCACCAAGCGTGAAACCTGCGGCGCGCAAAACGCCGTGGCCAAGGCAAACGTCGCCGCCACCGCACCGGCCAGTCCGTAGCCACCTTGCAGCTGCGAAAGCATGGTGATCAGGCCGATGCCGGTCATGGAAATAGGCATGCGCGCGATCAGACCGGCCAGCACAAAGGCTCGGCTGCCCGGGGCTTTGAACAGTTCGCGGTAGGGGTTGGCCATGGTTCGGGGTCTCGACAAGGGCCTGCAAGTTGCCATATGGCCGTTCAAGGTGGAAGGGGCGAAATGTTGGTTGAATGTGAAGGCCCCATCGCCAGCAAGCTGGCGCCTACAGTTGATCACGTTTCTTCTGCTGCAGGCGCCGGCTTGCTGGCGATGGGGCCCACACGGCCACCCCTTTCCCTCCGCCAAGTGAACTCTCCAGCGCCCAAGCCAGTCAGCTGATTAAGCCCTCACCTCAAGGCGTCAACCTTCATGCTGATTTCCCTCGACCTCGGCGGCCCCCTGATCATCGACCTTGGCATTAGCCTCTATCCGGAGTTTCGCGGCAATGGCTGATCATCATCCCGAACGACAAAGCGCCATCGACGCCCACGGCATCATCGGCGACATGCGCAGTGCAGCGCTGGTCAACGACAAGGGCAGCGTGGACTTTTTCTGCTGGCCGGAATTCGACAGCCCGTCGATCTTCTGTTCGCTGCTGGATACCCCCGAGGCCGGTATTTTCCAACTGGCGCCGGACCTGCCCGACGCCCGCCGCGAGCAGATCTACCTGCCGGACACCAACGTGCTGCAAACCCGCTGGCTCAGCGAACGTGCGGTGGTCGAAGTCACCGACCTGCTGCCGATCGGCGACAGTGAAAACGACTTTCCGATACTGATGCGTCGGGTGCGGGTCGTCAGTGGCCAAGCCACCTTCCGGATGCGTTGCGCCGTGCGTCATGACTATGCACGCGCCAAGACCCGTGCGCGCATGGATGAAAAAGACGTGGCCTTCGAGGCGGCCGACCAGCCGCCCATGCGCCTGTCTTCAGATCAGGCATTGCGTATTGATGGCGATGCAGCGGTCGCCGAGTTCACCTTGAAACAGGATCAGAGCGCCCGGTTTCTGCTCGGTGCCCTCCACGATCCGCGTTTCAAGGAAGGTGCCGCCGAGCTGTGCCTGGAGCGGACGTTGAAGTTCTGGCGCGACTGGATCGGCCAATCCAACTACCGGGGACGCTGGCGGGAAATGGTCAATCGCTCGGCCCTCGCGCTGAAGTTGCTGACCTCGCGCAAACACGGCGCAATCCTCGCCGCCGCAACTTTTGGTTTGCCCGAAACGCCCGGCGGCACACGCAACTGGGATTATCGCTACACCTGGATCCGCGATGCCTCGTTCACCGTCTATGCGTTCATGCGCCTGGGTTTTGTCGACGAAGCCAACGACTACATGCGCTGGCTGCGCGGACGCGTCAGCGATTGCCACGGCAAGTCGATGAAACTCAACATTCTCTACGCCATCGACGGCCGCCAGGAATTGCCGGAAACCGAGCTTTCGCACCTGTCCGGGCATGGCGGCGCGACACCGGTGCGCATCGGCAATCAGGCATACGATCAGGTGCAGCTCGACATCTATGGCGAGCTGATGGATGCGGTGTATCTGGTCAACAAATACGGCGACGCCATTTCCCACGAAGGCTGGAAGCACACCGCGCAAGTGGTGGATCAGGTCTGTGAAACCTGGCAGCAAAAGGACGTCGGCATCTGGGAAATGCGCGGCGAGCAGCACCACTTTCTGCACTCGCGATTGATGTGCTGGGTCGCGCTGGACCGCGCGATTCGCCTCGCCTCCAAACGCTCCCTGCCCGCCCCGTTTGCTCGTTGGGACCAGACGCGCCAAGCGATTTACGCCGACATTTGGGAAAACTTCTGGAACGAAGAGCACGGTCATTTCGTCCAGCACATCGGTGGCACAGCGCTCGACGGTTCGATGTTGCTGATGCCACTGGTGCGCTTCGTCAGCGCCAAAGACCCGCGTTGGCTCTCAACCTTGCAAGCCATCGAAAAAACCCTGGTGCGCGACGGCATGGTTTACCGCTACCGCAACGAAGACACGCGGATCGATGGCCTCGACGGCACGGAGGGCGCATTCGCCGCGTGTTCGTTCTGGTACGTCGAATGCCTGGCCCGGGCCGGTCAGGTGGAGAAGGCTCATCTGGAGTTTGAGCAGCTGCTGCGGTATGCAAACCCGCTGGGGTTATACGCCGAAGAACTCGACAGCCATGCGCGGCATCTGGGGAACACGCCGCAAGCGCTGACGCACCTGGCGCTGATCAGTGCGGCGAGTTTCCTGGACCGAAAATTGAGTGGGGAGAAAGGTTACTGGCAGCCTTGAGACCTCGTCGTCATTGCTTGCCAGCAAGCCGGCACCTACAGATGTGCGCTATGTAGGAGCCGGCTTGCTGGCGATCAACGTTAACTCGGCCCGCCGGCTTAAACACTCGGTTCCTGTAGGCCACACACCTACAAACACTCAACAACCCCGCACGCCCACCCGGAAAATCGTTTGTTGCCACCCATTACATCCCCACCTAACATCCCTCCTCAACGGGTACAGCGGAGCTGTCCAACAAAACCCGAATTCAAGGAACCCGAATGACCCAACGCATCCACCGCAGCATTGACACCCCTCTCCGCACAGGCCTGAACCGCGATGAACTGTGGGAAGGCCCCGACAAAGGCCTGATCAAATGCTGGGAAATCGGCCGCCAACGGGCCGCGCGTTTTCCCGAAATGGCCCAACAATGCCAGGCCGGTGAACTGCCGGTGCTGGGCTGGAAAGGTGGCGTCAGCCGCAGCCTGAAGAAACTCGAAAAGTATGGATCCCTCAAGTACCTCGCGCAGTGGCAGGGGTTGCGCGGGGAAGACCTGGAGGTTGATCTGGCTGAAGAACGCGCATTGACGTGCTCGCGAACCGGGATGGTGGTGACGTTTACGCCGGATCGGGCGAAGTACTTTAATCAGGTCATGGAAACGGACACTTGATCGGCCTCGGCGCTCACCGAAAACCGTTCGCGATAGGCTTGCGGCGTAACCCCCATGGCACGCAGGAAACTGCGCCGTAGCGTCTCTTCGCTACCAAACCCACACTGCACCGCGACCCGCTTGATCGGCACGCCGGTATCGCTGAGTAGCCGCCGCGCCGTCTCGACCCGAATCAGCTCGATGGCCCGCGCCGGCGTCTGGCCGGTGTCGGCGCGGTAGTGGCGGACGAAGCTGCGTTCGCTCATGCCCGCCTGCAGGGCGAGGGTTGGCACACCCAGGTCCACGGTGAGATGTTCGCTGATCCAGGCGTGAAGATCGTCGAAACGGTTACCTTGTTTTTGCAACGACAGGGTCACGCTGAATTGTGATTGACCGCCCGGACGCTTCAGAAACACCACCAACTGCTGCGCCACTTCCAGCGCCATAGTGCGCCCGAGGTCCTCTTCGACCATGGCCAGCGCAAGGTCGATACCCGCAGTGACGCCGGCCGAGGTCCAGACCGGGCCGTCATTGATGAAGATCGGATTGGGTTCGACATGCAAGCGCGGGTGTTTTTGCGCCAACTGCTCGCAACGGGTCCAATGAGTGACCACCCGCCGGCCATCGAGCCAGCCGCTGGCCGCCAGCAAAAACGCCCCGGTGCACACCGATGACACCCGTCGACACCCCGTCGCATGTTCACGCACCCAAGCCACCAGCGCCTCATCCTCCGCCGCCGCGTAAACGCCCCAGCCACCGGCAATGATCAGCGTGTCGCTGCTTTGCTCAGGCAACGGCTCGGCCAACAGCGCCAAGCCCGCCGACGACATCACCGCCCCGCCGCCGCTGGCAATCACTGTCGGTGCATAAGGCGGCAGCAAACCTTTCTGGCGGGCAATGTCGTTGGCCGAGGCGAACACCTGCAGCGGCCCGGTGACGTCGAGCAGTTGCACATTGCTGAAGGCGAGCACATGAATGGTCTTGGGCATGTTTGGCGTAATTCGTGGGGTAATTGGCGTATACGCCAAATCCTACGAGCCTACAGTGAAGCCGTCCACCCACTTCATGAGAAAAAACACCATGACGTTGCAGATCGGTTTTCTGTTGTTTCCACAGGTTCAACAACTGGACCTGACCGGCCCTTACGACGTGCTGGCCTCGCTGCCGGACGTGAAGGTGCATCTGATCTGGAAAGACCTGATGCCCGTCACCGCGAGCACCGGCCTGGTGTTGAAGCCCACCACCACCTTCGACGATTGCCCGGCGCTGGATGTGATCTGCATTCCCGGCGGTAGCGGTGTCGGGCCGTTGATGGAGGATGACGAAACGTTGGCGTTCATCAAGGCTCAGGCGGCCCAGGCGCGGTATGTCACTTCGGTGTGCACGGGAGCGTTGGTGCTGGGCGCTGCAGGCCTGCTCAAGGGTAAACGCGCGACCACTCACTGGGCGTATCACGAATTGCTCGCGCCATTGGGTGCGATCCCGGTGAAGGATCGGGTGGTGCGCGATGGCAATCTGTTGACCGGTGGCGGGATCACCGCAGGCATCGATTTTGCGCTGACATTAGCCGCTGAATTGTTCGATAAGGACACGGCGCAGCTGGTGCAGTTGCAGCTGGAATATGCGCCGGCGCCGCCGTTTGCTTCGGGCTGCCCTGAGACCGCGCCGGTCAGCGTGCTGGAGGATGCGCGGAAACGGGCTGCCGGGTCGTTGAAATTGCGCTCGGAAATCACCGAGCGTGTGGCGGCGAAGCTCGATCAGGTTTCAGTACGCTGATCCATTCCTCGGTGCAGACAATGCCCGGCTTCACCGAGGAATTCCCATCGCCCACAAAAAAACCCGCCTTAGCGGGTTTCTCAAGACCATTTTGACATCCTGTCAGCAGCCATCCAGGCCTATGGTCGATCATCCGTGATCCTGAGTGCATCCTGCGACTCAGTTGATGGACCCAGATTAACTACATTGTTGATGCGTAAACAGACGACATACCCGCCCTCTGGTGTAAGCCATTGACCATTTCATGAAGACTCATCCCAGAGCCTTTTCGACAGACGAAAAAAAACCCGCCAGAGGCGGGTTTTTCCCAAGACCATTGTCGACTTCCTGTCGGTAGCGAATCCTTGCTGATGGTCGATCATCCGTGATCCTGAAGCGCTTCCTGTGCTTCAGTTGATGTAGCCAGAATACGCATCGGATCCAATCTGCAACAGGCGACATCGTTACCACTGCGTGTAAGACATTCGCTATACCAGCCCTTCCGAAAACCCTTAGACACCTCAGGTGTCTAGCCTGCAAGCTACGAATTCAGGGGCCCTCAGGCCATTATTCTTGCTGATGCTCGCGAGCCTTGGTGTTGATCTTCAGAAATTCTTCGATGTTGTTCATCTGCTCATCCCAACCACGGCTGTCCATGCGGAACGCCTTGAGCCGCCGCGTCTGGGGAATGTGATCGAAGCCGGACTCGGTGACCTTGAGCAAGGTGCCGTTATCCATGTCTTCAAGTTCGAAGAGCACCAGCGTGGTGGGCTCCTGGGAGTAGTCGACTTCCGGCTCGACGGCATACGGGTGCCAGCGAAACGAAAACACGCGTTCCGGCTCGACTCGCTCCACCAGGACATTCCACAGCAAGTGTTCATAACCGGGGTAAGTAATCTGCCCCTGAGTCCACTCGCCGGCGACAAAACGCTTGCCTTCCAGTGCCACGCCAAACCACTGCCCGAACGCTTCGGCGTTGGCCAGCACACGCCAGACCTGCGAGCGCGGCGCTTTAAGCAGGATCTTCCTTTCGATGCGATCTGATGCTGGGTTCATAAGTCACCTCCTGTACTGAACAGTAGGCCTGTAAGACCACAAGACCAACCTTAAAGTTGTATCAATCGGGTTTCTCAATCAACCCTGCCTGAAATATTCGGCCGCACATCCGTGGCAAAGTTCGGGGTTGAGAACGAGAGAAGTTGTACAGGTGCGAGGACATCCAAGCGTTCGCAGATCACTTGCAAAGGGCTTGCAGCGCCACCGCAAGCCTATGAGGCTTCGCTACACTGCACCTCACTTTTCCAGTCACAGCGAGAATCCCCATGTACCCACGCGTGCTCCTGGCGCTGACGCCGTTGCTGTTCACCACCGTTGCTCATGCCGTCGATTGCGACAACGCCGCCGACCAGGCCACGATGAATCAATGCGCGGTGCAGCAAAACAAGGCGGCGGACAAGGAGTTGAATGTGCTTTACCAGCAAATCACCGAGCGCTTGAAAGGCAGTCCCGACAGCAAGAAGCTGTTGGTCGGCGCGCAGCGAGCGTGGATCGGGTTTCGGGATGCCGAGTGCAAGTTTTCGGCGTCCGGGGTAGAGGGCGGGAGTGTTTATCCGTTGATCTACAGCAATTGCGTCACGGACCTGACCAAGGCGCGGGTGGAGGCGTTGAAAACTTACTTGAAGTGTCAGGAGGGAGATTTGAGTTGCCCGGTGCCCGGGCAGTAAGTTCCCGTTGTTGCTGAAGGCCCCATCGCCAGCAAGCCGGCTCCTACGGATTCGGCGTGATCCCTTGTAGGAGCCGGCTTGCTGGCGATGGCGGCCGATCAGACGCCGCAATTACCGGACAAATATCTGCGCCGTGGTAATCGCCATATCCCCACCCGGCAATTTGATGCTGCCGATCTGCTTCATGCTCTCGGGATCGAAAATCGCCACGTCATTAAACGTACCGGCGAGATAGATCTTGCTGCCGTCCTTGTTGAAGGAAATGCAGTAGTAGGAATGATCCAGCGTCGCCGCCTGCAGCATTTTCTTTTCCTTGATGTCGTACTTTGCCAGGCGATTGAGCACGCCGAACATCAAGTTCGGATCCTTCGGCGAGCGCATGCCGCTGAAGTAGATTTCCGTCAAAGGGCCGAAGTCGGTGGTTTCGGTCTTGCCGGTTTTCAGGTCGATACTGAACAACCCGTACAGGTACTCGGCGGTCAACGGATCCTGTTTCTTGTCCTTGAATTTCGCCGCGGTGTAGAGCAGCGAGAAGTCATGGCGATAGGTCTGCTGGTTCCACACGTAGAGCACGTCCGGTGCGCTGTAGTTGGCCCGTTTCCAGTGACGGCTGGGGATCAGTACATCGAACTTGCCGGTTTTCACATCAACCTTGTAGACATCCGCCCCGGCCACATACAGCGTGCCGTCGTCGCCACTCTGCATGATGGTCAGCTGCCGTGGCGCCGGGAAACTGCGCAACGGTTTGGCGTCCATGCCGGCGTCGGTGGCGTAGACATCCAGGCGCGGCTGCTGCACTTCGTAGCGGTCGTTGAGCATCAACGTCGGGTTGGCAATGGCGAACAGTTCCTTGCCGTCATGACTGAGGGTAAAGGCGAACATCGACCGCGCTTTCTCCCCCGGCTTCTGGGTGATGCTGGCGTGGAACACCTGCTTGCAGCTGTCCAGTTCGACGCCGTAGACATCGGCGTAGTGATTGTTCAACACGTAAGCGGTCTTGCGGTCCGGCGACAACTGAACGGTGCCAGGACCGAAGGCATCCGGCATCTTGCAGGTCTTGAACAAGGTGTCCGTGGCCAGGTCGAGCACGTGCAGGTTGTTCGGGTAATTGGTGGTCACCATGTACTCGTGACCGTCTTGCAGGGCCGTGTTTTCATCGGCCAGAACACTGAGCGAACAGCTGCTCAGGAGGGCGAAAGCGGCCAGGCCGCAGGCTTTGATGCTGTGCATGCTGGAATCCTTCTTCTTATCTGATCACTTGTCTTTGGGGAAGACAGTGCCAAGGTTGCGCCAGTTTTCGTTGGACGCCTGGGCATCCTTGTTCCAGTCCGGGTAGGTGCTCATCATGTCGGGCACCTGGGCCGGCCACCAGCAAGGGTCAGAGCAGCCATAAAGGTCGGCTTCCATCGGCTGGCACAGCGACGACACACCGCCAAACGCATCGATCTCCCAACCCGGGTCGGTGGTCGAGGCGCAGCCCGCGACGGAGCTCATCGCCACCACTTCTTCGATACGGTTTTCGGCCGCGGCCTCATCGAGTTTCAACGCTTTGTTATTGATTGCCTTGAGATGTTTCATATCAGTGAGCCTTGCGCGGAGTGATGTAGCTGCTGATAAACGCAGGGTTGTTAGCCATGATCCGGGTGTAGACCTCGATGCCGAAGTCGACCCAGTCACGCATCAGTTCGCAGTAGTGATAGGTCGGGTGGGTCGGGTCGCCGTAGCGGGCGTAGCTCTCGTGGTAGCAACCGCCGGAGCACAGATTGCGGATCTGGCAGTCCTCGCAACCCGTGTTGGTACGGTCAAGGCGCTGGGACAGGAAGTCGTTCAACTCCACTTGTTTCACACCGCTGTGCACATTGCCGAAGGTCGGCAGCGAAGAGCCGGTAAAGCGGTGACACAGGTTCAGTTCGCCCTTGTGATCCACCGCCAGCATCTTCAGGCCCGCGCCGCATGGCAGGGCTTTTTTGTGGCCTTCGTGGATGTCGGTGATCAACTGGTGCAGGTTGGAGAACCCAATGTTGCGATGCTCCAGCGCCGCTTCCAGATAACGCCGGCCAAGCCTCTTCATGCTGGCGAAGACTTCAATCAACTCGTCGCTGCTCAGGTTGAAGGTGCTGATGTCGCCGGAGGTCACCGGGGCAAACCCGACTTCGGCAAACCCCAGTTCATTGAACAGGTGATCCCAGATGGTTTCGACGTCGGTGACGCCGGTGGTCAGGGTCACCCGCGCACCGACAGGACGGCTGTTGTAGCGCGACAGCAGCATCTCGGCCTTGCGCCGCACCACGTCGTACGTGCCCTGCCCGCCCACGGTGATGCGATTGCGGTCGTGCACGGTTTTCGGCCCGTCGATACTCACCGAAAGCCCAAAGCGATGGGCGTTGAGGTAGTCCACGGTCTCTTCGGTGAGCAGCGTGGCGTTGGTGGTCATGACGAACTCGACGAACTTGCCGGCCTCGCGGAAACGCTTCTCGCAATAGTCGACCATGTACTCGATCAGCTTGCGATTGCTCAGCGGTTCGCCACCGAAGAACACCACGGTGAAACGCTCTTCGTCCGGGGATTCGCGCAGCAGCATTTCCACGGACGCAACAGCCGTTTCGACGTCCATTTTCTTGCCCGCCGACGGCTTGTCGAGGTCTTCCTTGTAGCAGTAGGTGCAGCTCAAGTTGCAGCCGGTGTTGACGTTTAGCACCACGGTATTGATCGCGGTGCGCTCGACCCGTTTGGTGCCGATGTCCGGGGTCAGTGGCGAGCCGTCGCTGACCAGTTCCAGGGCCATCAGCTCGCGCAGGGTCTCGGTGATTTCTTCACCGTTGAAGCGCGCGGCCAAACGCTCGATCAGGTCGTCCGACGAACAGCCGGGACCGCGCAAGGTGTCGATGATGGTGCCGGTCAGCTCATCGCTGGCGAACAGCGAACTGCTGGGGATATGGAACAGCATGCGGTCGGCATCGACATGCACTTCGTGCAGGTTCCGTTCGACCAGATTCAAAATAGCGCCCATTGCAACCTCCTGTGCAAACCCCGTTTTACGGGGCCTGCGGTCATTCCAAAAAGTGTCTGATTCGGTTAACGGTCAGCCAACTCATGGAATGGGTGGATTGTTCCAGCGTTGCACGGTGACGATCATGTGGCCTTCGCCGGTCAGGGATTTCCCTGCGTCGTCGACAGCGGCAATCACCTTGAGGTTGCCGGCATTGTTGGTGGACATTTTGCGTTGCGGGTTCGGCCCCGCATCGCCTGGGGTGAACACGCCGCTGTCGGCTTGCATGGTGCCGGCGAACTTGACGTCTTCGTCTTCCTTGGCACGGTCGTCGAAGGCTTCGACTTTCCATTGCGCCGGGAACACACCGATGCGATACGGCTTGCCGTCAGCGCCCTTGCCCCAGGCTTCAGCGTCGAAACGGCCCTGGACTTTCGGTGTCGAACCACCGCCCTCGCCGATCCGCGCCACCGAGAACTCGGGCACGACTTTGACTTCGGCGATTTTGCTGTAGACCGACAGGGTCGGGCCTTTCAGTGTGCCGACGGTGACATTGCGCAGCCCCGGTTGGGCGTTGCTGGCGGCCTTGAGCTTGACGCGCATGCGTTCCGGACTTTGCTCCAGCACTTCGACCACTTCCACGCCTTTGCCGAAGTTCGGTTTGCCGGTGAGGCCGCTGCCGATCAGGGTGACTTCGGTCTCGGCGCCAGCCTTCAGATAACCCGGTTGAACGGCCAGCAAGCGACTGCTGCCCTGCTTGGCCGCGACGAAGTCCAGACCGCGCTCGTCATGCTCGGCCTCGAACATCCGGCCTTGCATCGCATGGCCTTGAGCGGCGAACACCTGACGCATGGTCACGCCGTCGATGGTCACGTTGCCGCGCCATTCGTAGCCGCTGTAGAGAATTGCACTGCCGTCGCCATTGAACGCCGTGCCGTCGGCGTATTGGCCTTTGACGCTGACCTTGAAGGTGTCGTCGCCAGCGGCGCTGACGCTCATCACGCCGGCCAGTTCACCTTTGCCCGGCAGGTGGCCGCTGAAGCTCCAGTCGCCGACAAACGCTTCGGCTTTGGGGGCTGCGCTCAGCCATTTTTTCCAGGCCGGGTTGTCCAGCGGATAACGCTTGGCCAACAGCGGCACCATTTCTTTTCGAGCCAGATCGAACCAGTCACGGTCGCGAGACAGGGCCTGATATTCCAGCGACGGCCATTGACCAAGGTGAAAGTTCACCAGACGCTCCCATTCCTGGGCCGGACGCCGTTGCAGGGCGACCCGTGCCCCGGAGTGGCAACGGCCGCACATCTGGCTGGTCTGGTCGTCGAATTTCTCAACGGTATTGAGTCGGCGCTCCAACGCGTAACGCACGCCATCGGTTTCGCTCGGCGCCAGGCCTTGGGTGTCGGCCAGGTATTTGACCAGGGTGCGGCGGTCGTCATCGCTGATATGCAAACCGTGCATGGTCTGCATCCGGGCGATGCTCATCAGCCAGCCTTCCGGGGTTTTGCGCTGGTGACTGATGCGGCTCAGGGCGTTTTCGGCTTCAGGGGTGTGACAGCCCTGACAGGTTTCCTTGAGGATGGTCTGGGCGTCGCGGGCTGCCAGGCTGTAAGGCGAATGCAGCGCCACACACGCGGCTACGGCCAGCAGACTGGCGCTCAGGCCTGATCGGAGTTTTCTCTTCATCAACGTCGAACCTCGCACGGTGCTTTCTTATTTTTGTGGCTTATCGTTTTTATGGTTTCTGCCGCCGGCGGCGCACCGCAGACGGAGGCAAGAGAAACGTCTGCAATGAGCAATACACGGAGCGTGCCAGCTTGTTGGTTACCTTATTTATCAATAAGTTACGTAAAGTTGAGTGCTGTTGGCCCTGCCTGATCGAGTTTGCCTGCGTCTAATATCGCGACAGGTGTTGCAGTCTGAGACAAGCATAGTTGCCCCAGCCAAACGTGACTCACCGAGTCTGCCGAACCGCGCCAGCGCTCAAGTTTTCCCCCGGCCCGTCGATAACCTGCGTACACCAAACGTTAAGGGAATGACGACATGGCAATTTCTTTAAATTCTGCCTTGATCCAGCCATCGGCCGCTCAACTCAGCCAGTCCAGCCAACCGCTGACAGCGAAAACGCTGACTGAAGACCAGCAGAAAACCACGGTAAACATCAATCCGGCGGCGATTTACCATCCAAGTGATGAAGCACCTGCAACCAGCCTGCCCCTGGAGTCGATCGAGACCTGGATCGGCCGCTCCCAGTCACCCGATTTCCCGCAGGTTGCCGAGCGACACAAAAACGCCCATCAATCACTGAAATTTTCTTTCGAAGAGTTCCAGTCCGCGCTGACCCACGCCTATCCGGACCTCGCCGAGAAAAAATTCGGCTTCACCATTCAAGCGGATGGAAGCCTCAAGGCCCTCAACAGTTCAGGCGCGCTCAGTTCTTCCGACATGAATCGGCTGAACAATTTGCTGAATGCCTCCAGTTCGCTCAAATCGGCAGCGAGCAGTTACCGCGACGCCTCCATCGACCTGGTGGCCGCCGACTCCGTATGGGGGGGCGCCTACGTGGGCGGGTACAACCTGAACAAGGAGAACTTCGCCAGCACCATCGATCTGGGCGCGCTGTTCTTGAAAAAAGGCTCGGCGCCAAACGCTGAAACCCTGAACGGCTTCTTCTCTTCTCAGTTGTGGAGCAAAGGCGAACGGATGACGCAGGCGTCGGAAGTGCAGATGCTGAGCGAACGCAATAAGGTCGACGTGACGGCCTGATTTCGACAACAGGCGCGGATTGCCCGAATCAGCTCAGGCCTCACCCTCGGCCTGGGCTGAAAAACCCGTCTCTTGAATCTCAGGCGCAGTCGCGATTTGCGACAAAGCCTCGGTTGCTGTCGACCACGGATCCCACCCAGCGCCCGCCGCCAAAGGGCGATTCGGCCCTTCCGGACAGTTGGCACAGCCATTGCGAAAGCCTCGTTCTCACGAACAACAAGAGGCCTCGCCATGACGCTCCCTTACCTGCTTCCCGCCACCTCGGCATTCATCCAGCGCGCCCCGCGCATGCTTATCGGCGGCGACTGGGTCGAGGCTGCCGACGGCCAGACCATGCCCCTGCACAACCCGGCCACCGGCGAAGTGCTGTGCGTGGTGCCGCGGGCCACGCCCGAAGACGTTGACCGTGCGGTGCTCGCGGCGCGTCAGGCGTTCGATGATTCCGCCTGGACCCGCACCCGCCCCCGAGAGCGGCAGAACCTGTTGTGGAAACTCGCCGACCTGATGGCGCGCGACGCCGAACTGCTGGCGCAGCTGGAATGCCTGAACAACGGCAAAAGCGCGGCGGTGGCCCAAGTGATGGACGTGCAACTGTCCATCGACTTCCTGCGCTACATGGCCGGTTGGGCAACCAAAATCGAAGGCTCCAGCGTTGAAGTGTCGCTGCCGCTGATGCCGAACGATCAGTTCCACAGTTTCATTCGTCGCGAAGCGGTGGGCGTGGTCGGCGCCATCGTCGCCTGGAACTTCCCGCTGCTGCTGGCCTGCTGGAAACTCGGCCCGGCCCTGGCCACCGGTTGCACCGTGGTGCTCAAGCCTGCCGATGAAACCCCGCTGACTGCCTTGAAACTCGCCGAACTGGTGCTGGAAGCCGGTTACCCCGAAGGCGTGTTCAACGCGGTCACCGGCACCGGCATCACCGCCGGTTCGGCGCTGACCCACAACCCGCTGGTGGACAAGCTGACCTTCACCGGCTCCACCGCCGTCGGCAAGCAGATCGGCAAGATCGCCATGGACTCCATGACCCGCGTCACCCTGGAGCTGGGCGGCAAATCGCCGACCATCGTCATGGCCGACGCCGACCTGAAGACCGCCGCCGCAGGCGCTGCCAGCGCGATTTTCTTCAATCAGGGTCAGGTCTGTTGTGCCGGCTCGCGGCTGTACGTGCAGCGCAAGCATTTTGACAATGTGGTGGCGGACATCGCCGACATTGCCAACGCCATGAAGCTCGGTAGCGGGCTGGACCCGAGCGTGGAGATGGGGCCACTGATCTCGGCGCGTCAGCAGGAGCGCGTCTACGGGTACATCGAAAAGGGCCGGGAAAGTGGCGCGACGATTGCCTGCGGCGGTGAGCAATTCGGGCCGGGATTCTTCGTCAAACCGACGGTGATCGTCGATGTCGATCAGAAGCACTCGCTGGTGCAGGAAGAGATTTTCGGGCCGGTGCTGGTGGCGATTCCGTTCGATGATGAAGCCGATGCGTTGCGCATGGCCAATGACAGTCCGTACGGGCTTGGCGCTAGCATCTGGTCGAATGATCTGGCGGCGGTGCACCGGATGATTCCGCGGATCAAGTCGGGTTCGGTGTGGGTCAATTGTCACAGTGCGCTTGATCCGGCGTTGCCGTTTGGCGGGTACAAGATGTCGGGGGTCGGGCGCGAGATGGGGTATGCGGCGATCGAGCATTACACCGAGTTGAAGTCGGTGTTGATCAAGTTGTAACAGCGGCGCCCTACAGGCCGCCATCGCGGGCAAGCCCGCTCCCACAGTGATTTAAATCCCCTGTAGGAGCCGGCTTGCTGGCGATGAGGGCCGCCCAACCACCACAAAAATCAGGGTTTAAAACCCTGCCCCAACAACCAACTGCGAACCAGCCTGCCCTGCTCCGCCGTCAACCCCGCCAACGCCTGCCCGGCCGGTTCGGTCCGCAACCTGCGCAGCAACGGCGCCAGTTCAACCCCCTGCACATGCCAGATCCCCAACGGCTGATCTGCCGTAATCACCACCTCGGCCTCATCGACAAAACCATCTTTCAACACCGGCGCCCGCTCAATCCGCAGCGCTGCAAAATCCGCCTCGGCATGCGCCTCTTCAGCATCCGGCCACTGCCGCCGCGCCTGCCAGAACGGCTGATTCAGCCAACGCTGCTCATCGGCATAAAAATCCCGCCCGATTCGCGCAAAACGCAAAAACAACTGCTCGACCCGCTGCTGATGAAAGCGCTGCGCCAACGCCGCTCGCTCAGGTTTTCGCAACAAGGTGTTGATCACCGCAGGCGCTTGCAACGCCGAGGATAAGGACTGAAAAATCCCGTTGCCGGACAGCGGGTCCACCGCCATCGCCGCATCGCCGACCCGAATCCAGTTTTCGCCACACACCTGCGGGTTCAGAATCGCGGTGCTGCTGCGCGCATGCAGTTGCAGGTCGATTTCAGGTTCGCTCGCAAAAAACGCCCGTGCCAAGGTCGAGTCCTGGCGCCGCTGGCGACAGTAATCCAGCAATTGCGCCTTGCCCGGCAGCGCAGCGCTGGCGACGTCCACCGTCCACTGCCAATAACACTGACCGTCCGCCCGTCGCGCCATCCACGCCCAGCCGTCCGCAAGGCTTTCCACGGCACTGGCGGTGTCACCCGGCGCACCTTGCCAGCGATTGAGCAGGCTGACCGTCTCTGGCCCGCGCAGCCCCTTGCCGAGCGCCGGCGCCTGGCGTCCGCGCGCCTCTACGAGGAAGTCCGCAAGCAACGCTTCATGTCCCTCAATCTCGACCCGATGCCCCGTCGCCGAGGTCTGTACCGTCAGCACCCGGCCTTCAATCAACTCGACGCCCGCCAGGCGCAGGTCCTCCCGCAGACCGCGATCAAAGCTCGGCCGGTCGAGTAGAAATTCGATGTTTTGTGCATGTTGCTGACCGTTCCACGACACCTGCCGCTGCGACGGTAAGGCCGCATCCGCCAGCGCCTTATGCAAACCGGCACCGCGCAAGGCCTCCAGCACCCGCACCGACACGCCTTCCAGCGCGGCAAAGCGGCGCCACTCACTGACCAGCGTCACGGGGTAACCGAGCCGCCGCAAACCCAAGGCCACCGCCGCTCCCGCCGGCCCTGCGCCGATAATCAGGATCATGCGCCGAAGCGCCGTTCAGGGCCGCGATAACGGGCATTCTCCCGCAGCCACTCAATGACCTCTTCGTTGTTCGCCTCAGGCTGTGCAACGAGGAAACCGGCAATGTGCCCGCTCAACGCCGCACAGCCAAGGCTAGCGCCGGACTGCCCCGGATAGGTGCCATGCACACACGCGGCGAAATCTGCCTGAGCACTGTTGAGCCATGACCATTCCTGTTCGGCGCAACGGGCATCGCCGGTCACCCGCAGCACCTGTGGATAATTCGCCGGGAACACGCCCTCGCCCTGCGCCGGGCTCGACGCACATAGCAGGATGCCGTGCGCTACCGCTGCTGCGCAGGCTTCGCGCAATAGACTGCGGTCCTGGCGCAAACCGAGGCTCAGATTGATCAGCCGCACGTCCTGCGCCACCAGCCAGTCAATCGCCGTGGCGATCTGCAAGGCGCTGGTGACGCCACGCTGATCGAACACCTGAGCCACGCAGAACACCGCCGAAGGCGCCCGATGACTGATGGCTTCGATCACCGCGCTGCCGTGGCCCAGAGGGTCGTCGCGCAAGTCACTTTCGGCCAGGCCGTCTGCCAGCAACGAAAACCGCCGTCCGGCAATCACCTGCACCCGTTGCGCCGCCGAATGGCCGCTGTCGACCACACCGATTCGCAGTTCAGACTTCATGCAGCACCGTTTTCGATGTCAGCACGCCGTCGAGCAATTCAAAGCGCAGATCGGCATCCGCCAGGGTGGAGGGGCGATGGCTGATGAGGATGCGCGTGCGTCCGACAAACAGTCGGTCGATGGCCTGGATCACTTCGCGTTCGGTGGCTTCATCCACCGCCGAAGTGGCTTCGTCGAGCACCAGAATCAGCGGGTCCTGCAACAGCGCCCGGGCGATGGCGATGCGCTGTTTCTGCCCGCCGGACAACTGCTGCCCGCGTTCGCCCAACGGACTGTCGAGGCCTTCGGGCAATGAGGCGATCAGGCTGTCGAGTTGTGCCAGCCGCGCCACCTCGGCAATCGATTCACGGCTGGCGTCGGGCACGGCGTAAGCCAGGTTGTCGGCCAGGCTGCCGCGAAACAGCACGATGTCCTGACTGACCACGGCAATCCGCCGGCGCAACTGGAACAGGTCCAGTTCCCGCAGGTCCACGTCGCCGAGCAGTACCCGCCCGGACTGTGGGTCGTGATGCCGTTGCAGCAAATCGATCAGCGTCGATTTGCCGACCCCGGAGCCGCCGCTCAGAGCAACTTTCAAACCGTAGGGAATCCGCGCGTCGATGCCGCGCAAGGTGCTCGGGCGACCGGGATGGCTGAAGTGCACGTCGTCGAAACGCAGTTCGCCGCAGGTCGGCATGGGCTTGGGTTCAACGGGGGTCAGCACCGTCGGTTCTTCACCGCGCAATTCCATCACGCGCCCGAGACTGACGGTCATCCGCTGAATCGCAACATAGAGCCCAAGCAGACTTTGAACCGGCCCGACCGCCATCCCCAGATAGGTGGAAAACGCGATCAGCGCGCCCAGTTGCCAGGTCCCTTGCACCACCCAATAACCGCCAATCAAAAATGCACTGGCACGGGACAGAGACGTCAGCGTCCCCGGCACCGCCTGAGTGAAGAACTCGGTGACTTGCAGGCGCAGCAACTGACTCATGTAACCTTGCCCCAACGCCTCCAGCCGCTTTGATTCACGCTGCTGCTGACCGGCGGACTGGATGAATTTCATCACCGGCAGGGTCTCGACCATGAACGACGACATGTCCGCCGAACGCTCGCGCAACTGCCGTACATCGCGCTCGACCTTGCGGCGCATCCAGCGCAGCCAGAGCACATCGAGGGGAATCAGTACCAGCGCCAGCAGCGACAACTGCCACGACAACGTCAGCAACATCGCCACCGCGACCACCAGGCCGACCACGCTCGACACCGCCGAGAACAGCGAGTCCACCGCGAAGCGCTGGATCTCCGCGACGTCGCCATCGAGGCGCGACATCAGGTCACCGATGCGCCGTTGCCCGTAGAAACTCGGCGACAGGGTTTGCAAATGCCGATAGAGGTCGTCGCGCAGCGAGAACAGAATCCGCCCGGACAACCGCGTGTGCAGGTAACGATTGATCCCTGAAAGTGCCGTGCCGAGCAACCCGGCGACGATCATTAGCCCGGCGACCAGCACCAGCATGGGGAAGTTGCGTGCCAGCAAGCCATCGTCGATCAGCAGCTTGGTCAACCACGGCTGCACCAGCACCAGCGACGAGGCGCAGACTGACAAACCGAGCAGCCCGGCAATCGCCAGACGATGCGGGCGCACAAAGCTGTAGAGCCAGCGCAACGCCGCTTGCAGGGCTTCGGGATTCTGGCTGTCGATCAGCCGAACGATCAGGCGCTGCATCATGTACGCAACTGTTTGAGCTTGCGATACAGAGTTGCGCGGCTGATGCCCAAGGCATCGGCGGCGGCCGAAACGTTGCCCTGATGGCTGTCCAGGGACTGGCGAATCAACTCCAGTTCGTTTTCGCGAATGCTGCCCGACGGGCGGCGTTCGCTGGCGTTCAGTTCGTCGAGCATGCTGTCAGGCAAGTGGTCGAGGCTGAGCACCGTGTCCCCCGGCTCGCGCATGGCCAGCGCAGTGCGCAAGACCATTTCCAGTTGCCGAATGTTGCCCGGCCAGTGATAACCCGCGAGCAGGCGATTCAGATCGTCATGCAGGACCATGCCCGGTGCGTCGAGCCTGGCCAGCAGACGACCGACCAAAGCGCTGAAATCGTCGCGTTCGCGCAGGGCCGGCAGCATTACGCTGATGCCGTTGACCCGGTAGTACAGGTCTTCACGGAAGTGTTTTTATTCGACCAGGCGTTTGAGGTCGCGGTGGGTGGCGCAGATCAGGGCAACGTCAATGTCCTGTTCTTCACCGGCACCCAAAGGTGCGACTTTACGGTCCTGCAAGACGCGCAGCAGACGCGCTTGCAAGGCCAGCGGCATGTCGCCGATTTCGTCGAGAAACAGCGTGCCGCCGTGGGCCTGTTGCAGACGCCCGACCATGCCGCCGCGCCGCGAACCGGTGAACGCACCTTCGCGGTAGCCGAACAGCTCGGACTCGATCAAGCCCTCGGGGATCGCCGCGCAGTTCACCGCGACGAAAGGCTTGTCGCAGCGGCTGCCGGCCATGTGCAAGGCGCGCGCGATCACTTCCTTGCCGGTGCCGGTTTCGCCCAGCAGCAACACTGGCAATTCGTTGGCGAGCCCTTGACGGGCCATGCGCAGAGCGCGGGCATAACGGACATTGCTGCCGGCCAGGGCGTCGAGATCCGGTGGCGGTTTAGTGGTTTTGGCGGTGCTGCGCGGTGGTGTGCTGACGTTGATCGACCGCTGCGGCGCACGTAGGGTTTTGTAGAAGAACTCACCTTTGGCGGTCTGCAAACTGCCGACGCCGCCCTGCTGCAGACGCGACAACAGTTGCAGGCCGTCGACGCCGAGAAACTCTTCGCAACGACGACCGACCAGTGCCGAGCGTTCGGCGTGGAGCAACTGACACGCCTGGGCGCTGACCGCAAGAATCTGCCCGCCAAGGCTCACCGCCAACAGGCCCTGCCAAGGGGATTCGAGGTACTGCCGACGACTGTGGAACGCCAACACGATCTGCTCTGGAAAACTGGCGTTGAACACCCGGCTTTCAATCTGACTGACCGCCATGGCCAACAGTGCGGTGCTGTCGTGCACGCGGCCGAGCGGGCCTTCGCGGGTCAGGTCGAGGACGCCGAGGATGTCACCTTGCGGGCAATAAATCGGCACCGAGGTGCAGGAGAAATCGGTCAGGCGATCGAGGTAGTGCTCGCCGCAATCGATCATCGTCGGCCGGGCTTCCACCAGTGCGGTGCCTAGCGCGTTGGTGCCGCGAGCGGCTTCGCTCCAGCAGGCGCCAAGGGTGATGTCCTGCAGGCCGCTGCCCTTGAGGCGATCGGCGCGGCCTTCGACGGCGAGGATGGTCGCGTCGGAATTGGCGAGGATGATCAGGCCTTCCTTGCCCTGACGCTCGGCCAGGTAATCGATCGCCGGCAATGCTGCGTCGATCAGCAGGCGATTGCTCGCCAGCAGCACGTCGAGGCTCGCGCTCGATTCCAGCGCCAGTTCATGTTGGCTGTTGAAATGCACGCCATGGCTGAGGCTACGGCGCCACGATGCATCGATTTCCGCCCGTAACACGCCATCGGGGACTTCGCCCTCGAGATGGAGTTTTTCCCGGGCCAGCCTGGCTTCACGGTGCAGCTTGGGGGAAGTTGTTTTTATTAGCGTCATCAAGCGCTCCGGATCGGTCCGCCCTGCGCTTTTTTAAGTTCAGCGCCCTGCCGCAATCTTTACGTTAACGTCAGGGCGATGGCAAGTGCCTTATGGCGCTTGGGTTTTACGTTCTCACTTAAACGTGAGGATCGCCAGGCGGTTTACTCGGCGTGGCGTACTGCGGTTTCAAGTGACCGTCCTGATCGAGTAACCAGGCGTCCATGATTTGTCGCACCACAGGCCCGGCGACGCGACCGCCAGCCTCACCGTTTTCGATCATCACCGAGATCACAATCTTCGGGTGCTCGGCCGGCGCGAAGCCGACAAACAAGGCGTTGTCGCGGTTACGCTCAAGGGTTTTCGCCCGGTTGTAGCGCTCACCCTGTTTGATCGCGACCACTTGCGCGGTACCGCTTTTCCCGGCAATGCGGTACTAAGCGCCCTGCGCCGCCGCTCGGGCGATCCCGCGAGCGTCGTGCATGACCATTTGCATGCCGTGGTTGACCTGCTCCCAGTCACGCGGGTCTTTCAACAGGATGTTTGGCATCGGATGCTCATCCACTGGCGCCACACCGTCCACGGTTTTGGCCAGGTGCGGGCGGTTCCACACACCTTTGTTGGCGATCAGCGCAGTGGCTTGAGCCAGCTGCAACGGCGTGACCTGCATGTACCCCTGGCCGATGCCGAGGATCACTGTCTCACCGGGGAACCACGCCTGACGGCGAGTGGCGCGCTTCCACGCCTGGGACGGCATCAAACCGGCAGACTCCTCGAACATATCCAGCGAGACCTTCTCGCCGAGACCGAACATCGCCATGTAGTCGTGCAGTCGATCGATGCCCAGCTTGTGCGCCAGGTCGTAGAAGTAGGTGTCATTGGAGCGCATGATCGCCGCGTCCATGTCCACCCAACCGTCACCGCTGTGGTTCCAGTTACGGTACTTGTGATCGAAGTCCGGGAGTTGGTAATAACCAGGGTCGAAGACGCGGGTCTGCGGGGTCACGACACCCGCATCCAGTCCGGCAATCGCCACTTCAGGCTTGATGGTCGAACCGGGCGCATAGAGACCGCGCAGCACGCGGTTGAACAGCGGCCGGTCGATGGAGTCGTGCAGTGCCGCGTACTCCTTGAAGCTGATCCCGGTCACGAACAGGTTCGGGTCAAAGCTTGGCTTGCTGACCATGGCCAACACTTCACCGGTCGATGGATCGAGCGCGACCACTGAACCTCGACGATCACCCAAGGCTTCTTCGGCGGCTTCCTGAAGTTTGACGTCGAGGCTCAGGACGATGTTTTTACCGGGTACTGGATCGGTGTGTTTGAGCACTCGCAGCACGCGACCTTGAGCGTTGGTTTCGACTTCTTCGTAACCGACGTGGCCGTGCAATTCTGATTCATAAAACTTTTCAATCCCGGTTTTGCCAATGGATTGGGTGCCCCGGTATTCGACAGTATCCAGGGCCTTGGATTCTTTCTCGTTGATACGACCGACGTAGCCAATGGAATGGGCGAAGTGCGCGCCCATCGGGTAGTGGCGAACAAACTGCGGCTCAACGTCGATTCCTGGCAGGCGGAATTCGTTGACGGCGAGTACGGCGATTTGCTCTTCACTGAGTTCGTAGAACAGCGTGACGGGCACGAATGGATGGCGCGCCTGCTTCATCGCCTTGTCGAACAGCGTCCGGTCCTCTGCGGGCAGGTGCAGGAGGTTGACCACCTCATCCAGCTCTTCTTTGACGTCAGCGGCGCGCTCCCGGGTGATGGTCAGGTTGAAGCTGGGGCGATTGTCGGCGAGGACCACGCCGTTGCGGTCGTAGATCAAGCCGCGCGTGGGGGTGATGGGCAATACGTGGACGCGATTGTTTTCGGAGATGGTCGAGTGATAGTCAAACTCGACCACTTGCAGCACGTACAGGCGCACCACCAGCGCGCAGGTGATTGCGACGACGAACAAGGCGCAAGCCATCAGTCTTTTGTTGACCAGGCGCGTCTCTTTTTCGTGGTCCTTGATCGGTATCGGTTGGGGCATTTCTGCAGCTGCTCTTTAACTAAAAAGGGTCGCCGATCCGTAGGCTTGAAATCAGTCCGTTAAAAAACGAGCTGCACCATACCAAAAACCATACGGTCACTTTAGTGCGATTTCCTCTAACGGTTGTCCCTTGAGGGCCAAAACGATGGTTGGTTTTTTGTGGCTCGTGCGATTTGTTCAAAACTGATGTTCCGATTCATGCATTTTTCTTGCAGAGGGGCCTGTGGATACTGGGTGCATGTCATTCCCTTTGTTGGAGTCTTTTCATGCATCCACGATTTACACGATTACTCGGTTTGAGCGGTTTTTCCATTGGGCTGGAGTTGCCACTGGATAACGATTGGTCCAGCGACGGCCAGCGACGACGAATTGCCGAGGATCGCCCTTTCGGTGTTCCGGACCTGAAGCAACATGCGGCAATGGCGCGGCTGGCAGACAAGGCTGGGTTCCGCGCTCTATGGGTGCGCGATGTACCGGTTTACGACCCGAATTTCGGCGATGCGGCGCAGGTGTTCGAAACCTTTTCCTACCTTGGATACCTCGCAGGAATCACCGACAACATCATGTTGGGTACGGCGGCGGTGGTACTGCCATTGCGTCAGCCCTGGCTCACGTTAAAGTCAGCAAACAGTGTTGATGAGTTGAGTGATGGACGTTTATTGCTCGGCGTGGCCAGTGGCGACCGGCCGATGGAATATCCGTTGTTTGGAGTGGATTACGCTCAGCGGGGAGAGATTTTTCGCGACACGGTGGAGTTGCTGCGCGACCAGGGTGAAGGCCGTCTGCCTGAAGGTGCGGTCCTGCTTCCGCAGCGAGGTGAGCCTGTTCCATTGTTGGTGGCAGGTCTTGGTCAGCAATCACCCGCATGGATTGGTGAGCACATGGATGGCTGGCTCGCCTACCCGGGTACACCAGATGAACATCGGCGTCGGGTTGGGTTGTGGCGCGAGGTGGGTGGGGATAAGCCTTACATCAGCTTCGTCCACCTGGATTTGGCAGCCAATCCTCACACACCGATGCGACGTGTACGTTTCGGCGGCATTTGCGGGCGGTTGGCGTTGATTGATGAGCTTCAGGCATTGCGTGAGGCTGGGGTACAGCATGTTGGCCTGCATGTGCGTCGCAGTGAACGACCGGTTGCCGAGATTATTGAAGAGATCGCTGAACACGTTCTGCCGAAGTTTCACTGACAACGCAGTGGCTTCAAGGGCAGCCAATGAGGCTGCCCTTATTTCGCCACTTTCCT
>NZ_JBJGXN010000029.1:0-842 GCF_045447035.1 Pseudomonas sp. O230 | reverse complement strand
AGGTTTCAACTGTGGTGGCGGCACCACGGCGATGGCGTTATGGGAGTGCATGCGCAGTTACATGGAGATTGGTCCGGAGGCTGTTGAGGATCAGACGGCACGTTTCGACAGGTCTAAAGGAATATGGGCGACTTACCTGGACGATCTTGTAAAAGCCGCAAAATTGCGAGGCTGGCCTTTAACCATCCTTTGGGAAGGTTTCTGCGGGATCTTCATTTTCAACACGCTGCTGATCGACGTCCTTGAACGCTGGAAACTGAATCCGCCGCCAGACTTGCCCTATCCCGACATCATCGAATGGTCAAAACCCTTGCCCCAGGAACAGTGGGCCAAACGCTCCCCGGAACTAGAAGCCGCCATTGCCAAACGAGAGGCTGAACTCGCCACGCAGGCAGAGCGAGAGTCGGCTTGACGACAAACACTCAAGGCTGTCGCGACCTGATCAAAAGTCGCCCATTCAACCACTACAAAGCACCGCGTCCGCGGCGAGACATGACACCTCATTGGTTGTCCAGCAGCGCCTGTCAGTGGATACCGTACAAGGAAGGTCAGGGCCTACGCCTTAGTGGTCCCTTCAACACGCTAAAGAGCGTATTGGGCACCACACCCAGCACTGTTTCCCTTCGTTTGCGTTATCGCACGCCTTTGACCGCGATGCTCGGGGCTAGCACCTTTATTGGCGGCGAACGAGGGCTCGCCTTTACCCTCAATCACGACACCGGCGTGATAGCGCTATGGGCGGGCCCGACGCCTGAGCTGGACCGTGTACCGAATTACCCGCTGGGCGAGGACCACCCTGGGGCCATTTACCTGCAACCCAAGGACAAACGATGAGCACGCCA
>NZ_JBJGXN010000028.1:0-1132 GCF_045447035.1 Pseudomonas sp. O230 | reverse complement strand
TGAACTGGCCTAATGATTTTGGACACTTCAATCGGGCGCTATGATGGCGCCCAAATCTGAGGTGTTTGGATATGCGTAAATCTTATTCGAGTGAGTTCAAACTCAAGGCTGCCAGCATGGTGCTGGATGAGGGGCAGTCAGTTCCCGAAGTCTGTGCCAGTCTGGATATTGGCCCTACCGCCCTGCGCCGTTGGGTCGATCAGGTTCGCAAGGAGCGCTTGGGCTCGACCCCGTCAGGCGCCAAGGCGATTACCGCCGATCAGCGAGAGATTCAGCAGCTCAAAGCGTTGCTCAGGCAAAAAGACCTGGACATTGAAATCCTAAAAAAGGCCAGTGCTCTCCTGCTTTTGGACTCCAAAGATCATTCTCGTTGATCAACGAGCTGGACGAGCAGTACGGCGTTAACAATTGCTGTCGGGCGTTTGGAGTCAGCCGCAGCAGCTTTTACGCCTGGCGTCAGCGCCAAGGCAAAGTGAACCCTGAACGGGAGAAACTCAAAGCCGTGCTGATCGAACATCACAAGGAATCCAGAGCCTCTGCTGGCTCGCGCACCTTGGCCAAGGAGTTGCAGGCCAAGGGACATCGCGTCGGGCGGTATATGGCTCGCAGCCTGATGCGCGAAGCCGGTATCGCCAGCCATCAGCGCAGGCGGCACCGGTACAAATCTTCCGGCGTGGAAGCGTTGGTGGCGCCACATATGCTCAAACGCAAATTTGATGTCACGGCGATGAATCAGGTGTGGTGCGGCGATGTCACGTACATCAAGGTCGGCAAGCGCTGGATGTATTTCGCAGCGGTTCTGGATCTGTTTGCTCGCCGGATCGTGGGGTGGTCGTTTTCAATGATTTCCGATGCCACGCTTACCTGCGAAGCGTTGCGAATGGCGGTCGAGTTGCGAGGTCGCCCAAAAGAGGTGCTGTTTCATTCTGATCAGGGTTGCCAATACACCAGCCACAAATTCAGGAATGAGATGCGCAAGCACGGGTTCCTGCAAAGCATGAGCCGTAAAGGTGAGTGCTGGGACAACGCCCCGATGGAGCGTTTCTTTGGGAGCCTGAAGTCAGAGTGGGTGCCAGACGATGGCTACAGCTCGGAGCATGAAGCACGCGTGGATGTGCAGCGTTATGTGATG
>NZ_JBJGXN010000027.1:0-1399 GCF_045447035.1 Pseudomonas sp. O230 | reverse complement strand
GGCCAGAAGCAATGGGATGGACTCCTCCTCACCTCGGCATCTTGAGTGCCAGACTGAAGGTGCGAACCACAGTCAACAGCGAGAAGGAGTCCACACATGAAGCTTATGCGAATTGGGGTCGACCTGGCCAAGAACGTGTTTCAGATCCACGGTGTGGATTGCCATGAGAAGCCGGTCTGGCGGCAGCGGCTACCACGTGATCGTTGGCTGCAAACGGTGCTGGAAAAAGTCGAACCTGGTTGTGAGATCGGAATGGAGAGTTGCGGTGGGGCCCATCATTGGGCGCGGCAACTCGAAGCTCGCGGATTCCGAGTCAAGCTAGTCGCTCCCCAGTTCGTTAAACCTTATGTCAAAAGCAACAAGAACGACGCGAACGATGCCGAGGCGATCTGTGAAGCGATGAGCCGTCCCAGCATGCGCTTCGTCGCCATCAAGACGATCGAACAACAGGATATCCAGGCAACGCATCGCATCCGGGCCGGCTTAATCGAACAGCGCACGGCCAAAGCCAATCAGATCCGTGGGCTGGTCGCCGAGTACGGCCTCGTTGCACCGAAGGAATTACTGATGCTGCGTCGGGCGATACCGTGCTGGCTGGAAGATGCGGATAACGGTTTGACGGCTCGCTTTCGTTGTCTGCTGGATGGTTTGTGGGGCGACCTTTGCACACTGGATAAGCGCGTGGGTGAACTCAATAACGAGCTATCCGCAATCGCGGCAAGCGCGCCACCTGCCGTCCGCTTGCAGCAATTACGCGGTGTTGGCCCCATGATCGCCACAGCGCTCATCGTCGCTCTCGGTGATGCCCGTCAGTTTGCCAATGGCCGACAGTTTGCCGCCTCGCTGGGACTGACACCGAGGCAACACAGTTCTGGTGGTAAGGATCGACTGCTCGGTATCAGCAAGCGCGGTGATGCGTATCTGCGAACATTGATGGTGCATGGTGCACGCTCGGCGCTACGCACAGCCAAATCCAAAGAGGATCGACTCAGCCAGTGGGCCGTTCGTTTAGCCGAGCGATCGCATCCCAATGTGGCCGCTATTGCGCTGGCCAACAAAACTGCACGCATGGCTTGGGCGATGCTGCGTTACGGCACTGATTACCAACCGGATCAGGCAGCGGCCTGATTTATTTACCCGACGTGCTCTACGAGAGAAACAACTCTTAACCACGATTGCGAAGCAACCCTAACGATGGCAAACCGGTCGAACCGGCGTCGGCAAAACCCTCAAATGTCCAGGTGCGCAAAGCACGTAGAAGCGATTGGGAGCTGGCGCGCGAATAGCCCATCATGGCCCTGCATCGAAACGATGCTGTATCCAGAGGCCGAATATACGTGTGCAGTCGGCACGGGTGCCAAAGCGAGGGGGCTTGCAATGAGGAGGAGTCCATATACGG
>NZ_JBJGXN010000026.1:0-1650 GCF_045447035.1 Pseudomonas sp. O230 | reverse complement strand
CACCCGGCGTGAGCATCTGCACCGGCGTTTCATCGGCGTGGATTACGCCATGTTCGAGGACAGTATTACGCAGGGCATCGACCAGCGGCTGTAACTGCACGCCACAGTTGCCGACCCATTGCGCCAGGGTCGAACGCGCGATAGCCAAACCGGCTCGACCAAAAATCGATTCCTGGCGATAGAGCGGTAGATGGTCGGCGAACTTCGCGATCATGACGTGGGCCAGCAGCCCCGCGGTCGGGATGCCTTTGTCGATGACCTGCGCCGGAACCGGTGCCTGGATCAGGGTTTCGCACTGATCGCAGACCCACTTGCCACGGATGTGCCGCTCAACGGTGAACACGCCCGGCGTGTAGTCGAGTTTCTCGCTGACATCCTCGCCGATACGCTTGAGAGCGCAGCCGCACTGGCAATGGCTGTTGTCGGGTTCGTGGTGGATCAGAGTGCGCGGAAACTGCGGCGGCAAGGCGGTGCGTTTAGGTTTTTGCCGAACCTCGGTCGAAGCGGGAGCAAGTTTCAGCGCTTCAAGTTCAGCCTCGATGGCCGCAATGTCGGTGTCGATCAGGTCATCGAGCAGGCTGGCTTGATCCGGGCTCAGTTGCTCGCTGCGCTTGGCAAACTTGAAGCGCTTGAGTTGCGCAATCTCGTGGGTCAGCTTTTCGATAACCGTTTGGTCGCGGTGGATCTTCTTACCCATTGTCTCGATTTTCTGATCGAGACTCTCGACACGCTGCATCAACTGCGCCGCCAGAGCACGCAGTTGTTCAGGGTTTAGTTGGTCGAGATTGGGCAGTGAAGTCATGCCGCCGATTTTGCCAGAGCAGGCTAAAACCGACGATAGGCTCATCGGACAATTGCACGGCCTGGGTGGCCATGGCAGGTGTTATACGATGGAAATCGCGCTGCCAGGCCCGACTCTTTGCCAAGGCAAACCCAGCACCAGGGCATGTAGCTGTTCGGCACCCAATTCTATCTGAGAGCCGTGTCGAGAACCCGGCCAGAAGAACTTGCCTTGATGCAGGCGGCGCGCTGCCAGCCAGATACCCAACCCGTCGTGCACCAGCACTTTCATCCGATTGGCGCGGCGGTTGGCAAACAGATAAGCACAGTGCGGCTGCGCCGCACCGAACACCGCCACCACCCGCGCCAGCGCAGTTTCGGTACCGGCGCGCATGTCCATGGGCTCTGTGGCGAGCCAAATGGAGTCGATGCGGATCATCGCAGCAGATCTCGTAGAAAGGTGGCGCAGGCAGCGGCGCTTTCGGTCGGCCAGTTCACTTTCACGGTGCCGCGCGGGTGTGGGATTTCGAGGCAGATAGTCGATGACGCGGCTTGCGAATTTGCTCCGGCTAACTGCAAGGGCAGCGGAATGAAAGCAGGTTGCAGCGCCATGGCTTTCTGCGTTTGCACTCGAATCCATTTATGGACGAGGTTCGCGTTGAGGCTGTGGCTCAGCGCAACGCTGGCAATTGAGGCCCCGGGCTGGGAGCACTCTTGAATGACCTGGGCCTTGAAGGATTTGGAGTAGGAACGGCGTTGTGGCTGCATGAAAGACCCGCTTAAAAGGCTAGAAATGGTGTCCACTTAAATCAGGTGGACACCATCGCCTTTGGCGTCGGGGTCAGGAAGGTGTGTTGGCCGGACGCATAC
>NZ_JBJGXN010000025.1:0-1775 GCF_045447035.1 Pseudomonas sp. O230 | reverse complement strand
GTATGCGTCCGGGCATCTCGTCTTGCACCCTGGGAGAGCAGGAAAACAGAGGTAACACATGGGTCAGTTCGTATAATTACATTAGACGGTGTTTTAACTGATTTCTGTCCCCCAAATTTGGCACTGATTCGAGAGTGTTTTCAGCCACCCTCCATCGGTTTGCCGGAATTCAATTGGCCATGTTTTAGCTTTGGCTTGGCCCCCCCTTGCGTGACCAGGCAACTGGAGCCCCATGCTGGTTTGACCAGTGCAGGCGTGAATGAACCTGAATTGGGTCCATGTGCGCCACGACAATATCGCCCTCGGTGCGATATGAGTGCTGATCTGGGTTGTGTCGGGGCGTTAGGGGTGGCGTCCGGGTTGAGATGGTGTGGCGTAGGTGCGTCTACGGTGCTTTCAGTTGAAAGTCGTCGAGAAATAGACGGTGTTTTTTAGGTGCGGATTAGGGCTCGCTGAGTGCTCAGTGGGTGCTTATAAGGGTTGGGTGAGTGTGGTGCGGGGGCGTTCCTGGGTTTATATGGATCGGTGATGGTGCCGGTCGGGGCAGAGCGCGCACCCAAAGCACCCAAACTGCCAAGAAGGATGTTGACGGAGGGAAGCCTGCTCGGTTCCCTCCGAAAATAGCTGAGTTGTCCGAGAATTTTTGCGGAACAGTTTCGTGTGTCGATCATCACGAGAGGCGACACGTTGCTGCACCTGATTGACCACTACATACGGCGAACCTTCGACAACGGGCGGAGGATGCCGCCTCAAGTTTGCAAAAGGCTATCGACCTCTTCCCCGTTGTTAGCGAAGGGCTTCGCTACCTCGTCAAGGTCACCAGGAGCGCCGGGAAATCTCTACCTTGCGCTCAGAAGCAAAGGTGGTGGCACAGACTCGTTGGCCTGGCTGATGGAAATCGAAACGGGGCAGCTATCCGCATATTGATTCCATTGATTGGCCAGGCGGGTGCAGAACAGATGCTCGATGCGCTGAATAAAGTGCAGGAGGTTTCGGATGAAAGTGCGGCCGGGCATACCGTCTTGCGCAACTAAACCGGTTGCCATCTATGCGGCAGCAGTTCGGCAATCGCACTCGCCCGCTGCGTCGGCAGGCGCGTGAGGACGTCCTTCAAATAAGCATACGGATCATGTCCGTTGAGCCGTGCCGATTGGATCAAGCTCATGATCGCGGCTGCACGTTTGCCACTGCGCAGTGACCCAGCGAACAGCCAATTTTTGCGACCTAACGCCCATGGCCGAATCTGGTTCTCGGCCCAATTATTGTCAATGGGTACGGCACCGTCATCGAGATAGCGCGACAGCGCCGTCCAACGTTTGAGGCTGTAATCCAGAGCCTTGCTAATAGCCGAGCCGTCGTGCACGAGCTGGCGCTGGGCGATCATCCAGGCATGCAAAGCGTCCATCACCGGTACGGCTTTTTCTTGCCGTATTCGGCGGCGTAAATCCGGTTCCAGGTCGCGGACTTCATGCTCTATTTCGTACAGCCGCTGGATGTACCTCAAGGCCTGCTCGGCAAGCTGGCTCTTGTTGGTGGCGTGCAGCTCGAAGAACTTGCGCCGCGCATGAGCCATGCAGCCGATCTCGGTCACGCCGAGTTCAAAGCTGGCCTTGTAGCCGCCAAAATCATCGCAGACCAGCTTGCCCTTCCAGTCTTGCAGGAAGTTGCGGGCGTGTTCTCCGGCGCGGCTAGGGCTGAAGTCGTAAACCACCGCCGCCAATTCCGAGAACTGGCTGGTGGCGTAGGCCCAGACATAAGCTCGATGGGTTTTCTTC
>NZ_JBJGXN010000023.1:0-3581 GCF_045447035.1 Pseudomonas sp. O230 | reverse complement strand
CGAAATTGGGTCTGTAGCTCAGTTGGTTAGAGCGCACCCCTGATAAGGGTGAGGTCGGCAGTTCGAATCTGCCCAGACCCACCAATTTTTGTGTGGGATCCTGTAGCAATACGGGGCCATAGCTCAGCTGGGAGAGCGCCTGCCTTGCACGCAGGAGGTCAACGGTTCGATCCCGTTTGGCTCCACCACTACTGCTTCTGTTTGTTGAAAGCTTAGAAATGAGCATTCCATGGTGACATGGTGAATGTTGATTTCTAGTCTTTGGCTAGATCGTTCTTTAAAAATTTGGGTATGTGATAGAAAGATAGACTGAACGTTACTTTCACTGGTAACGGATCAGGCTAAGGTAAAATTTGTGAGTTTAATCGCGAATTTTCGGCGAATGTCGTCTTCACAGTATAACCAGATTGCTTGGGGTTATATGGTCAAGTGAAGAAGCGCATACGGTGGATGCCTTGGCAGTCAGAGGCGATGAAAGACGTGGTAGCCTGCGAAAAGCTTCGGGGAGTCGGCAAACAGACTTTGATCCGGAGATGTCTGAATGGGGGAACCCACCTAACATAAGTTAGGTATCTTAAGCTGAATACATAGGCTTAAGAAGCGAACCAGGGGAACTGAAACATCTAAGTACCCTGAGGAAAAGAAATCAACCGAGATTCCCTTAGTAGTGGCGAGCGAACGGGGACTAGCCCTTAAGTGGCTTTGAGATTAGCGGAACGCTCTGGAAAGTGCGGCCATAGTGGGTGATAGCCCTGTACGCGAAAATCTCTTAGTCATGAAATCGAGTAGGACGGAGCACGAGAAACTTTGTCTGAATATGGGGGGACCATCCTCCAAGGCTAAATACTACTGACTGACCGATAGTGAACTAGTACCGTGAGGGAAAGGCGAAAAGAACCCCGGAGAGGGGAGTGAAATAGATCCTGAAACCGTATGCGTACAAGCAGTGGGAGCCCACTTTGTTGGGTGACTGCGTACCTTTTGTATAATGGGTCAGCGACTTATTTTCAGTGGCGAGCTTAACCGAATAGGGGAGGCGTAGCGAAAGCGAGTCTTAATAGGGCGTCTAGTCGCTGGGAATAGACCCGAAACCGGGCGATCTATCCATGGGCAGGTTGAAGGTTGGGTAACACTAACTGGAGGACCGAACCGACTACCGTTGAAAAGTTAGCGGATGACCTGTGGATCGGAGTGAAAGGCTAATCAAGCTCGGAGATAGCTGGTTCTCCTCGAAAGCTATTTAGGTAGCGCCTCATGTATCACTGTAGGGGGTAGAGCACTGTTTCGGCTAGGGGGTCATCCCGACTTACCAAACCGATGCAAACTCCGAATACCTACAAGTGCCGAGCATGGGAGACACACGGCGGGTGCTAACGTCCGTCGTGAAAAGGGAAACAACCCAGACCGTCAGCTAAGGTCCCAAAGTTATGGTTAAGTGGGAAACGATGTGGGAAGGCTTAGACAGCTAGGAGGTTGGCTTAGAAGCAGCCACCCTTTAAAGAAAGCGTAATAGCTCACTAGTCGAGTCGGCCTGCGCGGAAGATGTAACGGGGCTCAAACCATACACCGAAGCTACGGGTATCACTTAGGTGATGCGGTAGAGGAGCGTTCTGTAAGCCTGTGAAGGTGAGTTGAGAAGCTTGCTGGAGGTATCAGAAGTGCGAATGCTGACATGAGTAACGACAATGGGTGTGAAAAACACCCACGCCGAAAGACCAAGGTTTCCTGCGCAACGTTAATCGACGCAGGGTTAGTCGGTCCCTAAGGCGAGGCTGAAAAGCGTAGTCGATGGAAAACAGGTTAATATTCCTGTACTTCTGGTTATTGCGATGGAGGGACGGAGAAGGCTAGGCCAGCTTGGCGTTGGTTGTCCAAGTTTAAGGTGGTAGGCTGGAATCTTAGGTAAATCCGGGATTCTAAGGCCGAGAGCTGATGACGAGTGTTCTTTTAGAACACGAAGTGGTTGATGCCATGCTTCCAAGAAAAGCTTCTAAGCTTCAGGTAACCAGGAACCGTACCCCAAACCGACACAGGTGGTTGGGTAGAGAATACCAAGGCGCTTGAGAGAACTCGGGTGAAGGAACTAGGCAAAATGGCACCGTAACTTCGGGAGAAGGTGCGCCGGTGAGGGTGAAGGACTTGCTCCGTAAGCTCATGCCGGTCGAAGATACCAGGCCGCTGCGACTGTTTATTAAAAACACAGCACTCTGCAAACACGAAAGTGGACGTATAGGGTGTGACGCCTGCCCGGTGCCGGAAGGTTAATTGATGGGGTTAGCTAACGCGAAGCTCTTGATCGAAGCCCCGGTAAACGGCGGCCGTAACTATAACGGTCCTAAGGTAGCGAAATTCCTTGTCGGGTAAGTTCCGACCTGCACGAATGGCGTAACGATGGCGGCGCTGTCTCCACCCGAGACTCAGTGAAATTGAAATCGCTGTGAAGATGCAGTGTATCCGCGGCTAGACGGAAAGACCCCGTGAACCTTTACTATAGCTTTGCACTGGACTTTGAATTTGCTTGTGTAGGATAGGTGGGAGGCTTTGAAGCGTGGACGCCAGTTCGCGTGGAGCCAACCTTGAAATACCACCCTGGCAACTTTGAGGTTCTAACTCAGGTCCGTTATCCGGATCGAGGACAGTGTATGGTGGGTAGTTTGACTGGGGCGGTCTCCTCCTAAAGAGTAACGGAGGAGTACGAAGGTGCGCTCAGACCGGTCGGAAATCGGTCGTAGAGTATAAAGGCAAAAGCGCGCTTGACTGCGAGACAGACACGTCGAGCAGGTACGAAAGTAGGTCTTAGTGATCCGGTGGTTCTGTATGGAAGGGCCATCGCTCAACGGATAAAAGGTACTCCGGGGATAACAGGCTGATACCGCCCAAGAGTTCATATCGACGGCGGTGTTTGGCACCTCGATGTCGGCTCATCACATCCTGGGGCTGAAGCCGGTCCCAAGGGTATGGCTGTTCGCCATTTAAAGTGGTACGCGAGCTGGGTTTAGAACGTCGTGAGACAGTTCGGTCCCTATCTGCCGTGGACGTTTGAGATTTGAGAGGGGCTGCTCCTAGTACGAGAGGACCGGAGTGGACGAACCTCTGGTGTTCCGGTTGTCACGCCAGTGGCATTGCCGGGTAGCTATGTTCGGAATAGATAACCGCTGAAAGCATCTAAGCGGGAAACTAGCCTCAAGATGAGATCTCACTGGGACCTTGAGTCCCCTGAAGGGCCGTCGAAGACTACGACGTTGATAGGTTGGGTGTGTAAGCGCTGTGAGGCGTTGAGCTAACCAATACTAATTGCCCGTGAGGCTTGACCATATAACACCCAAGCAATTTGACTACTCGAAAGAGCATCAGATTGCGGTGTGTGAAGACGAAACGAACCGAAAGTTCGAGATGCTCACAAAACACCGAAAGCTATCACATACCCAATTTGCTGAAGCGGGGCCAGCTGGCCACGACTCAGTACCCGAATTTCTTGACGACCATAGAGCATTGGAACCACCTGATCCCATCCCGAACTCAGCAGTGAAACGATGCATCGCCGATGGTAGTGTGGGGTTTCCCCATGTGAGAGTAGGTCA
>NZ_JBJGXN010000022.1:0-4537 GCF_045447035.1 Pseudomonas sp. O230 | reverse complement strand
CCGCCTATTGCTGCTAGCGTACGTTGCGAAAGGCCCCACTTCTTGCGCTCAAGCTGTAACCGGTTTCCCAGAGTCATCAATCATTTTCCTAAAAAATCCGATTAAGCACAGCATGTTAGTGGGTTGATACTAACCGCCGAAGACTTGCCCGCCTCCCCAAGCACTTAGGGCCTTTGAGCGATCTGTAGCCGAATTTCAAGCTGAGCCGCAATCTCGACCATCTCTTCGAGAGGAAACGCGTTGAAATCGTGTTGCTGGAGCAGCGCAGAGCGGGCCGGTGATATGGCGTTAGCCCCCCAACCATTGAGCTTAACGTGATCGAGCACGGCAACCATCAGTTGGGCTTTCAGCAGCAGAGCTGCAGGTTGATCGCACTTCAGATCGGCAAAGACGTTCTGTGCAGTCATGGCATTACTTCTCCGAGTCGGTTGTGCCATTCACCCAGTCGCGAGTGTTGGGGTCGCGGGTTACCGTCGTGTGAGAGGTCTTGCGGCGGTATTCCTTGATGAATGCCACGCGGTCGCCCTTGAAGAATAGGGCCGGATTGACCCAGTACATGCTTGGGCCGCGAGGGAAAAGGAAGCGATTGAGCAGCAGCTCTTTGAAGCCGCGATGGAACGTTGCCTCGCTCATACCAAGGTCCCGCCCATTGAGGCCACTGTCGAACCAATGCAGGTAGATCAAGTCAGCGAAGCCACCCGTCATGCGGGTGGTCTGGTACTCGCTCAGAATCGCCTGAAAGACGCGCATACCTGTCTTGGTCAGGTCGTACATTGCCTTCACGCCTTCGGCAAACACCTTTACGAACTCGGCATCATCACGCTCTTCCACCGTGTGAATCGTGCTGACAGCAGTAACCTCGCCAGTAAGGGGGTCCACCAGATCCTTGCCCCGGCCTGCCCGCACGTAGCGTTTCTTGGTCTCTAGGGTGCTTGGATCGATGAGCGGATTGACGTCTGGCGAGTACTGCCGGTTAAGTTCTCGCAGAGTAGGGCTTTTTTTTGCTGAGTCCATCTTCAAAAAAACCTATAAAACTGACGGTAGGGCCGTCATCGTATTGCGGTACCACCCGCAAAATCAAGCCGTTTTTTGCAGGTGATACCCCGCATAAGTGCGGGTACGACCCTGCATAAGTGCGGGTAACCCCCCCCGTATTCCGTGGCCTGCAGCAGTTTCCCTTCTCACTCTGTTACTACGCGCCCTTGATCTGGCCTTTTTAGTGCCCTTGATTTGCTTCAGGGATTCAAAGAATCGGGCTGTGAGCTAGATCAAGGTGGCTCACAGTGCAGTGGCCGCGAAGCGGACGCTGTGCTGGGGGACGCCCAACAAGCGAAGCGCGTTAGGACGGTGGGTCAGGCACCGCGATCTTTGGTTGAGATCCAGCGGCCTTCCAGTCGCTGTGCGCCGTCCAAATCCGCGCAAGAAGATGTTCAGAGTGCGGCTGCTTCGCTCCTTCACGCCGCGCCTTCGGCCTGCGCACTTCGTTTGCGAGTAATCAGTCCGGAAGGTTTCCGATTCGGAAACCTTGTAATGACAAAGAAATTGCCACGGCACGGGGCCGTTGGGATGGTAGGCACGAGCTTTTCGCTAGGATTGGTCCCACAGTTCGACGAGCAGCTCAGCCTCTGTTCGGCACCTGTCGATTCGCTTCTGGTACTTACTGAATTGCTCGCCGGGGTGTCGTTGCTTGAGGTCCTGGAGCAATGGCAGCAAATCACCGGCCCATCCCTTGTACTCATTGGGGTAGCCGCCAGTTTTCGTCTGCGTGAGTATTCCTGTCTCGGTCAACCTTTCAGCCCAGCGATATGCACCGGACTCCCAAACGGCCAGCGTGTCTTCTCGTTCGCCCGGCTCAACGTAGACCCTGATCCACCAACTCATTCGGATGTCACTACCAGTCGTTTGAATGCCTGCGAACCTTGTCCGTCCTCGCCTAATACAGCCAGTCGTTCAGCCGGTCGAGTCAGGAAGCCATCGAGCAATGCGAGCAGTGCAGCACGCTTGTCGGTCGATTGGGTTTGCTGATGAAGGACCGCCGCGCCCACCAGCACTTTCACCCTGTCATCTTCTTTTTTTGCATTGGCTCGCTGTCGTGTTTCGGCCTGCTGGATCTTGGCCGTTAGTTGGTCACGCTTGCGTTTCAAGTCGTCTAAATCAGCCATTGATTATCTTCCTTCTGTTATGCCCGTTTCTGTCATTCTACGATAGACTTAAGCCGTGCGCAGATCATCCCGAAGTAAAACAAGGGCGCACTTACGCAAACTCCGTTTGCATGCGGTCGGCAAGCCGACAAATCAAAAACAGAGCAAGGCAAAACGTGGCCCTTTATTCCGCTTCCGTAAAACCCGTCAGCCGTAGCAGTGGTCGTTCCGCCACTGCCGCTGCGGCGTATCGGAATGCCGAACGGATCACGGATGAACGGACCGGCGAAATCCACGACTACACCCGTCGTTCCGGCGTGGATCATGTCGAGGCTTTTGCCCCGCACGGCCATGCCGTGCAGGGCAGTGCCGAACTGTGGAACAAGGCCGAAGCCGTCGAGGTTCGCAAGAACGCCCGAGTGGCCCGCGAAGTGCTGGTAGCGCTGCCGCACGAACTTGACCAGGTGCAACGCCGAGGGCTGGCCAAGTCGATTGCCCAGGACTTAGCCGATCGCTACGGCACGGCGGGCACGTTAGCCGTCCACCGTCCCGACCGGGATGGCGACAACCGCAATCATCACGTCCACATCCTCATGACGACCCGTCGCCTCGATGCGTCCGGCCAGTTGGGCGAAAAGACTCGTGAACTGGACGACGTGAAGCGCGGCCCTGAAGAGGTGGAATGGATACGGGCCATGATCGAGGCCCAGACAAATCGCTCGCTGGAGCGTGCCGGGGCTGACGGCCGTGTGGATAGGCGCTCGCTGGTCGAGCAGCGCGCCGCTGCGCTGGACGCCGGCGATATGGATCGCGCGGCCCAGCTGGATCGGCCGGCGACCATCCACGAAGGCCCGAGGGTCACGCAGATCCGGCGCGAGTCGGCCCGGGCTGGCCGTGCGCCGTTAGGCGCACTGGATCGGGCGGCGGCGAATGACCAGGGCCGCCAGTTGGTGGCCGACCGTGCCGAACTGGGCACCGTATCAGCGCAGATCATCGACTTTGAAAAGGCCCGTGCCCTGCGCGATGCCCGCGAAAAAGTGGCTGAAACAGCCGCCGATGGCATGGCCGCTTTCAAGGCTCGTTTCCAGCAAAACCAAGACTTCAACGCCCGTGTCGATGCTGAGCGCGAGCGCATGGCCAACGAGCGTCACAGAGTTGCCCAGGAACGCGCCGCCCTCGAACGGCAAGAGAAGGCCAGAGCGGCCTTGAAACAAATCGAAAATGACCAGTTGAGCCGCAATGACGGGCCATCCAAAGGCCGTAGCGGCCCTGATTTTTGGATGTAAGGGGGATAAATGAGCGTGAGTGAACAGGAGCTGTTTGGCTTGATGGCCGTGGCCCAAGAGCAGCAGCAAGCCGCGACATTGATCCTGAAACGGTTGGAGGCTCAGCAGGCCGAGCTGACCCAAACCATCGCGAAGGCGCGCAGCGCCGTGGATGAGATGAACAAGGCGGGTCACGCATCTGCCCTCATCATCGAGAAATCCGCACGGATTGCGGTCGAGAAGGCTGTTCAGGCCGCTTTAGAGAGTGTCCAGCAGCAAACTCGCTCAGCTCTAGGGGACTCGGTGAGTCCGGCTGTAAAGGCCTTACAAGGCGTTACAGAGCGTGCTGAGCAGGCTGAAGAAAACCTGCACCAAGCTTCGAGGTCACTCAGCTGGAAATGGACCGCGATCTGCGCAGCTATGGGCTGCACGCTGCTGGCTACTGTCGTGGGTTTGTCGATGCTTCTGGTGCCTACGCCTAACGAAATTGCAGATCTGCGGGTCACTGCGGCTGCTCTGGAAGCTAAAGGGGGCAAAGTGCAGCTCACCCAATGCGGCCCCAGCAATAGACTCTGTGCAAAGGTAGACATCAAAGCGAACACCGCCAAAAACGGTGCTTTCGGGTGGGGCAAGGACGGCGATTGGGTGATTCTTCAGGGCTACTGACACCGCCCCAATATCAACCTGTTATGGACTCAGGAATGCTTGAGAAAACGTTTGTGGTTGCGCTGTTCCTGATGGGTATTGCGTGGGTCGTTCTCGTTGTTGCCATTATTCGCTGGTTTGGTTTTTAGGACTGACGCAGCGTCCAGTCCGGAGAGGCGATTCTGCTGGTTAGCTTGTCTAAACAAGCTTCTTCACGAAGCTCCCCGTCAGTTGTTTATCCGATCGTATTTCTTCGCCAGCGAGAAAATAATTTTTTCGACAGCTTGCCGATCTGCTACTTGCAGTAAACGAAATGCCTCCAAGACAGGGTGTTCATCCGTAGCAACAGTGGTGTTATCCAAATCAGTCCGGACCCCGGTAAGAATGAACTGCACATCAAAACCGGCGGTATACAATCGGACTAAATAATCGCCTCGGGGAATCCGCGAGTCGTTCTCATAATGGCCTTGGGCATTACCCTGCACT
>NZ_JBJGXN010000021.1:0-15458 GCF_045447035.1 Pseudomonas sp. O230 | reverse complement strand
GCATTCGCCAACAACCTGAACACTTCCGCTGCCCAGGCGCCCAGCACACTAGGTTCAGGGCACCCGAGCAGCCGGGCAGCCCCCACCTTGTTTACGCCAGCTGACATCGATATAAGTTTCTGATTGGCAGGCTTCAGACGGCGAGCTGTCCTACCAGCTCCACTAGTCCATCAGCACCTGCAAGGCAGCGGTCATGCATGTCTTGGGGATTCAAACCAGCGTCAAGAATAGCGTCGGCAAAATGCTGTATGTCTTTGCGCATAAGTCCCTGAAGATGCGGTGCAATATCTGCGGTGATCTCGTTATTGATCGCTCGCAAAACTGTGCTCGAACCGCTGCTCACAGTAATGACCTCATGCAGCTGTACCAAGTCCATACCTATGGATTCACCCAAGCTGAAGACGTCTACCGCGTTTTTCAGATTGGACATGGTCAAGGCGTTATTCAGAAGTTTCGCCATCTGGCCGGCGCCTGAAGGTCCTAGCAGAGAGACTTTCCGGGAGAAAGTCTCGAAGACTGGACGTATTTGGGAGAAGGCCTGCGACTCGCCACCCACCATAGTGGTCAGCGTACGTGCCTGCGCGCCTGGTCTTCCTCCGCTTACAGGAGCATCAAGGTACGTGATTCCCTGCTGTTGAAGTTCAGCAGCCAGACGGCGACTTTCCCTCGGATCGCCGGTGCCATGGTTTACAAGAACGGCGCCGGCCTTAAGCCCGCACCGTAGCCCGCACCGTAGCCCGCTATTGAGAAGACTTACAATATCCTTGTCGTCAGTGAGGCAGAGACAGACAACATCGCAATTCTCGGCAAGCGTCTGTACCGTTTTTTCAACGATGTGAGGCGCCCCTGCTATGGCTTCCAAAGATTGGGGACGGCGAGCCCAAATGTGCAGATCAAATCCAGACTCCGCGATTGCTTGAGCCATGGGACCACCTTGGTCACCGAGCCCGATGAAGCCTACCTTCAAGGTTGTCATTCTGGACACGACCTCACCCTATCATCCGCGTGGCAACTTCCCACAACCGCTGCGCGTTTTCAGGGTCAACGGCGTAAGGTGCCACTCCCGTGTAATCGGCAGGCCGTTTGGTGACTACCAGCGCCTCATTACAGTCCTCGAAATAACGACCGCCAATGCCTTCCAACAGCGGAGACGCCGCAAGCAATACCGATGTAGCTGCACCTTGTTGCACGTTCTTCTGACGTTCAATTGGCGTCTTGAGCCCACCGGTGTGCTTCTGAAGGTTGGTTGCGATTGCCCCAGGGTTCAAAGCGTTGGCGAAAATGCCTCGCTCCGCCCATCGGCTGGTGATCTCAACGGCAATGAGCGCGCATGCCGATTTGGCCTGGGCATATGACGCGAAAGCATCGTATGTGCGGAAGTCGAAATTGATGTCATCGAAAACCACTGGCCCTAACAGATTAGCGTTTGAACTCAGCGACACAATTCGGGCGCCTTCGGCTTTGATCAAGGCGTTTTGCAACCCGAATACGAGCGCAAAATGGCCGAGAAAGTTGGTCGCAAACTGCATTTCCCAACCTTGCGAAGTCAACTCCCGTTCAGGAACGGCCATGATCCCTGCGTTATTGACAAGGATATCAAGTGGCTTTGACCAAGACTCAGCAAACGATTTCACAGAAGACAGATCCGCCAGATCGATTGAACGGATATCAACGGTACCCCTGCCTTCTGTGCGCAGTTCGGCCGCTACCGATTCCGCCGCTTCCGGACGCCGTACTGCAAGCGTCACGCTTGCGCCGGCATTGACCAATGCGCGCGCTGTCTCAATACCAATACCGGAGGCCCCGCCCGTTACGATCGCCCGTTTACCAGTGAGATCAACCCCTTCAATGACCTCTTGTGCGGTTGAATGAAACCCGAATGGTGTAGTGATACGCGTCATGAACTATTCCTCGCATGTTTAATGGCCGTTGAGTCGAACTGACTTGCGGGATCACCGGATGACCGGCAGATGAAACTGCCTTCAATTCCAGGCACCAGCACCGAGTACCGAGTACCGAGTACCGAGTACCGAACGGATCCTGCTGAGCCCGAAAAAATCCCTGAATGCTCGGGATGCCAACATTCCCACCATGAGGCCCGATCCGCGTAAAGTTGCTGCGGACCAAGATAAGCCTCAGCACTGTCGCAAACAATCAGGCTAATATCGTATGAACTGATGCAGGAATTAGCACAATGCAGAAATCCGGACTCCTCGAACTTAACGCCGTGGTCGCAGTTTCTACTCATCGCAGCTTTCGTCGTGCGGCCGTGGAATTGGGAATGTCGCCATCAGCACTCAGTCATGCGATCGCCACACTTGAGAAACGCCTTGGCGTAAGGTTGTTTCACAGAACCACGCGAAGCGTTTCTCTGTCTGAAGCCGGGGAGCAATTTCTGGTTCGTGTGCAGCCCGCTCTGCGTGATATATCCGCGGCCATGGAGGCGGTAAGCGAATTCCGCGATACACCGGCGGGCACCCTACGCCTGAACACCTCCGAAGGAGCTGCGCAAATGGTTCTGACTCCAGTGGTACTGGAGTACCTAAGGCGTTATCCAGACATGCGGGTAGACATCGTCACCGATAGAAGTCTTGTTGACATCGTTGCTGGTGGATTCGACGCAGGCATACGGTTGGCGGAAAGCGTTCCGCAGGACATGATTGCCATTGCGATCACTCCCCCACTCCGTTTTGCGGTGGTCGGTTCCCCTCAGTACTTTGCGAAATGCAAAAAACCAAAGGTTCCGGCAGATCTCCTCGCACATAACTGCATACGCGTGCGCTTCCCCAGCGGCACGATCTACAAATGGGAATTCGAAAAGCGTGGTGAAGAGCAATCAGTAGATGTTAGCGGATCGTTGACGCTCGACAGCCACCACCTGATGTTAGAGGCTGCTCTGCAAGACGCCGGGGTAGCCTGGACCAATGATTTCGCCGCTTCAGCCCATATTGCATCTGGAAGACTCATCCGCGTACTGGAGGACTGGACTCCTTCGTACCCGGGGCTGCGCCTTTACTATCCTGCGAATCGCCATATGCCAGCGGGACTCAGGGCTTTCGTCAACGTCGTCCATGAGATTATGTCGGGGAATTCAATCATGAAAAAGAAAGGCTGAGCTTTTACACTCAATCTGGAGGCCCTACGCCATCTACCTACCTTCGCATTACCGTCCCAGGAATTTTTAGCGAAGGTGATATGGCCTGCGCTTTATATCTAGCAAACTTGGTTTACCGTCAAAAAAGGCCCCGCAGGACCCTAAACGTCGATGCTAATTCATTTGTTCAGCCGATACTCTGCGTTCGCCGAGCCACGGCATGAACGCTGACGTCGTGCGCAAATGGTTGCCGCTTTATTGCGACAGTCAGCTCAATGACGTACCCGCTTTCTTGTCGATGAAGCTTAAACCAAACATTCAGAACGAGAGGTCCATCAGCCTCGAGTTGCGTAGGTGTTCTCTTGTTAGCTTCGAAACGAAAAGCTGAGTTGCCTTGCCAGCTCCACCGACGGAAATGAACCAGGCAAACCTCTGTTCAATTGAATCCAGTACTGGTCGAAAAGCTGCGGCATCCGAATCAATGGGAGGATCCAGTGAATTCGATCTTGATCTTTAAGCAAAGCCGAATGGCGGCGTGTTGCGGACATCATGGTGGCTCAATTGGCGTAGGCGTCAATCGGCACGAAAGTGTTGGCAGAGCGATTGTTGAAAATGCTCCAACAGAAAATCGACGAACACCCGAGTTTTGGCCGGCAAAGATTTTTTGGAAGAGTAATAAATCGAGACAACCCCTAGATCCACATACCAATCTGGCAATAATCGAATCAGCTCACCGCGCTGTAACCTAGGCCACGCGCGATCCAAGGGTAGCAGCGCGACACCTAATCCCATCACAGCACAGCTGCATAGCGCTTCCGGGTCGTTCATTATCGCAGCTGGTTTCAGGTTGAGATCGAAGCGTCCCTCTCCAGAGTCACGAAGCGTCCAATCCAGCAAACGCCCTGAGTTGGTCGACCGCATTACAATGCCATCCGCCCCCTGCAAATCGCTGGGCGTAGTGGGTAGCGTTTTGCCCTCAAGCCATGACGGAGCGGCGACGGCCACGAGATGAAGTTTGGCCAGTTCTCGTGCCACGACGCCAGGCGACAGCTCCATCCCACCACCGATTGCGACATCGAAACCTTCGCGAATCAAATCCACGCGTCGTATTTCCAAGTGCCAATCTGGCACTACAGCGGGGTAACGCTGCTTAAAGGTCTTGAGCAATGGCAGTACATAATCATAAGCCAAAGACGGTGACAAATTGACCCGCAATCTCCCTGCTGGAACTTCTCGGGTATCACCTAATTGAGAGATGGCGCCTTGGATAGTCTCAAGGCCTTCGGAGACCTGTTGATAGAACAACTCCCCCGCCTCAGTCAGGGTGAGGCTGCGAGTACTGCGTTGGAACAAGCGAGTACCCAGATTGGCTTCAAGCCGCGCCACATTTTTACTCACGGCCGCAGAGGAAATTCCCATCCGCCGCGCCGCTTCGGAAAAGCTGCTGGCTTCCGCGGCGCGGACGAAGGACTCAAGATTACCTAGGCTTTCCATAATCATCTCCAACTTTTGGTTGAAGCTAATTCTACCTATTGAAGACTAATTTATCCTTGAAGCAATGGTCATCATGGCCTCCCACCTGGCTATCAAGATTGGAAAGCAAAGCACCATGGCAAAAATTCTAGTTACTGGCGCGACTGGCAGATTGGGCAATGCCGTCCTGCGTTCACTGGTACAAAAAATCCCAGCATCAGATGTCGTAGCAATGGCACGTGATACTGAAAAGGCCAAGCCTCTGGTCGAGTTAGGTATTGAGGTACGCTACGGGGATTACACCGACTACGATTCGCTGGTAGCAGCTTTCAAGGGAGTAGAGAAAATCTACTTGGTGTCAGCCGTAGCGTTCAGCGATCGTCTTGCCCAGCATAAAAACGTGATCATTGCTGCCGGCCGGGCAGGTGTGCGCCATGTTGTTTACACCAGTATTCAACGGATCAACGATGAGCTAGCACCTATTGAAGGCGTGACGGACAGCGATATCGCTACCGAGCGATTGCTGAAGAAGTCGGGCCTCACCTACACGATTATTCAACATCCCCTGTACGCTAACGATTTGCCCTTACTCATCGGTGTCAATGCGGCACAAGAAGGCTTTAGCGCCCCAACAGGTAAAGGCCGAGCTAGCTTCGCCACTTATGCCGAGCTGGCAGAGGCCGGTGCTGAACTGTTAACCCAAACAGGGTATGAAAATCGTACTTGCCTACTGAATGCGGGACAGACATGGTCATTCCAGGAAATCGCTGACGGATTAGCTCGACTGACGGGGAAGGTGGTTAAGTACCAACCGATTTCCATTGGAGATTTCATCGCCGCTCGAGAGGCTGAAGGCTGGCCTACCGCGGTCGCAAAATTCCTCAGCGGCTGGGGTTACGCGATCGATAAAGGCGCTTTCGACCAGAGCGGTCCTGCTCTTGAAAAACTGTTGGGACGTAAGCCGAAAGATCTTGATGGCATTCTACGAGATGCTTTTTCACTGTAAATAATCATTTGGGCTTCCGATAATATTCGAGGGATCTGTTGAGGCTCTCACACGCTCAATGATCCCATTTGAGGAGATCCATCATCGCACCTCGGGCAAGGCTGCCGCGTGAAAGTGGACCGAGTTTTTTCATAAACGCAATCCATCGGTGTTTCTCACTCGGTAGGACAATAAATCCCCCCCCCACAGCTTGAAAGAATCGAAACCGGCGTTAGCCTTTCGATGCCGTTGGATCCGCGCTTCTCGGGTATGTCCGCTCCTCTTGTATTTTCCCATCAGACTACACAGACCCGCGTAAAATTCTCGACCGGGAACTCTTTGCGTGATTGCCTGGTGAAAAACAAATACGCATGGGATCCGCGCCAGCGGAGTGATCTAGTCAGTGGTAGCAATGCGTAGGTATATGAAGGAAGCAGGTCTTGAATTCGATGCCAGTGAGTTTTGCTAGCTTTCTAATTCTAAAAAGCCACTGGCCATTCAAGCTTTATCGGATCGAGGCTCTATCAAGGAGCCTTAGATGCTGCTCTCCACTCCCCCCAAACTCTAACCATCTCAGCCAGATGGATCACGCATGCATACTCCCCGTTTTCAGTTTTTACAGCCGTATGCCACAACACATCAATGAAATCGGTAAGCTCGGCCTGTAGCGCTTTGGCATCCTTGATGTCGAATGGCCGACCCAACAGCTGCTTTTTCGGAGCTGCCAATTCGATCCAGCCCTCATCTCCATTGTCGTAGGTAAAGGGAACGCTATCGCTTTCTAGGAGCCTGCACACACCTTCAACTAAAAGCTTCCCTCTTGTTCCCCAGTAGATTCCGATCATCTCAGCCGGCGCTTGGGGGAGGCCGTCCCAACACTCATAAGCCCACCACCGGATTTTGCCAGCGTCCTTCATCGCTGACTTCGCCGACTGTTCTTCTGCTTCCTGCGCCGCCCTAGCCTCCTTCGATAGCCATTTGCGATAAATTGTGACGTAAGCAGGCCTACCTTTGAGTTCATCAACGCTGAACCGACCCATCGTAAATGGAGCCCTGGGGTCGCCATCCAATGGTGGTCGAGCATTCTGCTTACGATCCCAGGCTATCTGAGCAGCCAGGAGATCTTCATCTTCGATTGTCGAGACGTCGTCAGACTCCCATAGGGAAATAAACCACTCCCGTGCCGACGCCACCTCTTGAGAATTACGAGTATGGATACCCGCCTCCATCCAACGCGCTAACGCTCCATCCTCAAGCCCTAAGCCATTCGTAGACATGTTCGCCGAGCCAATCAGGGCCTGGTTTTGACCAACGACAACTTTGGCATGCAGGTGGCTCGAATGTTTGATCTGAAGCGAAGAGTTACCATCCTTTATCTTTGACAAAAAGTATCGAACGACAGCGGGATTGGTTCCGCCGGTTCTCAGGTTGCAGATGATGCGAACAGAGCGAGCAGCATTCAGCGGAATCAAATTTTCTGCTCCGTCCCCCCAGAAAGCGATGGCAAAATCCAAGTTTTGTTCTTCGGCGATCAAGCTTTTCAACTGGTCTTTATAGTCAGCAGGCGCCACAAACATCAGGAATTCCTTTTCTCAAATCTATCGATGGAACTCACGCAAAAAACCAAAGGTTGCGAGGAGAAGCCCAACCCGCTGGTCAATTTCGGCGAAGCCGGGAGGTACATGGTTGCGACGGTGTGAAGTTTGTTGGCCAGCGAATCCATAGCGATAGTACCCGCTGCGCCCGGCCCACACGCAAATTAGCGAATGAGCGGCAATTCTTGTGCCAGCCGCTTATGGTGCAACGGGTTCAGGAGCTTCACCTGGCTGCCCATCAGCAGACCTTCCAAGGCGCGACGTGACGAAAGTGAATTTGTTTTTGTTCTGATCAAACGTGTAAATGGCCGTCAACGGTACGGCGGTAACCAGAACCCCAGTTAAAACGCTGGTGATCTGAGAGTTGAATTTGTTCAGCAGCGGCACACCGGCCATTGCGTTACTGATCACCCGTCCGACATAAACGCCGACAATTGCTGAGGCCGTCCCCGCGAGCACTACCGTAATTGCGTCGAGCTTAGCCTCATCCTTGCTCAGCATGATACGAATGCAGCGCACCAGGCTCAGCGTGCATTCACGCACTAGTGCTAGTACGAAGGCTGGCATCTTGATGATCAACGAAATGAGTATCTGTGGTATCACACTCAGAGCCCCTGCGACGCCAGCCTCCAGGCCGACAGCTCGTGCGCGCGCCCATATCTGCTTCTCTTCAAACCGTTCGCTTAGACGTTGTTGGATACGTGCAGTGGCATCCTTCGAGTTCTGTAGCCAGCCGTCTTCATTAAAAATTCGTCCGTTGACGGTTAAGTTGCGGATTTCATCGATGAAAATATCCACGGTTTCCAGCACGATGAGACCCACGATTTGCTGTGCGGCCATCGTCGCACCGGTCAATGCTATGGTCGATCCAATTTCTACCGCTGCATCCCAACGGTGATCATTTCGATTGTCTTCTGCCCTGTTAAAGGCTTCATCGATATCTGATTTACGAACCGTAACTACCTCACCGGTTTTCTGAATCGTCACGTCAATCAGGTCAGGATCGTCGGCTCGCGGCCTCCCGTTTTGTTCGAGATATTTATAGATATTCTTGTCTTGCAGCGAGCGATTGAGCGAGTCATCTGCGAATACCAGATTCTCCTTAGAATTGATGATGCTGAAGAACTGATCATCCGTAGTACCTGCGCGCAGCAGTAGATCTTCGTAGTAATCCTTGCGAGCGATCACATGCTCAATATCTGCGCCCCAGGGGTCCAGTTGCTGGTCCTTGTGATACCCGTTATCAAGCTTCTCGTAGCCTTCAGGCGTCCATGTCTCACGGGCTGCGTAACGCACATCCTTCATTGCTGCAAAATTCGGATCATCGAACATCGCTGCACCGGTGCGCCCTGAGAATGCTTTATAGGAGTCCGACAGATTTTCGTATTTTGAAGCGCTATGATTGTCGACGTCACGCATGACATCGCCCAAAGCGAACGATGCGACAGTGCGGCGAATAGCTTCACGCTTGCATTGGTCAAAGATATCGTCAATGGATTTGGCGGGCACGGGTAGGCCTTTGCGGATTCCCTCTACCATCTCCAGCGTTGTTTTCTCTATCTCGAAAGTAGCGCGAAAGGAAGCTGCCACTTTAGCCGTGCCTAGGTCCTTGTATTGAGTGAATGTATCTTTGTAGAACTCAGCTCGACGCATCTCTTCATAATCGATGTTACGAACACTATCCGAAACGGCGACGTAAGCTCCGACCGTTTTTTCCTTGGTAAAACCGTAGGCGGTGATGGAAGTCTCTTTGGTCTTTCCGGCAGCGCTAACGGCGCTGTTTTTCACGCTCTGCGCAGCATCTTTGATATCAAAGGAAGCTACAGACTCGCTGACCCGGTTCGTGGCTTCGGATAAGGCGTCCTTCATAGACGCTAGAGATGCTTTGCTTGGTAGCCAGGCCATATGATCTTCCTTGATGTCAAATAGACATCATCCTATCCACTTTGCTGGTTCTCTAAAAGCTAAATTAATGGCTTATAGCCATTAGTCGTAGACCTGTTGCGCGACTCAGTCGTCCCTCCCAAGACTCCATCAGTGGATGGCAACATTTTTCAGTTCACGCCGCCCCTGGCTCGCTACTCAACACGCTGCCCCGCTCTTCCCCCGTTTTGATTTTTCCGATTTTCGTGTAGCTTTGCCTGATATACGGGTATATACCCGCATACTACAATTCTAATTAGTCATGCTTCATTCAGGAGTCACCCAATGCGCATTTTGATCGTAGGGGCCGGATCGACCGGTGGTTTTTTCGGTGCGAAGCTCGCCAAGGCAGGACGAGATGTCACGCTCCTCGTTCGCCCCCAACGACTCGCTCAGCTTGAGCAGGATGGCCTTCACGTCAAAAGCCCCGCGGGTGATATCGATATAGAGCCACAGCTCGTCACCGCGGCCCAAATCCAGGGCCCATTTGACATCGTCTTGGTTGCAGTCAAAGCCTATGCGCTTGAGTCAGCATTGGAAGATATGGCTGCTGCTGTTGGCCCTGATACCGTGATCCTGCCCTTGCTCAACGGAATGCGTCACATGGAATTGATCGCCGAAAAGTTCGGCAAGGATCGCCTCCTGGGATGCGCATGCAAAGTCGCGACAAGCCTTGATGAGAGCGGTCGTATCGTCCAACAGGGAACATTTAACGACATCGCCTATGGCGAGTTGGATGGCACCGACTCTGATCGAGTCGCCAACGTCCACGAGTTCATGCGCGATGCCGGCTTCGATGCCAAAACATCGAATACGATCTCCCGCGACATGTGGGAAAAATGGACTCTGCTCGCGGCCATGGGAAGCATCAATTGCCTGATGAGAGGCAGCATTGGTGATGTCGTCTCGGTAAAAGGCGGACGCGATTTTGCTAACGCAGTTATCGACGAGGTGGTGACAATTATCCAGGCAGTGGGCTGTCAGTTGAGCGAGCCCTTCTTAGCGGAAGCCCGTCGCCTGCTTACCCTCGAAGGATCGCCACAAACTTCTTCTATGTACAGAGACCTGGTTGCTGGCCGAGCTATAGAAGCAGATCAGATCATTGGTGATCTACTGGCACGAGCGAGTACTAAGGATTTGGACGCACCGGTACTGGCCCTGGTTTATTCGAACCTGCTCGTATACCAATTGCAGTCACAAAAGTGACCTTTTGCTGACGCTGCCTCGTAATTCGAGGGTTACTATTCTCGCCCTTTCGAGAGAGGCCTTGGCTGCGTTGCTCGATTAACTCGGCTGAGCATCGCATTCCCCTCAGCGTTCACGTGCTTCCTGGCGTAAAGCAGATTTAATGGAACGCTCGGCACCACTGGTACATGTGTAGCAGGAATTGAAAACGGTCGACGCGACCCGCCACTGGCGAACCCTCCGCATAGGGGGTTCACCTCCAGAGGCATAAACTCGCTATGAGGAAAGCTACCAACCAAAGAGGTCTCCCTTATCCAAGCCACTCAGGCTGACTTCAACAACTAGGTTTTTCAGCAAGGACTCGTAACTAGGTTGATTTGCTTTTCGCATGTCATAAAAGAGCGCAGAAATAAATCAGTCCCATGCCCTCTTGATTTGATAGCGTATGGCCGATAAAGGCTCTTAGCCACCACTAAAATTCAGGGAGGATCTGTTGTGAAATCGATGCTGGGATCAGTGAAAGGTATGTTGTTGCTGCTGGTGGTCGCTTGCAGCCTGGGCTTTGGCGCGATCTTTGTCGGTGGCGTCGCGGCGTTCGGTCAGATGGATCGGGCGGCGATTGAAATGGGGCAAGGCAAGGACGTAGTGGCCGACATTCTTCCGCCGCCGTTGTATGTGATCGAAGCGCATTTGATCGTCTATCAACTGATGAACAGCGGCATTGACACCGCGCAGGGGCTGAGCAAGCTTCATCAGTTACGCACCGATTTCGATACGCGCAACGCTTACTGGCTCGCCTCCAACCTCAATGATGCAGTTAAAGGCAGCCTACTAGGCGCCCAAAAAAAAGCCTCCGACTCTTATTTCAGCGCGCTTGAAAAACACTTCATTCCGGCTCTGCAACAAGGCAATCAAGCGGCCGCCAACACCGCGTTCGAGGAACTGAAAGCCGCATACGACCTGCACCGTCTGGGCGTAGACAAAACCGTTCAAGTCGCCAACGCCTACGCAGACGCGCAACTGGTGGAGATGAGCAACACCTCCAGCAACGCCCGTTGGCTGTTGGGGCTGGTCGGCGGCCTGAGCACCTTAGTCGCCTGGCTGATCTACACCTTCGTCGCCCGGCGGATCAAAACTCTGCTCGGCGCCGAACCTGCCGAACTGCGCCAGGAAATGGCTCGTTTCGCCTCAGGTGACCTGCGCAACGATAACCGTCCTCCCATTGCCGGCAGCGTCCTGGCCGGCCTAGCCGAAGCCCGGGAGCGCATTCGCAAGCTGGTGGCCGATACCGCCGCCGGCGCTGAATCGGTGGACGTACAGGTCAGCAGTGTCAATATTGCACTTGAGCAACTGAAGGAAAACTCCACGTGCCTCGCCGAGTCGGCGCTGACCACAGGTGTGGCCATGGAACAGATTTCCAACACCATCACTCACATCGCCAAACAGGCGGTGGCGGCACAGACCTCTGTCGGCCAGGCGGATGATCAGGCTCGCGCCGGTGACAGCGCCCGCCTGGAAAGCCTAGAGAGCGTGCAGCGCCTGGCGACGGCCAGCCGCGAGACGCAATCCTCGGTTACCGACCTGGGCACACAATCGAACAAGGTCAGCGGCATCGTACAGACCATTCGTGAAATTGCCGGGCAAACCAATTTACTGGCGCTCAACGCCGCCATCGAGGCCGCCCGTGCCGGTGAACAAGGCCGTGGCTTTGCCGTGGTCGCCGATGAAGTGCGCAAGCTGGCCGAACGCACGACTAACGCGACCAAGGAAATCGAGTCGTTGATCGACGCCATCCGCCGCAGCATCGAAGGTGCCGTGCAAGCGATCCAGCGCAGTGCTGGGGACGTCGACGTCGGCATCAAGACGGTGGTGGCGGCTGGTGAGTCGTTGATGGGCATTCAGGACCGCATCGCGGTAGCGACTCAGGCGATGCTGGAGATTGTCGCCGCCACCATTGAAGTCACCAACGCCTCGCGCAAAGTCACTTCCAGTATGGAAGAAGTTGGCCAACTCGCCGACGCCGGCAACCGCTCCGCCGCCACGACCGCCGGCGCTGGTGAAGTACTACAGAGTGTTTCGCAAAGTTTGCGTACGGCATTAAAGGCGTTCGCGTTTTAAATATTGCTCGCAGACAAGCAAGCTCTCATGTATTTGGGGGGGAGCAGGTTTGCCTGCAAAAAAACGGGTGCGGCCATATACCTAAAACCATTTGGCAACCATTATCCACTTACAATCATTTTTTCAATATTAAACAACTCCTTGCTAGCCAGGGAAGTCATGCTATACACCGCTTACGTGAATTGGACACTGAACTACCAAGCGAGCACAAGGTGAAGACTTCAATGCCCAGATCAGATCGTCTTTGAGATAAAGAAGAACGAGGGCGGCATAAGTAAGACTAGTAGGTTGTGCCGCTTTACCGGAATTGAACTGGTGACCTTCTCATTACGAATGAGCTGCTCTACCAACTGAGCTAAAGAGGCACTACTACTGTCAAGCTAGCCAAAAGAGCTACAGCACGTCAATGAGCCCTCACCCTACAAACGTTCGTCGAAAACGCGAGCAGTACTCAGACTCTTGAGTCATCGGTTCACACTACGCTCCGGCTCACGCTTCTTCGGGCTCAGAAAATGGATGCCTCCAATAACTGGGAAATTGCACTCCACTTGCCCACCCGCTGCATTCAACTTGACCCGGCATTCGCATTCGTTCTGACCAGCGATTGCATCGGATTTGACCTACACGTTTCGTGGGCATGACCGGCAGAGAACAGCCAAAAGCGGTCACTCAGTTTCTTTGCGAAACAGGGCAGTTCAGTTACCGGCAGAGCTGACAAAGTTATGCGCTGTGATCTTGGAGGCTATCTAGAAAACCCAGGGTAACTCAACTCTTAGGCTATGCCGCAATGATGATATTCGATTAGTCGTTTTAGCGCTGAAAGAACGCGTAATGAGCGTCAGACTAAGAGAAATTACAGGCTATGCATTGCCCCCCAAAAAACCCCAATGACAAAAGCTACCATTAGAGTAGCTTTTGTCAGCGACAACCTATTTTTTCGAGGGCTTGCTAGGTTTCAAGTCGGGATTATTTCCTTGCGTGTCTTTATTGTCACGACGACGCTTATCAACTTCGCCGGTTGATTTAGCAATTGGCTTTGGGCCTGGTTTAAGCGCCATAATATCTCTCCTTGACGTTAATATTGATTTTGGCTGTTGCAGAATCATCTTATTGATACGGACGAATACTTTCAATAGGCATCTGAATGGCTGTTTCTGGCCATTTCTCTATGCGACTGGCCGCTTTGGGTTGATAGCTGCCCTTCGCGACAGGCAGAAATCGGCCCAGAGCGGTCGTTGGAGGTGTCTACAAAACCACCAGCAAATACGTAGGGCCGCAACGTTTTCTTTCGTGACACTCCTTCTTTGATAGAGCTAACCAGTCTCAAACGGGTGGGCGGTGGCTCAGAGTCTATTGAGATCGACCTCAAGTCCGGCCCCCTTCAGTTCCTTTGCGAGCGAGTAGCGCCAAGCACCGCCATTATCTAGCTCGATATAAACCACTCCATAGTAGTCCGAAGGCAGTTCCACTCCTTTCTCATAGAGAACGCAAACGCGCCTGCGATTGATCTTGCCCATGAAGTAGCCCAGTTCGAGGACCACGTTCTGTCTCGCACGATCTTGCAGCGTTTGGTCCGCTACATTCTTCTTGCCGCCTACGTCGTCAGCCGTCATGAGCACCACGGCGAAATGGACATTGGCATATCGCTCCAACTTCTCAATGACAGTGTCGCTAGCGCTAGCCTGCTCATTGAGAATAATGACCTTTAGGCCCAGCTTTTCAAGCAACCGGGCCGACATCTCGCGGATAGCCTCATTGTGCCCGTGAACTAGGAATACTGTGCTCGGGCCTTGAAAGTGCTGGGCTGGCGCCCCTGCTGAGAGGTCATCGCGAATGACGTTTTTTAGAACTTCGATCTCCATAACAGGGGACTTGGGTGTGACCTTGTCACCGATCTTTACGAACATCTTCACTACCCGACCAGATAGCGGTGATGGCAGTTCGATTGACGCCTTATCGCACTCAAGCGTGACGTACGTATCACCCTGCACTAGAAAGTCCCCAGCACCGACAGGAATTTCGATCACCACAAGGTCACCGATTGCCAAATCCTCGCCAGGCAAACAATCGGCCTCCAAGTTAGGACACAATAAAATCTGCGTCTTATCGCTCACTACTCGACCTCCTCGATTTAAGCTAGCTCTGCATCTTTAAAAGGACTGTGCGCGTTCAGAGAGACTGGACACGATCAACTGCTGTGCGTATGCACTAGCACGATTGGGAAGCAGTACTCCCTTGCCCACCCGTTTATCTCTTACGTCAGTCCTCAGATGCATTGGTAATTGCATGGCAGCCTGGCCCGGCTTTTGCGTTTTCCCTGACCGGCCAACTGCATCCGATTCAACCATGATGATCGAACCCATGACCGGAGGAAATCGATCAATTTCTGCCGATGCTGACCGGTGCTATGGGTCGACTCCTGACACTTTGATGCGTGCGCATAAGGCTGAAGGTCACTACGCTCATGAACACCATCTGCCATGATCTATATGATCAGCCGTAGCCAAGCACGCCGAATATTTCGGCGACTTGTTGCTCTGATCGCCCAGGATCAGAGTTTCGTTATAGCGGAAATGGGCGAGCAATGTGTCTGCTGGTGAGTGCGAGGCAAAGAAGTTCCAGTAAGGAAGTGGCCTGCTCAGGCCTACAAGTAATCACTTTCTGGTTAGAGATAAGCGCGTTTAGTCTCGACCGGCAGATCCCCTAGGAGGCGATTTGAAGCAGTTTCCGCTCAGACCTGGTGCCTCTCTGGACATGTTTCTTCAAGCGTGTATGCCACGCCGAGACGCTGTCCCACCAACTTTAACCGAAAAAGCCGTCATCCCAGGCATCCCTAATGCTCGCTACAGGTTGGACCACGACCGCACTCCTTTCATTGAGGATGCAGTGCAGTCCAACAAACGCGAGAGTCAAGTACTGGCCGAGGCTGGGAAGCTCGGCGATATCTTGCCGCTAGCTCACATGCTGGCGGTTTCCGGTGGTGGCGATGCGGGCGCATTCGCCGCGGGACTGATTGCTGGATGGACGACTCATGGGACTCGTCCCTTGTTTAAAGTCGTCACAGGCATTAGCGCGGGAGCCCTCG
>NZ_JBJGXN010000020.1:0-19071 GCF_045447035.1 Pseudomonas sp. O230 | reverse complement strand
GATCGCCTCCTATTACCGGCTCTATCTGACCGAGTCGAGATCAGGAGTGTTTCGCAACCGATGACCTTGTTGTTTGAGCGTCAGTTGCGATTGGGCGATATTCTGACAGCGGAAACATTGATAGTCCTTGCGGTTCTCGCGGGGGCATTCGTGCTTGTGCCTGGAATGTTGATTCGGCATTTCAAAGCGATTGAAAGAGCAGAGGTTGAACATGAACGCTCGGCTTATCTCGCAACCCATGATGTTCTAACCCAATTGCCGAATCGCTACCTCTTGGCCGATCGTTTTGATCAGGCGTTCTCAGACTGGAAAGCGAGTGGGACTGCGTTTGCCGTTCTGTTGATCGATCTCGATCATTTCAAGGACATTAACGATAAGTATGGCCATGAGGTTGGTGACCAGGTTCTCAAGGCAGTCGCCAATCGCATGCTTCAGGTCACGCGTTCTTGTGACACCGTAGCACGCTACGGTGGAGATGAATTCGTGATTCTGATCACGGATCTTATCAACCCAGAGAGTGCTGAGCAGTACAGGTACTGGAAGCCATTGCGCAGACAGTAGCGACAAGCGCAGGAGAGCTAACACTGTGGTGCAGTATCGGAGTCTCTCTGTGTCCCAATCATGGCCAAAGTCTGAGTTCGTTGCTGAAAGCAGCGGATCAGGCAATGTACGGCGTTAAACAACTGGGGCGCAAAGGAGTCGCGATGACTGAGTCCCCGGAAGCTTGAGATGCTTATAGGATATTCAGGCTCATTTAATCGCTAAGTTCGGCAACAAAAAAAGCCAGGGAGCCAGGCTCTGTTAAGGGTTCTCTGGATGCAGATATCATTTCTGCCTATCGGCACTCCGACTTCCGCTACGACCTACCGATTTGAAATAACTTGCAACTCTTGTGTGATTGAGAAACTGCACGCGCCTCTCTAGATTTGAACTCGCAATGCCGGGCCCCTCTGACAGCTAGCCGCTGCCATGTCGGAGTTGCAGTTTTTATAACTTCGACACTTAGAGGAGGGGCTCATGACTGCCCTAGAACCGTTCTTCCTGGCCGAGTTCCTCGGCACCGCCACTTGGTTGTGGCTAGTCTTTATAAGCATCGTGATGGGCCTGTTGGTCTTCGACCTCGGGGTGCTACACCGTGAGCATCGAGAAATCGGCGTTAGTGAAAGTCTGCTGCTGTCTGCTGGCTATATCACGGCTGGTTTGCTGTTCGGCCTCTGGGTCTGGCAGGTCAAGGGCGGTGACGCCGGGATGGATTTCTACACCGGTTTTCTGATCGAGAAATCGTTGTCGATGGACAATGTGTTCCTGATGGCGATGATCTTCAGCTTCCTCTCAATCCCGCGTAGGTATCAGCACGAGGTACTGTTCTGGGGCATTCTCGGTGTAATCGTGCTGCGCGCGATCATGATTGGGCTGGGGGCGGCGCTGATCGCCGAGTTCAGCTGGATTCTGTATGTATTCGGCATCTTCCTGCTGTTGACTGGGCTAAAGATGCTGTTCAGCAGGGTCGATGCCCATCCGAACCTTAGCGAAAACCTGCTGGTGAAGTTCCTGCGCAAACATATACGGGTGACCGAGCGACTGCATGAAGGGCGCTTCTTTGTCCGTCAGGCGGACGCCAGCGGCAAGTCCGTGGTCTGGGCGACGCCGTTGTTCTTAGCCTTGGTGCTGATCGAGTGTGCCGACCTGGTGTTCGCCGTGGACAGCGTGCCGGCGATCTTCGCCATCACCCAAGACCCCTTCATCGTCTACACCTCGAACATCTTCGCCATCCTTGGCCTGCGTGCTTTGTATTTCGCCCTGGCGGCGATGATTCACCGCTTCGCCTACCTCAAGTACGCGCTGGCACTGGTGCTGGTGTTTATCGGTGGCAAAATCTTCCTGGTCGGTATCATCGGCAAAATTCCGGCGGTCATTTCTCTGAGCGTGACCCTTGGGCTGCTGCTGGGCGGTGTGCTGCTGTCGCTGTGGAAAACCCGCGACCAGGTCTCTGCTGGCTCGAAGTAGTAAATCCAAAAAGGTGGCGGCCGCCAGTCGGATGCCTACTAGCGAATTGGCGACTTTGAGAAATGGGGACAGTAACTCTAAACCAAGGTCAAAAATGGATCATCCATGGCTCTGCTAAGCTCGTGTCAATACCGTTTCAATGAGATGAGCGAATGTCATTTGCAGACAAGTTCGTTGCTGAGATATTGGCGCTTCAGGTTGCTCTATATCAATCCCTCGCTCGGTTGGAAGCAAGGACTGATAGCGAAGCTTTGCACGATCTCAGGATAGCCGTAAGGCGTATCAGGAGTTTGCTCCGACCGATGCGCTCCATAAGTCAGGTGGGAGCTTTGAACATCGCGGCGGCTGAAGTAGGAAGGCTGACCACACCTGCTCGCGATCTGGAGGTTATGATTCAGGAGCTTGAGAGCAGAGGCTTTCCTGTCCAAGCCATCTCAGAAAAAGCCGGTTAGCGGTGAGCTACTCCAGGATTCTAAAAAATTCTGCTCTCAAGAACCTGTTCATTCAACTGGATGAGTGGCCTTCCAGCTTTCGCTCGGTTGAATTGAGCGGCGGTTTGAAGCACCTCCAGCCTCAAATTGAAAAATCCCTGAAAAAGCACATCGACCGCTTGCATGCTGCAGTAGATGACGCTGGATTTGATAGGTATGAGTTGAGAATCCTAGTCAAGCAGACTCGCTACCTGACAGAGGATTTTCCAAAACTGTCACCGCTTTCGGGTAAAGCGGCAAGTTCTCTCAAAGCCCTGCAATCGGCATTGGGTGCCTGGCATGACCATTATCAGTGGTGCTAAATGGCACTGATCGAGTCTGACCTACTCCCGCTGGAACAGGTTTGGCAGCGCTGCGCAGTAACCGCACTCGAAAAATCTGAGATCCAGTTGAAAGACTTGGCAATACGGCTGAGAAAATCTTCGGGCAAAAAAAAGCTGCCTAAAGTGGCAGCAGAAGAATGAGCGCGTTTTGGATGGACTCATTATTGCGGGCAGAAAGTTACAAATCGATGATGGGTTTTTGTTCATCGATGCCTGCACCTTAATACAGCAATAGATAGGCACAGACCTGATAAGGGACGAACGTCATGATTTCATTACTCGAGTTACGTCACATCATCGAATGTAGCTTCCGGCCCCTATCCTGCATATGCACCGTTAACCCAAATGGATCGTTGATGATCAAGGTCGTCGAACCAAGCTCTGGCTGCGTCGAATTGTTGGTAACTGGAATTTCGAGCTACCCACTGAGTAACAGCCTCGCAATATTAAACCTTGTAGGCGAGCTACGTTGCGGAATGAGCGCAAGAAAAATCTGCTGTGGGGATCATCCCGTAGGTTTATAAAAGCCATTTGTTGGGTTCTGCAGAGGGATAGATTTCGCTAAATATCCTTACCAACGCTGCGCACATCCTGTCTGAACACCGCTGCTAACAATCAAGCAATTCGAATTCTGCCAGCGGCCAAAAACTCTTTTCAATACACATGCGAACGTGTCGGGAATGATTTCTCGTACTCCGGCGCAGTCAAAAAAAACTGCACTCGCGTGCGGGTAAAGAGGAGTTTTAACCCATGTGGGTTTGCCCACCGCTGTCAGCTTAGCATTTGGATCCTAATGCTTGCTCAACCTTGTTTTTGTTAGGTTGCAGCACCTGCAGGGTGCGCTTAGCTATCGTAGCGTAATTCCTGATTGGCCAAATCCTACGATTTACTGCTGTGTGGCATGCTGCGGCCTGTGTCGTAACGGCCATGATTCAGGTCGTATTTGGATGCACTTCAATATGACCGGTCAGTATAGTCATCTCCGTCTCGATGCCGGAGTGCCTTAAATTGGACAATACCCGTGAGCGCTTGATTGATTCCGCGCTGAAGCTGTTTCTGTCACAAGGTATATACATTACTGGTGTGATGGCCATCGCCGCGATGGCGGGAGTTACCAAGATGACGCTCTACAGCCATTTCCCCTCCAAGGATGCGTTGATAGTGGCTTGCCTTGAGGAGCGTGACCGACGCTGGCGTGAAGAGGTAGCGCGCACCTTGGCAGGGCATACTGACCCGGTCAGTGGCATGCTCGCTTTTTTCGATTTGTATCAACGCTTTCTTTTGCAAGATAGCGAACGCGGGTGCCTGTTCGTCAACAGTGCGGCTGAATTCCCCCAGTTTAGCCACCCTGTGCATTTGGCAGTCAGCAGGCATAAGCAAGGGATACGGGAAAATCTTACTGCCTTGGCGATGAGCGCCGGTATAAGCGACCCTGACGTAGTGGCTGAGGGGCTATTCATCTTGTTGGAGGGCAGTTTTGTCAGCGGCGCCATGGGCCAGCAAGTTCGGGTATTCGACACTGCCCGGCAAATAGCTGATTGCTGGATCCGGAAGCAGTGTCAGCAGGGGCAGAGCGTATGACCCTAGGCTTATTAGCTGCCATTGCAGCCACTTTTTCCTGGTCGCTGCTCTACATCTTTCCGGGGTTGGTCGGCGATTACAGCCTTTTTGATCTGGCAGTGGTGAGCTATGCCTTTGCCGGCTTAGGTAGCTTGCTCGTGCTGTTTGTTTACCGTAGTGAAGTGCGGCAACTGCGATTGAGCGACTGGGCCTGTGCCGCACTGCTGGGTTTCTTAGGATACATTGGCTACTTCTTCCTGATCACCACTGCGGTCTTGGCAGCTGGGCCGGTGATCCCTCCGGTAATGATGGGGTCAGTACCGATCGTGCTCGCGATTGCCGGCAACATGCGAAGCTCCAGTGTGCCCTGGCGTGCCATTGCCGGGCCGTTGTTGCTCGCGGCTTTGGGCATAAGTTTGGTCAACTTGAGCGTGTTTGATTTTAGCGCCGCAAAGGTGGTGCTCCCGACTGATTCGATACTGCTTGGGCTGCTCGCATCGTTAATCGCAATTGGATTTTGGACTGGTTTTGGATTGTTAAATGAAAGTGCTTTGGCTCAGCGCCCAAGCATGTCCCCCATGTTGTGGTCAGCCATGCTGATCTTCATGTGCAGCGTCGAGATGCTGGCCTTCATACCCGTTGGTTTGCACTTGAACCTGTCCCACTTCGCTAGCCATCCGAGCGGGTTAGAAGGTACTCAGGCGCTAATAGTCTGTGGGTTGATTCAGGGGTTAGGGGCCACCCTTGCAGGTGCCTGGGCATGGTCAATTGCAACTCGACGTCTGCCTCTAGCGCTCAGCGGACAATTGATCGCCAGCGGAACCATTTATGCAACTACGATGGGCCTGCTGATCAACCAACGCTGGCCCTCTCCTATGGAAGCACTTGGGACAGGGTTGCTATTCATAGGGGTAGTGTGGGCTATTCACGCCTTTTATCGCAGGCAGACAAGCCTCGCGACGCGTGGTTGGATGACTGACCTTAGCCAAAACTAATGCGACTTTGCCGGTATGGGCATTTAAGGTGTCCGCCTTGGATTGATTTGGCATCATTGCCCTAAGTGCTGGAGGCGGGAAGCTGTGTTGGACGGACGGTTCATGTAGCCTCTCCCGCAGACAGACCCAAATTGTTGGCTTAACCCACTCGCCTTATCAGTTGCAGGAACTCGTGACGCGTAGCGGACGACTCGCGAAAGGCGCCAAGCATCACCGACGAGGTCATCACCGAGTTTTGCTTCTCCACGCCCCGCATCATCATGCACATGTGCTTCGCCTCAATGACCACAGCAACACCGGCGGCATCGGTGATGTGCTGAATGGCGTCGGCAATTTGTTTGGTGAGGTTTTCCTGAATCTGTAGGCGGCGGGCGAACATATCGACAACTCGGGCGACCTTCGACAGGCCCAGTACCCTCCCTGTGGGGATGTACGCGACATGAGCCTTGCCGATGAAGGGCAGCATGTGATGCTCACACAATGAATACAGTTCAATGTCGCGCACGATGACCATTTCATCGTTTTGCGATTCGAACAGTGCGCCGTTGATTACTTCCTCCAGACTCATCGCGTAGCCATTACACAGGTACTGCATCGCTTTGGCTGCGCGCTTGGGCGTGTCGAGCAGTCCTTCACGCTCAGGGTTCTCGCCTACGCCGACGAGAATTTCACGGTAATGCTCGGCTAATGATGGGTTCATTTTGATTCCTCGCCGCCATGCTGCGCTTAAGGTGGCGGCAATCCTTGGTAGCAGGGGAGTGCCTGCTGCGCACCAGATAACACGGGTACGCCAGATGATCTGTGGCTCAGGTTCTGCGTCGACCCAATGGGAAAGCGAAGTTTTCTAGGTCTGCTTTGTTTTTAAAGTGGGCTGCTCGTCTGGTGCGGATTTTGACTCCGGCACCGGGCAACGGTTATCGACACAGCGACGGCGGCCATCAGGGTGAGGAAGCCACGCCAAATGGGGGCGTAAGCGGCAGAAGAGGCGATAACCTAAAGCAAGCAGCGGTCGGATGGCACGCCATGTCAGTGGCGCTGCCCAAAACCCCAAACCGGCGGCTCGCCAGCTCCACAGGGTGGCGTCCAGGCCGGTTACCCAGCGGCCATTGGCGAAACGGGCGTGCAGCGAGGACTGCATTTGCTCGAGCGTTAACCCGAGTGCCTTGGCGTCGAACGCACCGCTGCTGATGTCAATAAATTGCAGGCGACTCTCTGCGGCGTGTCGATTCAGGATTTTGATTTCGCGCGCACACAGCGGACATTGACCGTCAAAGTACAGCGTCAGTGGCCAATCCTTTTTATTGGACATTTATAGAGACCTTGTATAGGTTTTTCACAAGATATGCTGAAAGAAAAGGACTGACAATGGGCCCGCCCTAAGCCACGCTGAAAAATGCGACCTTCTGGGTAAGACGATCAGCAAGCTGCGCTAACTCCTGGCTGGCCGTTGCAACTTCACGAGAGCCAGTTGCCGATTGCACCGTTGAGCTATGGATGCGCGTGATATTTTGCGCAACGTCTTCGGCCACGACGCTTTGCTGGATAGATGCGCTGGCGATTTGGGCATTCATGTGGTTTATAGCCCCGACCTGCTGGCTGATTTTAGCTAACGCCGTTTGGGCGCTGCGGGTTTGCGCAACGGTGTGGCTTACCAGTTCGCAGCTATTACGCATGGTTTGTGCAGCCGTTTCAGTCCCGCTCTGAAGGGTGCCGATCATTTCGCGAATTTCCCGGGTCGACTCCTGAGTTCGATTAGCTAGAGAGCGCACCTCATCGGCCACAACTGCAAACCCTCGGCCATGCTCACCTGCTCGGGCCGCTTCGATGGCTGCGTTCAGCGCCAACAGGTTAGTTTGCGTGGCAATTGAATTGATTACCTCGATCACTATTTCAATCTCTTCGCTACGCTTTGACACCTGCTCTACCGTATTGGTGGTTTCAACCAGTGTGTTCGCTAACTGTTCGATAGCGAGAGTGGTGTCCGCAACGACGCGATTACCGCTTACAACTTCAGAATCGGCTAAACGCGTTGCGTCCGCTGCTTGAGATGCATAGCCCGAAACTTCATTGACCGTTGCCGCCATTTGCGTAATTGCAGTTGCCACCTGCTCGGCTTCGCGGGTCTGCAGGCTGGTTTGATTATTATTGGCGGACGATGTGGTCAACAGCTGCCTAGATGAATTGTTAACCTCTTGGGCCGCAATGCGTACTTCACTAATGGTATCAGCCAAACGTCTGAGCGCAGTTTTCAGGACGCCCATCACGCTGTTCGGATAATCGGTAACAATAATTTGTTGCAAATCGCCTGCGGCCAACCTTTGGATAGCCTGTGCAACCTGTGTCGGATCAGCACCCAGCGTTGATTTGACGAAGCGAATAATAGAGATCGCCAAAATGATGCTCAGCAGCAGCGCTATCCCGGTGGCCATGAGCATCAGTCCTCGAAACTCACTAGCGGTGGCTTGTACCGCACTGAGTTGGTTTTTGATCGAGGCTTCTTCATAGTCAATCAGTGCATTCACGCGCTTCAACCACTCGCTGTATTCACCGGAGGTTTGCCGCAGCAGCAAAGCCTGTGCACCAGAAATGTCCCCGTCGCGACGCAGGGCAATTACCGACTTGGTAGAAGCTAGCGTTTGCTTTTCAATGTCTTTAATCGCCCTCAACAGCTGTTGCTCCTGCGATGTTACTCCTGCAGTTGCGAATAGCTGATCCATTGGCGTGGCTGAATCGGAGTAGGCCTGTTCTAAATTGATAACTTCATTGAGGTGGACGGTTAAGTCTTGTTCACTATCCACCAACACTGCGTCTCGAATAGCAATGGCTCGGTTGTGCACGCTTCCGCGAAAGTTAATGGCGTAACGTTGAATCTTCGCCGCATTTTCGCTTACGTGTTCCAGGGTGGAGTCGATAAAGCCCACACGTTGGATGCCCACGGCGGTGATTAGTATGAGCAGCGACACAATCGCGGCGAAACCAAGGCCTATGCGCGAGGCTAGTGAGATGGAGTTTTTCATCGGCTGAACTCTTAGATAGACCCTGTACGGGCAAGACGTGGCGGTTCTGTTTTGCTATCCATGTCAAGGGCTACTTGTGTGCCTCTACCGCCCATTTGAAAGTGACGAGAGCCCGGCGAGGCACCAGCGCGATCAGCTGGTGATAGCTGACTGATGGCAGAATGACACACATTGCATAAAACCTATACACGAAATTATTTTTGTACAGGTTTTATTTCTTCTCGCAAAGTCGAGCCACTGCTGGCAGTCGTAGTCTGGTTTCGGTTTTGTACCAAAATGGCGAGCGGATCGGCTCGTAAAAAGCTACGTGGCCCGATGAGGGAACTGGGATTGGTCAGCGAGAGCCCGGGCCCGTATGCTTAAAAGCGACGGTGAAACGACCAGGTATTTCCGAACATTTGGGGTCGTGATTTCCATGTTCTAGCGCCAACAGGCTGGCGATCAAAATTCTCGTCAACCGTTGGTCGTCAATAGGGATCGAACATCGACTAACCGGTGTCGATGGGTGAGATAGGTATAAGGATTCGTATTTTCGAATCAGACCTATCTTGGCGGAACGAAATGCCAAGCATTGATCATTTTAGATTTAAATCTCATCACCTCCTGCTGGAGCTCGATGCGGCAGTCACTGAGTTGATGATATTGGTTTCGATTCGTGAGACAAACGCAGAGCGTTGGGCTATGGGAAGCCAGAGACATTTTGCGGCGTATGCCGAGTGGAGCTCCTTCATGTATGGTTCAAAGCTAAACTTGCCGAGTAACACAGTTTCCTAGCCCCGGCTCAAGTAGGCAGTCAGGCGATCATTTCTTTCACGATTGAAGCCACACTTCTGGCATCGTCCATCGCTAGAAGATAGGTACCTTGCCAAACCAATCCCATAGCGTCTACCGCTTGCTTAAGTCCTTTCGGCTGATAGTCGTATAGGCATTTATGCCATTTCCTCAGGTTGAAGTGCTGCTGCCTGGCGAGCAGTGAAGGGCACGCAGCGAACCCAGCATCGCGCTCTAGCTGTCCACCCAATGATGCCCAGGCCGCATTGGATAATGTGCAGCAAACGTTCGTAGCTCTTCGCAAACTCTTGATAGGTTCGAGCGCCGGGGCGGGGGGCTGCTGCGCTTCAACAAGCGGTATTAGACCTTCTTCTCAGCTATGGGCCGCCGAAGGTGCGTAGTGAAGTGGATGAACTCGCGCGCTGCGTCGGTAGACCTCCTTCAGGTACCATCGCGCTCAGCCATAGTCTCAACGCAAATCGAGGTGAGGTAGAAGGCAGGCTCCAAACCAGCCCGGTAGAACTTGTTTCAGGCTTCCCGACGTAAGTTTTTACGACGCCAAATTTCCGAGGTTTTCCAATCTGTCGACCTCGCGCTTTGCCTCCGCTGAAGGGAGGCATGTAAACATTTTAAACTCGCCGCAGGGCAGGGAGCCGTGGACTACCAGGCAAAGCACAGCTGGGGTGCGGTCGACTTGGTAAATGCAGGCACTGAGCATGATCTCAAGGATGCGAAACTCCTCATATACCGTCGCCTGCTTGCCCGAAAAGCAATGGGGCAATGACCTAATTCTACAAAGCGACTCATTACGCTGAACCCAGCTTCGGATCGCCATCAATATCTCGCCCAGGCGGGGCGTTTGGGCCTACAGTCTTGAGTGTCGCTCACTGCAAGGAATACAAATGAACGCGTTGCCTTTAACCTCTCTGCCAAAGCACGTCAGCCTGCTGGGTTATGGCGGTCTGTTGCCGTTTATTTTTCTGGCGCTTCTGATCCCGTTCTCTCTCGACTATCGGCCGTTGTTTGCGATGGCGCTTGTTAACTATGGCGCAGTCATCCTGAGCTTCGTCGGCGCCTTACACTGGGGCTTCGCCATGACCGTGCAAGACATGAGCGCCGAGCAGGGCAGAGACCGGTTCATCTGGAGTGTCATTCCTGCGCTTGTTGCTTGGATTGCCACGTTACTGCCAATGCCATTGGGTTGCTTGCTGTTGGTCATCGGCTTTGTTGCCCACCTCCGGCAGGACAGGCAGCTGTTGCGGGTTACGAGCTTGCCCGCTTGGTACTTGCCGATGCGATTACGGCTTACCCTCGTGGCGAGCGTCTGCTTGCTGCTTGCCGCGATCGTTGAGGCGCTTCACTCATGAAGCCTCGTGAGCCCGGTTCGTTGCCCGTGCCTGGCAGCCGCTTATCGCGGTTGATGCGTTTCGGCAGTTTGGCCTCGGGCGTCGCGGGCGGCATGCTAGCCGAAGGCGCTCGGCAGTGGGTTCAGGGCAAACGTCCGGCGCTCAGCGAACTGCTGTTGACGTCGGGCAATGTGCATCGGGTGGTCGAGCAACTGTCGCAACTGCGTGGCGCCGCCATGAAGGTTGGGCAGTTGTTATCGATGGATGCAGGTGATTTGTTGCCGCGCGAGTTCAGCGAAATCCTTTCTCGTCTGCGTTGCGACGCTCACCCTATGCCTATGAGCCAGTTGGTGGCAGTCCTCAACGAAAACTGGGGCAAGGGGTGGGAAGGGCGCTTCGAACGGTTTTCCTTCACGCCATTGGCGGCAGCGTCCATCGGCCAGGTTCATGCTGCGAAAGATAAGGACGGCCAATGCCTGGCGATCAAGGTGCAATATCCTGGCGTGCGCGAGAGTATTTCGAGCGATGTGGATAACGTTGCTACCTTATTGCGCATGTCCGGGATGCTGCCTAAGGGCATGGACGTCGCCCCATTGCTCCAAGAGGCCAAGCGCCAGCTGCAGGATGAAGCGGACTACATGAAAGAAACCGAACACTTACGGCGCTTTGATCAACTGTTGGCCGACAGTCCTGACTTTCTGGTTCCTCGTGCGTATGCCCAGTTCAGCACGCCGAATATTTTGGTGATGTCCTTCGTCGATGGAGTAGCGGTGGAGTCACTAGAGCACGCGCCGCAGGCAGAGCGCGACCGGATCATCATGTTGCTATTCGGCCTGTTTCTGCGCGAGGTGTTCGAGTTCCAGTGCGTGCAGACCGACCCTAACTTTGCCAATTACCGTTATCAGCAAGACTCCGGCCGGATGGTGTTGTTGGACTTCGGCGCCACGCGACTTTATGACCGCAACATTACCGAGGCTTATCGCCGCTTGTTGATTGCAGGCCTGCATGAAGACCGTGCCGCCATCACCAATGCCGCACTGGACGTCGGCTACTTTCAGCCTGAAACGCTGCCCAAACACCGAGCCGTACTCACTGATCTCATTACACAGGCCTGCGAGCCACTGAGGCATCAAGGTGCCTATAACTTTGCGACGTCTGACCTGGCCGTACGCCTACGTGATACCGGTTGGGAACTAGGTGCCGACCGCGACTTCTGGCACACGCCACCTGTGGATGTACTGTTTCTGCATCGCAAGGTGGTAGGTTTGTACCTGTTGGCCGCGAAGCTGAAGGCGCGGGTGAATGTCCGGAGGCTGTTCGAGCCTTACGTGATTTGAGCGCTTTATGGACGATAAATGCTCGCCTTGGGTACCGCTACCGTTTAACCATGCCTTTGCATAATTCTCGGCACGCAAGTATCTGATCTCTGATTAAATTGGCGATTTGCTGGGCTGCGGAGCTATAGCTACATCGGCTATCGCTCCTTCGGGCTTAAGCCCGGCTCGACCCAAAGTCTTCATATGCCCTGAGCGGTTCACTCCGCAGTTGGCCGACCACGATTGATTCGCGAAGCGCATTGCAGCTGTCTCATTTCTCCGGGGCGTTACGAAGCTGGCTGCTATTCCATGCTTCAGTGAGCTCGTCTATCCGATCTGTGATTTGAGGCTTTTTTGATAGGACTAGGCAGCGCGTGTTGCCAACAAATTCTTCTATCAAATACACAGCGTCGCCGACATCCAGTTCCAATTCCTGCAGCGCTTCGTCCGGAATTCGAATAGCGCCGTCACCATCCCATTCTTCAATGATGACCTTCAAAGGGGGCTTTCTCACGTGTGCTCTCCAATGGTTCTAATTCTGAAGCCGTCCAATGCCTTTAGATTGACTGCGGCGTGTTTTACAGATCTGGATAATCGTCCAGCCTAAGGCTAGGAGCCCCCGTCTCCTGAGACTCACGCTTAGGCGTATGTATCACTCCGGCTTCGGCATCTGCACGCATTAGCTCAAGCTCTTTGAGAAAAGCCTTGTCCTGTACCGTGGGTTTGCTGGTGTACGGTTTGCGCTCTGGTTGAGGCTTGGATGCATAAGTCGTTAACGCGTCTGGGTCATGCTGCAGCTTCTCTTGGACTTGCGACTCCAGCATCGCACGGAGGGCGTCTTTATCGGGACGGGTAAGCAATTTTTACTCCTGATTGGCAGTCAGCGATTGGCTCATTGGGCGATGGAAGAAGGGGTCACCAAGAATTAGCTACGACCGCCTGCGGTGAACTTTGTCAGATGGAAAAAGCAAAAACTGGGAGCATATGTCAGTCAAATATTGGGTGCCGGCCTCGGTTTCGTAAGGCCGGGTTTCAATGAGAAGCTACTATTTGCAGTTACCTGCTTTTCGATATCCTGCTGCCTGGGCCTCAGATTCAGTGCTGATGAACATAGCTAACATAGCTAACATAGCTAACATAGCTAACATAGCATCTGGTTTAACATAATATACATTATGCGAATGACCCCAACAGACTGTTAGGGCGTGTCTCGGCAGATTTTACTTCACGATGCCGGTTTTTCGTTCGGTCCGGCTGGTATCAGCAACGACGGTGAATTGAGCACCACGTCTTGACAGATCAATTCGCGCTGCTGCTTCGTGCGGTGCTTGTGTTTCGGTAGACACTTCGTGAGCTGCTTGGAGCTGCTGATTTCTGCCGGTGAACCACGGATCAAACGCGCCGTTTTTGACGAACACCAGACAGGCACTCATAGGAACATCAATCGGCGTGCCCTGTTGCGTGTAGCAATTACAGGAACCGCGGGACTCTGACGACATGCATGCAGCAACCCGTGGAAAATCCGTCGGTGCCGTCAACTGGTCATAAACCGGTGCCGTGTGAGGCTGGTTTGCCAGCCGTGGCTTGAGGGTTTCCTCTGTCCAAATCGGTTTAGCTTCACCGGTCGAAATCCCAAAATTGCTGGGTGCAGAAATGGCCGCTGCCTGAACAGCTTTCGTCGTCACAGGATCTGCCTGGGGCTGTTCGGGATCACTGGTCAGGTGATGAATGAACTTGAACGCCATGACAAAACCAACGATGGCCACCAAGATCGCTGCCGCCAAAATCACCAACATTTTTACCGGCGGTTTCGCCTTGTGCGTGTCCAAAACGGTCGACGTGTACAGCGTGAAAACCTTCGGATCAGTCTTGTGACGATCAACGAATCGCCGGACAGAAATCACTTACCCACCGGAATCTCAGTCAAATCATAAAGCTGCGCGCCCAACCTCAGCCTGCGTCTAGAAATTGCAAATGACCCCTACGCATAAAATACATGGTGGCTCTTCACTCACTGTCTGCTAAGAACGCCGTGCTAGAGCGTCTCCTGCCAAAGTCGATGAAAAAAAAAGCTAAATCAGCGGAAATAACAAACTCAGGGAAAAAACAATTAACCGCCGGACTCTATAGCGTCATGCGTAATAACAATGGGTCTACTTATGAATTTTCCCGAAAAAATTTATGTTTTGACGAAGAATATGGCCGTAGACCGACCGATATAGCGCCAGATTTTCATTTTTTAACCGCCGGAAAAAGAACAAACACCACCGGAATTATCGGCAATAGACAGCCATTTTAAGCCGTAAAAATTGCATTTTTTCCCGCGCTAGAGCGCTTTCCGAAAAATCATTTAATCACCGGAGAAAAGTTGAAAAAATCAATTAACCACCGGAAAGTCCTGCTGCCCCACAACACAGTGGCCTGAGTGCCTGGAAGAGCTGAAATCTGCTAAAATGGGTGCCGTGGCGAGCCAGGACAAATACTTCTTTCAATATTATATATGTGTCCGTAGTCCACACTGGGGAAGTGTCAGTTTTATGCACTGCTACCTTGCGTGCGTCTTACAAAGTTTGTTCGGCAGAAGTAAAATCGCACGACCTTGATTTCCGAAATGACCATCGCTACCATCCGTCTAATGAGCGCGGTATCGGCACTAAGGCTAACTAAACTAAACGGCTATTTAGTGTAGTTAACATTTTATCTCAATCGAGTTCATGTTTCAGCCTGAGGCCTCCAACTCACGCCCGATATCCGATATCCGATAACGCGCAGACCCGGATATTCCATTCCCGCAAGTTCCCATTTCATGCAGGACGTCCCATGCCTTCGTCACCACAACCCCTGTTTGAAAGCTACCGACGCTTTTTGGAGCTGAACTTCCACCAGATGAGTGAAGAATTACCTCTGGTTCGCGATTATTTGGCCAGCTTTCCCGAGGAACTTGAGGCTTACCAGGGCTATATCGCTGCGCGCGGTTTCCTCAAATCGTATGCCGGCAATGAAGCGACCTTCAATTCCTACCGCACGCACGTGGAACGTTTGCTGCTTTGGTCACTGCTGGTGGCCCGGAAACCTTTGCTGGAATTACGACGCAGCGACGCCGAGGCGTTTATGGAATTCTGCTTGCGGCCGACGGCGGCTTGGATTGGACCGGTGGTCAAGTCGCGCTTCCTCCGGGTCGGTGGTCAGCGCAAAAGCAGTGCCGACACTTACCAACTCAACGCGGTGTGGCGTCCTTTCAGCCAGACGGCGCCCAAACGTGACAAACACCTTCCGGAGCCCGCGCCGTCAGAGAATCGTTACAAGATGGCCCAAGGGTCCGTGGCCCAAGTCTTTGCCGTCTGTGGCAGCTTCTATCAATACGCCATGGACGAAGGCCTCACCGAAGCCAACCCATTTCGCGCGGTCAAACAAAAGGCGGTCTACAAGCAACGCCATACCCAGGAGGTGTCCGGCCGCGCCCTCTCCCACCTTCAGTGGGATTATGTAATCGAAACCGCGGAGGAAATGGCGGAAGAAGACCCCGACCATGAACGCACGCTGTTTGTACTCACGACTTTGTTTGCCATGTACTTACGCGTTTCTGACCTGGTCGGTCGCGACAACTGGGAACCGACCATGGGTGATTTTCGGCGGGATACCATGGGCAACTGGTGGTTTCATGTGGTAGGCAAAGGCAACAAGGCGGCCAAAATCAGCGTGCGCGATGACTACGTGCACACTTATTTGAGCCGCTACCGAAGACACTTGGGGCTAAGTGCCCTGCCCTCACCGCATGAGACCTATCCCCTGCTGACCACGTTAAGTGGCCGGGGTGGCCTTTCAGGTCGACACCTACGCTTGATACTTCAGCAGGTGTTTGATCGCGCCTTGCTGAAAATGACCGCAGAAGGTCGCAGCGACGATGAGATTGATAACCTGCGTTCGGCGTCGTTGCATTGGTTGCGACACACGTCGGCAACTTTTGATGCGCCGTTTCGCGATATGAAGGATTTGCAGGCGGACCTGCGCCACAACAGTCTGAGCACCACGCAAAATACCTATTACAATTCGCTCGACGAGCAGCGTGCGCACTCGGTCAAACACCTTAAGTTGAAATAGTGGAGTTCAATGACGCGGCATCGACAATGCTGTCCCGTGTTCTTGGTCACAAGGGAGCCGTGGTTGTAGAACGGCATCGATCACGCCAAGTAAATAGTACATGTGGTGAACTATTAAGTTGAATTAGCTTTGACCGGCCTTATTCCACAGCACGCTGTTTTAAAATTTTTCCAACCGTTCTGCGCCGCGGTGGCTGAGTACTTCGCTCAGCGATGCTCCGCACCGACGTCTACAACCGTTCACATTTCCAACGCCCCAGGTGGGATCGCATCGGTTGATAACTGATATGTCCGTTCTTTGTTTCTCAGGGGTGATGACGCAGGACTACCGTAGCTCCAACTTTTCGATTCTCTGGAGCCTCTTGTGAAAAATGTCTTTGGCTTGAACGTAATTTTTTCAGCGTTTACCTCCACGTCGACCGCACGTTCGACTGTTGATAATGAGGGCTTCACGCCTTCCCCCTCCGTGGCTAGCCGAGCCCGCATGGCGCGTCGTGTGGCAAGCATCGATGACCGGCTCGACGATACACGCAAAGCGAGCTGAGCAACGTCACGCGTGAGCGACACACGCTTGCACGCTACACCCATGCGCTAGGCAGTTAGCCATATGTCGCCCCGTCCATGTGAGTGATGCGCAGTTGCGCGCCTCTGAGATCAGGGCGCTGGCAGTTACCCTTGGCCGTCCTTGCCTGATTACGACAAGGCATGACAACGCTGTGCACGTGCGGCCCTCCATAAGCGTCATAATTCATGAGCTAGGCTGTCTGATCATAGAATCTGCCTGCCACCTACTCATAAGCGCTCATGCATGGAAGACACACCGAACAATCCCGCTGTCAGTGATGAGTCGTCCGAGGACACCGTTACCAGGGAGTCACTCTACGAGCAGGCTTGGTCGACTCCGATGACCAAGATCGCGGAACGCTATGAGCACACTTTCTATAAGACTCAAGCACGCAAGGCTGTGCGCCGATCTTTCACAGGAAGAGCTGGGCATACGAATTGGGCTAGAGCCAGCATCCGCGAGCACCAGGATGAATCGGTACGAGTTGGGCAAGCGGATGCCAGACCCCGAATTAGTCGAACGCCTAGCGGCAGAACTAAACCTGCCCGCCGCTTATTTTTACCCCGTCGATGATGCCGAGGCTGATCTTTTGCAGCGTTACTTTCGACTTACCAAAGAAGGCAAAGACAAGCTTAATAAATATTTGGCAGTCTTAGTCTAATCCCGAAGCAGAGCCTTGAGGTTATCCGCGCCGCGGTATCGCGTTACTCCTTCGTTAGTGGTGTATGTGCCGCTTGGTTTTACATCAAACATTTGGGGTGTGACGGCGCAAAAAAAATCGGGGACACAAACCTGCTTTTTTGCGCTCTGTCTCTCTGGCTCTGCCTGTTAAAATGCGGTCAGTAGCGATCTCTATCGACGTAAAATCCAAGGTCGTTGAGCACATGGTTTAGCGCGCCTACGATCCTGGATTCTGCACGGAAATCGGCTTCGGTGTACGACAAAGCCACTGCGAGACGAAGCTGCTCCTCTTCGAGACTCGAAGGTCCGAATGACCACACTTGGATCTTCGCAACGCTAGTGTCGTTGTGGTGATAATCGTCTATCAGCTCAACGCTGGACGACATTGCCATCCACTGCTCCATAGATACGCCGTAGGTCCGCTGAGGCCAATCCGCAAGCATTGAGCGTTTGTCCATGAATGTATCGCCTACGCATTCCAGAGAAGGCTTTAGATTTCGAACGGTGACGTCAAACAATCTCGGTGAAGAGACGTAGCTTCGAACCTCATCCAGGTCGATCAGCGAATCGCCACATTTAAGCTGCTTGTGCAGGACTTCTATCAACCTTTGAGGAAATTACACGCGATTGAGATGCGGAGCTTTTTGTTTCATGTGAGGCTAGAACTCCACTTAACGCGGAGTGACATGATGGACAAATTCAAGCTACTGCTCACAGCTTTCAGAACGCAAACGCCTCAAGCTATCGTAGCGCTCCTGGTCTTGCCATTCTGTTTGCAGCAAATGGCCGGAAAGGATTGGGACTTGATCTGCGTTACAGTAGCCATAGCTCGAGATTCTGGGTTCGCACCTGCACTCCCTTACATTCTGGGCTGTGCAGCTGCGACGCTGGTAACCCTGTTCACCGCGGTAGTGATCATCTATCTCAAGTCCAAGCACCCGACTGCATCGATTGCTTAGTTCCGATGGACAGGCATTCCGTCAGGGATCATTGATCGGAGGGTCCGCCGCCTGTGTGTATGCATGAATCGAAAGGACTCGATGAGCCCTTTCTACTATGGAGCGTCTAAAACAAACGAAGGCGCAACCTTCGCATCAAGAGAATTGAAGTTGATTCAGCTCGATTGGTGCTGGTACGAGCTTCTGCCCACAACGAGTACCTTGACCAGGCGTGCAATGTCTTCATCCGTGGTTTCCAGCACGATCAGGCCCACGATTTGCTGAGCGGCCATGGTTGACGATGGGCAACTGGTAGGATGATTCGGTGAGTTTCTCTACAATACGGGCGGTGCACGATGGAAAAAATCACTACCGATTCCGCTAGTCCTGAAGAAGACCAATACGGCTTCGAGCACTTAATGAAAATCAAAGCGCTGAGGAGTGAACGCCTGTCGTTGCAGAGAGCGGCATCACGAGCTGCGTACGAAGCGTTGAGTCCAGAGGAAAGAATTCTCGTCGATGAGAAATTTCGAGAGGCCGCTCTGAAAATTGCAACGCAATTTGGCAGGAGCCGGCCATTCAAATATGAGAGCGATCAATCATCTTCCGATAACTCGAAAACGGTTGCTTCCCAGGCCTCAAACGACCATCTCGACTAACACTCTTCTCATCTGAGCTTCACCCTCCACTGCTCTAGGCTTTGTGGTCATGATCCCAGCACCAGTCTTTAAGATATTCTGCGCCGATTCCTTCGCAGGGAGCGAGGATGATCGCGGAGTTCCTAGCTTCTCGGTAGCAACCATCGGATGCATAAATCTCGACTATCTACAAAATTGGGTCGATTTAGGACGATGAAGCTGCGATGTTGATCTAAGCGGGATCAATCTTATCAAGGCGACTCCTAGCCCCCCTCACGAGGTAACGGTATGAGCACTGTAGTGACTCCACGAGAAATCGATAC